>CAIJXV010000013.1 GCA_903824675.1 uncultured bacterium
CTGCCCCCTTCACAGGTGGAACTCGCCTCAACCGGCTTCCTATACCCAAAACCACCGCATCAATGCCCGGTTTCGGATAGACTAAACGAGACCCCGGCGCATTTACCCTGCCAAAGTCTAATTCACTTTGTCCTTTGACCCGAAAATTAACCCCCCGCCCCCCCCTCGACCTCAAATTCGCACACCAGGGGCAAATGATCGGAAAACATGACGTGGGGAACCTGTAAATTGGAAATCCGAATCTCCGGCGAATGCAGGATGAAATCCAGCTGCCGCCGCGGAGACCAGCTCGGATAGGTGGGAGTCTCAACGGGTGTGGCATTCTTCAGCCGAGTGGCTTCGGTGAACAGCTCGATCTCCCGCGTTCCCCACAGGGCGTTGAAATCTCCGGCCACGATGCAGGGCTTTTTAACCGCCTTGACCAACGCGCATAAATCCCGCAACTGGCCATGCCGGTGCCTGAATTTCAACGACAAATGCACGAGAAAAACCACCAGATTATCCAATTCCAACTCGATGACCAACCGCTTGATTCCCTGCGCAAAATAATGAAACCGCTCGCCTCGCACAGTATCCCGGGTCAAAAAGGCATTGCATTGCTTGTTCCAAATCGGCAGGGAACGGATGATGGAGCCCTGGCCGTATTTCGTCGCGTAACAATGATAATGGCCCAATTCCCGGGCTATGACCGCCGCCTGATTCAGGCGGGAGGACCGGAAGGATCCACTGTCCACTTCGGTCAACGCGACAATATCCGGATTCTGGGCCTTGATGAACGCGGTAATCCGCGACAGATTGCGTGTGGTCCGGCGCAAATACCCGCTCCCGGGAAACGGAAAATGAAAGCCGATTCCCGTCCCCGCACAGTACCGTAAATTATAAACCATCAAACGCATTGCCTGCCTCCCAGCCACCCCTCCGCATCCGCCGTCACCCCGGAACCGCAATCAACCCGTCCACCATCCGGATCGTGCGACGACACCGGGCCGCCACCTGCTCGTTATGGGTCACCATGATGAGCGTGTGATGCCGGTCGGAGGTCAACTCAAACAGGCAATCCAACACCTGGAACCCGGTGTGGGTGTCGAGATTGCCCGTGGGCTCATCCGCCAGCACCACATCCGGTCCATTCATCAACGCCCGGGCTAAAGCCACCCGTTGTTGCTCGCCGCCCGACAATTCGGTCGGCCGATGCCCCCGGCGAGCAGCCAACCCCACCCGGTCGAGCAGGTCCTCGGCCCGGCGCCGCTCAACCGTCCGGCGCCGCCAACCGCCGGTTCGGATCAGAGCCGGCACCATTACATTCTCCACAATATCCAGCTCCGGCAATAAATGGAAACCCTGAAATACAAACCCAATCCGTTCGGCACGGATCGCATTGCGCGCCGGGGGGGGCAGGGCATACAAATCCTGCCCCTCCAACATCACCCGTCCCGCCGTCGGTCGGTCCAAGCCCCCCAAAATGTGCAATAATGTGCTTTTTCCCGCTCCGCTCGGGCCCATGATAGCCACCGTTTCACCGGCGGCGATGCCGAGTGAAACCCCCTTTAAAACCTCCAGATCGGTCGACCCCATCCGGTAGGTTTTTCGCACCTCACTTGTTTCCAGAACCCAAGACACAACGCCTCCTTGTCCCCATCCCTGATTATTCATTGCGCAGAGCCTGAACCGGATCCAACCGGGCCGCCCGATGCGCCGGAATCAGGCCGGCCAGGGTACAGATGATAATCACTGAAAACGCTACAATGGCCACATCGCTACCTGACGTTTTAGCCGGAATCTCCGTCAGGCGGTAGAGTTCCTTGGGGAACAACTCCAGGTGAAAGGTGTCGGACAGCCAGTGCATCAAATGATTGCGTTCGTGCAGAATGTACAGCCCGGTCAGAATCCCGGCCCCGGTCCCCACCATGCCTTGCAACCAACCCTGCCAGAAAAACACCCCGGTTATGGTCCGGTTGGAACAGCCCATCGCCTTTAATAGGCCGATCTCGCGCGTCTTCTGGATCGTTACGGTAATCAGGGTATTGGTGATCCCGAAGGCCGCCACCACGGCAATGAAAATCAGCAAAAAAAACATCATGTTCTTTTCGACCCGCAACGCGCTGAAGAGCTGGCGGTTCTGGTCGATCCACGTCTCCACCCACCAATCCGGCCCCAGTTTCCGGCGGATCTCGGTCGCGGCCTGATACGCCCGGTAGGGATCACGTACCATCACCCGCAGGGTCAGGGCCTCCGTCTCCAGTCCGTTCAACTCCTGAGCCATCGCCAACGAGGTCAGCAAAAACCCCATATCGTATTCCCACATCCCCACCTCGAAAATCCCCCGGACCACGAGTTCTTCGGGCAGGTGGATTTCGTCTTTCGACATGAAGGAGCGGGGCGCATTCACCAGCAGGGTGTCGCCCGGCCGGACCCCCATCCGTTCCGCCAGGTCCTTCCCGATCACCACCCCGTTATCGCTGAGATCAAAAACCCCGCGCACCATCGAAGTGGGAATCGCGCTGACGCCCCGCTCCAATTGGGGATCGACCCCGCGCAGAACCGGCGTGTAAATCCGCCCCTGATGCTGGATCACCACCGGACCTTCGATCGTCGGCGCCGCCGCCACAACCTCCGGTACGGCACACACCGCCCGCATCGTGGCCGCGACATCGTCGATCCCTTCGCGCCGCGCCACGGTCACATGGGCATTGAAGCCCAAAATCTTCTCGCGCCACATCTCATCGAATCCGCTCATGACCGACAGCACGATGATTAGAACCGCCACCCCCAGCAAAACCCCCAGCACGGAAATAATCGTGATCACCGAAAAATAGGACCGTTTCGGCTTCAGATATTTGAGGGCTAAAAACAACGAAAAGGGCAACATCATGCAAAGCTCTCCACCCGGTTATTCGCGGGGCTTCAGTTGCGGAAAGAGAATCACATCCCGGATCGCTTCCTGCGCGAAAAGCGTCATCGCGAGGCGGTCAATCCCGATCCCCATTCCCCCCGCCGGGGGCATGCCATGTTCCAGCGCCAACTGGAAATCCTCATCGATCGTCTGGCGTTCCGTCCCCGCCTGTTCCTCAAAACGCCGGCGCTGCTCCAGCGGATCGTTGAGCTCGGAATACGCCGGAGCGATCTCCTTGCCACCGATCACCAGTTCAAACACATCCACCAGGCTGGGATCGTCGGCGCAACGGCGGGCCAGAGGGACCAGTTGGGCCGGCAGGCGGGTTACAAACGTCGGATTGCGCAAACTCTTTTCAATCAGTTTCTCGTACACTTCATGGCTGATCTCCAGATGCGTCCAGCCCGGCTCCGGGTTTACCCCCGCCGCCGTCGCCCGCGCCGCGGCCGCCGCCGGGTCCAGCTCATACCAATCGGCGCCCATCCGTTCCCGAATCAACTCGCGGTAGGGCGCTTCGCGCCAGGGAAGCGTCAGGTCGATCGCGGTTTCGCCTTCCCCGACTTTCAGGGTTCCGCAGACTTTTTCCGCCACGGTCGTAATCAAGCCGGTGACCAGCTCTTTCATGGTCCGGACGTCCCCATAGGCCTCATACATCTCGATCATCGTGAATTCCGGGTTGTGCGTCCGCGACAATCCCTCATTCCGAAAATTACGGTTCAACTCAAAAACCTTGTCATATCCGCCCACCAGCAACCGCTTGAGATACAATTCGGGCGCAATCCGCAAATACATATCCGCATCCAGGGCATGGTAGCGGGTCACAAACGGCCGCGCGGCCGCCCCCCCCGCCTGAGGCTGCATCATGGGCGTCTCCACCTCCATATACCCCCGATCCGCCAGGTAGGTGCGAATCTCGCGAATCATCCGCGTCCGCTGGTCGAACAACGTGCGCACCTCCGGATTCACCAGCAGGTCGAGATATCGTTGGCGATATCGCGCATCGGTGTCGCGCAATCCATGCCATTTTTCAGGCAACGGCCGCAGGGCCTTGGACAGCAGGGTCCATCGCGCAACCTTTAAGGTCGGCTCGCCCGTCCGCGTCACAAACAGGGTCCCTTCCACCCCGACATGATCGCCCAGATCGACATATTTAAAGGCTTCGAACGGGGCATCGCCCAGATGGTTTTTCTGAATGTAGACCTGGAACCGGTCGGACCCATCGCGGAGATCCACAAAAATACTCTTGCCCATATCGCGGAGCATCATCACCCGCCCTGCGGCGCGGACTTCCAGATTTTCAACAAATGCGGCGCGAATATCCGCCAGTCGCCCGGTACGGGGAAACACCCCTCCGTAGGCGGGATACCCCAACGATTCGAGTTTTTGCAGGTTGTTCAGTCGCTGTTGCCGGAATTCATCATTCGTTTCAGTCATGATCCTAAATCTCCCCAATAAACATCATCAATTTCTCAATTTATACCATTTCTGCGACGGATGCACGTTTTTCTATCGGGGTTCATACGGCGCATCTGTGATTCGGTGCATCGAAAACGTTTATAAGGGCGTGTACACCAACCGTTTTCTATTGATGTCGGCCCGCCCTTCTATGAGGATTCACGTCAACTATTTGTTTGGGGTTCTTTTCTTATGCTGTTGTTTTCATTCGTATCCTATTGTTGTTTTGCTATGGACCGTGCGGTGAGCCTGGCTCGGACCGACGGCCGCGCCGAGAATGGGCGCACCCCGCTCGTCGCAGGTGTGGCCGTCGCACGCCGAGCCGGGCGGCCGTTGCCCGGTGAACACCGATTGTTCGGGCCAGATTCATTTTTTTATTCGGCAGTCGCATCCGAGGATGATTCGGCTGATGTGGGCTCCAAGCCACCTATGGCTGGACAACCTTCTATCCGTTAGGGCCGAAGCCCTGAACAAAATGCTGCATACGTCAAAAAGACTCATTCAGCCGAAATAACCAGGAAAAACAATCTCTGAAACCGGTGTGATGAGCACCAAGGGCGGGCCCGTTTTCCTGAACATCCTTGTGAGACAACTTCACCGCCTTAAACTCCTTCTGGGTCGGCCCCCGGGCGGGGGTCGCGCCATTATGCTTTGAGAACCGCACCCTCCGGTACAAGGCCATATTCCAAGTACTTCCAGAGGGCCACGAGCAGTTTTCGGGCCACCGCAACGATGCCTTTACGCTTGGAACGGCTGGTCCCCCCGCGGACATATCGTTCGATAAACCAGTGAGTTAGGGCACTCTTCGGCTGCCATCGGACCCAATTCCAAGCCAATTCGATCATCGTCATGCGCACCCGTCCGCTACCCGCTTTACTGATTCCTTGCTCGCGCAACGTCTCGCCGCTATCAAAGGGGGTGCCGGTCAGTCCCGCAAACGATCCGAGGTGCTTGCGATTGGCGAAGGTCCGCCAGCCGAAGCACTCATGACTGAGCACCCAACTGCTCTGAGGCCCCACCGCCTTGAGACGCGACAACTTACGGGCCTTTTGTAAAGCTGGGGTCGGGGCTTGAGCCAAGGCGGCAACCTGATGCTTCTCAAGACCTTTAATCTGCTCTTCCACCAGACACAACCGTTGCTGTTCTCGTTTTAACTCGGTGATCCAAAGCTCAGGTAACGGCTTCCCCTCCCAGGTCTGCAATTGGTCGATCACCACCGTGGCCGGATTGCGGAGGTCAACCCCATGCAACACGCCGATCGACTTCATCCGGGCCCGGTGTCCGGTGCGTTCTTTAACCAATCGCTCCCGCTCACGGTGAATCCGCATTTCAGATTCCTGCTCTTCACTGGGAACCCGGACGGTGGAAAAAGTCCCCCGTTCGCCCCACAGTTCCCGGCGCAACAGGAGCTTCAAAAGCTTGTGGGCATCCAGTCGATCCGTCTTCCGGGTGCGGGATCGCCGGGGCACCTCGATACTGGCCGGATCCATCACGTAGTTCTTAAATCCGTGCTTCTTCAACATTCGATCAATCCAAAACCCATCCCGCCCTGCTTCGTAACAGAACACCACGGGGGCGTCGACCGCCAAACCCAGTTTCTCTTTTGCCCAGACCACTTCTCGAAGTAACATCTCTTCCTGGCGCGCGGGCAGGGTTCGTTCCCGTTCCACGCTCCCTTCTCCGAAAACCAGCTTCCATTTTTTGTTGCTCAATTCCATCGCTACGAATAGACTTTTTTCTTGCAGGGACATGACTCCGCCTCCTTGGGTTGATGGTTTATATAACAACACACCCTTCAACTTTAATGGTTGATCATGTCCCTGCATAGTATCTCTGTGGCGGGCGTCTGAAGATGAAGCGGGCTGGATCCGCTGACGCCGGGCGCTGAGGCCCGGCCTACACCAACGGGGAATCGGGTTGTGGGCGAAGCCCCACCAAGGTGTTAATTAAGGGAATAGGCGAATTTGCACCGAATCGCAAATGCGCCCGTTCACAACGGATCTTCAATTTAAGATTGACGCCCCCGCGTCAACGGCCTACAAATTAAGACCGATCTTGAAGATAACAGTCGCGGGGTGATCCCGAACGAAAAGGCGGTGTGTCATGAAAAAAGTCATCGGTCTTCTGCTGGGTGTCGCCGGTTTGGTCATTCTATCAGGATGTGCTGGCGTGTGGGCTCCTCCGCCCGGAGGCGCACAACCGGCCATGATCCTGACTGAAACCACCTATCCCTCCATGTACCAGGCCCCCGCCGTTAAATTTAATTTCGACCGCAGTGACATCGAAATCCTCGGCCCCGTCAGCGCCACTTCCGAAAGCCAGTCCATCCTGGGCATCCTCTGCCAGGGCGACAACGGCTATGGAACCTTGATGCGCGCCGCCAAAGCCGCCTATCCGACTTGCGATGGCGTCATGAACATCATGTGGGATACCCATTACAATTGCATCTGCCTCGGGATCATCACCAAGGTCAAATCCAATGTGGACGGCGTGGCTTTCCGGTATAAGAAATAAGGCCGGCAGTCGGAAGCAGGACTAAGGCGCCTCCTGCGATAACCCAGGGTTCGGGGTTCAGGTCGGAACGCATTCGGATTCCCGTCACACAGGCCTGAACCCGCCTCCGTTCCTGCTCCCCCCCTCCTCACCCCCCCTTCACCGCGGCATCGATCATCACCAACTCGTCGGAAGTGAACCCGGTGTTTTTCAAGGCGCCCACCGCGTCCTCGATCTGCTCCACCCGACTGGCCCCGATCAGGGCGGAGGTCATCCCGCCATGGCGCAACACCCAGGCCAGCGCCATCTGCGCCAGGCTCTGTCCGCGGGCCCGCGCCAATTCGTTCAACCGGGCCACAATGGCCAGGGTTTCGGCGGTAATATGGGCCGGCTTTAAAAACCCATGCGGCTTCGCCGCCCGGGATCCTTCGGGTATGCCATTCAAATATTTATCCGTCAACAACCCCTGCGCCAACGGACAGAACCCGATGCACCCGATGCCTTCTTTCTCCAGTACCCCCAGCAGATCCGGCTCGATCCACCGGTTTATCAGATTATAACTCGGTTGGTGAATCAAACAGGGCGTTCCCAAATTGCGCAAGATTCGGGCGGCGGACCGGGTCAATTCCGCCGGATAACTGGAAATCCCCACATAAAGGGCTCGCCCGCTCCGGACGATATAATCCAACGCCCCCAGGGTCTCCTCCAGGGGAGTATCGGGATCCGGCCGGTGGTGATAGAAAATATCCACATAATCCACGCCCATGCGCTTTAAACTCTGATCCAGACTGGACACCAGGTATTTGCGCGACCCCCACTCACCATAGGGCCCCGGCCACATCAGATACCCGGCCTTGGTCGAGAGGATCAATTCATCCCGCCAGGGCTTTAGATCATTTTTAAAAATCCGACCGAAATTCTCCTCGGCCGAGCCGGGGGGCGGTCCATAATTATTGGCCAGATCAAAATGGGTGATGCCCAGATCGAAAGCGCGAAGGGCCATCTTGCGGCTGTTTTCGAAGACATCGACCCCGCCGAAATTATGCCACAACCCCAGCGAAATCGCCGGCAACTTCACCCCGCTGTGTCCACATCGATTGTACCGCATTGCAGCATAGCGCGAATCCAGCGGTTGATAGCTCATATAGACCTCCGGAAAATATCCGATTGAATAACACCTGCTAAGGATGACGAAAAGGATGACGGGGCCCGGCTGGAAAGTCAAGGTTTAGCATTGACGCAACTCCCGCAGGACTTATGATTTCCACCGACATGAGCCAACCCCATTATGGCCGCTAAAGAAGCATGAAAAAACATCTCATCCTCTTCGCCGGCCTGGCACTGACGGTCGCCTGCGTTTTCCTTTATATTTACGAACCGCCCATCATCACCACCCTCGCCAATGTTTCCCACGACCTGCTGATCCGGAAAAACGCGGAAAGCCCGAAATCCGGTCGGATCGCGATCGTCGATATCGACGAAGCCAGTCTCCAGGAATTCGGCCAATGGCCCTGGCCCCGTTTTCTCCTCGCCGATCTCACCCGCGCCCTGCATGAGGCCGGTGCCAAAATCGTCGTCTTCGATGTCATTTTCGCCGAACCCGATCGAACCTCTCCCCGGCACATCGAGGAACTCATGCGCCGCCGATTTAAGCTGGACCTCCCGTTCGGTGAAGCGGCCGGTACAAACGCCGATTTCGACCGACTTTTCGCCGATGCCCTACAGACGGGACCGGTGGTCCTCGGCTGTTACCTCCATCCCAGTGCCCGGATCACCGAATCACCCCCCCTGACACCCCCGGAGGATCCGACCTTCAAGAGCATCTTTTATCTCCAGGGACCCGGCAACTACCGGGAGCGCATTAAGGACTACCTACTCCACGGCGACCATATTACGCTCTCGCTTCCCGAACTCCGTGTCGCCGCCGGCCAGGATGGCTTCATCAACGCAACGGCCGATAACGATGGGATCATCCGGTCCAGTCCCCTCGTCTGGTCGCTCGGACAGGACCGGTTCTATCCGTCCCTCGCCCTGGAAGCGCTCCGCCTTGATGCCGGACTGAATCAGATCGGCATTCATTTCGATGTCGCCGGCATCGTCGCCCTGCAACTCGGTCCTCGCCGCATCTCCACCGACCCCGCCGGCCGCCTGGCCATCAACTACCGACGCCTCGAACCGGATTCCGAAAATCCCCGATCTTTCCGTTCTTTCCCCACAATCCCGGCCCGCACGGTCATCCGCCGCGAAATCCCTCCCGGCGTTTTTTCCAACCGGATCGTCTTTGTCGGCACCTCCGCCGTCGGGCTCCGGGATATCCGGGCGACCCCCCTTTCCCCCGATTTTTCCGGAGTCGAAATCCAAGCCACGGTGGTCGATAATATTCTCGCGGGCGATTCCCTGACCCATCCGGGATGGATCCGGTATCTCCTTGAAATCGGGGTGATCTTACTGATGGGCTTATTCCTCACCTGGTGTATCGATCACGGCCAGGCCTGGATCTCCTTCCTGCTCCTGATCCTGGCCGCACTGGCGATCATCAAGACCAGCCTGCTGCTTCTCGAGGATTTTCATTTCATCTACCGGCCGGCTCCCCTCCTGGTCTATCTCCTGATCATCTATAGCGTGCTCACCATGCTCAAATACTGGCAATCCGAAATCCAGAAGCGCTGGGTTCGCAATCTCTTCGGCACCATGGTCTCTCCCGCCGTTCTCCAGTATCTCGAAAAAAATCCCGACGGGGTTTCGCTCCGGGGCTCCAAGACAGAAGCCACCATGATGTTCTCCGACATCGCCGGATTCACCGCCATCACCGAAATCCTCCCCCCGGAACAACTCACCCGTCTCCTCTCTGAATACCTCAACCCCATGACCCACCTCATCATGGAACGCCGCGGATACGTCGACAAATTCGCGGGCGACTTGATCATGGCAGTCTGGGGTATTCCGTTTCCCCTGCCCGATCACGCGCTGCAGGCCTGCCTCACCGCCCTCGAAAAACAAGAAGCCCTCGATCGTCTCCGCCCCCTCTTCAAATCCACCTTCAACACCGAAATTACGGTGCGGATCGGCATCAATTCCGGTCTCGTGACGGCCGGCAACATGGGATCCGACCAGCGTATGCAGTACACCGTCGTCGGCGAAGCGGTTAATTTCGCCTCCCGCTTTGAAACCCTCAATAAAGATTACGGCACACGGATCATCCTTGGCGAGGAAACCCGTCTTCAGGCCGGCCCGGAAATCGAAACCCGTCTTCTGGACCAGGTCATCCCGAAGGGAAGCTCTCACGCCGTCCGTATTTATGAATTACTCGGCCGCAAAAACAGGACCGATGAACGCCTGATTCAAACAGCCCGACTCTACGAGGCGGCCCTCGACGCATTCTGGAAACAAGACCTCAATCTGGCTGTTCGCCATTTATCCGCCGCGCTCCAAATCTCGCCGGAAGACAGCCCCTCCCTCGCCCTTCAGGCACGCCTCGTTAAATAAGGAAATGCGTTTCGGACTGCGGCCATTCACTGCCGCCTTCGCTCCGCCCCATACAGCTCCACAATCGCCGGGGTCACCTCTTCGATCCGGTGAATCCGCTCGCGCAACTCCTGCGCTGATTCACCCAAAGTGATCAAGGGCACCGGATTTTCGGTGTGTCGGGAATGACTCAAATCTTCAATGTTGCCGTGATCGCTGGTCAGGATCAACCGGTGTCCAGGTCTCTCCAATTCAGGCCGCAAGACCGCCAGAAACCGGTCCAGCAAACCCAGCGCCTGTTCGGCCCGTTTCCGGTCCCCGCCATGGCCCGCGTGATCGGTCTGAAAATATTCGAAGAGGGTAAAGTCATGCTCGGCGATTAACGCCAGCGCATCCCGCGCCGATTCCTCCGGTGTCACCAGCGCGCCGGTGTATCCGCGCGGCACCAGGGATTCGCGCGTTAAATCCTGGTAGACCGCCTTTCCCGCGGCCAGGTCCCGCTTGTCCCGAACCCGCCCGAAAGCCGCCAGGGTCATCACGCTGCTGACCGACAATCGCCGCCATTCGAGAAGTTCCCGTTGCTCGTCGATGAAATAGGCATTGGCGAAAGTGCAACGACAACCCAATTCCGCGAGGCGGCCAAAAATATGAGCCTTCCCGATCAGATCCCGTAACGGCGGTCCCGGAAAACCCTCCTGATGCCGGCCCACGAGCTGTGCTGCATTGGTCCCGGTCCACAAGGCCGTCTGTCCCGTCGCGCTCTGCGGAATCCCCGGCCAGTCCAACCCGGCATTAATCGGCACCGCATGGTGCGCCAGGAGATCTGAAAGACAGGGACACCCGGCGGGCGTCACCGGATTATCCGGCCCCGCCGGAGCCCAGCCGAGTCCATCGACAAATAAAAAGAAGGTGTGCGTGAATTTCCAACCCATGCTCCCAACGTACCACCCCGGAAAAATTCTTCAATTTTAATTTCTGGCCGGGGCGACAGACACGGCAGCCGACCCCAAGCACGCCTCAGGCGGCGCTCCTCCCGCAAGTCATCAAGAAGCATCCACCCAGGTCAGCGGGTACTCCACTTGGTCGGAGGTATTATCCCGTTCGACCAGTCGCGTTCCTTTTTCCAGAACAATCCCCACTCCACTCCGACTGCAGTGATTTTTCTCGATCACGACCCCGGCCTCCCGGACCCGAGTCGCGGTGTCCGTTTCCCGGCCCCGATTGGCACCCCGCGAAAACGAGGCCTGGAACCCGATCCCCGTATTGTTCATCGCATGATTGTTCCGCACCACGTAACCCAGGTAATCATATCCGATCGGCGCCCCCGAATAATCGAAACAGATGAGGTTGAAAATACCCAATGGGCCCCCATTGGCCGGCACCGAACTCCCAAACCCGCGATCCACCACGTTGTTGATCACGGTGGTAAATATCGCGCCCCCCCACACTTTCTGGTCGGGCGCCAGGCGGACTGACCAGATCGTAATCCCCGGGCCATCGGCGGTCATATTGCCATCCACCACCGTATCGTAACTGGTCCCCCACACGATGATATTGACCGCTTCGGAAATCACCGTGTTGTCGACCAGGGTCAGATTACGAAAGGGGGCTGGCGCGGTGAAGGCGATCCGGCTGTGTTCGTCGGGCTCGCAGTCCCAAGGCCGGTCGATTTTAAACTGGTTTCCATCCCTTTTCACCACCCGTCGCAACTGGGCCAATCCCCGTCCTTCCATGACTTCCAGCCAAGCGCCTTCAAGATTTTCCCGGGACACTTCACCGCCGGGATCCAGGATTTCACCCGTGGTCGGCCCCGTCATGCGAATTCGCGGTTCGACCCAGCGCGCCTGCCAGAGATGGGTCATCAACGCCTCCGAATCGCAGTTCGGCAAAATACCCTGGATCCGGTTGCGGACGATATGCAGGTCGTCCCCTCCGAAATTAAACGACACCAGGTTCCGGGCGAATTCAGAAACGGCGGAAATGTCATTATCTTCCACGATCACCCGGGCCATGGCGCACCCTTCGATTTTCGCGCCGCTCCCATCCGCCGGCCAGGTCAGACGCGAATACCCATGAACCGCCATGCCCGCACATCCCGCCCGCAAGGTATTCCCCGTGATCCGCACCGAGGTACTGCGATTCATATTCACCGCATGCCCGCCCCCGATGATATGACTGTCGGCCACCTCCAGGCCGTCACCTTTGAAAAATACCGCAGCATATTGATCGGCGCCAATTCCGGCCCAGCCTTTTCCACCAAAAGCTTTCATCCACCCGCGCGAATCAAAATCCTTTGGGCGCCGCATGGATTGACGGAAGGGTAATTGTTCCAGCCGGCACCGCCGCACCGCCACGTTATGAGCCCGCCGTTCGGACAGCCCCAACTGCGCATCGCTTTCGCGCGCGGCCTCGTCCTGGGTCTGCGGGTTGAAACTCGGCGCGCAAATCAATAAGGGCGCGTAGGTCCCGCGAATATACAAATCTTCCACGGCAAAATCCCCGTCGCCCGTGATGGCCACAAAGGGCGGTTGGGCGCCACTCGTGTGGTCAAACGGCAGATCCAGCAAGGTCCGGTCCGCCCCCGCTCCCCGGACCACCGTCCGTGGGGGAATTACCAGGGTTTCCGTCAGATGGTAGGTCCGAGGTCCGAACCGTAAAATCCCTCCGCCGTTCTTCTGAAGATCCGCCAACGCATGGGCGATCCCGGTCGCCTCATTCCCCGTCTTCGCCACATAGGCATCCACCTCATACCCGGTCGACGGCCAGGACGAACACGCCTCGATGTCCACGAAAAAGGGCTCCGACCATCCATCCATCCCCCCCCACCCGTTATGTAAAAAAACCTCATAGGCTCCCGGAGTCAAAATGGCCGGCAAGAGGACCCGGGCCTCATACGCACTGGCCTTGATCGGCCCGATGGGAAGTCCGGAGGATTCGCCGCGACGTCGGATCCATCCTCGCGTCCCGGCCGCGGTGGATTGCAGGTCATCAAATTCCAGTAACCCGCCAAAACTCACCGGATGTTTCGGATTGATCGTCGGATACCAGTCGAACCGGGCCAGATTGCGTCCCATCAGGCGCAATTCTCCACCCGGTTTCGCACTGGCCGGATAGGCCCAGTTGATCTGCGGCCGATTTACAATCCAAGCTCGTTTGGGATCGAAATGGGCGCTGGTCAGCAAAGCGCTTACGCCTCGTAAATCGCCGGGAATATCCACCGTCAGAACTTCTTCCGTACGCTGGATGATGGTCAGGGGAATACCCGTACCCAATAATCGTTGGGTCCGGCGATCAGGTTTTTCCGTCGGCCCGGTGGCCAACGGAAACGCCCATAAACCGGTGTCATCAGTGGCCCCTCCCACCGTTAGAACCCCATAGGTGCCCGGGACCCAGGGTTCCATCACATGCGTCACCGCGCTCTGGGATTTATGGGTCATGGTTCGTCTCCTGTATTCAGACTTAAAACTTTAGCGAACCCTATCCGTTCCGACAATGTGATTTAAATGACTTGTCTTACACAAATCTGATCAATGGCCGGACCTCCCTCCCGGTGGCGAGGGAATGAACCCAAACGAATAGGTGCCGGCAGTCGGTGCGGATGCGCGCAACCCCTTACCTTCTGCCGAGTCTAAACCGCTACAAACGGGGGGCACCTAAGCCTTCAAATCGATGCCCAACACCCGAGCCGCTGTCTCTCCCAGGATTTTGCGCTTGGCGACATCCGAGATCCGGGCAAACAGCACTTTACCCAACTGATGGGTCATGGAAAAGGTCGGGGCATCGCTCCCCCACACGATCTGGTCGGGCCCCACCGCCTCGACCATCGTCTCGATCATGTTGGTGTGCTCCCGGGAATAGGTCAGATCCAGGTAAAAGTTCGGCAGGCGGAGAGCCGCATCGATATACGGCTGATAGGCAAAACCGCTACCGGCATGTCCAGCCAGAAAATTCACGTCGGGATTTTTTTCAGCGGCCTTATCGAATCCCGTCAGGTTTCCGCCCCAGGTATGCGCGAGAACCGGCGCGCGATGGGCTTTGGCAAAAGCCCAAACCGCATCGTAAGCCGGGCAGTCATACATCGGCCCCACCTGGTACACTTTGATCCCGCGAAAGATCGGGTTGGCAAAGCACCGCTCCAATTCCGGCAACATCCGTTCCGGATAGACGGCGCTTACATGACAATAACCGAGAAACCGCCCGGGGAAACGCCGGGCGGCGTCTGCCACCAGATCATTCCCGCGAGCAAAATCCGCCGCGAGGGCCAGGATTGAACTCACCGTCATGACATTAATTCCGCAACGGTCCATTTCTCGAACCTGATCCTCCAAGGGCAACACATCGCTTCCCGCCATGAAATGCACGTGGGCATGGGCATCCAAAATCGGAAACGCATCGACGGTCTTTCCCTGCCGTCCATATTCGATCAAGGGTAGGCTCATAGCCGCACCTCCTGCATGAGTTCCTGAAGATTACCGCCCAGGATTCGGGCTTTATCCGCATCCGGGATATCCGCATATTGAACATGGGCAATCATCCCGCCGGGCGAAAACTCGGGCAGGCCCGACCCGAACAATAGGCGATCCGCCGTGAAATGTTTGAGAAACCGTCCGGGATTTCCCGACGGAATATACATCTGGCCCAGGCAAACCCGCAATTGTCGATGTTGCTTCAACAAGGGATACAAAAAATGATCCCCGACATAGATTACCCCGGTCAGAATTAATCGCAGATCCGGAAATTCCGAGCAGAGCGTGTGAAACAAGGTGGGATCATCGTCCTCGGCGTGAAAGAATACCGGAATCCGTTTCTCGGAACAGGCGCGCAACCAGTCGCCGATCAACCAACTGGCGTAACTGCGGGCCTGCCGATACGGGGTGGCCGGCAACCTCAGCCAGACCGCCTTGCCTTTTGCCGCTTTCAGGGCGGCTAGGTAATCCCCCAGCGCGGGCCCCGAATCATGGGGATGCAAACCCATGACAAAGGCGGGAATAAACCGGGGTTCCTTTTGGCAGATTTCAGCGATCTGCTGATTGGCATCGGGAGCCCACCCGCTGAATTTCATCGAGTTATGATAAACCAGGGCCTTCGCTACCCCAAAATGATCCATCAACCGGACGATTTCGTCCGTGCGACTGGGTAAAATAGGATCTTTGGTCGCCCAGTCTCCCACTCCGCAAAAACAATCCAGAATTTCCATGGGGTCCTCCGTTCAAATGTAATATTGTCAATTCCAGACGGAGGATTGTCAATCCTGTTGTGTCTGGATTGAGTTGAGGTTGTTTCCTCCACTCTCAAAATAATCCTGTTTGTTCTTAAAAAAGAAGTTATCCTGTTTCACATGAAATGTAATTTTCGTATCCTGCTTGGGTCCGTTCTCCTCGCTGGCGGTTGTTTGGCAACCCTGTCAGTCGCTGCCCCATCGTCCACAACCTCCAATACGCCGGCCAGTCCCCCCTTTCCCTATGTCTGGGCCACCGCTTATCACGTTCTGCCCGAAACCACCAGCGAGGAGTCCGGCTATTTTTCGCTCTGTGAAGGGCGGGATGGCAGCATCTATGTCGGCAGTGCCAAATACGGAGTGAATTCCTTTCTCGTCGAATTCGATCCGGTCCGTTTCTCCCAACGGATCGTCCTCGATACCCATAAGGTCTGCGGCCTCACAAACACCGGGTACGCCGCCCAGGCCAAACTGCACACGCGCAATTTTGTCGGATCCTCCGGCACCCTCTATGTCGGGAGCAAACAAGGTTATCGCCTCGGCAAGGAAGACACCACCGCCTATCCGGGCGGCTACGTCATGAGCTACGATCCCGGCACGGGTCAGGCTAAAAATCTGGGGCTCCCGTTCCCCGGGCAGGGGATTATTGATATCGTCGCCGACGAATCCCGCAGCCTGCTTTACGCTGTCACCTGCGAAGACCAGCATTGGATGCTCGGCCGGCTCGGCGGAACCAATGCCTGGCGCGAACTCGGCCCGATGCTCACCCCTTATGCCACCACCTTGGTCGATTCACAGGGTCGCGCACACGTCTTATCCACCAATTTCGATTTATGTACCTATGACCCCGCCACCGATCAAATCTCGATCCGCCCCATTTTTGTCGGCAAACAAAAATTCACTCACGCCACAGGGGCTTCCATTCCCACTTGGAATCTGGCTCCCGATGGAAAAACCGCCTATCTCATCCTGATGAACGACCCCACCCTGTTCGCCATCGATCTCGGCGGCAAGGGACGGACCATCAAGGCCAAAAACTGCGGTCGCCTGACCGAGTCCCCCAGTCCGGATTCGCGGGCCGCCCTCAGCATCGGCCCCGATGGCCGGGTCTGGACCCTCATCCGAACCGCCAACAACACGGGTTTCGGCAAGGGCATGTTACATCGACTGATCTGCTACGATCCCCAAAAACGGACCATCAAAGACCTGGGTGTACTCGCCGTCAAAAACCCGGACTTCTACGATTTTGCCGCCAAGAAACACCATAGCCATGGCTACCATAATCTGCCCGATGGAACCCTGACCCCCTTGCATGCCCACATGGGGCTGATCGTCGCCCATGACAACGCCATCTATGTCACCATTCTCTACCCTTACACCCTGCTCCGGATCGAGGCCTTCAAAACCCCACCGCCGCCCGCGCAAGTTTCCAGTCCCTCGGCCCAAATACTTGAGGGGGTCCTCAAGCTCTGTGATGAGGCGGAAGCTCGGATACCCGAGGCCACGCGGGTCGGAGAAACCATCGCGGACCGCCACCTCAAAGGAGGCGCGATTGGCCTCTGGTGGGAAAACGGATGCCTCGGCCCCGAACTCTACGGCCGGGCCGGAAACCTGGTGAATATCGGGTTTGATCGGGTCTGGACCACCAATCGTACTGAATCCGAAAAAGCCCAGGACATCGCCCTGGTCGGCATGGAATGGCCCCCTTGGAATACCGCCCGCAAGCTGATCGGCAAGGAAGCCAAACGCCCCACCTATCTCGTGGGATTCGGCCCGAAATCTCACCCCGACCTCTCCAATGAGGTGGCCGCCTGCAGTGCCTTTTTCGATACCGGCTTTGGCGCAAACGACCAAGTGGCCCGGATTGACGATACCCGGCATTCCGGCCACCTGAACCATGTCGCCAATGCCCTCAATGGCTGGATGGTCATGGCCGAAACCACGGCCGCCTTGACGCGTAAAGGTCGCATGCCGGCCATGTGGAAATCCTACAGTTATCCCGATGCCCGTGAATGGGGTAGCCGCTATTTGGGCAAAAAACAATTCCATGACGAATTTTCGGTCCCCCCCCAGCCGCCTGGCGTTTTGGCCCAAGCCTATCTCAACCGCATCCGTTATCTCATTCGGCGCCTGAAAAGCGAACAAATCGATCACCTGCAGAAAGCGGCGGCGTTGATTGCGGCCGAACAGCGACACGGCCGAAAAACCGTCGTCGCCTGGGCCGGGCACATGCCCGAGGCCTATGTGGGCCTACTCGAAGATCAAGCTTGGGCGTTACCCATCCAGTTTCATCCTTTCCTCGAAAGTCAGCGCAAGGATTTCATCAAAACCGCGCCTAAAGGGGCGTTGGTTGTCCGCCTGGGCTATCATGGTCTCGATCCGGAAGCACTCCCCCTGTTTCGCGAAAAGAACAACCGGCTGATTTGCCTGGCGGGCGCAAATCCCGATCCCGCCTGGCAAATGCCGAAGGATGACCTGGTCAACATCAACCTGCTCTGGCCCTATGGCGATGCCTGTGTCTCGATTGAAGGCTACCCCTTCCCGGTTTTCGCCCCCTCAGGAATCCTGCAGGCCGCCGCCTATTCGGCGCTCTGCGCCGAAGTCGAGGCGTTGGGTGTGGCCTCCTTACCTAAATAGGCTGGCCAGGACGGGTATCGATTTCATGGCCCGGCGCTCATCCGGATTCCATCCGTTCAGGTTACGGCTTTCTTCAAGGCCTGATCAATATCCGCCTTGATGTCCTCCACATCCTCCAGTCCAATGGAGAGCCGGATATAATCCTCGGTTACCCCGGTCGCCAATTGTTCCGCGGCGGTCAACTGTTGGTGGGTCGTCGAGGCCGGATGAATCACCAGACTCTTGGCATCCCCAATATTGGCCAGGTGCGACAGCAACTTGACCGAGTCGATGAACTTTTTCCCAGCTTCCAGCCCCCCCTTGATACCGAAGCCGACCAATCCGCCAAAGCCCTTCTTCAGGTACTTCGTTGCCAACGGATAACTCGCATCGTCCTCCAGCCCGGGATAGGTGACCCATTTCACCAACGGATGTTTTTTGAGCCATTGGGCGACGTCCAGCGCATTGGCGGAATGTCGCTGTTGCCGGAGCGGCAACGTTTCCAAACCCAACAAAAACTGATGGGCGTTGAAGGGACTGAGCGCGGCCCCGATATCGCGCAACAGCGTCACCCGCACCTTCAGGATAAAGGCCACATTACCGAGCCCCGGCACATTGCTCAAGGCATCCCAGTAGACCAGTCCGTGATAACTCGGATCGGGCTCCGTGAACTCCGGGAACTTCCCGTTATTCCACTTAAAGCGGCCCGAATCCACAATCACGCCCCCGATGGACGTTCCGTGCCCTCCGATGTACTTGGTGGCCGAAGTCGCCAGAATGTCCGCTCCGTGATCGATGGGGCGAACCAGACCAATCCCGACGGTGTTATCCACCACCAGAGGGATCCCCGCCTCGTGGGCGATCCGGGCCAGCGCTTCAAAGTCCGGCACGTCCAATTTGGGATTCCCGATGGTCTCCGCATACACCGCCCGCGTTTTCGGTCCAATCGCCTGCTTAAACGCTTCCAGGTTGCGCGAGTCCACGAACTTTACCGTTCGGCCCAACACCCTCGGAAATGTGTAATGAAACAACTGGTAGGTTCCGCCATACAAGTTGTTGGCCGCCACGATTTCGTCCCCCGGACGCGTGATCGCCAGCAATGCATAGGTAATGGCCGATTGTCCGGAAGCCACCCCGAGCGCCCCTGTACCGCCTTCCAACGCCGCGACGCGCTGTTCAAAGACATCGGTCGTTGGGTTCATCAGCCGGGTATAGATGTTCCCGAACTCCTTCAGCGCAAACAGATTCGCCGCGTGTTCTGAGCTTTTGAATACATACGACGTGGTCTGATAGATCGGGACCGCGCGGGCCCCCGTCGTGGGGTCAGGCTGCTGACCCGCATGCAATGCCAATGTGTTGATTCCTCTGGTCGTCATTTTCGTTTCTCCTCATTGTTCGATGTGTTATGCCCTTCCCACCCGCCTCAAAATGCATATTGCGCACTCAAAACCACGCCGTCACCCAGCCCGGCTTCCGTTGTCGATTTCGAATCGCCGGCGCTGACATACGCGCCAATTAACGACAGGTTCTTGTTGGCAAACCAGGCGACATGCGCATCCCAATAATCGGCATTATTGAAATCGCTGTAAGACGCGCCCTGCTTGTACTCGAACCCGACCGCCAGGTTGGAGAGCGGCAGCACATCGATATTCCCGAAGAAGGTGTTATCGGAATTATCGTTGTAGCCGAAGACCCCCGTTACCTGTTCCTTGGTATTCAGAATGCCGCCAGACAATAGAACCGGCAGGGGCAATTGGGTCACCAACTTGGTGGCGACTAGATAGTAGTCGAAGGCGTTGTCATCCACTCCCTCCGCGACATTATCCGTCTTTTTCCAGATGGTGCCCACGGAGACCGCCGGCACATAGGCCTGCCCGCCCAGATTTTCGGGAACCAACAGCAACTTGGCTCCGAGATCCGACTTTTTGATGTTTTGCGCCGCAGGGGATATCACTTCATACCCGTAGGACAATTCCAACCGGCCCCCAATCGTCTCGGCGACGCCGATGGCCGTCCAGTCCACATCCACATCGCTCAGATTGACATACCAAGCCCCGAACTGGGGATTACTGAGTACGCTATCCGAATTTTCCGCCTTGTTCTGCCCCGCTGGATAAGCCAGGGGGTTGAACGCCGCCCCGCCTACTCCTTGGAGGTTGTTAAAAGGCACTCCGGCTTGCGCGGAATACACCAACGACACCCCGAGGATACCCGCCACGATCCAATTACTCTTCCCAAACCCGCTCATAATCTGCTTTTTCATGATGTTTTCCTAATCTTTCGTTTGTCCATCTATGTTTGTCTTTTTTTCGTTTGATGATTTGATCCTTAAAAACAAAAACCCACCTCCCTGTTACCGGGGGTGGGCTATGTCCAATGTACCTGCCTGTTTAGGTCAACAGTACCGCATAGTCCCTCCTTCCGGACAAGGACGCGCACAAGTACAACACAGATCGGTGCTGTTGCTCATCGCCTCATGGGTACTGCCAAAAAACCTATTCACAGCCTGAATTCCTTCCTCATGACACATAAAACCAAGTATGTCCATCGATTTGCTTTACTATTACACAAGAAGGGTGATTTGTCGAAATAATTTTTAACTTTTTTAATGACCGGAGGTCAGGCCCCGTCAATCATTAGATGACTTCCAACCCATCCGCACCCGGCAATTTCGGAAAAACGGGCGTCGGCAGGGTTTGATACCAATATGCCACCGACGCAATATCATCCTGCAGGGGCAGATACCGCCCACCGCTCCGCCAACCCAGCGCCTGGATCGTCACCCGGAGTTCCCGCTCAAATCGGATTGGGTCGGGAATATGCCAGCGATACATCCCAAACCGGGTTTGCGATTGGTAGACCCCATCCGGCCGGATGACCTGATGCATCCCCGAATAAGGCGTCGTGAAAGGCTGATAACGGGAGGCCTCACCCCGCGTGTCACCAAAAGTGCATCGATTGGAGGTGCCGGGATCGAAATTATAGGAACCCAGGAAATAATCCTCTGTTCCCGTTCCACAAATCGTTGGGAACCGGCGATCGCCATCTAGATAGAATTTAATCTCCCCTTCCCCCCACCACCCGGTGTTGTTCACTCCCCAGCACATCGAAGTCCCCACGTACTGGCCCCATCCCCGGACGCCATCCAAAATCGTGTAAACCTCGCCGTAAGGCTGGGGATTCGCGCGGCGAAATTGGGCATGAAAATAGGCGCAATCCTCCGGCACTTCGGTCAGGGTGTAATCGATCTGATAGTAGAGATGGGTTTCGGCCGCCCCCCGATTCTCCAGGGTCATCCGGCAGCGCTTACGAAACGGCATCTCCCACCAGCAATTCATTCCCGAACCGGGATTGAGACACACCGGCAAACTCGATAACTGCCCATACACCCCCCACCCGTTGCAGAAGAAATCCCCATAGGGCACCTCCACGCTGGGCCGCTTCTGGTCATCCCAATAAATCCGCAATATCGCGAACCGCGGATGCGCCGCCGTCATCCAGAGATGCTGGATCGCGCCTGCCCCGCGAATGTCGGCGATCTCCACGGTTTCGCCCGGCTTGATCGAAATGCAGGGTTGCACCTTCCATCCCTGACCCAACTCCCGCGCCGCCCCTCCCTGGGGAACAGCCATCCCCCCGCGGCCCTTTTCCCCTTTCGGATTTTCCGCCGAAATCGAGCGGGTCTTGGCTTTTGATAATCGAGCGAGATTCCCCAGATTCATTCCCAGTCCATTGAATGTTTTCATGCGGTTATCGTTCCTTCCTGTTACGCTGAAACCAGCGAAATCGTGCAGCCTTGCCGGCCAGAAGCCACAATGGCTTCGGCAATCCGAATGTCATCAAGGGTGTCCGCGGGCGTATTTCGACACTGGTTGCTCCCGTCGAGAGAAGCGAGAAACGCAGCCGCCTGGACCTTGAAGGGATTATCCGCGGACTCGAACTGGCGACACTCACACTGGTCACCTCGATAGAACAGCAGGTGGCCGACGCCGTTCTCCAACGGAAATAGTTCCACGGCAGCGCGAGTTCCGATGAACATGGCCGTCCACGCCGGCAGGTTGCCGGGCTTGACGAATCCTGCGGTGAGACTGCCCAGTACATTCCCCTTAAAAAGCAGGTTGGCGACGCACGTCTCCTCGTTCAGCAAGCCGGGTGCCGTATGGAGCTTGCGATTGGAGAACGCCGACACCGCGTGCGGGTTACCCGCAAGCCAGCGGATGGGATTGATAAAGCAATAGCTCATGTGGGTTAGCGGCATCCCGCCACTGTCCTCTTGCCGATAGTACCAGCTTTTCGGATCCCCACCCCATAAGGCCAGAGAACGAATCGCGACCAAATCGCCCAATTCTCCGCTGTCGAGCAAGGTCTTGGCCGCAATCCACACGGCGTCGTATCGCGCCTCGAAACCGGCCTCGACCACCCGGTGTCGGCTCCGGGACAGGTTCAGGATCCGTTGCGCCGTCTCGGTGTTCGCAGCCAGAACACCCCCGATCAACAGGTGTAAATTTTGCTCCAGCGCCCAGCCGGTAATCTCGTCCTGCACCGTGTGCGGGACTTCCACCAGCAACGCATCCGGGTGCGCGGTCATCAACTGACGATAGTCATCAAAATAGGTGGCGCACCCGATCTCGGTGGCGAACGCCTGCGCGGTGGAAAGGTGGCGGGAGGCAACCGCGCAGATTTCGACCTCTCCCGACGCCATCAAGGCTTGCGCCCGCGTTCGGGCCATCCCGCCCGCACCGACAATCGCGATCCGTTTCATGGTCCTCCGATCGGTAAAACAGAGGGCGGATAAATTTCGAGCCCCTTCTCTGACGAAAATCAAACAATAACAACACGGGAACGATTGGCCGAGATAAATTTCCAGGGGCTACGCCTGGAATTGATAATTGCCAAGTCCGGCCGGGCGGCTTATAGTGAAACCGTATTTTTCAACGTGCAAAGGGTTTTCAGCCTCGGTGGATGGAAAGATGATTATGCAAAGAATAATCCGTGGTTTTATCGGCTTGGCCGTTCTTATTCTCCTCGTCTCGGGAACCGCCTGCCGGGTTCGACCCTCCCGGGCCGCGCTGGAGGAAGGTATCGAAGCACTCGAAAAAGGGAATCCGGCCAAGGCCGTTCACATTCTCGAAAAACTCGTGGCGGCCGAACCCGCCAACGCCTCGGCCTGCGCCAATCTCGGCCTGGCCTATCTCAAAACCGGCAAAACAACCGAGGCAGTCGATCAGTTCCAACGCGCCGCCGGATTGAACGCCGAGGACTCCCGTCCCCTTGAATACCTGGCCAACCTGCAACAATCGGCCGGGCATCTCGAAGAGGCGCGGGATTTGCTCACCCAGGCCTATTACCGGCAGCCGCTCTCCCCTCGCATCCTCACCGCCATGGCCGGTCTCGAACTCTACCTGAAAGGCGCGGATGACGCCCGGCTTTGGTTGCGGCAAGCCCTCGCTGTTTCACCCCATTATCCCCCCGCCCTCTACAACATGGGACTCCTCCATCAAAACTGGCTCAACGATCAAGCCCAAGCCAAAATCTATTTCCAACAATTTGCCAAATTCGCCGGCAATGATCCGCGTGCCCAAGCCATCCGCAACGGCACCCGGCCGGCCCGCGCTTCCGGAAAATCCGCCCGCTCTGCGCCTGAAATTGAAACCGTCCTGAATTCGGTCCGCAAGGCCATCGCCGGCGAGAACTATGACGAGGCGCTCGTCCTCCTCCAACAGGGTCGGGCACGTCACCCCGATCAACCGGATTTCTATTGGGAACTCGCGGTTCTCCAGGACCGCCACCTGGACAACAGCGCGGCCGCCATTGAGGCCTATCGCGACTTCATCCGGCGCTTCGCACGGGATTCACGCATGGCCGAGGCCCGCACCCGCATTCTCGCGCGAGAGAACGGTGCCACCGCCTCCGACGGCGCCCATCAGGCATTCCATTTCACCCCCGCTCCCGTCCGAGACCCCAAATCCGCCGCCGAAGCCCACGCCCGAGGTCTCACCTATTTTCAGCAGCGCGATTGGAATCGGGCGATTTATTTCTTTACCCGCGCCATCGAGCAGGACCCCAAACTCGTCAATGCTTTCTACAATCTCGGCCTCGCCTATAAGGCTAACAATGAACCCGAAAATGCCCGCGACGCCTATCTCTATGCCCTGGACCTTCAACCTCAACTCTTCAGTGCCCGCTACATGCTGGGCCTGACCTTGCGCGATTTGCGCCACTACGAAGAATCCATCTTCCAACTCTCCCAAGTTCAGGCGGCCCAACCCGCCAACCCCGAAGTGCATCTGGCCCTGGGCCTCGTCTACCAACAGGTCGGCAATAAATCCATGAGCCGGAAAAATTTTGAGCGATATCTTGAGCTGGACCCCAAAAGTACCGAAGCGGCTAAAATCCGCCAGTTGCTCGGCCGCAAGTGATCCGTATCCGCTCTCCGGAGGTGTCCCATGGAATCGTCCTTTAGTCTTGTGGATATCGTCGCCGTGATTCTCGTAATCGCCGGCGTGATCCATGGCTTTCGCCAGGGTGTCTCGCCCAGTTTCACTTTGTTCTGTGGCTCCCTCATCGGCCTCTTCTGCGGGGTCATGGCTTATCCCGCACTCGCCCGATTTATCAATTCGTCCGGTGAGGTGAACGAAACCCTCCTCGACTTCTGCTCCCTCATGGGCAGTGTTTTTGTTTTTTTCCTGACGCTCATGCTGATCCGTTATGTTCTGGCCCAGTTTGCCCGTTTCGCCACCACTCTGATTTTGGACCGCATCGGCGGCGCCTTTGCCGGCTTCGTCCAAACGGTTACCATCATCATCCTGCTCTTCATTGCCCTCACGTCCATCGAGCAGCCCCTCCTTCAGAAAACATTCGGTCAGGAATCCGCTATCGGCCGCCCCCTGGTCATCATCAAAAACCGACTGGGGAACGCCTTGGAATCCGACTACGCTCGAGCCCATAACCGCATGCTCCAACAACGCGAACAGCGCTCCGATCAGCGCACCCAACCCCGTTAAGGTGCGTGCTCATGGCCGGTCTCATCGCCAAGGAAGTCCTCGAGGAAATTCGCCTCCGCAACGACATCGCCGATGTCATCGGTCGCTATTTCCAAATCCAGAAGGCGGGCGCCACATTCAAGGCCCTCTGCCCTTTCCATAAGGAAAAAACCCCCTCCTTCACCGTTAACCCCCAACGCCAGATTTTCCACTGCTTCGGGTGCGGGGCCGGCGGCGATGTCTTCAAGTTCATCATGCAAATCGAAAATGTCGATTTCATGACGGCCGTCCGTATGCTCGCCGAAAAAACCGGGGTGGTTCTTGAACTCGAGTCGGGGCCCGACGCCCTCAAAAGCGGAGAAAAAAACCAGCTCTTCAAAATCCATTCCGAAGTCACTGATTTTTTTCACAACAACCTGCTTCAGGCGCCCGAAGCCCGCGTCGCCCGTGAGTATCTGGCCCGCCGGGGAATCGATCAGGATATCATCCGCGAATTCCAATTCGGCTTTGCCCTTAACAGCTGGGACCGGATCCTTATTTGGTCCCGCGCCCAAAAATATCCCCCCGAACTCATGGAAAAGGCCGGCCTCCTCATCAAAAGCGACCGCCCTTCCTCCGCCTCACCCTGGTATGACCGCTTTCGGGACCGGGTCATGATTCCCATCCGCGATGAACAGGGGCGGGTGATCGCCTTTACCGGCCGCACGCTTTCAACTGACGCTCAGACCGCCAAATATGTCAACAGCCCCGAAACCCCTCTCTTCCGCAAAAGCCATATCCTCTTCGCCCTTGATCGCGCCCGGAACGCCCTCGTTGAATCCCGGGAAGCGATTATTTGTGAAGGCCAGATTGATGTCATCCGGTGTCATGCCGCCGGATTCAAAGCCGCTGTCGCGTCCCAGGGGACGGCCTTCACCGAAGATCACGCACGCATCCTCCGCCGGTACGTCGACACCATTGTCCTGGTCTTCGATCCTGATCACGCCGGTCAGGAAGCCGCCATCCGCACCGCTGGCATCTTTGTCCAGGCCGGTCTCGCCGTCCGCATTGCCCGCCTGCCGCCGGGAACCGATCCCGACAGCTTTATTCTAAAAAATGGCGCTGAACCTTTTGCCCAGATTCTCAAGGCCGCCCGCTCTGCCATCGAGTTCCTGGTCGACCTGAATCTCGAACGCGAGGACCCCCATTCCGAAGTCGGCCTGCGGCGCATCGAAAAAAATCTCATCGAATTCCTTAAGCTCGCCCCTTCCGCCGTTCAACGCGACCTCATGATCGAATCGGCCGGACGTCGTCTGCAAATTCATCCCGATGACCTGCGCCGGGACCTCAAGGACGCGGAACGGACATTCCAACGGAGGGCTGAATCCCCGTCCGATTCAAAACTCCAGCCTGCCCTCCCTTCCCTTCCCGAGGAAATGGAGCTGGCTTTTTATCTGGCCGCGCATCCCGAGCTCGCCGAAATGCTCGATGCCCACCTGCCCCTGCATTTGATCCAGGACACCCAGGCCCGCCGATTCATCGAAGCGGTCCGGATTTCCCGGCAGGAGCAGCAACCCTTGATGTCCGTCATCCTGGAGCGCGATGATGTCGATCGCACGCTGGGTCGATTCGCCGCCGATGTCCTGAGTCGACCGATCAAGTCAACCGGGGAGGAAACTTCTCCGCAGGAAATCGTCGAAGGTCTACTCATGGCCATCTGGCGCCGCGAACTCAAACGGCGGCGCACCAAACTCGAACAGACCTTGTTGAAAGCGGATCTGGACCCGGATAGCCGGCATGAGGTTGAAACGGAGATTCACCGTCTCACCCCCGAAATCAAGCAACTGACTCACTGGCAATCCGCCGTCAAAACCATCGCCGCTCACCGGGCGGAAGAATAACCATTACCGAGGAATCCTGATGAATCCTGCCTTTCAAATCGGAGTGGCTGAAACGACGATCAATCCGCGGCTGGGCATGCAGATCGACGGCAATATCGGCGCTTATCGCCCGGCTGAATGTATTCTCAACGATCTGTATGGCCGGGCCCTTGTTTTTCAAAAAGGCAACCAGCGGTTTCTGCTTTTGAGCCTTGATTTACTGGCCATCACCCGGGAATGGTCCGAAGCGATCCGGGATTTTGCGGCCACCGAATTGGGATTTGACCGGGATGCCGTGGCCGTTCATGTGGTCCAAAATCACTCCTCTCCCTCCCTGGGTCATATCATGCTGACCGACCGATTTGAGGCGGCGAAGAAATACCCATGGATTCGGGGTTCCGATCCCGCTTACGGCCCCCTGGCTCTTGAAAAACTGAAGCCCATGATCCGCGAAGCAGCCAGCCAGGTACAACCGGTACGCCTGCTCTTCGGGAGTTCCCTGGAAGCGCGTGTTTCATTCAATCGTCGGGTCGTGATGCGCGATGGAACCGCGGAAATGGGCTTATGGTCGAGGCCCTATGACGCGCTTTACCGGGAAGGCCCCAGTGACCCGGAGGTGGGCGTGGCGCTTTTTACCACGCCGGAGTTAAAGACTTTGGCGCTGTTGTTGCATCACACATCGCATCCCGTCCATTGGGATCCCCACACCGCGATTCACAGCGATTGGCCGGGAGCCTGGGCCCGGGAAGTCCGTGAGACCCTGTTTCCAGGAGGAATTCCCCTGGTTCTAAACGGCTGTTGCGGCAATGTGATTCATCATGATTCCTTAAATCCTCACCGGGAAGACACGCCCGAAAGCATGGCCAAACTGCTCACCCAGGCGGTCCAGACGGCACTGACCAATCCTTGCATCAGTCAGGACGATCCCGTGCTCGCTTATAAGACCATCCGGTTTGACATTCCATTCCGTGCGTTTCCCAAAAAGATTTTCGAAGATGCACACCTGTTTCTGAAAGCCAATCCCGATCCGAAATGGACCGATGCGACCCACACGCGATTCGAATGGGACTGGCATTTCGCCGCCTCGCTGGTGGATTTGGAGCAGGTCTTGGCGACCCAAAAGGCGTTTGAATATGAAATCCAGGCGGTGCGTTTGGGCGATCTGGCCCTGCTGGTGCTTCCGGGCGAACCGTTTGTCGAGGCCCAACTCGAAATCAAGCAGCGAAGCCCCGCCAAACGCACCTTCGTCGCGCACATGTCCAACCGCTATGTCGGTTATATCCCGACACCGGAGGCCATTCGACGCGGCGGGTATGAAACCCGGCCGTCCAGCGCTTCAAAACTGATTCCGGAAGCGCTCCAAATGATTACTGACCAGTCCGTAGCCTTACTCAAGGAGTTGTATGCCCGCCCTCAATGATATTCGAATTCTGCGGGATTTGGCAAAACAGTATGCCGAATTGGCGGCCCAGCCGATCCAGGAACAGCGCCGCCGCTTATGGTCGGCCCATCACAGTTTCAAATCCTCCCCGGTCCCGGTGTTGGCAACCTATGGAATGTGGAATGTCTGGTGCCGCGAGTTTTTTGGCGATGCGGCGATGAAATGTCAGGATCCGTTTTTCCGAGATCATGAACGCGCCTTGCGGATGATGATCTTTCAGGACAGCGTCGGGGATGATTCCATTCTGGAGCCGTGGATCACGCAACGGGCGGCCGTCAAGGGAACCTGGGGCCAACTCTGGGGACTCAAGGAAGAGTTCATCCATTCGGAAGACACGGGAGGCGCCTGGAAATTCAACCCGGCCATTCGGGAATGGGCGGATCTGGACAAGATCAAGCCGACTCCACATGAAATCGACGAAGCCCAAACCCGTGAGTGGGTTTCCAAAATCCAGGAGGCCGTGGGGGATATTCTGCCGATCGATGTGAACCGGGCCCCCGCCTATCACGGCTTTTCAGCCGACATTTCCACCAGCCTCGCTCGTTTGCGGGGCCTGCAAACCCTGATGATGGACATGTATGAATATCCGGCGGAGTTGCATCGGCTGCTCACCCTGATGCGGGACGGCATTCTGGCCAACAACGACGCAGCCGAAAAAGCCGGCGATTATTCCTTAACCTCCCACGCCAACCAGGCGACCACCTATTGTGATGAACTCGAATGGCCCCGCCCCAATTCAGGGCCGCGCAAACGAGCTCACCTGTGGGGATTCTGTGCCGCCCAGGAATACACGTTGATCTCTCCCCGATTTCATGAGGAATTCCTTCTGCAATATCAACTGCCCATCATTTCGAAATTTGGAATGACACACTACGGTTGTTGCGAAGATCTGACCGCCAAAATCGATATGCTCAGGAAAATCCCGAATTTACGAAGCATCGCCGTCACCCCGACGGCCGACATCCATCGTTGCGCCGAGCAGATCGGCAAAGACTATGTCATTTCCTGGCGGCCCAACCCGACCGACATGGTATGCGCGGGTTGGGATGAGACCCGGATTCGGCAAATCATCCGGGATGGCGTGAAAGCCTGCAAGGGCCTGGCCTTGCACATTCACTTAAAAGACGTTGAAACGGTGCAGGGCGACGTATCCCGTCTGGCTCGTTGGGTGAAAATCGTGCGAGAAGAAACTGCGCGGGGCGTGTAGGCCGGGCCTCGGTGCCCGGCGGCCGGATGGGTCGGGAAGACGCCCGCCAGAGAGGGCGGGCCGACATCAATCGAAGACACATCTTTCTCGGGCAACCCCGGCATTGATCGTCTCGGTCTTCGATGTTCGGGATGGGTAAGGTACTCAATAAAGGAGCTGAACATGGCCGAACGATTTATGATCCCCCAACCCAAACCCGGTCCGTATGTTTTAGGCCCGGACTCGAATTACCAACCGGGCGTCCCGCGGGGAACCATCACCCAAGCCGAATGGCGCAGTGCGATTTTTCCCGGCACAACACGAGACTATTATGTGTATGTTCCCGCCCAATATCGGCCCGACTCACCGGCATCGGTCATGGTTTTCCAGGATGGCGGCGCTTATGTAGATGTAACCGGGGATGTGCGGGCTCCCATTGTAATGGATAATTTGATTCATCAGGGTCGGATGCCGGTCACGATCGGACTATTCATTAATCCGGGCCTCTTCCCCCCTGTGGCACCCGGCAAGGAGCCGATCAGCAATCGCAGCTTCGAGTATGACACGCTGAGCGATCAATACGTCCGGTTCCTGCTGGAGGAAATGTTTCCGATGCTCGGTGAAACCTACCGACTGACTTCAGCGGCAACAGAACGGGCGATTTGCGGAGCCAGTTCGGGAGGAATCTGCGCTTTCAATGCCGCGTGGGAACGACCGGATTTTTTCCATAAAGTATTGAGTCATGTCGGCAGTTTCGCCGATATTCGCGGGGGCCATGTGTACCCCACCCGGGTGCGCAAGTCGCCGCCCAAACCCATTCGCGTGTTCCTACAGGCGGGCGCAGCCGATCTGGATTGCAGTTGGGGCCATTGGGCCTTGGCGAACCTGGAGATGGCCGCAGCCTTGCAGTTCGCGGGTTATGATTACCGGCTGGACTATGGCGATGGAGAGCACAATTATAAACATGGCGGCGTCCTCCTGCCCGAGTCTCTGGAATGGCTTTGGCGGAAATAGGAAACCCCTTTAAACCCCCTCAAAAGCCACCATCGTGTGCGCCTTCACCTCGGGCACCACCAGTCGGCAATACGCGCCGTCCATTGTGAAGGTTAAGGGTTCGCCGGAAGGCGCCAGGGTTACAGCCGTCGGCCGTTTTCCAGTCCGCACCGAGAGCGGAATATCCCTGACCGGATACAGTTCTTCGATCCATTCCACCTGGATGTGGCGGCGCTGAGGTTGAAAATTCACCAGATGCGCGACCAGTCGCTTGGGCTTTGTCTGGCGATTGACCGAAATTTCCATGGCCGAAGGAGCCTGCGCCTTTACGAGAGGCTGCGGGAGTACCTGTTCCAAAACGCGTGCCACGATACTCTTGTACAACGAGTACGAGTGCAACCGGTACGCCTTGAAGATCTCCGCCGAAATATACGCCACACGGCCCTTGACCACCGCCACCGGATACGGGGTCTTCTTGTCATAAGGGGTCTGGTTATGCGAGCAGAAATGTTCATAGGTTCGGTTGAAATAGGAACTGACCAGCCGTCCCAATGACTTCGCGCCGGCGACCGGCTTAACAAAACTACTCGCCTCATAGAAAACAAAATTGCTCTGCGGCCAGCCTTGGCCGAGTTCCTTGCCCAAGTCCAGATAACAGGGCAGGCTCGGATTATCGCCGACATATCGGACCGGCAACCCCGGACACTGGAATTTACCGTCCCGCAGCGAAGCCTTGTAGGAGGCGATCACGGCGCCCCCCTTGGCGATGAAGTCTTTCAGCGCCTTTTGTAGCGGCGCGGTAACCACTCCCTGATCCGGCAAAATCACAACCTGGTAATCCTGCAGGGGGGTATCGGGGTAAATCAGGTTGAACTGTTGCTTCAGTTCCAAGAGCATCCGCCCGGCCCCATCCACCGATTCGTTCAACCCCCCCATATATCCGGCCCCGACGGATGTTCCAGTCTTTTCGTTTTCGCCCGGCAACATCATAACGCCGATCTCTGCCGCCGCTTTTGCTCCTGCGCACCACGGTTCGCATTGCTCGACGTGCTTGAATGCGGTGCCAATCACTTCGTAGGCCCCTTTGTCCAGCGCACCGCGGGGATGGCATTGGTCCCCCACATTCATGACCGCCCCGGCGGAGAGAATCGTTCCGGTTTCGAACATCAACTGGTCGGCGGTTTTTACACCGCCGAAATCGGCCCAACTCTTGTGGAAGCGGGCAGTCATCCCCTGGAGTGGACGCGGCAGAACGCGCCCGTAGCGGGCATGGATCGGGAAGAAGGCATACCCCCATCCGCCGGTGGGAAGCGCCTCGATCTCGATATGGGTGAAGACATCCAGTTCCTCGGAAATGCCAGGCCGCATGCGGCCGTTGAAGAAAATCGTGGCGTTCTTCTTGATCTTGCGGATCGTCCGGGTCAGGCGTTGCGTATACTCGCGGGTGATGAGGAACTCGTGCTTCCGGTGATCTTCGTCGCTGGTGAAGTCCAATCCTCGCCGCTTCATGCTATCGTAACAGCGGGGACAATAGCAACCGGGCTCCGGACAGTAGCACATGTCGAAAAACAACCCTTCCACATCGTACCACTTGAGCACTTCAACAGTCTGGGCTTCCAGTTCGTCGAGGTAGGCCGGATTGTTCATGCAATGGTTGTACCAACCGGCGTTCAGGGTATCGCCCCATTTCCAGTACTTGTTATCCTTGAGATGGCCGATCCATTCGGGATGACTTTTGGCGTTATGTTCATCCACGCGAACACTGATATAGGCCGGAGTCACAATGTTGCGTTTCCGACAGGCTTCGATCTGTTCCCCTAACAGATCAAATTTAAGGCTCGGGTGCCGGGTGCCGGCTTCGGTCGGATAGTAGCTCATTCCATGATGACACTTGGCAAATAGGGTGATCCAATTAACCCGCGCCTCGGACAGCAAGTCGCCATAGGTGTCCGCGTCGAATTCCGACCCCACATCCGGAATGAGTTCCGAGGTATGGAAATCCAGATGAATCTGGCGGAATCGTGAGGCGACCAGTTCAGACCCGGAACACTGAATCGGACTTTTTGAGACTTTCTTGATTTTCATGGAACTCCTGCTTCAATCGGCATGATCACATGCCTGTATATTCGACGTAACGCCGCGCATTCGTGGTGGGAAAAGTGACAGAATCTGCACCGATTCGCAAGCGGAAAACTCAATTCTCCCTTTCTGGACAATCATTTCCAAGGGTGCTAGTGTAATTACGCGATAGGCGAAAAATAAACACATCCATCCCATGGAGGGAGACTTTCAGATGAATCATCGTGAACGCGCAATGGCCGTATTGAACGATAAACCCTATGACCGCCTGCCCATCGTACACTTTGGCTTTTGGGGTGAAACCCTCGCGAAATGGTCTCTGGAAGGGCACATCACGGAAGATCTTGTCAAAACCTGGGGCGACGGGAACCCGACGGATGCGCGAATCAGCGAAATCCTTGGGTTCGATTTCAACTGGTATAGCGCCTTCCACCCCAACGCGTTTCTCCGCCCGGAATTTGAACCCCGGGTCATCGAGGTTTTTCCCGATGGTCGAAAGCACATTCGGAACAACGAGGGCGTCACCCTGGTACAGGAACCGGAAGCCGGCAGTATTCCGGCTGAAATCGATCATTTGCTCAAGGATCGCGCCTCCTGGGAGGAGCATTACAAACATCGCCTGACGTGGCACGAAGAGCGGGTCACAAAAGCCTCCGTTCGCGTGAACGATCGGATGCTTCCCTTCGACCAGGGCGGCCTGGATTTCCTCAAGGCGAACCAACGGGATTATCCCTATGGCCTTCATTGCGGCAGCCTGTATGGCGTCATCCGGAATGTGATCGGCATGGAAAATCTCTGCTACCTGCAGGCGGACGATGAGGCCCTCTACGATGAGATCATCCAAACCGTGGCCGACCTATCCTATCACTGCGTGGAGTACACCCTCAAATCCGGGGCCCGGTTTGATTTTGCTCATTTCTGGGAGGACATCTGCTTTAAAAACGGACCGTTGGTGTCGCCCGCCGTATTCCTGGAAAAAGTCGGTCCCCATTACAAAAGGATTACCGACCTCATCCATCAATACGGGTTGAACATCGTGTCGCTGGATTGCGACGGAATGATCGATGCGCTCATTCCGACCTGGCTCCAGAATGGGGTCAACACCATGTTCCCGATCGAAGTCGGAACCTGGAACGCGAATATCCGACCGTGGCGCGAACGTTACGGCAAGGAACTGCGGGGGGTGGGCGGCATGAACAAAACCGTTTTTGCTCATGACAAGGCCGCCATTGACGCCGAGATCGAACGTTTGAAAGGCTTGGTTGCGCTCGGCGGGTATATTCCCTGCCCCGACCACCGAATCGCGCCGGACGCCAAATTCGAACTGGTCCGCTATTATTGCGATCGGATGCGTAAAATATTCGGATAGATTGGGCAACGGCCCGAAAGAGAATCGCTTTCCAAAATGTTTCCCAGAAAGCGATATTTCATGCGTCCAATCAAGATCGGGGCTCAAGGAATTCCGATTAGAGTGGATGACCCACCCCGTCCGCGAATCTGCACGAATCGCACACGAATCAAGAGGGTTGTGGGCGAAGCCCCAACTGGGGCTGGTTATCAAGGAAATAGGCGAATTTGCACCGAATCGCAGATGCGCCCTGTCAAGTCCATCCCTCAAACTAGAGCTTTTCTAATTTAGTAAAAACCACTATAATCTGACGACGACTCGCAGGTTCATCCCGACACTTTATAGGGAGTATGGAATATGGAACGGGCATCACTGAATATCGGAGTGGTTCGCGATTGGCGTTTTAAAAGCCTCGCACTGGGAACAGCTTTCCTTCTTTACCTGAGTCCTGTCAAGCGTGTCGCGGCGGAGGACCGGGTGGAGTTAAAAATCAATGATTACACCGAAGATGGCGATCGCATGCACATCTTTTCCCCACTCTTCCTGTACCAACAGGATCTCACGCCTGATTTGTCGATTAAAGTGGACGGCATCTATAATGCCATTTCCGGAGCATCTCCGACCGGTGCGCCCGCCAGTCCGGTAATACCGGCATACCCTTCTATTTCTCCTGTTTCGTCTCCTAGTTCCGCGCCTTCCACCCCCTCTTCACCGGGGGTTATTGCGCCGGTTGAGCCGGGCGAAGAGGAGGAGGCAGATGAAGAAGATCGTCGGGTCAACCGCTGGGCAATGCCTGCCTCTCTCCATTGGCATGGTAAAGCCGGAGCCACCCAGCCCGCGCCGTCACCCACCCCAACTCCGGCACCTTCCTCTCCGGCACCTTCCTCTCCGGCCGGCAGCCCTGCGCCGACACCCTCCTCCCCGTCGCCGTCACCATCAACCCCCGTCATCCCAGTCACTCAGGGGTCGTCCGGCAAAGTTCCCACCGCCCCAGTGGACGACACCCGGTATGGGATCAATGTCGAATTAGCCAAGCGCATCGAGAACCAAACGGTCGCAGGGCAGGTTTCCGTAAGCACCGAATCCGACTTCCAGTCTGTGGGTCTGGCCCTGCGGGATGCGATCGACTTCAACCAAAAAAACACCACTCTGTTGATCGGGGGAGCGTTAACGCACGACCAGATCGATGTCTATTACCGTAATGCCACGGAAACCAAGGATTCCGTGGATTTCTTAGTGGGAGTTTCACAGGTCTTGGACCCCAAAACGCTCTTGACGCTGAATTTGACCTATGGGCAAGTCGACGGTTTTCTCAGCGACCCTTACAAAGTTGCAGAGGTCAACGGCGTGCTGGTCCCCGAAAACCGACCGGATCAAAAGGACAAGCAGATCGCCTATCTTTCCCTGATTCATTTCTTTGATCAATTGAATGGGAGTCTGGATGCCTCCTATCGCTACTATCAGGACAGCTATGGAATTCGGGGCGGAACCGCACAACTGGCATGGTTTCAAAAAATGGGGGACCATTTCGTTCTGAGTCCGATGGTTCGCCTATATAATCAATCGGCGGCCGATTTTTATGCGGTCCGATTCGCCGGTGCCCCTGAAAATTATTCGGCGGATTATCGCCTTTCGGAACTCAGCGCCACCTCATGGGGTCTGAAATTGATCTGGACCCCAAAACCGGATCTGTCCATCGATGTAGGATTTGAGCGCTATATCATGGAAGGGGGGGACGGGGTCACTGCCGACGATGCCTATCCTTCGGCCAATCTCTTATCGCTGGGGATCAAGCTATGGTTTTAGCCCCCGCCCAATCTGCACCTGTCAAATCCGTGGGAGCGGATTACTACGAGTTCCGCTTCTCCGCCATGGGAACCTCGTGTGGCCTGATTTTTTCCGCCTCCTCCCGGGGGCGCGCCCAGAGTTTCGAAGGCGAAATACTCCAGTGGATCCAATCCTTTGAAGACCGGTTCTCACGGCATCGTCCGAATAGTCTGGTCAGCCGGATCAATCTCTCCGCCGGTGGGGATTGGGTCGATATTGATGCCGAAGCGGAAAGCCTGTTCTCTTTATGCGATTGGTATTTTTGGTTGACGAATGGCATTTTTGATCCCACGGTTCTGCCGCTCCTCCGACTCTGGAACTATAAGGCCACGCCTCCGGTGATTCCCGATGAGGCCGACATTGCCAGCGCCCTGCAAAAGGTCGGCTGGAAAAAAACCGAGCGTCGGAACGGACGGTTTCGTCTCATGGAACCCGGTATGGGAATTGACTTGGGGGGGCTCGGAAAGGAATATGCCGTTGACCGCGTCTTGGAAATGGCCCTGGCGGCGGGCATCGAAAACATTTTGATCGATTTTGGACATGATTTGCGCCTGCACGGCGAGCCACCGGAAGGAGGGCCCTGGCGAATCGGTTTGGAAGACCCGGCCGATTCTACGCAATGCTGGCGAGGTCTGGCTTTGACTCGCCGGGCGGTCACCACTTCCGGCGATTATCTTCGTCACATGACCGTCAATGGCAAACGATATGGACATATCCTCGACCCCCGGACCGGGATCCCCGTCTCCCATTCCTGCCGGGCGGTCACCGTGGTGGCGCCCACCTGCACAGAAGCCGGTATTCTTTCCACTTCGGCCTTTATCCTGGGCCCCACCGAAGGATTGGCTCTCATTGAGGGGTGCCTTCAAGCGGAAGGCTGTATGGTGACGGATAAACATCGAATCGAAACTGGGAGGTTTTATGCCTACAATTATTCAGCGCAACGTTCGTAATGTGGCGTTTGGCCTGATATTGGTGGCCGGGTTGGCCTCTTCGTCCGCCTTGGCAGAACCTTGGGCACCCGGCCAATCGCTTCCGTCTTTGGCTACCTTCGCGTTGGAAGGGACCCTGCCGGATCTCGCCAACAAGGTGGTGCTGGTGGACTTCTGGGCTTCCTGGTGTGGTCCGTGTAAGGCGTCTTTCCCGGTCTTGGACGCCCTGCAGAAGCGCTATGCAAGCCAGGGGTTCACGGTCGTCGGCATCAATGTGGATGAAAAGCGCGGTGCCATGGAAACTTTTCTAAAAACGCATTCCGTGAGTTTTCCCATCCTTCGCGATGCCCGGCAGAAACTCGTCGCGAGTGCCGAGATCCAGGGCATGCCATCGTCGTATATAGTGGATCGTAAGGGAATTATTCGGAACGTTCACGCGGGATTTAAAGGCGCGGACACCGAAGCCGAATTGATACGTGAAATCGAGGAACTCTTGAAATGAAAAAATATCCATTCGATTGGAAACGGCTGGGTCAATTGTTGAGCACTGTTTTGTTGGCCATCGCAGGGGGGTGTGCCACCGTCCAACCCTGGGAGCGGGGAACCTTGGCGGATTACACCATGCGCCCCGATCGGGATGAGCTCTCCAATTCCTTCGCCGAGCATGTTTATTTCACCCGTGAATCCGCTGCAGGAGGGCGAGGGGTTGGCGGCGGGGGTTGCGGCTGTAATTAGCAGCCTGTGCGAAGAAGGCGTCCGGGTCCACTCCGGTACAGATCCGCCCGGCCCGCCGGTCATTGAGCCCTGCCTCGACGATCCCTTCCCCAACGACGATACCGAACCGGTACTTGAACACAGCGGGGTGCCCGGCCCGCCCGAAGCAATCTCTTATCAATCCATATCACCGGGTTGCCGTTTGGCCTCCTTGCGCCGGGCTTCTTCAACCAGTTCTGCGATATGATTCCACTCTTCGAGAACCCGGGCCTCAAATCTGGCAACGGCGGGATGTCGTGGTAATAATCGAGCCATCCGTCCATTCCCGTCAAACCAGCCTTCGTAGCCTGGGGCATTCCTACGGCGGAGTCGGCCCGGGGGAGCCGTCATTTCGAGCGAAGTCGAGACATCCCATCATCCAAATGACCGTTCGGGTGAGATCTCTCGACTGCGCACAATCTGATTCTTCTCGCACTTCCCCGATAGAGCCGGGCGTCCCTGCACGGCTCAAACCATCAATTCTTCCCCTCTTTAGGGGGCTTTCCGGTGAGGTTGGCGATGCGTCCGATATAACCGATGAGTTTTTCTGGATCGACCGCGAACGGTTTTACGAAGGGCAACTGTTTTCGCCCCCATTGCAACCACTGCCGCACCCAGAGTCGCCACAAAACAATACCGATCACCAGGGCCATAACCCCCAGAACGACGAAATATCCCCATTTCCAGCGCAGTTCCGGCATGTAATCAAAATTCATGCCGTAAATCCCCGCCAACAGGGTCAGGGGCATAAAAATGGTGGCGACGATGGACAGAACCCGCATCGTTTCATTCTGACGGTTGGCAACCGAAGCGAGATGGGTTGCCAGCACATTATCCGCCCGATCCAAAAGGCCCTGGTTCATGTCCTCAATGCGGACAATATGGTCATACACATCGCGATAAAAAATGTGGGCTTCATCCCGAATGATGGAAAACTCGCGCCGACTCAGCCGGTTCATCACCTCCCGCTGCGGCGCCATGACCCGGTGGATTCGCAGCGTCGACCGCTTGAGTTTTAAAATGGCTTCCAGCGTGGTTTGTTGAGGACTCCGAATGGTTTCCTCTTCAATCGCCTCGGCGATATCGCTCATCTGGTCCAGGGTGGGCATCACATTATCCACCAGAACATCGATCAATGTGTAGGCGAGAAAGTCAGCGCCCCGCTTCAGGGGTCGGCCATCCCGTTCCACCAGACGTCGAACGGCATCCACGCTATAGAGCGGAAAATTATGATTACTCACCACAAAATGGGACCCCAGAAAGATCGCCAGTTCCGCGGTCTCGACCAGTTCGGCATCCGCCTGGTGATTGATCCCATGCACAATAATGAAAAGATGATCGCCGAAGTCGTCAATTTTAGGCGGGTGAATGAGGGGGCTGACACAATCTTCCAAAGCGAGCGTGTGAAAATTAAAAACACGACCCAGAAAGGCATGGTCTTCTTCGGTGGTCTCCCTCACATCCAACCAGAGCAGGCCTTTTCGTGATTCAAAAGCGGCTTTCGTCTCGGCTTCACTCAATCCCGACTGGATAACACCCTCAGGGTTCAAATAATAAGTTGTCACTGGCATGAGATTGCCTCCTGGTTGAGTTGCCGTTTTTTATGGTCAAAACTGTGCCCGAACGGATCCTCAAACACAAGCGCGATGTGATATCCAAGGCGGGGTTGCGACACTTACCCGAGTCGGCCAGGAATGGCCGACCTGCTTGTTGGAGGGCACTCAGAATGAGAATTGCTGCAATTTGCGCTTCCCTCTTCGCCTGCCCCACAGTACATTTCTGGAAAGCGGAGGTTTCCTTGCGCACCCTCGAACTTGAATATGGCTCCCAATCGATCGAAATCCGGATTCCGGATTCGGCGGTCGTTCGTTCCCTCCCCGATACCTCCCCCCTCCCCCCCGGGGGGGGGGCCATCAACGCCGCCCTGGCCCGCCCCCTGAATTCCCCGCCCTTCGCCGAATTGGCCCGGCAACGCCGCCAATCCATCGGACCCAACTGTCGCGCACTCATCGTCGTCAGCGATAACACCCGCCCGGTCCCCTATCGCGGGTCGGACAGCATCTTAATCCCCATAATCGATCAACTCGTTGCCGTGGATATCCGCCAGATCGACGTTCTCGTCGCCGCCGGAACCCATCGCGCCCTGAGCGAAGCGGAACTGAAATCCTTCCTGCCCGACCGGTTATGGGCCGGGGATATCCGTCTGCTCCAGCACGATTGCACCGATTCCACCCATCTTCGCCGGGTGGGTGTTACCCCGCGCGGGACCGAGGCTTGGATCAATACTCATTACCTGGATGCCGACCTCAAAATTATCACCGGCCTGGTTGAACCCCATTTCATGGCCGGTGCCAGCGGCGGATCCAAGTCCATTTGCCCCGGTATCGCCGGCGAAAAAGTCACCTATGAATTCCATGGCGCGGCCATGATGGCGGATCCCCTCTGCCAAAGCCTGAACCTGACCGACAATCCGTGCCTGACCGAATCCCGGGCTGTGGCCGCACTGGCCGGTTGCGATTTCACCCTGAATTGCACCGTCAATCGCCGCCGTGAATTAACCGGAGTCTGGGGCGGGGCGATGTGCCAGGTTCACGCGGCCGCCTGTGCGGCCATCCTGGCGGATTCAACCCTGGTTATTCCCCATGCTTTTGACGCGGTCTTATCCCATGCCGGATTTGTTGGGGTCAACCATTACCAGGCCGGCAAAGCAGGCGTCGAAGCCGTCCGCGCGGTCAAGCCCGGGGGAACCCTGATTCTATTCGCTTGTCATTCCGACCCCGACCCGATCGGAAGCGCCCGGTACAAAAAAGTCCTCGCGCTCCTCAAGCAACTCGGTCCTGACGGATTGGATGCCCACCTGCTCTCGCCCGACTGGACGTTCATCCCGGAACAGTGGCAACCCCAAATGTGGGGACGGGTCCTGCGCAAATTGGGGCCGACCGGTCGCCTGATCTATTGCGCACCCCAAGTCACCGGAGCCCTCTTCGAAACCCATGCGCTTCCCGGGATGGATGGCGGAGCCGGCCTGTGTCTCCCGCCCGATCCACGGCAGTCTGCGGAACAGATGGTCCAACGCGCCATCGATCGCCTATCGGCAAATAAAACCCTTCTCATTCTGGAAGACGGTCCCTACGGAATTCCCTTGATCAACCCTCCACCGGAGAAATAACCCATGGATTCCCGTGAACGCCTGCGCACGATTTTCAACAAACGCCCGGCCGACCGCTGTGGTTTCTGGACTGGCAATCCCCACCCGGACACGGTGCCGCTCTATTTGAATCACTTCAAGGTTCCCCATCTGGAAGGCCTTTATTCCCTGCTGAACGACGATTTTCGCTGGATATGTCCCCAATGGAACAGTTACCACCACCCGGAAGGCAAGGGCATGTTTGTGGTCACCAAGGGATTTGAGTGCAACCTCGGCCACGGCGCCCCGGGCCCGCTCGCCTATTGCGAAGACCCCCGTGAGATTGACCGACTGGATTGGCCGGATCCGCGACATATGGATTACACCGCGTGCCTCAAGGCCCTTCGGGCTTGCGGTCCTTATTATCGGGCAAGTGGCATGTGGAGTTGTTTCTTCCACAATGTCATGGATCTTTTCGGCCTGGAAAATTATTTTGTCAAAATGTACACCCATCCCGAAGTCGTCGAAGCGGTCACCCGCCGCGTATGCGAATTTTACCTGCAATGCAATGAGGATTTTTTCCGTCTGGCCGGGCGAGAGGTCGATGGTTTCTTCTTTGGCAATGATTTCGGCACCCAGTTGGATCTCTTCCTGGCCCCGGAGATGTTCGACCGGTTTGTTCTGCCCTGGTTCCGCAAATTCACCGATCAAGGACATGCCCACGGGTATCAGGTCATCCTTCACTCCTGCGGGGCCATCCACAAGGTTATCGGTCGACTGATCGATACCGGGGTCGACGCCCTCCACCCCCTCCAGGCCCGAGCGGCGGATATGGATGCCGCCACCCTGGCCCGCGATTTTAAGGGAAAAATCGCCTTCATGGGCGGGATTGACACCCAGGAATTGCTGGTCCGGGGGACGCCAGACGAAATCCGTCGCGACGTCCGCCGGGTGATCGACCTCCTGGGCCCCGCCTTGGTGGTCAGCCCCAGCCACGAGGCGCTCCTACCCAATGTTCCCCCGGAAAATGTCCGCGCCATGGCTGAAGCCACTCGCGATTAATGGTCCGGCCGGGTTAACAAGAAATCGCTGGTTTCCAAGTCGTTTATAAAAGTTCCAGACCGGCCAACCTAGGACTTGTTCCCTATCCGACCTTATGTTATTTTGTCAAATGATTTTGGAGTGGTTGAACTTACAGGGATGAGGTGTTGTTGTGAAAGCCGATCTTAAAAAAAATCCTCCGGAATTTAAACCAACCGGACCCAACCTGACTTTGGATCCCCCCCCCGCTGCCGGGCCCTTTTTCTCACGGATCGATTGGTCGGCCTTTTGGGTCGCCACTCTGGTCAGTCTGGTCGTTTACATCATCAGTCTGGCACCCTCCGTTACTCTGGAGGATTCCGGCGAATTGGCCGTCGCAGGCGATTATCTCGGAGTCCCCCATCCCCCGGGATACCCCAGTTGGACCATGATCGTCTGGGTTTTTACTGAAATTTTCGGATTTGTTAGATTCCGGGGTCAACCCAATCCCGCCTGGAGTGTCGCCCTGGCTTCAGCTGTCTTCGGTGCCCTGGCCGCAGGGATTACCGCCCTGCTCCTCTGCCGGTCAGGACGCGACATGCTCCGGAGCATGAAACGAACCACTGAAGTCCTCGGGATTTCATCCGAAAATATCATCTGCTGGTCCGGCGCCGTCTCGGCCAGCCTGATCTTCGCCTTCAGCCCGGTCATGTGGTCCCAGTCGGTCATCGTCGAAGTCTACGCCCTGAACGCCTTTTTTCTAACCTTGGTTCTTCTGCTCGCCTATATCTGGATCCGGCGACCCAGCGACAAACTGCTGATCCTGACCGGTCTGGTCTTTGGAATTGGCCTGACCAACTATCAGGTGCTATTGCTCCTGCTGGTGCCTCTGATTTTTTTCCTCGTCGCCAAGGATTTGCGACTCTTCCGCGGATTTATCCTCTTTGGAATCACCTTTTTCGGCGGGATTATCCTGACCATCGTCGGCATGGTTCTTCTCAAACAAATGGCCCCGAATCTCACGTTCGAAACCATCTTCCCCCAGATCGAGCTCCTGCGCCGATTCACCTCCACCCAATGGACCGAAACCTTTATCCTGCCGTGGAAGCTCTTTGGCATTCTCCCCGACTTCCAAATGCTCACATTGCAGGGCTTCATTGCCATTCTGATCGTCAACACCATCGCCCTGATCGTGACCTACTTCTATTTCCCCCGGGGCAAAACCGTGGCATTAACCGTCCTGGCCACCGAACTGGGCTTGGGACTTTATTTATTCATGCCCATCTCGTCTGACTTCAATCCCCCCATGAACTGGGGCTATCCCCGAACTTGGGAAGGGTTCAAGCACGCCCTCTCCCGGGGCCAGTATGAAAAAATCGTCCCCACCGATATTTTCAGCATGACCTTTATTCATCAAATCGGAAGTTACCTCAAAGATCTGCGCTTTCAGTTCACCTTGCCGATCGCCATCCTGGGATTTATGCCATTCACCCTCTGGGGGATTACAGTCGCCAAGCGGCGCGTCCGCGCCTTTTTGATCGCCTGTATTCTCGCTTTCTGCGCCGGCATCCTGGTTTCTATTGAGGAATTCGCCCCGGGATTCGCCGCCCGCTTTAAGCTGATTGAAATCCTCTATCGTTTCTGCTCACTCGGTATCCTCCTCCTCTTGCTCGTCGGCGGAGTCAACCTGGTCCTCGGTGAAATTCACGACCTGTTCAGCCAAATGCGCCGACGGGAATCGAAATGGTCCGGGAAATTGGTCGTTGGCCTTATCTTGGTGGTTCTGTTCGCGGTTTATGCCTTTTTTGCCATTCAAATGTTCCGCCATGCGATGGTCCCCGATCTCTCTACCCTTGAGCGTTTCGGCGTGATCCTGTTTGCTTTCCTGCCCGCCGCCTTTGCGGCGCTCGTGGCCATCTTTATGCGGCACCCGCTCTTTCGGCTCGAATTCGAAATCGACCGGGACGACCAGAAATGGATCATGGCGACCGTCCTTAGTTTCCTCGTTATGAGTGTCATGCTGATCGCCTTGGCCAACCCTAAAGGCGACATTCAGGATGCCTTTATTCAAAAGGTTAAATTCATCTCGTCCCACGCCCTCTTCTCCTTCTGGATCGGATATGGCATCATTTTCGGCCTGGCGGTGGTGGATACCCTCTTCCGCGGGAACCGCTGGATTAAAGGCTTGGGCGTTACTTTCGTCCTGCTCCTCCCCTTTGTCCCCATCGGCGAAAATGCCTTTAATCAGGAACTCGTCCGGATCATGGGCGGCGCGGAACAGAACGGACACGACTTTGGCTGGCAGTTTGGCAATTATCAGCTCCGGGGCGCCGAAGCCGTCGCCGAGGAAGTCGATGTGGAAGATGAACCCATGCCCAATCCGGCCTTCCCTCCGGACATGGGGCCCCGGGCTATTTTCTTCGGCGGCACCGACCCGGGTCGTTTCGTTCCCACCTATATGATTTATTCCGCCCGCGTCCGTTCGGATGTCTATCTCATCACCCAGAATGCCCTCGCGGATAACACCTACATGAGCGTCATGCGCGATCTGTATGGGGATACCATTTATATCCCGTCCACCCGCGATGGCAACCAGGCTTTCCAGAAATACATCGAAGATGTTCGCGCCGGCATTACCCCGGCCAGCGCCGACATTCAGATCGAAAACGGCCGGGTCAGCGTTCAGGGCGTCGGAGGCGTCATGCTCATCAACGGCATTCTGGCCCAGATGATCTTCGATCGTAACAAATTCAGGCACGAATTCTTTGTCGAGGAAAGTTACGTCATCCAGTGGATGTATCCTTACCTGACCCCCCACGGATTGATCATGAAAATCAACCGGGAACCGGTCCCCACCCTCCCGATTGACGTCATCCGCAATGATCTCGATTTCTGGGACTGGTACACCCGCCGGCTTACCGCCAATTCAAAATTCAAGCGCGATGTGGTCGCCCAGAAATCCTTCTCCAAGCTCCGGAGCGCCATTGCCGGACTCTATGCCGTTCGCGGCCACATGGCTCAGGCTGAAATCGCCTTCCAGGAAGCCTTGGAACTCTATGAACTCAGCCCGGAAGCCAATTTCCGTCTGGCCGATCTCTATCTGCGCTCCAACCGCTTCCAAGATGCCTATCGTGTCATGGACCTGTTCACAAAAATGGATCCCTCCAACACCCGGGCTTTCGACTTCATGCACGAAATCGAAAATCGGATGGGTCTCGTCAAGCGGCGGCAGGAACTTGAAACCATCCTGGGAAAAGGCGCCACCGACATCAATCAGGCTCTTGAATTAGCCGATATCTACCGACGCATGGGAATCGTTGAAGCCTTCGTCTCCCTCAGCCAGAATATTATCAGCACCCGCGAAGTCCCCCCGCAGGCTTACCTGCGAATCGCCAGCATGGCCGCCGAGGAACACCGTTATGACCTGATGGCCTCGGCTCTCGAAAAATATCTCGACCGGGTTCCCGCCGACGCCAAGGCCTGGCTTGACCTCGCGGCCGTCCGGGTGATGACCTCGAAAAATGAAGAGGCACTGAAAGCCATTCAGGCGGCTGTCCGGATCGGGGGCGACGATGCCATCCGGATCGTCCGCGAAGATCAACGCTTCGCCCCCCTGCGGCGACTGGACGGCTTCCAGCGCCTCATCCTTCGCCAGTTCTAACCCGGCCGGGCGGCGCGGGGTATCGGAACGTTGCGGGACATTCGCAGTCAGGTTTTATTCGTCACCCGCCTCGCCGGTCATCTGTTCCCGATATTGTTTCAATTTACGTTGCAAGGTTCGCCGACTGATCCCGAGTTGGGCGGCCGCTTGCGTCCGATTCCCCTGCCGTCGTTTAAGCGCGGCTTGAATCAGATTCCGTTCCACCGACTCCAGCGAATCCGTACCGGTCAAACTTCCGCCACCCCGTAAAGTCCCCGAAGTGGAATCCTGCTGAACTGCGAGGCGCAGGGCGGCGGGCAAGTCCCGGGCCGTCAACTTGGGTCCCCGGCTGAGCACCACCATGCGTTCGATCACATTGCGCAACTCGCGCACATTTCCCGGCCAGGAATAGGCGGATAGGATCTGTAAAGCGTCCGGCGTAAATTCACCGATCACCTTGTTGTTCTGTTGAGCGAATTCCTTGAGGAAATGATGACACAACAGGACGACATCGTCTTCCCGTTCCCGCAAGGGGGGCAGCAGGATGCTGACCACATCCAACCGGAAGAAAAGGTCCTGCCGAAACTTTCCTTGGTCGACCATCGCCTTCAGATCGCGATTCGTCGCCGCAATCAAGCGGATATCAACCTCCAGCGTTTCGTTCCCCCCCACCCGCTCAAATTTCCGTTCCTCCAATACGCGCAGGAGTTTGACTTGGATGGCCGGCTCGATTTCTGAGATTTCGTCCAGAAACAAGGTGCCCCCATCCGCCAGTTCGAAACGGCCTCGCCGCCGTTCGGAAGCACCGGTAAAGGCCCCCTTTTCATGGCCAAAGAGTTCGCTTTCAAGCAGATTGGTTGAGAGCGATGCACAATGGACCGGAATGAAGGGACCCTGGGCACGGGGACTCAACCGATGGATCGCATGGGCCACCAATTCCTTGCCGGTTCCACTTTCGCCGTTGAGCAGAATGGTTGCGGCACTCGGCGCCGCCTGTTTGACCACATCGAAAACCTCCTGCATCCGGGGCGACTGGCCTAAAATGTTTTCCAATCCATAATGCCGGTTTAACTCCTCGCGCAAAGTGGCATTCTCCTTTTCCACCTGTCGCGACCGAAGCGCCCGCTGCAGCAAGAGATCCAAATGATCCAAATTGACCGGCTTCGTCAAGAAATCGTAAGCCCCGCGTTTCATGGCCTCGACGGCGACCTCGACATTGCCATACGCCGTCAGCATGATGCAGACCGGCTGGGGCGCACGGGCCATTGCCCGACTGAGCAGGGTCATGCCATCCATCCCGGGCATCCGGATGTCGCTGAGCAGAACGTCAACGGGAGTGGAACTCATCACGGACAAGGCCCGTTCGCCGCTTTCGGCGAGCAAAACCTTGTAGTCCCCCCCCAATGCCCGGGCCAATCCTTCCCGGGTATTCTTATCATCCTCGGCGATTAAAATGGTCGGGGGGGGGGATTTCATACAATGGTTTCCTGTTCTTTCGCAGGGGTAATATGGGCGGCTTTCAATAGGCGAACCCGGCGCTCATCAACCGGCAAGCGGATAGTCACCGTCGTCCCGGCATCGGGTGCACTCTCAATCAAAATTTTGCCACCGTGTTCCTGAACGATTCGCTGCACAATCATCAGGCCCAATCCGGTGCCTGATGATTTGGTCGTATAATACGGCTCGAAAATATGACCAAAATCCTCGGGACGGATACCGGCCCCCGTGTCCCGGACTGAGATATTCACAAAATCCCCGACGATTTGCAGGGTCAGGGTCAGGCGCCCGCCATCGCTCATGGCCTGAATCCCATTTTTGATCACATTGAAAAAAGCCTGCTTCATCTGGTCTTTGTCGAGTTTCAATACCGGCAGGGGTTCGGGGCAATCAATGGCCACCCGAATCTGACGGTTCTCGATTTCAGATTTCAGAATAGCCAGCGTTTCCTGGATCAAAACCGCAGGATCAGCCGGCGTTAGAACCGGCGTCGAAGGTCGGATCGCCTTGAGAAATTTGGTGATGATCAAATCCAGCCGGGACACCTCATTTTTGGCGACCTCCATCAACTCCGCCAAGGGGGCGCGTTGATCTTCCGGTAGCCGCGAAATCTGGCGAGCCAACAGTTGCAGATGGATGGTCAAGGCGTTGAGCGGATTGCCAACTTCATGGGCCACACCAGCCGCCAAAAGCCGAATGGCGTTGATCCGCTCGGACTCAATCTGCGTGACGCTGTTCTCGCGATCCCGGGTGACATCTCGCAACAACACCACCGCACCTTTTTCCGCACTATTGACGGCAACCAAGGGCACCACATAAAAACTGAGAAAGCGATGCTCGGGATAGCGCACTTCGATTTCATAGCTGACCATGCGCGTCCATTCGGCCGCATCCAAAGCCAAAACCCGATCCCAGTCAATTTCAGGTAAATAGCGCTGGATTGGACGATTGCGGACCTTTTCCAGCCGAAAACCCAGAAATTGCTCAGCCGCTCGATTGGCATAGGACATCCGCCCCTGACCATCGATCAGCAAAATACCTTCCTGAATCGATTGAAAAATCGCTTCCATCAATCCCTTTTCCTGGGCCAAATGGAGAAAATGGGACTGCAAACTCTCAGGATCAACCCGGTCCATTCGCTCGATTAATTTATCTAAAAATGCGCTTTTCATTGTACTGCCATCCAATCGCATTGAGACACAATGTCGCACAGCGTAACATTGTCTCGGTGAGCATTCAAGCTTGAAGCCGGAGATGGCGTGCCGTCGCGCCAACCAATCCATTCAAATAAAAATTTAAACTCGAATCGGAGCGGGTAATGTGTCGAGGATCTGAAGAGCCCACTCAATCCGCCGGGCATGGAAGGGAAGGACCAAGTAAATCCCGTCGCCGGCCGCGAAGGCCGCGGCCAGTTCAAGCGCCAGGTCCAGGCCGCATTGCGCCTGGTCTTCCACTTTTTCATATCGTTCGAATCGTGCGGCCACCTCATCGGGAACCGCGATCCCCGGGATTTTTCCGGATCTCAAGAACGACACCTGCCGCCGACCGGCCAGCGGAAACAGGCCGGGTAAAAACCGGATCCCCGGAGCGGCAACACTTTGAAACGCCTCGTTCGCCTTTAAAAAATCATCCCGGGTGAAAATCGGCTGGGAAAAAACCAGTTCGGCACCGGCCGCCAGTTTGCGCTCCAACCACCGGGTCTGACCCGCCCGATTTAACCCCGGGGCAAAGGCACACCCGGCGACAAAATCCATCGCCTCCCGCAGCATCTGCCCATTCAACAATTCCCCGCGTCGGAGAAGCGTGAGCGCTTCCAGGAAATCAACCGAACTCTTCAGGTCGGTCACACGGGAAGCCAGACGGTCGAATGGCCCGACACTGGGCGGATCCCCGGTCACCGCTAAAATTCCGGACACCCCCAGATCCCACGCTCCCACCAATTGCGAATACAACTGGATTAGATTGGACTGGGTCGCCGCTTTATGGGCCATCCCCGGCACGCCCGTCTTATTCCGGATCAGGGCGGCCGCCACCACGCTGTCACGGCCGAGATTACCGCCGGGATTGTCGGGCACATCAAAAAAAGTCACCCGCCCGGACAAGGCCAGGGCCTGATCCAGCGTGGCCGCCAGGTTGGGGTTCAGCTCGGCCCGCATTTCCACCGCCACCGCATAACCCGGTTTCTTCAGAACTTCGCGCAGGGGATTGGGCGGCGCGAGTTTGGGAACGATGGGTGCGGAAATCGAAACCTTGACCGTCGGCGCCGATCGAGTGGGCGGCACCGGGATCCGGCCCGCACACTCAGCCGCCAGAGCCTGGATATGGTTTGGTGTGGTGCCGCAACAGCCGCCCACCAAGGCCACACCGAGGTCCAACCACCGCCGCACTTCGGTCAACAACTGTCCGGTCGGCAGGTCATACACCACCACGCCGCGTTCCACCCCGGGACTTCCCCCGTTGGGTAAGGCCATCAAGGGCAAATCGGTTCCGGCCCGCAAGAGAGGCAACAACTCGCTGATATCGTAAGGAATCAGGCAATTGAGGCCCACGGCGGCCAGATCGAATTCTCCCGCCATCGCCGCCATCTCTTGAATCCGCCGCCGCCCGCCCGCCCGCGTAAACCCCTGCCCCCCCATGCAAAAACAGACCGGCCGGCCATAGGAACAGGCCTGTGCCAAGGCGGCACGGGCTTCGCGGGTTGAACTGAAGGTTTCCAAAATAAAAAGATCAACCCCCGCCGCCGCCAGGGCGTCCATCTGCCGCGCAAACAACGAGCGCCAGACCGATTCCGATCCACTCTGGCCCGCGCCCCAATCCAAGGGGCCCACGGATCCCGCCACCCACCGATCCGGACCCGCGGCCGACCGGCACACCGCCACGGCCGTACGGTTGATTTCCTCAGTGCGATCAGCCAACCCGAACGCCTCCAGCATTCGCGGATTCGCGGCAAAGGTGTCGGTTTCCAATAATTGGGCGCCGGCGGCAACATAGTCCCGATGCACCTCGGCCACCCGTTGCCGCCCCGCTTCCTCCAGGAGCAACGCCTCGGGACACGGCATCGGGTGGTCCTGCCGACGCAATAATTCGGTCCCCAACGCCCCGTCCCCAATCACCACACCCTGGCTCAAGGCCCTTTTAAAATCACGATCGATCATGGTCCTCTCCTTGTGTTTAAAGATACGGCTTATGCGGTTCGGCTGTCAACACGTCCTGCGGAATTTATCGACCGGCACCGGGTGACGAAGCCCGCGTCCATCTATTGCAAACCAACAAAACATTGATTGTTTCTTTTGCGTAAGGTACCCTGCCAGTGTTAACAAGGAAAGGAACGCGTTCCATGAGCAGCACCTACAATGAATCGGATCTTTCAGCTCCGGCCCGCGATATGCATCGTGCACTGGCAAGTCTCCAGGAAGAGTTGGAAGCCGTTGATTACTATCACCAGCGGGCCGATCGTACCGAGGACGCCGGTCTCAAGGCGGTTCTCCTGCATAATCGGAATGAGGAAATCGAACACGCCGTCATGTTGCTCGAATATCTCCGGCGAATCGTGCCGGAATTCGATACCCAGTTAAAAACCTATCTGTTCTCAACCCAACCCATCACCACGATTGAAGCCGGTGGCGCGGCGGGTAAGGCGGCGGGGTCCAGCGATTTAGGTCTGCGAAATTTAAAACAGGAGAATTGATTATGACCGATATATTACGACGTTCCATGGCCCCTATCTCTGACAAAGCGTGGGCGGAAATCGACAACCAGGCCCAGCGCACTCTCAAAGGCAATCTCTCGGCCCGCAAGGTCGTGGATTTCAGCGGCCCCCACGGGCTGGAACTGGGCGCGGTCAATCTCGGCCTGCTTAAGCTTCCCGAAGGCGACAATGCCCGGACTGCGCCCTGGGGCCTCCGCCAGGTGTTGCCTCTGGTCGAAGTCCGCATTCCTTTTACCCTTAAAATCTGGGAACTCGACAATGTCGACCGGGGTGCCAAGGCGCCCGATCTCGACACCCTGATTGCCGCCGCCCGCAAAATCGCCATTTTCGAGGAAAGTGCGGTTTACAAGGGCCTGTCCGACGCCGGCATCAAAGGCTTGATCGAGGCGGCTCGCCATAAACCCGTCGCTCTTCCCAAAACCGCCGAGGGGTTTGTGGCCGCTGTCGAAGCCGGCATCCTCGCTTTGCAGAATGCCGGGATCAGTGGACCGTACGCGCTCGTGTTGGGCACCACCCCCTATGAAATCCTGATGGCTGGTTGCGATCCCGGGTATCCCATCATTAAAAAAGTCAAGGCCCTGGTCGAAAGCGGGATCAGTTGGTCGCCCGTTCTCGAGGGGGGAATTATTCTCTCCCGACGCGGAGGCGACTTTGAGTTCACCAGCGGGCAGGATCTGGCCATCGGCTACAAGTCCCATTCCGCAACGGAGGTTGAACTTTACCTGACCGAATCGTTCACCTTCCGGGTGTTGGAACCCCAGGCGATCGTCGAACTCAAAATCAAGGGATAATTCCCTTTCGATGAGTTTTCGCTGAAGGTCAATCGTTGGAGAAAGCCGATGGGGCTCAAATTAGGATTGGTGGGTCTGGGCGGTTTCGGTAGTGCTTTTGCCCCGCTTTTCAAAAGTCATCCCCTGGTGGATCGGATCGCGTTTTGCGACCGGAATCCGGATGCGCTCGCCAAGTTTGTGAACGATCCTTTCTACCGCGACAAGTTCAATGTCCGGGACACCTACACCTCGCTGGATGAAATTCTCAAAACCGATCTGGATGCCCTGGTCATCATCACCCAACCGTGGTTGCATGCCCCGCAATGCATCGCGGCCATGAAGGCGGGCAAACACGTCTACAGCGCCGTCCCGGTCATCTCGCTCCCTGACTTCGATGAAGTGCTGGACTGGTGCGACCGGATCATCAGCGCCTGTGAAACAACCGGCATGCGCTACATGTTGGGCGAAACAACGATCTATCGGCCCAAGACCATGTTTTGCCGCCGCATGGCGGACCAGGGGAAATTTGGGACGTTTGTGTATGCGGAGGGCGAGTATTTCCACGATGTGGATTCACATTGTAACCTCCGGAATGTGCGGGCACAGCGCCTCGCCAATCCCGCCGGTCAGGAATGGCCGCCGCAGGCGCAGAAATATCTCGATCGCGGGATCAAGGGCAGTCCGATGTCGTATCCGACTCATTCCGTCAGCGGGCCGGTCCATGTGATGCGCGCCCATGCCGTCAAGGCTTGTGGTGTCGGGTATCGAAACCAGAATGGGGATCCCTTCTTCGCACCCGATGCCTTTTCCAATGTCGTCGGTTTTTTTAAAATGAGCAATGGCGCAACGTGCCGCATCTGTGAATTCCGGGAATCGCCGGGACATCTCGGGGACGATGGCGAGACGTTCCGCATCGCCGGCACCGCCGGCACTTTCAGCAATGGATCGTGGTGGCACAATGGACGGACGAAGGGTGAACTCGTGCCGCCCCCGGTTCTCGACAAGCCAACGGATCAGGAGATGCGCGATCCATTGCCCGATGCCGTCCGCGAAGCCTTCAAGCGCGTGCAACATCGGGACAAGGCGGAGAATGATCTGGCAACGCTGGATTTCACTCCCACCGGCCATGGTGGCAGTCATCCGTATTTGGTTCATGAATTTGTCAGTGCGGTGGCCGGGAACCGGCAACCCGTCATCAATGCGTGGGAATCCGCCCGCTATATGGCAATGGGTGCCACGGCACACCGATCGGCACTCAAGGATGGGGAGTGGCTCAAGGTTCCGGATTGGGGTGATGCCCCGGCCTGATTCAGACCTTATAACTCTCCGCCCACCGCAGCTTCCAGACGCAGGAAAGCCAGTCGTCCGCTTTGCTCAAGATCATTAATCAAAGATTCCAGGTCCAATGCGGCTTCCCGTAAACGCGCCTCGTCAAACCGGGAAAACTCCGAATTTCCAACGGACAGGTCCTGATGGGTCAGGATCTGCGCTTCCTGGACTTGAACGTCCTGGCGAACCGCAGCGATACGCCGCATCTGGTCCCCATAATCCTGAAAAGCCGACCGGACTTCCCCCGCCACTTGGGCGGCGATTTGCTCTTCTTCCGCTCCGGCAGCCCGTTGCCCTGCCAGGGCAACCCGGGTGGCCCGCGGCCCCAGCGAAAAGATCGGCAGAGTGATCCCGAGATCGAGCCGCCACTCATCCTCCGTATCTTGATCCTGACTGAACCATTGGGCGGGCTCATTCTCACCTTTCGGATCAACGGAGTTCATCCACAAAGCCCCGCCCACATCGTCTCGGGTCAAGGTCCGGCCATACGATGCTTCCAGAAAGCTGAACCAGGGTATTTGCATGGACCGGGCTTCCCTCAAGGCTTCGGCCGCCACTCGTCCCCTCCAATGGGCGGAGATGATTTCAGATCGACGGGCCAAAGCCCGATTTTCAAGAAGGTTGATATCCAGGGTGTCCAGCGCCGGTAAAGGAGCTGGCTTTCCCCGCAGGGCCGCACCCGCCGGAGGCGCGGCGAAACCCGCTAGACTCCGCAATTCGTCCGCTGCCGTTTGCCGTCGGCTGAGCAGGCGTTCGCGTTGCAGGGAGGTTTGGAAGACATTCTGGCGGGCGGAGATTTCGTCGAGCCGCGTCATTTCCCCGGCCGTCACCAGAGCCCGGGTGGCATCCAACATTTCGCGCCGGGTACCGATCAGCCGATCAGCCAAAGCAATCCCCCGGTCCACTCCATCCCGCTCGGTCAGGGCGGCTTTCAACCCGCAATAAATCCGCCATTCCGCCGCCTTGAAATCCGCCCGGGCGATTTCAGCCGACGCCCGATTGGCGGCATTCCGGGCGGACACATAAAGGGGATTGGGTGGAAAGAATCGAAGCGCCACTTGGAGTCGATCGGCTTGCGACATCGGGGTCGATGGCGAATGAGCCGACAAGTACGGGTCCTCCCCCGAGACCGGGAACCCTTCGGGAACAGACGCCCACCAAGTGCGTTCAGTGACCCTTTCACTCCGCCCGGCCCCCAACCGCAATTCGGGATCGCGCCAGCCTTCGACGGTTTGTGCCCGGGCATCCGCCACCTCGACGGCAACCCGCAATCGGACCAGATCCGGATTGTGCCGGCGGGCCAATTCCATCCATGATTCAATTTCTGTCAGTTGACGCGAAGGGGATTCCACCTGAATGACCGGCACCGGATCCAGCCCGGGGCTTTGCGGCAAATCCGGGGGATGACTGGACACCGGAGAGGTACTGCAACCGGTCGCCCAAATTACTCCGCATCCCACGCCCATCCGGACCATGCCGAAAAGAAGCCGACCGGATATCATCGGCCCCCTCCCGATTGAAAACGAGAAAACCACCGCCGCACGGCTTCGCGCAACGGCTCATCGGTGTGCAATTCAACGGTTTCACCCGGTCGCAAGTCGTGCCCGGGATCCAGCTGGAAAAAAAGTTCACGTCCCCGAACCGTACGGGTGGCAAGCGGACTGATCCGTCCCGGCAATGCGCGCATCGCCGGTTGAATGGCAATCAAGGTCGCCTTGCCCGCAACCCGGGCATCATAGATCCGGCTAACCCCCACCCGATCTCCGATCTGGAGCGGTGCCTCGGTGGCCTCCGGCAAAAACCCCACTACCCGGTCGGAAGTCGTCTCGATCACTTTAACCACCACTTCGCCAGAGGAGACCACTTCGCCCGGGAGGCGGCTTACGCCCGAAACGAAACCGGCCACCGGAGTTTTTTGTTCCATTGCCGCCTGGCGCAACTCGAGTAGTCGAACCTTATTCTGTTGGGCTTCGGCGGCATAACTGGTCCATCGGGTTTCATTCTTCATCCGCTCGCCAGCGGCGTCCCCCATCTCCCGGCGCACCTGATCATATTGACGATGCCAATCGGCAACCACCGATTTTTGATGTTCGATTTGGGTGGGATACTCGGATATCTGTTGAAGCAATATCGCCACCCGGGTCCGTAACTCCGACAAGGCGGAAGCGGAAATCAATCGGTCGGCATAAAGTTTTTCCAGACGGGCCAATTCATTGGAACCAACCTGAAATTCGGCCTGATCGCGGGATTGCCAAAGGATGAGATCCCTCAGATCTTTTTCCGCCGTGTTCAGGGCGCCGGCGAATTGACGATCCACCTGGGTCTTGAATTGGGCTGCCTCCGGCACCTGACTCTGCGCATCGGCCAGATACGACCGTTCGACCGCCAGTTCAGCCGACAAAAGAGAATCGTCCATGACAAACAAGAGCGTGCCGACCGGCACCGCATCGCCAACCCGAACCGTGATGGAGCGGATACGTCCGCTCTCCTGCGGCCCGAATTGATGCTCGACCACCTCGACATAACCGAGGACGCCGCCGGAGCCAGCGCCCTGGAAATAGAAAAATGTGGCGGCACCCGCCGCAGCCAGCCAGCATAACATCGGCCAGTGCCATTTCATCCGGCTCCACCATACGGCGGGATGTCGGCGGGGAGATCGGGTATCGGACAGCGGTTTGACAGACATAGTCAGATTTCCACCGTTGAGCGTTGCATCAAAATCGAGACATTGTCGACCGCCGGCAATTCGCGGATCGCCTCGATCAAATCCTGCCGGCAGGAGGGATCCCTCAGTCGCACCTGGTAGGCATGTTCAACCCCCTCGCCCTGAATGGCATCCCGAAGGGCAATCAATTGGACCTGGGAACAGAACTCCTCAAGAATCCGGTCGAGCGATCCTTGGAGACCGGCGCCCGGCGGAGCCACAAACCGGAGCAGTCCCTCGTATTCGCGACGGGAAGAATAGGGTGAATAATGCAGATAGAGCGCGATACCGCAAAAAGCCAGGGTGCCGACAATGGCCACCGAGAAAACCGTCGCCCCGGTTGCAATGCCGATCGCCAGCGTGGCGAAGAGGAAGGTGATATCCCGCGGGTCGCGGATATGCGAGCGGAAACGAATCAGGGCCAGTGTTCCTAGAATGCCGAGCCCCCGGGCCAGATTGTTCCCGATAGCCAGGATGATGACACAGGTAATCACCCCGCTGAGGACCATGGCCTGAATGAAAGACCGCGAATACGTCAGGGTTTCGGCGGTCCACCGATACACGCTCGTCACCAGTGTACACAGCACAAAACTCATCAGCACGGAACAGAGAATCTGCTCCAACCCCAACACCCGTGCGGGACCGAAAACCGTTAAGAATTCATCCACAGGCGGTCTCTCCTCAGTGATTTCCTCTAGAAACGCGACACTTCGAGCATATTAAATGGCATCCGCGGAAACCCATGAAACTGGGCCTCCGCCCATACAGCGGAAGAATACTTGCAGTTCCCGATTTGTACAAGACGAAAAGCCTGAACCAGGTCCAGCATCCAGCGCGGCGCCTGGTCTTCCGACTTAAGCTCCAAAACCACACCCGACCGGACTTGATCCTTGCCTTGGGACATCACATCATCCATCGGAATCCAGCGGCCCGTCGGGGGCAGAACGTCCCACGTCGTCGCGGGTTGGTAACATAACTGCCGATCCATGGAAACCCGTGCATACCGTTCCGCCACTCCGAAATAGGATTCCCGCCGATACCGAATCCGCATCACGGGTTCGGCCCCGATTTCCCGGACGATCCGGACAAACCGCAAAAAACCCTGGTATTCCCGATCAGATTTAAAGGTGAGATTAACCTGCGAATTAAACACCAAATCCCGGCCCCACGCCGCAAACGGAATCGTCGCCCGACTTTTCGAAACCTGGCGTCCGGTCTTGCACTTGACCTCGAGGATGATCGGAGCACGGCCATCGAGGCCATAGGTCCGGACTCGCAACTTAAAACGACGGTAGGCTTCCAATTCCTTGGCGGCATGCAAGGCATAGGTGGGGGTGTCGAGTTGCAGGGTGGTGATCAGGTATTCCGCCGGATCCCCCGCCCCGTGGGGATCCGGTCGGCAGTGCGGCTTCAGAAATTCCCGCACGGCGGGAATCACGGCGGTCGGCAGAAGGTATTTGGCTTCGCTCCGTTCAATCCGGATGGTTTCAACCGCTCGCTCCACACCCGCCATCCTCTCCTTGCAGCGACCATTGCACGGCCCGTTCAATCTCCGCTTCGCACGCCAGAAAAGCATCGACCACTTCGGTGTCGAACTGGGTCCCCCGGTTCCCAATCAATTCTTTTCGGGCATAATCCGGATCCAGCGGGGCGCGATAGACCCGACGTGAACGCATCGTATCATAGGAATCCGCCAGCATGACAATCCGGGCACCCAGGCCCATGTGATCGACCGAGAGGGCGCGGGGATAGCCCTTGCCGTCAATGCGTTCATGATGGGACCGTACGATCTCCGCCGCATCGGACAGCCAGGAACAGGCCTGTAAAATGCGGAATCCATTTTCGGGATGACTGCGAATCTGCTCCCACTCGGCTTCATTCGGCTTCCCGACTTTCATCAGGATGGCATCCGGCAGGGCGATTTTTCCGATATCATGGAGGAGGGCGCCGGTTTCCAGCGTCGCCAATTCCACCCCCTTGAGGCCGAGTTTCTCTCCGATAATCCGCGAAATTTTGCGCACCCGCAGACTGTGCTGGTTGGTATCCGGATCCCGTGCATCCAGCATCAGAACAAAGGTTTCCAGGATCGATTCATTGGCCCGCCGCACCTCCGCCAGCGCCTGCACCAGTTCCGCATTGCGCGCTTCCACCATCGCCTCGAGATGCAGATGGTAGCGCCGGTTTTCCCGGCGCAACCGAAAATGCTCCAATGCGCGCGCCGCCACAGCCAGGAAGCCATCCATCTGCAATGGCTTTTCAACAAAGTCAAACGCCCCCCGGCGCAGGCTGTCCACCGCATTCTCCTTGGTGGCAAACCCCGTGATCACCACCCCGACACAATCAGGCCGCCGCCGCCCGACTTCGGCCAAAAAGGTGAACCCGTCGATTTCCGGCATGGATAAATCACTGAACACAACCCCGCAATCGGCCCCATCGTGATCCAGCCACTCGAGCGCTTCGCGGGCGTTGCCCGACACTTTGACGCGATGGCCCTGACTTTCCAGAAAGACCTCCATCACCCGGCAGATATCGGGATCGTCATCGACAACCAAAATCCAGGGCGCCGTGGCGGCTTCCGGACCGGAGGAAACGACTTCCGCCGGCGGAAGTTCATTCTCGCCCACCGGGGCTGAACTGACGCAATTGCGTCCCCGCCGCTTGGATTCATAGAGGGCCAGATCCGCCCGATTAAACAAATCGGCACTCTGATCCCGCCCTTCTTGCGGTCGGCACGAAGCCACCCCGATCGAGATCGTGAACTGCACCGGTTGCCCCCCGACCTCCACTACATGTCGGGATACCGCGTCACAAATCCGCTGGGCCAGAGACTGCCCCGCCTCTACTCCCGTTTGCGGCAATAAGATGATGAACTCATCTCCTCCATACCGCGCCACGATATCCGACGCACGCGCCATCCCCCGGATGATGCCCGCCACCTCTTTCAATACCTGATCCCCAACCACATGACCATGGCAATCATTGATGGATTTAAACTGGTCGACATCCAATAAGGCCAGGGTAATGGGTTGATTGCGACGCACGGCCAATTTCCAGAAAATATCGAATTGCGCCTCGAAATGCGCTCGATTATCAGCTCCGGTCAGGTAATCGTGCAACGCGGATGCCTGTAATTTCCGGATGGCCCAGAGGATGGTGGCAAACGTGCCCGCCAGGTTGTAAAGAAACGTGAGGTCCAAGGTGGCGTAGGGCTCTCCGGGCCGGCCGGCCAAAACCAACAGACCCCGGACTTCCCCTGCACTGATCAAGGGAACGGTCAGTACATCCGGAACAAATACGACGTCGGGATCGATTTCCCCCTTCACCTGTAAGTGGACCGTCCAACCCGCAACCGGACGCCCGACCAGGGCGGCGCATCGCCGCAAAACCTCTTCTTGCACCTGTTCCAGAACCGCATGGGCCACCGGCTCACGCAAATTCAGGGTCAGGATCTGTTCGTAATCCTCCAACCCGAAAACTCCGACAATGGTCCGTTCCACGATCTGGCCCAGGCCGACACTCAACCCCTCAAAAGCCTCCATGGCATCCTGATGGGATAGAGCGGCCTCGCTGATTCGGCTTAACAAGCGGAGTTGCTTCTGGACCCGTTCGGGATTCAACTGCGGCAGAACGCCAACCCGTTCCCGACCGGCCCGGATTTCAGTCAGGGCCCGTTCGGTCAAATCGGACCAGGAAATCGGTTTCGTCAACACCGGCCAGCATCCGAGGTCTCGCAGACGAGTCTCGGCCTTGATATCGGCATATCCGGTCATGGGAATCACACCCAACCCGGGCCAGATGCGGCGCGCCTCCTCGATAAAGGCAATCCCATCCATCTCCGCCATCTGTAAATCCACCACCACCAGATCGAATTCCTCGCGCAACAACAGGTCTAATCCGGCCCGACCATGGGGTGCCGTCTTGACGGTGCAACCCTGGCTGACCAGGTAATATTCCAGCACCCGCCGGATCGGTTCCTCATCATCCAGCACCAAAATACATAACCCGTTCAGGCGAAGGGGAGTTTTCCGGGGCGAATCTGCGGAAGCCAGCGTTGGATTGGATCCCGGCATAGGCTAAAAACTCCCGGCAGGTGGAATTTGCGTACCGTCAAAAACGACTTCGGGAGACGGAGTTCGCTCGCGGATTAAACTCGACCAGGCCGCCAAGCCAAACCATGTCCAATTCACATCATAATATCGTTTGGGGTTGGTTGCAATACGATCCAGTTGGCCCATCTGGAGGTGCCGATCCAAAATCGCCTCGGCCGTCGGCGGGGCCCATAAGGCAAACGCCGGCAAAAGCGCCCCATAAAAACTGGCTGATTCCCCCCGATCCAGAATTTCGCCGGTCAGGCTGTAGCGTTGGTACAGCCGGCCATCCCGGGCCAGCAACCCAACCAATTCCCCCGTTCGCGCCGGGTCTGCACAAGCGCGCAAGCGGCGATGGATCTGGCAATCGACAGCCACCCGCCAATAGATCCGGATGGCATCAAAGGAAAAATCCCGGGACAAGGCGGACTTTGGCGACAGGGGCAAAACATGACCCTCTTCATCCACCCCCATGAAGTCCGGGGGAAGCCGCGCGGGGGGACGCAGACTTTCGCCCAGGAGGTCGTAACCCACCTCGATCACCCGCTCCCATTGGCCTTCCGGATCCAACCGGGCGAAATAAGGATAGGCATAGGGCACAAAATAGGAGAGGTTGACAATGCGTTCCCTCACCGCCCAATTCCCGGCGGAGGGGAACCAGCCGTCCCGGACCGAAATGCCGGTCTGTTTCCGAATGGCCAGCACCAAGTCGCGAGCCCGATTGAGATACGGGGGGTGCTTGAATTGATGCGAGGCCAGAATCAAGGCAAAAGCGATGTCCTGGTCACCATCCGTCGCCGTGTTGGCGTCCACCACCGTCTGCCGCCGGGTGTCCCAATGCCAGGCATATAATCCGTCTTCGGGCCGCCGCAAGTGGGCCTCGGTCCACTCAAACACTTTCGCAAAAGTCGTGGGATCGTCCATCCAAACGGCCCGCAAAAGCGCGTAGGATTGGCTCTCAGAGGTCACTTCCCCATCGGCCCGGGTGATGTCCCGCGCATACCCGTCGGGGTTCAAGTAAAGCGCTTTGTACTGTTCCCACGCGGATTGCAACCAGACCGCGTCGGGCCGATTCTTCGCATAGGGGGCGGGACGCAGCTTCGCACGCTGCCACATCCAAATCCCCAACATCAGAACGGCCAGGCACAGGACCGCAAAAAGGGGGAGGAACTTGCGCATGAGGGTCAGAACTTATAGGAACACTGGGCGGTGGTCCGCCAAATCCAATACTCGGTGGTCTCCCCGTAGAGAAAACCGCCGGCACCTAGCGCCCAGTGGCGTCCGATTTTACGGGTATAATCCAACACCACGTGCAATCCCATCTCCACCGATTCACTGTTGGACGTCATGTCGCCATTTTCAAAAAGCAAAACGGGATTGACTTCGAATTCGAGGCGATTGAGCGGATCTTTCCGGATCGTGTGCCCCGCCAAACCCAGGGCAATGAAAGAATCCGGGCTGAAGTAAGCCGGAGAGGAATCGGAGAAATGTTCAAAATAAATATTGGGCCGCAACACCGTCCATTTCCCGGCTTCGCTATCCAGCACGGGAAACTGGTAATGGGCGTAGGCAAAAATCTGCTCGTTATTGTCCTGCTCGTAATCGGAGCCGCCGACTTGCAGACGAAGTTGTTGTTCGGCCACCGGCACCAGGTCCGCCGTCCCCCAAATCCGGTTGATCCGGGCGTCCTGATCGACCAATTCAAGGTTGTTAACCCGGGGATATTGTCGGGGATTTTGCACATCATAAATCGTCCAAAAAGATTCCGAAGCCGCCTCCAGAGACCAGAGCGAACGGTCCTCCTGCTGGAAATGAGCGCCCAATTGTCCGCCCAGAAGTTCGTCCTCATCAAAGAATTCGCCGGTGAGACGACCCGAAACCCAGAGTTGCGGCTGAAGCCGGTATTCATTCATGAACAGATGAAAGGCCGTGCGTTCAAAGTCGTTGGAACCGGATCCCTTCCCCTGATCCTGCGAAAAATCACCCCACATGGCCTGGAGTCGCAGGGGGAGTGAGGGATCCAGCCAGAATTCGCCCACGGCCCCGCCCTGGAGGACCTGGATATCATTGGCATCACCCAAAGCGTTGAAAATCAGACCCGCGGTCGGCTGAATTTCAGCATCCAAACTTTGTTGGGCGGCTTGAATGGTTTTGGGGTCATCCTCGGTGGCTGCGCCGAGGGAGAGGACCAAAGCTCCGCCCAAACCGAATATCGCCAATCCGCGGCCCCATTTCGTTAGTTGCGCCATATGGAAATCCTCCCTCTTCGACATCGCCAGCACCGGGTTATTTGCCGCCAGCCCCGCGAATTTGTTGCAATTTCCGATCCGCCGCCGCTTCATCGCCCTTCACATCCCCTGCGGTTTCCGACGAAAAATCCGCCGCTTTCTTATAGCTTTCATCCGCCGCCTTGCGATCACCCAAGGCTTGGGCAGCGCGTCCCCGCCAGATCCAATATCGCCGCTGGGCAGTCTTGGGATCCTTGACCAACCCGTCAAAAATCCGGAAAGCTTCCAAGTGCCGGTCGCGCGCCATGGCCACCAACCCCAGCCACTCCACGCCCTCCGTTTGCTTTGAAATGGAATCCTTATGCTGCTCCAGAATTTTGGCGGCCTCGCTGGTTTTACCCTGGAGATGGAGCGCCTGAACCAGACCCAATTGCGCGTGCCAATCCTGTTTATCCTGATCCAGACGGGCCCGGGCCCATTTTTCCGCCTCCGGGAAAATATTGGCCGCCAACGCCGCCCGCATCAGTTCGATCGCCTGACCATCCCAACTCTTGACCGCGGCAACATTGGTATAAAGGACATAGGCATCCGATTCCCGGCGCACGTTGATGAAAAAGCGGGCGGCTTCCAGCCGGACCTCTGGAATTTGCCCCAAAGAGGTGGTGAGCAACTGATCGTAGAGATTCAACGCCAGCGTAACATTGTCGGCGCTGTCCCGGGCCGACCGGGCCATTTTGAGAACCAAGTCCCGGTCCTTCTCCCCTCCGCTGATCTGCTGATAAGCCGTCAACGCTCCGGCCAGATCTCCGGCATCCGCGGAGAGATCTCCCAGGGGCTCTAATATCGTCCGATCCGACGCAGGATCCTGGGCGAGTTCCTGGTACAAGGCCAGGGCTTTATCTTTCCGACCGGCTTCCCGATCCTGTCCCGCCAACCAGATCTTTTCCGCGCGGGTTAATGGGCGCACCCCTGCCAACCGATCCAGGAAATCGGCGGTTCGAACCGCATCCTTCATTATTGAAGTGGCCCGGGCCGCCGCGAGCAGATGATCCGGTGAAACCGGTTTAAGCGCCAACAAGGGGGTCAAGGACTCCAAGGCCTCACGCCCCTGCCCCAGTTCCAGACAGGACAGGGCCAACCCATACCGAACCGTTGCCGTCACCGGAACGTTGGTCCCTGAAACCGCGAGGGCCTGGCGATATGACTTGACCGCATCCGCATATTGTCCATTCCAACGCTGAATCTCGGCCAGTCGCAGGGTTAAGGTGGCGCGATCACCCCAGTTGCGCGTCAAAAGATCCCGCACCAGTGGAATCGCCTTCGCATATTGCTTATTCATCTCGTAGACGGTCGCCAGATCATTCAGCATTCGCGGATCATCCTGAGGATCGTAAGGCGACTTCACCAGGGAGAGGAGCAACGGCTCGGCTTCCGCATACCGTCGGAGTTCCATGGCCAATTCAGCGCGGGCTTGAAGATTGTCAATGGCCGCGTCCCGTCCATAGGCCGCATAGGCTTCCGCTGCCCGGCCGGCCGCCCGCCACGCGGCGGCCGCGTCTAATCGCGCCGCACGGGCGAAAACCGCGTCCGGCTCCACTTTTGCCAACTTGAGATACCAGTCGGCGGACACCTCATGCCGGCCCAACACGCCGTTCATTTCCGCCAGTTTGCGCAAAAGTTCCCTTTCCAATTCAGGGGCCGGATGGGCCGCCAGGAGACCCTCGGATTCCCGGATGGACGCTTCCGCCGCCCCGGCTGAAGTCAGAATGCGCAGCCGCTCCAGCCGTTGTTCGGCGGTCAATTTTTCATCCGGAATGGCTTTGAGCAAGGCCGTTGCCCGATCAGCATCGCCGGCGGTCCGGCATTGACCGGCCTGCAAAAGTTGTTCGGGCACGGTCAGCGGCCGCACAGCGGCCAACCGGTCAAAAACAGCAACCGCCTCAGCCGAGGATCCAGCCCGCATAAACGCGCGAACCGCAAGTCCCAAGGCCTCGGGATCGGTGGAATTATTGGCGACTAACATCCGTGCCCACGGCAGGACGGCTTGCGGATCGGCGATTTCAACTCCGGAGGCCGTCAGTCCCCGAACGACGGTATTGGAGGCTTCGGAGTTGGCCGGATTTCGCAGCGCCTTGAGATACCAGGCCACGGCGGCATCGGGTTTGCCCGCCCAGTGATAGAGCTTTCCAACCCGGGCGCATAATTCCGCGGTTTCCCCTTGAACCCGGATAATGGTCTCATAGCGCTGGGCCGCGGCTTCATGCTGTTTATTGGCCTCTTCCTGAACCGCCGTCTCACGCAACACCTTCACATCGGTGGGGGTCAGGGCCAGCAGGGCGTGCAAATCAGCCAATGATTCCGGATACCGCTGGTATTGCGCCAAAACTTTCGCCCGGCGCAACCGATCTGCCGGCGCCAATCGTTCAGGCTTCAGACGCAAAAGCAGTTTAACGGCCTTGTCCGTATCCCCCATCTGATCGTATACGCGCACCAAGGCAAACCACGCCTCGGGATTCGACGCATCGGCCTGAAAGGCGTCGTTGTAGGCTGCCAGAGCGGCCGGAAAATTACCCAGGGCGATTTCAATGTCCCCCTTGAGAATCAAATAACCCGCCGTGCCTGGACTCATGGCGAGGGCGCGATCGATCCGGGGCTTGGCCTCGGGCCAACGGCCGGAAGCCGCCAGTTTGGCGGCCTCGCGATAGTAATCCACCGCATCCTTCCAAAACTCGGGATGGCGGTACTGGGCGTACACCAATACACCCACCAGCCATAGCGCGACAATGATCTTAGTCGGCCAAAAATGCCTAGTTCGTTTTGATCCCATAGAACTCATACGGCGACTCTCCTTCCGCCCACTGTTTGCGGCGAATTGCCGCCGAAACAATATGAAACAACGTCCAAATCGAAAACGCCGATAGAAATGCATTGCCCGCGATCAACCGAACCGGACAGGTTTCCGCCCAGAGGGCGTAAAAGGGTGCCACCAGATTGGCCCCCATCAGCAAAATCTGGGGCAGGACGGCAAAAAAAGCCGGACGGGAGCTAAACCCTTGACTCATATTGCCCGAATTGTTAGTGCGATACCCGGGTTTTGATTTTCCCTTCGGATAAAACAGCGCGCGAATCACATTGACGAAGTACACCGGGAAAAGACCGGCCAGATGCCGGAATTGATTTCCCGCCCCACCCCCCATGCACATGTAATGAATCGACAGCACCATCAGGAAGAAATACACCCCCCGAATCGCCAGGTAATGCCCGATATTCTGTGAAAAAATCGCATTGCCGGTCAGACAGGTCCAGACCGGGAGAACAAAAAAGAACGGGAGCAGGAAACCGGAAAAGATATAGGATTGGGCCACGGTCAGATAATGGATTTTATTCTTGAACGACAATCCCTTTTTAAAGAGCGGATTATCAAAAAAGAAGATCCGCATGGTATCCAGCGCCCATTGTCCGCGTTGTTGATAGACCCCCCAAATCGTGGTGGGCGATAAGCCCCGGCTGAGCGGATGATTGAAGTAAAACGACCGCCAGCCCTTGGCGTGCAATTCATAAGAGGTGGTCTGGTCTTCCACCAGATTCCAGGACGCGAAACCCCCGACATCCTCCAGCGCGGCCCGCCGATAGAGCACCCCTGAACCGCAGGCCATGGCGGTATCCATGTTATCCATCGCCAATTGCACTACGCCGTAAAAGACTTCAGATTTATTATAAAACGGATCGTCGTCATACGCAAAATAGCGTTGCTTGGACTGCACAAAGGCCACTTTTTCAAACTTCATGTAGCCCGCGAGCTTCTCCAGGATATCCGGATACGGCACCTGGTCGGCATCCATCGTTAAAATCAGTTCGCCGGTTGAATGGGCCAGCCCAAAATTCAAATTACCCCCCTTGGCATCAGCCCGGGGAACCCCCGCACGCGAACGCGACAAGTAGTGGAAACCCAAGCGTTCCGTCAGCGCCTGAACCTCATCAACCGCGCCATCATCCAACACATAGACCTGAAGCGAACCGTTCCAGCGCACGTCCTTGATGGCTTCCAAGGTCTTGGTGATCACGCCAAGCGGCTCATGGCAGGTTGGCACAAAAATATCGATCGAATACTTCTTGTCGGCACGCAACCCGGTTTCCGGCTTGAATCGCAAACGCCAGAGACTGCCCATGGAAAGAATAAAAAGCCACAGGCAGAAAGCCTCGGAAAACAGATAAAGCCAGGCGACCACGGCATGTTCGGGATTATAGTAATAAACCGCCCACGCCATATAGAACAAGCCCATCAGGATGGTGAGAATCGACACCACATGAAATTTCAGGCGTCGAGGCGCATCCTCACTGTCGTTGTAACGACGGGTCAGCGGAGCGATAGGTGCAGAATCATCTGTTTTCATGTTTAACCATCCCTGGGAAATGCCGCGACCCTCGTCGCTAAACCCCATAGCAATACCCACTGCTGTGCCGCCTTTGTATTACAATACAAAGCGTTTGTCCATACTTTCAGTGATTATCTGACGTAATAATAAATCGCACTTTTCAAACCATACGGGCAACTCTGTTCCTTCCTGCATTCTCATTTTAATACCATGCGGAAATCTTCATAAATTCCTATACATAATTCAATGTCAAATTAAGGGGTTATTTGTGCCTTTTCACGCCTTGCCGGAGAATTGCAATGTGAAATGCCGCTTTATAACTGATTGCTGTTAGCCATCTTATATTCAGCTTCGGCTCGCTCGGAGATCTCGCCCTACCCATTGTCATCCCGAGCGAAGTCGAGGGATCTCATGAGGTAGCACAGTTTTTGGCCGCATTTTGTGCGGCATTTAACTTTACAGTCCACCCTTTTCACGCCTTGCCTCCGATACCCATTGCCATTCGCCCTGGAATTGTATAGCATAATAAATATGTCAACTGATTCCAGCCCCCTCCCGATCCCCGACCCGGCACCAGCCGTCGTCCCGTCATTACCCACCCTGCGCCTCAACGCCGATTGGCCCGCCGTCCAAGTCATTTACCAGGACGAAGTGCTCTTCGCCGTCAATAAGCCAGCCGGCTTATCCATCTCGCCGGATCGTTGGGACAAGGAAAAAGATTTTCTGATGGGCCTCCTGTTCGATGGCATTGCCCGTCAGCGGCCGTGGGCCGTGGAATTGGGCCTGAACTATCTGGCCAATGCACATCGCCTGGACAAGGGCACCAGCGGCATCCTGTTGATGGCCCGAACGAAGCCAACCCTGGTGACGCTGGCCCGTGCATTCCAGGATCGCGATGTCCACAAACTCTACTTTGTCCTCGTCGAAGGCCGTCCGCCCGCAGACGAGATGGAAATCGATTTCCCCATCGCCCCCCATCCCGTCCGGCCAGGACTGAGCGTGACGGGTGGCGCGCACGCCAAACCGGCGCTGACCCGTATCCGACTCGTTGAAAAATGGCGGCGCTACAGCCTGCTCGAAGCGGAACCCCTCACCGGGCGCCAACACCAGATCCGGGTCCATCTCCAGACGGTCGGATCGCCCGTGGTCGCCGATCGCCAATATGGCACAGGCCAAACACTTCTGCTTTCCAAGCTCAAGAAAAATTACCGTTTCAAGGAAAATGAACCGGAACGTCCGCTGATCGGCCGGCCCGCCCTCCATGCCGCCCGAGTCACCTTCCCCCACCCGACCAGCGGCCAGGCCATGACCCTGGAAGCTCCGCTGCCCAAGGATTTTACGCTCGCCCTTAAATATCTGCGTCGGTTTGGGTAAGATCACCCCGCACGGTCTGTGCACAAATAGCGGGTTCTCCCGATTGATTCTGGGGCCAACCGGACCGGCGGGTCGTCAAGAACGAACCCCTCAGGGCATTTTTGATCCCGGCCAGACATCTTGAATGAATTGAAACGCGAACTGGCGAATGGACATTTCCCCGGACGTCTTCAGGTTGCGAAATAGAATCCAGCCGATCCCCAGCAAGCCCAGAAACCCGCCGAACAACAGTCCGAAAGCATCGACGGTCACCGCGCCATAACTCCAGGCGAATCCTTTGAACCGAACCAACAACCATCCGCCCGCCAACGGACCGAAGCCGCCCGCCAAACCAACGACCGCGTAAAACACGGCCATGTAGGGGGTGCGTTTCGCCGGAGGGACCAGGTTGACATTCAACAGGCGGCTCGCGCCGACATTCATCCCGGCCACCCCGATTCCCCAGAAAAACACAAGTCCCAAAACACTCACAAACGCCAGGGCCATCCCGCGCGGAACGCAAAGCAATCCCACCGGCAACACCAGCATCAAGGTCAACGACGAAACCATCACCGGTTTGCTGCCGTAACGGTCCGCCGCCCATCCCCAAAGGTAAAGGCTGATCAATCCCCCGAGCATCGAACTGATATCCAGACGAATCACCCAGCCGGGAGGAACCCCCAACACCTGCCGGGCATACAGCGGGAGAAAGGTAATCAGTCCGCTGAAGGCCAGGGTGACAAAAGTCAGGCCGGTCAGGTAGCGCGCGTAATTCGAATCGCGCATCGCATCCCAGATCCCCGTGAAATGAGGACTGTCTCCGGCCGTGCCCGTCACCGGCCGGCCCCCGGGAATCCAATACGCACTCCACACCGAGAGCAAACCAATCCCCACCGCCACTCCAATCAAAATCATGTAACGGGAAAGATCCGCCCCAGTCCCGATGACCTTCCCGGCCACCAACATGGTGCCGACCAGGGATAGGGTCGTGACCAGGCTCACGATCGCATCGAATTTCCCCCGGATCGGGGCCGGAACGATTTCCTGGGACCAGGGATAATAGGCCGTTTCGGCAGCCGCCCGACACAAGGCAAAAAGTGCCATCAATCCGGCGACATAATAAAACGCCCAATCTGCGCCACCCCGGCGTAGGACCCAGGGCGTCAAGAGTACGGCCAACATGATGAACTTCCGCAAACCAAAAAACGTCAGAAAGGTCCGTTTGACGCCCAGACGTGCCACCCCGGATGAGATGAAAAGCGCCAGGATCCCGCAAAAGGGAAATAACGACATGATGGCGCCAATCTGTCTCTTATCCAAACCCAATTCATCCAGAAAGAGGATGAAAACCGAAGACCCGAAGGTCAACACGGCGAACACCCCGTTGAGGGCGCTGGACGCTGCCATCCACGGCAGGAATTTGTTGGTGTCAGTCATTTTCATTTATAAACCGTCAACGGAAATCGATTCCAATCGTTCGGGACGGGCCGCACAAAAAACATCCAATCGAGACCGTGCCACATCCCAATCGGGCGCCGATTGGATGGCGGCAAAGAGCGTATGGCCAAACACATAATTACGGGCGAAATAGGGCATCCAGACCTTCAGCCGACGCAGAGCCTTGTCGGGCTCGAAATCCTCGGCCAGGTAGGCACAAAACCGGCGGGCCACTTCGGCCTCATCGACCGACGTCCCCGGGTTCTCCCCGAGGGCACAAATCCAGGGCCGGGCCACCGCATGCCGGCCGATCATCCAACCCGCCACTCCTTTCAATGACGCCGCGCGCGCGTGGAGATCCGCCGCCCCGGAAATATCGCCATTACCGATCAGCGGCACCCGCATCCGGGCGGCCAGTTCGCCTAAAACCGCATATTGCGCCACCCGTTTGAATTTATCCTCCATAAATCGCGGATGGAGAATGACGGCATCGACCCCCTCGCCTTCCAGAACTTGAATCCGTTCCCATAGACGATCCCGCCAGCCCTCCCCCCGGCGCCCCAACCGGATCTTGACCGTCAAGGGCCCCTCGAAAGCTCGGCGTAAAACCGCAACCACTCTTTGCATCCGGGCGACATCCTCGAACAGGGCCGCCCCACCCCCCTGCCGCCGGATCGTCGCGGCACCACAGGCGCAATTCAAATCCAATCCATCCGGCGCCAGGGGCGCCAGCCGGTCGACGATTTCAGGCAATTTCACAATATCGTCCGTCATCAGCTGATAAAAGACCCGGCCCTCCTGGGGCCGTCGCTTCAACCAGGGCGATCGTGTGAAATTTTCATTGAGAATCATTTTGGCCGACAGCATTTCGGTAAACAGGGCCCCATATCCGCCGAAATCCGCCAATAGACGCCGCAAGGCGCTGTGGGTCAGATTGGCCATCGGCGCGACCATCAGCGGCGGATCGATTTTCACCTTCCTCAAAATCAAGGGAGGCTGTTGACAAATAGATGGCATACGGGGATCCACAAAGAAAAACCCCCGCTTCCGAGAACCGGGGCGGGGGTGCGTTCAATCTGTGACTATGTCACTCAGGCGCCGGGTACCGGAGCTGGCGCAGCCGGGGGTGCGGGGACAGGGGGCGCGGGGACAGGCGTCGGGGCAGGAACCGCGGCTTCCGGGGCCGGTTCCGGCTCGGACTGGGGCGGAGGCATCATCATCGACGCGCCCATCGGCATCCCGTCCTCTTCCGGCAGGGTGATCTTGGCCTTCGCCTTTAATTCCTCGATGTATTTCCAGAAACCTTCCTGATCCTTCTGCCGTTTCAGGAAGGTGACAATCTTCTCACGAACCTGATCCAACCCCTGGGTGGAAGCCTTCGTCCGATCGAGAACCTGGATGATATGATAACCAAAAACGGTCTCGACCACGGGGCCGATCGCATTGGTTTCCTGGGAGAAGGCGGCGGATTCGAAGGCCGGAACCATCTGTCCCCGCGGGAAACTCCCCAAATCCCCGCCGCGCTCGGCGCTGGGACATTGGGATTCGGTCCGGGCCAGTTCGGCAAAATCAGCACCGGCGACCAGCTTGGTGCGAAGGGCTTCAGCCTTGGATTTATTAGCCGCGCGCGCCGCTTCATCATCCTTTAAATCGTTTTTGATCAGGATATGGCGGGCATGCACCGATTCCGGCTGCTGGAAGGATTCCTTTTGCGTCTCATAAAAGGCCTTGACCTCCGCATCCGTCGGGGCGACCTGGGTTCCCATCCGGCCTTCCACCAATTTTTTGATCCGGATTTCCGACACGAGATTGGACCGCAGATCGGACAGGGTGACATTCTCGCGCTTCAGGATCTCATCAAACGTCATACCCTCGGGCAAACGCTTTTTGATCTCGCTCAACGCCTCATCGATATCCTTTTCTTCGACGCTGATGGATGCCGCATTCGCCGCCTGGGTCAACAACGTTTTGACGACGAATTGTTCCATGACCTGCCGTCGGGCCTGTTCGATCACCTGGGGCAATTGCTCCGGAGGAACCCGACTGCCCATGGTCGCCTTCCAGCGTTCGATTTGCGTATCGATTTCGCCTTCGGTCAACTTCACGCCATCGACTTCAGCCACCACTTTCGCGGGATCGCGCGGGGCCGCCGGCAGGGCAACGACCGGCAAATCACGGCCGGCGTCGGCCGGATTGACTTTCACCACCGGGGCGGAAGGGGCTGGGGCTGGAGGCGCCTCTTTTTTGCCGCATCCCGTCACAACCCCGGCCATCAAAATCACGCCCACCAAACCATATCCCAAACATCTTGTCTTCATTGTTCACTCCTTCGATTCATCCGGCCGCTAGGATCGCCACCTCTCCTTGAAATGGAGATTTTGCGACATGAAAGGGTGTTTATATCCAAAATCGTGCTTGGAATCCAGTCTTTTAATGACCCGTACTTTTTGCCAAAATTTTAACAATCACGGATTGACACCCCGGGTGGGCATGATACATTTAACGGGTTTTTTGAATGAACAACAGGCGAGACCGGTGGATCCTCCACATTTCCCGCCGTCAACCACAATAATGCAAGGAGTCTGGGCCATGTCTAAAAAGTTTGTTTATTCCTTCGGCGCCGCCAAGGCGGAAGGCAAGTCCGACATGAAGAATCTGTTGGGAGGCAAGGGCGCCAATCTGGCGGAGATGTGCCTGATCGGCCTGCCGGTTCCCGCCGGATTCACAATCACCACGGAATGTTGCGTCGAATATTTCAACAATAAGATGAAGTTCCCCGCTTCCCTCAAGGCGGAAGTCGACGCGGCCATGACCCGTATTGAGCAAGAGATGAAAATGGGCTTCGGTGATCCGATCAATCCCCTCTTGGTCTCCTGCCGTTCCGGCGCCCGTCAGTCGATGCCCGGCATGATGGAAACCGTCCTGAACATCGGGCTCTGCTCCAAAACGATCCCCGGCCTGATCGCCAAAACCCGCAACGAGCGCTTCGTGTACGACGCCTATCGCCGCCTGATCATGATGTACTCCGATGTGGTCATGGAAAAGGCCGAAGGCCTCGAACCCGCCGAAGGCAAGGGCGTTCGCCTGCAATTGGAACGCTTGATGGACACCCTTAAAAAGGCCAAGGGATATAAATTAGACACCGACATGACCGTCGATGATCTCAAGTTGCTTTGCGAACAATTCAAGGATTGCGTCAAAAAAGTCATCGGTAAACCCTTCCCCGACAATGCCCGCGACCAGATGTGGGGCGGGATCGGCGCCGTCTTCAAGAGCTGGAACGGCAAACGCGCCATCTCCTACCGCCGGATCGAGAACATCCCTGGCGAATGGGGCACCGCCGTCAACGTTCAGGCCATGGTGTTCGGCAATATGGGCAACACCTCGGCCACCGGCGTGGCCTTCACCCGTAATCCCGCAACCGGCGAAAACAAATTTTTCGGCGAATGGCTGGTCAATGCCCAGGGCGAAGACGTCGTCGCCGGTACCCGGACCCCCAACCCGCTTAATGAATCCACCAAGACCGATCAGAATCGGGACATGGTCTCCCTGGAAACCGGCATGCCGGAAACCTATCGTGCGCTGGATAAAATCCGGACCACGCTCGAACGACATTACCACGATATGCAGGACATCGAGTTCACCATCCAGGAAGGCCGCCTGTATATGCTCCAGACCCGGTCGGGCAAACGCACCGGAACCGCCGCCCTGAACATGGCCATGGATATGCTCTCCGAGAAGATGATCAACGAAAAAGAGGCCGTCCTGCGCGTCAAGCCGCACCAGCTCGACGAACTCCTCCACCCGATCGTCGACCCGGCCGCCGAAAAAGCCACGCTCGCCCTCGCCCGCGGCCTGCCTGCCGGTCCCGGCGGCGCCTGCGGCCAAGCCGTCTTCACCTCCCATGACGCCGTCAAATGGGCCAAGGCCGGCAAGACCGTCATCCTCGTCCGCGAAGAAACCAATCCTGAAGACGTCGAGGGGATGCGCGCGGCAGAAGGCATTCTCACCGCTCGCGGAGGTATGACCAGCCATGCGGCCTTGGTCGCCCGCGGCTGGGGTAAGTGTTGCATCGTCGGGGCCAGCGCGCTGCATGTCGACGCCCAGAAGAAGCAACTCACCGTCGGCAACCAGGTGATCAAGGAAGGCGCGTTCCTGACCTTGAACGGCACCCGTGGCGCGGTTTATACCGGCAAGCTGAACCTGATCGATGCCACCCAGAATCCGCGCTTCCAGGCCTTTATGTCACTGGCCGACAAGTATCGGACGATGGGCGTACGCACCAACGCCGACACGGCAGAGGATGCCCGCATCGCCCGCGGATTCGGTGCAGAGGGAATCGGTCTCTTCCGGACCGAACACATGTTCTACGGCAAGAACAGTGAGGAACCCCTCTTCCTCCTGCGCAAAATGATCCTCAGCAACACCCCGGCCGAACGGGAATCCGCTCTCAAGAAACTCTTCCGGTTCGTCAAGAGCGACATCAAGGCCACGCTCGCCGCCATGGATGGTTTGCCGGTGACCTTCCGTTTGCTCGATCCGCCCCTGCATGAGTTCGTGCCCCAGAGCCCGGCCGCGCAGAAGGAACTGGCGAACAGTCTCGGCATTACGCCCAAAGAGGTTAAGGATCGCGGCGATGCACTCCATGAAAACAACCCGATGATGGGTCATCGCGGTGTACGGTTGGGGATCACCTATCCCGAAGTTTCCGAAATGCAGATCCGGGCGATCTTCGAGGCTGCCGCGGAATTGATTAAGAGCGGCAAAACCTGCCGTCCGGAAATCATGATCCCCGTCACCTGTGATGCCAATGAAATCAAGCATCAGAAGGCGATCTGCCTGCGCATTTACGCCGAGGTGATCGAACGCAAACGCGTCAAGGAAATCCCCCACCTGATCGGAACCATGATCGAAATCCCGCGCGCGGCCCTGCTGGCCGATCGCATGGCCGCTGAAGCCGAGTTCTTCTCGTTCGGCACCAACGATCTGACCCAAATGACCTTTGGGTTCAGCCGTGATGATATCGGAGGATTCATGGGCGCCTATCTGGACTCCCGCATCCTCCCGGCCGATCCCTTCCAGACGATCGACCAGGACGGCGTTGGGCAACTCATCAAGATGGCCGTCGAACGCGGCCGGTCTACCCGGCCCCATCTGAAGGTCGGCATCTGCGGTGAACAAGGGGGCGATCCCGAATCGGTCAAGTTCTGCTTCAAAGCCGGGCTCGACTATGTCAGCTGCAGTCCCTTCCGGGTACCTATCGCGCGCCTGTCGGCCGCCCATGCGGCTCTGCAGGCCGAAAAGAAATAAGCGGTCAGTGAGCTGAAACCCAACGGGCGGGATCTTCGGATCCCGCCCGTTTTTTGTTTCAGCCTTTATCCCAAGTGAATTCTTGAAAGCGGCGCATTTATCAGTTCAGGCGCAAGAATCACCCCGAACCCATGCGGCCGCCTCGGCCAAATCCGCTACCACGGCATCCGGGTGCAATCGGGCCAGTTCATCTGAATCCGCGGCTAATTCAGCGCCATATCCGGTGCGGACCAAAATCGTTTGGGCGCCGATGGCGTCGCCGAGTTCCACGTCACAAGCTTTGTCGCCAATGACGACCGCCTGGCGGGGATCAAATCCCAGTTCACGGGCCGCCTGGAGCGCCATACCGGGCTTGGGTTTGCGACACTCACATCCGGCGTTGGGCGCATGCGGACAATAATAAAGGCCATCCCAATCCACCCCACCCTCGCGCAGAAGCGCCCGCAACCGGTCATTAACCCGGTGCAAATCTGCCTCTGTGAAATAACCGCGACCGATACCCGCCTGATTGGTCACCACCACCAGGCTGAAACCCATCACACCAAAAGCCCTTAATCCTTCCAAGGCCCGGGGCAACAAAACGACACCGGCGGGATCGGATAAATAATTACGCTCTTCGATAAGCGTACCGTCGCGATCCAGAATCACATACCGCCGACTCGCGCTCATCGTTTTTCAGGAATGAATAATTTCTGACCCACCCGAACCGTATCGCTTTTCATCCGGTTCGCTTGCCGAATGGCAGAGGTACTGACCCCATAAGCGTGCGCAATTTCTGAAAGGGTTTCACCGGATTTGACCACATGCTCATACCCGGTATCGGAACTGGATCCACCTCCGGAAGAGGAGGACGACCGGCTAGCCGATCCAGCCAGCATGCCTTGAATCTTGCGGGAAATATCATCGATGATCGCCTGACGGTCCTCTGTGCGGGCCTTTTGGAGGGACTGGACCTGCTTTTCAAGGGCATCTACTCGGCTCTGAGTCGTCGCGCCGGATCCCCGACTAACCGCCCGGACCTGTTCCATTTCTCGCACCAAGGTCTGGTTTTCCAACTGGACCGCCTGCACCTGTTCCTGAAGTTCATTCAGCCGCTGGGCCATCATCTGAACGTCCGCTTCCCGGCGGGCTTCCTCCGGGGTCGGCCCCGTCATCGAAGCGCATCCCACCCCCCACACACTCAACAGAACCGCCAGACCAAGAATTAAAATGGGTTTCATGCAAAACTCTTAACATACCCCGGGGAACGCGCTCAAGCTTTTTCGAACCTGGTTATGATTCTTTCGTTGGGGAAATCATGTCTTCCAGGATGCCCACGACGGTCTGGATGCATGCCTTGCAAGTGTGGTTTAACATGTCTTTCTCTTTGAAGCGGCGGAGCCCGTCCTCCGTGGTGAGATCACATCCATCCAATAGTTGCCGACAATTGCACGACCCGTGCCGGGCCTCAAAACGGCACATCAGGTCCTGCGTCTTGGCGTAGGTTTCATCCGTGGCGGTGCGATCCTGCCTCTCGCCTCGGCCGAACTTCAGACCCAATACCATGAGGCCACCGGTCACGGCCCCACAGATATCCTGTCTCCGGGCCATGCCCGCACCGAACCCGCAAGCGATTTTCAAAGCGGACTCGGGGTCGAACCGCAGCGCTGGCGAGAACGACCATAAGACGGATTGCGCACAGTTGTATCCCGATAAGAATTTTTCCGTAGCGACATCACTTTGGGTTTTCATAGTTCTCCAAGTTAAGCCGCAAGCTGCGTATTGCCAGCGGCCCTGGCAGGGGAGCCCTGGTTGCCCTCATTCGTTCACGGTAACCGGCTCTGTTATGAAACTCGTCACATTGCTGGATTCGGCATAACTGGTTTTTAAAATAAAACGCTGACGGCCGACTTGGCAATCATAAACGAAATATCCTGAGGTGGTTGATGTCGGGATGTATTTACGCTTTCTTATGTGAAAACCCTGGTAAGGGTATTGATGAGATACATAAGCGGCGGCTTGGCGGGATGCCACGGTTGCAATTGGATTCACAATGGCCCCGATATTTGAAAGGACGAGAACCCCGAGGAGACAGACCCCAAAATCAATTCCGAAACGGACAATTTTAAACTGATAACGGCGCCGCAAAACGATCCGTAATAATCCCTCGAAGAGTATTGCGCTGCCCAGGGCTAGAGATCCCATGGCCAGGAGAGACATTAAATTCATTGGGCTACTCTTTCAGCCAACGGTCGACTTTTTTGGGGAGGGGGGCGAAACGCGATGCGCTGTCCGGGGCGCGATTCGCCGCGGGGAGCCTGTTTTCTGTTTTGGATCCGGCAATTCTTCAGCCGTTATTTTTATCAGCGCGGTAATCCATTCTCGGTCGTCGAGTCGGTCTTCAATGAGGAAATACGGCTTGGCTCCGGGATACGGCGGGGATTCGACCACAACCTCCAGGTGAACTTTCCCCTTTGGAGTCGGTTTCACGAATAATTGATTGTCACACACGAGCGCGACAACTTTATCATTACAGTAGATGGCGTACTCGCCAAACATTTTCCGCGACACCAGGTGCCCGGCATCGCGCATCTGGTCCAAAAGATACTCAACCAATGTCGGGTCAGAAGCCATGTCGAAAGACCCCGCAGGAGAATAAGACCGTTACCCCACCCAAAATGCAGTGAAACATCGATACATCCATTTATTTTCAATTTATTGCAACCACGGGGCGGTTACAATGCTTTAATTTCAAAGAAAAACGGTGGGGGTGGAAGACTAATTTCGGAGAAACAGGTGAAAGACTTTGATGTTGCTTGGCCTATCTGCAAGAGCAGCCACGCGGCACGCGTGGCTGTGCTGGGATGCGGAGGCCAGTAAAGCCAGACCTATGAAGGTGTAAAAAAAGGCGTCGAACGTCATCGAAAGTCATTCCATCCTTTCAACCTACCATCCCGCCCTTTCCTTCTCCATCCTGTCCTTTCCTTCTGTCATCCCGTTTCCCCCGTTCTGTCATCCCGAGCGAAGTCGAGGGATCGCAATGCGGTAAGTCGCTGATTCGCCGTGAGATGCTTCGACTCCGCTCAGCATGCCATAAAGAAATTCTGTGCATCTATCGAGATGCGCTTAATTGGATTGGCATTGATAGACGAAGTGTGACCTTGTAAATTAGCGCGCACTAGATTGCTTGAATCGCAGCCTACAACCGAGGAGTCTGATGATGAGTTTGTTTCCCAAGAATTTTGTGTTTGGATCCGCCATGGCGGCCTACCAGGTTGAAGGCGCGTATAAAGCCGACGTCAAAGGGTTGTCCATCTGGGATTGGTTCTGCCGGCATCCGGGCCGGATTTTCCAAGGACAGTCAGGCGATGTCGCGTGTGATCACTACCATCGCTATCGCGAAGACGTCGCCCTGATGAAAGCCATGGGGTTGCCCGCTTATCGGCTTTCTTTTTCCTGGCCGCGTATCCAACCGACCGGTGACGGCGCATTCAATGAAAAGGGACTCGATTTTTACGACCGCTTGATCGACACCCTGCTGGAAGCCGGGGTCGAACCGTATGTCACTTTGTTCCATTGGGATCTCCCCTTGGCCTGGCATCATCGCGGCGGCTGGATGAACCGCGAGATCGTGGATGCGTTCGGACGTTATGCCGAAAAGGTGGGACGCCGGTTCAAAGGCCGGGTCAATAATTGGATCACCTTGAATGAGCCGACCATCACGGTGCTCTGTGGTTACTGGGAAGGGGGACTGGCGCCGGGGCAGAAGTATCTATTTGGCGATGTCCTTCGTTCCGCGCATCACCTGCTGATGTCGCATGGCCAGGCCGTGCAGGCTTTGCGCGCAACGTCAGCCAAGCAGGCCAAGGTGGGATTAACCCACGCCTGCGCACCGTCCATCCCGGCCTCCGCTTCGGCGGCGGATATCCGGGCGGCGGCCCAATACATGTTCAACATGCCGACTGAACCGTCCCTGACCGACATCAGCCGGGGCGACTTACACGCGAGCGGCTGGTGGATGGATCCGATCTTTCTCGGACGGTATCCCAAACAGGCGCTGGACGCGTGGAAACCCTACCTGAACTTTGTCCAGGACGGCGACTTGAAACTCATGTCGCAGAAACTCGATTTCATCGGGTTGAACATTTACCATAGCCGCCTGATCCGCGCAGGCCAGAACGGGCCGGAGATTGTCCCGTGGCCGGTCGGCCATCCGCACACGCTCATGAGTTGGCCGGTGACACCGCAGGCGCATTACTGGGGACCGCGCTTTTTCGTCGAGCGCTATGGCAAAAAGCCGGTTTATATTTTTGAAAGCGGACTCTCACTCACGGACATTCCAACTCCGGATGGACAGGTTCATGATCCCCAGCGGATCGCCTATCACGCCGGCTATCTGCGGGAATTTGCCAAGGCAGGCCGAGAAGGAGTACCGATCGCGGGGTATTTCGTCTGGTCCTTCCTCGATGTCATGGAATGGTCGGACGGCTATAAGAATAAGTTCGGGTTGGTCCACATCGACCACTCCAACCAACTCAAGCGGATCCCCAAGGATTCCTATTACTGGTACCAGAAGGTCATCCGGACTCATGGCGAAAATGTGACCGAGGGGTGATCGCTTCGTCGAGGAAACCGCTCATCCTATGCCCGGCGTTCAAGGCCGGGTCATTGGGGCGGCATCCGCCTTGATCAAGGCCTGGATTGACTGGCAGGCCGACTGCACCACCGGATTGGGATAATCGGCAAACTTTTCGGCCAGTTGCTGGACATCCGGCGCACGGATCCGAGCCAGGGCCATCAGTTCATCAGCGCGGGCATGATCATCAGTCTCGGTCTCCAGCGCAGCGCGCAAGGCTTTGATGGCCGTCTGGGCTTTCAGGCGGCCCAGAGATTCCGCGGCACTCCGGCGCACGGCCCAATGGTCATGCTTGAGCAAGGGAATGAGCCGTTCCGAAAGCTCCCAATCGGGGAAGAATCCGGCCGTCCAAGCCCCGGCGCTGAGAGCCTGCCAATCCGAGCTGTCGAGCTGTTGCCCGGCGGCCTTCCGCATCCGATCGAGCCGGTCATCAGCCGGAGCAGCTTGGCGGCGCACACAAAGCATCGTGCCGTTCCAAGGGAGAAAATCGATCGGGATGGACACCCATCCCGCCGCATACTCAAACGACTGATTTGTGGGCGCCAGCGTTTCCGGATTGAACCCTTGCACACTGACGGGCCGCTGGGGTTCGCGTAATCGCACCGTGAGATTCGATGCAACCTGGCCCGTCATATTGTAGAGCACCACGACGGTGCCGGCCTCGGTGGACAGCGGCATGGCCATGACAAACGGTTGGGACAATTCAAGTTCCCGCGGCACATGAGCTTCTAGAAGAGGCTGAACCAGGAATTCCCGCCCGCTGTCCGGCCAGCGCGACAGGTCCCGTTTTTTCACAGCGCGACGCGAATACGAGAGGCCCGCCCGGTGACCGACATAAACCACTTTGCCTCTCCCCACCGTTTTTTCCGTCCAAGCCGGTTGGTCGTCCCCATACCGGGCACGAACCCGCGCCTTTCCTACCGTGATCGTTTGGGGTCGTCCTTCAGTTGGCACCGTGTGCTGGATAATCTCCGCTTCGTTGGTCACGGCGCTGACATTGAGAGCCTGGCCTGTCACCGCCGCTCCGAAGGTGCGCTGGAAACCGGCCAGCGAGTTCATCAAGTCGCAGGGCTCATCGTATTCATTCCGGACCCCGGCATCGGCATAGGCTTGAAGTTGGCCACCGTTGTGAACCCATTCCGCGATCGTCTTTTGGGCGGCCACCGTGATCCATTGATCCTCGATGAGGAGCGCATCATAATGCTCCAAAGCACCGGATTCGATCTGCTGTTCGGTGACCAGTTCCGGCTGGTAGTACTCATGCGAGAGTGCCAGAAAGGTTGCGCGCTTATCGGGAAAGGTGCTCTGGGGCCAGCGGTATTCGGTGGACATGGCATACAGCAGGGCAACGCGGCTGGGCCGCATCCGTCCGGGACCGAGAATGTCATCCACCTGCGCCGCCAGATTGTCGACATGATGAACCACGGTGCGAGACCAATCGCTGGAAGACCAGAACCCTTCGGTCACCGCATAGTCCGGCCCGTAATTGTAATAGCTGAGGAGTTTGCACTGGTTGGCGATCTGCGTATAAGCGCGGAAGAAACTCGGCCAGACACAGTGCATCATCGGGAACGAGATCGGGGGCTGACCGAATTCCTTCCCATACCGGCGGGCCCCCGCATTGTAGGGTGCCACCGAAAAGGCCACGGACTGGTGGCTATCCCAACACCAGGATCCGCCCGTCATCCAATCACTGATGCCGGGTTCCAGATGCGGGTATTGCGCCAACTGGAACATATCCAGCGGCAATTTATTGCCGAAGTTCAATGAATGCCCGCTCAGCGCAACAAACGGTTTCGCCTGTGGGGCGGGCGAGGCTTCTTTAAAACCATCACAGGCCAGACCGAACATCAGGGGCGTCATCAGTCCCTGGTACCGGTGGCTCCAATAGAACCTACGCTGATCATCGGCGGTAACCGGTTTGCCGGCAAAAAGGGTGACCTGGTTCCACTGGTCTTTGCCGAACAGGGACGGCTTAAGTCCCTGCTGCTGGAGCCAGGTTTGAAATCCGGCTTCGGCATCCGGCCCCTTGACGGTGATCTCGCCCGGTTCATCGGACATCTGGAAAGACACCATGCCGGGGCTGGTCTTTTTCCCCGCCTCCGATGCGAAATAACGGGCATAGTGATCCCGATAGGATTGCCGGGACTTTTCGACGTCATAGGGAATGAACGTCGGCGGGGCGTAGTGGCCGCCCTGGCTTCCCCAGCCATAGAGCGCTTCGTATTTCTCCGTGTCTTCGCTGGTGGCCACTGAGTTCAAACCGAGCAAGCGAAACGATTTGACCATGTATTCGGCCGCCCCGTCGGTGGCCCACCCCCAAGCGTTGGCAAACAAGAGCGGGGGGCGGGTCAGCGGGAATAAGCGACCGGGACGGATGCCGGCGGCATTCAAATAATAGCGCCGTTCCTGATCTCGAAACGTTAAAACCTCCCGGAACCCCGGCGCCACGATGAGCTGTTTGCCGTTGGGTTCATCCCAGGCGATTTCCCGCACTACTCCGGCGGGATCCTCCAGTACGGAAAACTGGGTGGTCCCCCTGGCGCCGGCAGGGAGGGTGAGAAGCAGAGACCCGTTGGCGCCACCTGGAAGAGATTCCAAATTAATCCAAGGGGTCAGACCGGGCGCCTTGACCGGCGAAGGCACCAGGGGAAATTCCTTGGTTTGCCAGGGGGCCGAATGAAATTTCAGATGCCCGGTAATGGCCAACTCCGGTTTCCCTTCGGGCAGGGCATCCACGCGGAAACGCACAAAACTGCCAGCCAGACCCAATTGTCGAATCTGCCGCCGGGAAAGTTTACCGGTCAGAACAGCGAATTGTACCGCGGCCATTTCCAGATCGGAACTCTGCGAGACCCCGCTATCATCGAGCGCCACCTGGGCTTTAAAATGCGAATAGCCTTTGGGGATCTTGTACTTGATGATGGACGTCGCGTGAGTGCCGATACCGTCTTCCGTAACATTCGTCCCCATGACTTTCATGGGTTTGCCTGAAATGCTTTTATTGGTGACGGCTGATTTCCATCCGCTGAGCGCATAATCCCATACCTGCGAAGTCAGTCGAAGTTCTCCAGCCGGACCCGTCAGTCGAGGCGCAAGCCAGTCGGCGTGATCACAGCCGATATCCCCGCCGGAACTCACCACGAGAAACAAGGATTCGGCCCCCGAAATATCCGCATCGATGTCCACCTGGCGACCGGGAGTCAATCGGCTCACCCAATCGCTGAGATACCGAACTTGTGCGCCGGCGGGATCTTCCAAGTCCTGTTTGCGGAAATAATTGAAGCGGGCGGTCAACCCCAAGGCGTCCAACTGTTTTGGAGACGGCATATCCGTCAGGATTACGAATTGAACCGAAGCATCGCCGGCATTCTGGGTGTGTAGGAGGCCCCCGTCGTCAAGGCCGGCCCGGGCGCGAAATCGATCCGACCCAGCCGGAAGATCAAAAACAAGGATCGACGGGGAATGGGCGCCGATCCCAAACGGTACGGGTTTTCCGTCCACCAACAGGGGCAGCCCTTGCACGCTGGCATTCTTCGCGGCTGAATGCCATCCATTATGGGCAATGCGCCACTCGAGATCCGTAAGCTTTATTTCGCCGGCAGAGCCCATCAACCGCGGTTCCATCCAATCGGCATGGTCACACGCCGTACTTCCATTGCCATCAGCGACGATCAAGACCAGTTTCCGGGCTTTGCGAATATCCAGATCAATATCAATGGCATGGCCAGGAGTGGACGCGTCGACGACTGGACTCAGAAACCGAACCGGGGCTCCGTTGGAATCTTTCAAATCACTTTCAGTCAAACCCGCACCCCACAGGGATTTTGCGCACCCGAGCAGAAACAGGCCGATCGTCAAACCCAGGACAGCACGGAAGCCAAGCGATGAACATTTTGATATTGCCATAGTCGGGACTTTTCAATTTCGTCAAATCGCCTTTTGAACCCTCCAGGTACTCACCCAAGAGGCCGATCTCAAGGCACAACGGATGGGGGAATGGTACCGAACCCCAAGAATCAAAACAAGGATTGAAGCCCGGGACACCTCTCTGCGCTTGAATCGACCGGGCGACGGGACTATATTTCCGGCTGTTGTTTTGTCCAAAGGAATCTTTATGACAGATCTTCTCATTCCGCAATCGGACATCGATATCCTGCGCCACCTCGCCGAACGCAAACGCCACCTCGCCGACGACCCCGTCAACCGGGAACGCCGCCAGGCCTGGCTGGCCCATGATGCCGGATCCAACAGCCGACCCATGGTTCTCGCCGAATATTGCGGGGTCCAGGAAACCCGTTCGCCTTTCGACCCCCAACTCACGTGCCAATCCGACTGGGCCCGGAATTGGGAACGGTCCCTCCTCGCCGAATTTTACCAGTTCGATGTCCTGCGCGACGACCATGTCATCGAACCCTGGATGGCCACCAACTGGCGCATCCCGTACACGAATTACGGCGTCGAGGCCACCGTCCAGCTCGGCGATAACGACGGTCATCCGGGATCCCGTCGCTGGGATCATCCAATCCAGGATCTGGACGCCGATTTCACCAAACTCCAACCCCGGGTTTTCTCCGTCGATCGCATTGGAACCCTTGAGGAAAAGGCGCGGATGGAAAAGATCTTCGACGGCATCCTGCCCGTCTGCCTGCGCGGCGGTTTCTATTGGACCCTGGGCATGACCGCCACCGCAATCCAACTGATCGGCCTCGAAAACCTGATGCTTTACATGTATGACAATCCCGCCGGCCTGCATCGCTTGATGGCGTTTTTGCGGGATGATCACCTCGCCTTCACTCAATGGCTGGAACGGGAAGGCCTCTATTCGCAGAACAATGCCAATGATTATATCGGCTCCGGCAGCATGGGTTATACTCGCGATCTCCCCCAACCCGATGCCGTTGCGGGCGCCCCTGTGCGCAGGAAAGACCTTTGGTTCCTCAGTGAATCCCAGGAAACGGTCGGCGTCGGCCCGGATCTCTTCGACGAATTCATTTTCCCTTATCAACTCAGCCTGGCGGAAAAATTCGGCAAGTGCTATTACGGATGTTGCGAACCCGTCAACAACCGTTGGCACGTCCTGAAACGGATGCCCAACCTCGCCCGGGTTTCGGTCTCTCCCTGGGCCGACGAAGACGTCATGGCAGCCGCCTGCGGGCGACAGGTGGTGTATTCCCGCAAACCCAACCCCTCCCTGATCAGCACCGGCACCTTTGATGAAAACGCGATCCGCACCGATCTCCGCAAAACCCTGACGGCCGCCCGGGGCTGCCGGATCGAACTCATCATGAAAGACGTCCACACACTTAACAACCAGCCGGAGCGCCTCCCGCGTTGGGTGCAAATCGCCCGGGAAGTGGTTGAGGAGATGGCCTGATCCCCAAGTCCGCCCTACTGGCGCTGACCCGACAGCAACCCGGAGTGGTTGCCCGGGATTTAGGGGCGGGGCCGGGCCGGCCAACTTTCCGGGCGCTCCCAGAAGGCATCAGCACGCCCGCCGTAATAGCCATCCAGCACGGTATCCATCACCCGGCTCGTCCGCAATGCCGTCTCACCAGTGCTGGCACAAGCACCGTTCCCCAACAGGTGGTTCACAATCGTTTCAATCAGCGGCTGCTGAATGTTAACGGGGTTGGGCAAATCGAAACACTCGGTTTCCGTGCCGCGTTCCAATTTCACCGGTTCCTGACCAAAGGTTGAAATGGTGATCCGCCCTACCGTGCCTGAGAACACGATGACCTCTTCGGACTGGGCCGACGCAAAATTCCAACTGGCCGTTCCCAATCCTCCCGATTCCAGGCGGAAAGACATGACCACGCTGTCCTCGACCCAGTGCTTCGACGCCACATTGGCTGCCGCCCCCTGCACCGCCTGCAAGGGGCCTGCGATGAAATCAATAACATCCAACGTGTGGCAGCCGATATCCATAAACAAGCCGCCGCCGGACTCCTCCGCCTTCAATCGCCACGGCAATTCGCCCGGGAGTGCGAAGGCCGGCGATGCACATCGGTACGATACGCCGGTCAGCTTGCCGATTACACCGCTCGCGACCAGTTCCCGGGCCTTGAGAAAGCGTGGCAATCCCCGCCGATAGTAGGCCACGAACAGCGACACACCCGCCATCCGGAATGCCGACACCATGGCTTCAGCCTCGGTCGCATTGCGCGCCATCGGCTTTTCCATATAGCACGGCTTGCCGGCGGCGCAGACCTTAAGCGCATACTCCAGGTGAGAACCCACTGGCGTAGCCACATAGACGGCATCCACACCGGCGTCCGCGATCAAGGCATCGGCGTCCGTGGTCCAGCGCGGAACACCGTGCCGCTTGGCGTAGTCTTCCGCCAGCCGCCCATCCCGGCGCATGACCATGGCCAGCGTGCTACCCGGTGTCCGGGAGAAACCCGGCCCGCTCTTCACCTCTGTCACATTGCCGCAACCGATGATACCCCACTTGATCCCCAAGTGTGATTTAGGACCTATGGGCGCGGCCCCGCTGAGATCGGTCTGATGAAGCGTTGTCATGAATACGACGTTGCCAGAAGCGCCGCACAAACGCAAGCGGAGAGAGCCCTTCCGTGAGGTGCCCGCCTCTGATGAATTGAACCCGACCGGCACACGTCCCCTGCCCGGCGGTTCTTTGACCGGCTCCGGTTATCCCTCAACCGAGGTCGGATCCTTGAACTGCAAATCGTAGAGGTAACGATATTGCCCGTTCGTTTGCATGAGTTCTTCGTGGGTTCCGGACTCGATGATCCCACCCTGGTCCAGAACGATGATTCGATCGCAATTCGCGATCGTCGACAACCGGTGCGCAATAGCAAAAACCGTCCGGCCCGTCATCAGGTTCTGCATGGCGGCCTGAACCTGCCGTTCGGATTCGGTGTCCAGCGCGCTGGTGGCCTCGTCCAAAATCATGATCGGCGGATTGCGCAAAATGGCCCGGGCAATCGCCAGCCGCTGGCGCTGACCGCCGGATAATCGCTGACCTTGCTCGCCGATAATGTGATCATAGCCCCCCGCTAAATCCCGGATGAACTCATCCGCATTGGCCTTCCGGGCGGCCTCCTCGATGGCCTCCCGACTCGCCCCCACCGTACCGTACCCGATATTGTTTGCCACCGTTTCGTTGAACAACACCGTCTCCTGCGTCACGATGCTCATCGCCTGTCGCAGGGATTTCAGGGTGTAATCCCGGATGTCGGTCCCGTTGATCAGAATCGACCCGCCGGTTACGTCGTAAAACCGCGGCAGGAGATTGACCATCGTCGTTTTGCCGGCCCCTGAACTGCCCACCAGGGCGACCCGTTGCCCGGCCTTCACTTCCAGGTCGATGCCCTTGAGAACCTGTTTGTCCCCATAATTGAAGATGACCTGCCGAAACTCGATCCGGTCCACCGGCCCCTGCAGGGTTGCCGCACCGGGCCGGTCCACCACATCGACCGGGCTGTCGATAATTTCAAAAATCCGGTCTGCCGCCGCCGAAGCCTGCTGGATCTGCAGGTGCAGGCGGCTCAATTTCTTGACCGGCGTATACATCATCAACAACGCCCCGGCATACACCACAAACTGTTCGAAAGGCATTCCGCGATGCCGGATATAGATCAGCACCAGGCTGACCCCCAGCGTCGAGATGAAAACAATCAACGGATCGACCGCCGAATTGGACGCGGCCACCCGCATGATGCGTTTGAAGAAGGCCTTGTTTTGTTTACCAAACCGCTCGATCTCATGGTCTTCCATCCCAAAGGCCTTCACCACCCGAATGCCGGTCAGCATTTCCTGCAAAATCGACACCACATCGGCAATCCGTTGCTGGGCCTCCCGGCTGAATCGCCGAACCCGTCGTCCGAATAACGCCACCGGCACAATGCACACCGGAAACAGCACGATGCTCGCCACGGCCAGCATCGGGTCGATCCAGAAGAGCCACCCGATCATGAACACCAGGGTCAGTGGTTCCTTCGCCAGATCCTCCACCACAACCGAAACCGCATGGTCCGCCATGGTGGAATCGTTGGTCGTGCGCGAAATCAATTCCCCGGTCCGGTTCCTCGAGAAATACCCCAGCGGCAGCTGGGTCAGCTTGGTAAAAACCGCCTGACGCAGGTCCACCACCACCCGTGCGCCCACCCAGCGAATGAGGTAGCGACTCAAATAATCGCCGACGCCCCGGATCAAGCCGGCCAAGGGAATGGCCGCGGCGAACAGGATCACCAGCATCATCGGCGCAGCGGGATCATATACCTTGGCCAAACCTTTTTTTATCGCCCACAAAAATCCCGCATTCGCCCCGGCATAAATCAAGCCGAAGAAGATGCCCACCGCCAGACGCCCGGAATACGGCCGCATGTAGGCCAGTAACCGACGATAGGTTTTCCATTCTTCCTGTCGCGGAAGAACCCGTTTTGTCTTGTTGGGTTTAGCCATATCCATTCGTTCTTCTCCCCGCCTCAGATTCCCAGGGGATCCGTTTGCCCCAATTCCCGAAATGCTCCAGATCGTTCCACACAGGCCGGACATTCACCGCAGGGCCGATCTCCTCCTCGGTAACAGCTCCAGGTCCGCCCGTAATCGATTCCCAGTTCCAGGCCCAGTCGTAATTCGCGAACTTTCCGCCACCCCGCAAAGGGGGCGTGGACCCGGATCGAAGCCCCCCGATTCAAGGCCAATACCGCGTTGACGCGATCCACAAACTCTCCGGTGCAATCCCAATAGCCGTATTCATCCTGGGTCTGCGCGCCATAATATAGGTCGCGGATTCCATGGGCCTCGGCATAGGCCGCCGCCAGCGACAACAAAATCAGGTTGCGATTGGGAACGTAGGTCGGCGGTTGACGGCGTTGATCCTCCGGTACGGCTGAAAAAGCGGGCACGCACCGGGCCGGATCAGTCAAAACGGATCCGGTCGCGGCCAACTCCCGAAAGAGGCCCAGGTCGATCACCGGGTGGGCTTCCACCCCCGCCGTCTCCGCCTGGAATCGGGCCGCCCCGATTTCCCGCGCATGTTTCTGCCCGTAGTCAAAGGACAACGCATGCACCCGCCGGACGCCCAATCGGCGGATGACGTAAAACAATAACGTGGTTGAATCCAGCCCTCCGGATAACAACACCACGGCGGACGCGGGAGCCTCCGCCGGTTCGGGATGGATCGGTGATTCAGAAGGGCGGCTCATGGCAGGGCAAGAATCCGGTGGAGTTGAAGTTGGAGCCGCACGCGCAAAGCATCTTCCAGAATCCAGGCGGCCAGAATCGGACCCGGCAGGCGCCCATGCACCGGGCTGAACAACACCGCCTGCAACCGGTCGACCAGTGCGTGTTCCTGAACCTGGGTCCGCGCCCATTCGTAATCGGCCCGACTGCTGAGGACGAATTTGACCTCATCCTGCGCACGAAGCCGGGCCCAGTTGGCCTCCAAAAAGGAATTGGCCGATCCGCTCTCCGGACATTTGACATCGACAATCGCACGCGCGCCGGCGGGAATCCGTTCCAAGGGCCGACTGCCATTGGTCTCCACCAGCAGGGGCGTCGCCCCCGCCGTCAGCAAAGCTTCTGCCAGGGCAACAAACCCGTCTTGCAACAAGGGCTCTCCGCCTGTGATCTCGGCCATTTTAACCGGACTCTTCTCAAAGGCCGCCACCACTTCGGCGATGTCCATCCGCCGTCCCGCCTCCCGCGCCTGAGGGGTGTCGCAATAGACGCAATGCAGGTTGCATCCGGTCAGCCGGACAAAAAAACAGGGATAACCGGCCCAGGTCGATTCGCCCTGGAGCGAGGTGAAAATTTCCGCCACGCGCAACACGTCATTCCTCCCAATAGGTCGCCGACGAGTTCGGGCTTTCTGAAGCCCGAACCTTACTGATGCGGCTCTGCTCGGTATTCAAGCGCCGGCCCAGGTCTTCAAACAGCAATCGCGCAATATTTTCGGAGGTGGGATTTTGTATCGCGAACGACGGATGTTGATTGAGATCGGCATGATCCAGTCCGCTCAACACCTCCTGAACGGCTTCTTTCACCACCTTGAAATCGACCAGAATGCCGATCGAATCCAGCGTCGGACCTTTTAAAAAAATCTCAATCTCCCAATTATGCCCATGGAAGTTGGCGCACACCCCCTGATGTCCGATCAGGCGATGGGCGGCGGAAAAATGGGTCCGAATGCTGATCTCGTACATGAGCGCCCTTACCCCCCCACCCGGTAACAGGCGCGCAAGGCGTCCGGCTTGCACTCCGCCCAGTAGGCGGCGATCGCCGTGTCATAGGCAGCGGTGTGCGCAAACGCCTTCCGCGCCAGCTCAAACCGTAAAGCCAGGGAAGTCGCGCCACCGGAAGCCCGCAATTCGGCCAGGATCCGCCCGTAATCGGCGGGATCGGTGACCGATGCCACCCGCAGGAAATTCTTGGCCGCAGCCCGCACCATGCACGGCCCCCCGATATCGATATTCGTCCGGGCCATCTCCGGGGTGACCCCGGGACGGGCCACCGTCTGCCGGAAGGGATAGAGATTCACCACGACCAGATCCATCGGCACTCCGCCGGTGCGTTTCAAGTCATCGACATGGGCCGGATTATAGGTCTCACTTAAGAGCCCGAGATAAATTTTGAAATCCAGGGTTTTGACCAGTCCCCCCTGCATTTCCGGCTGACCGGTATAGTCCGACACCGCCACCAGATTCTTCCCCGCCGCCGAGCCCAATAAATCGCGAATCGCTGTGTAGGTTCCCCCGGTCGAATAAATTTTAACTTCGGGATTCGTGGCAATCAAACCCGGAATCAAAACCTCCAACCCGGTCTTGTCCGAAACACTGGCCAAAACATGGCGCACCCGTACCGCATCATCAATCCGTTCAACAATATTTAAAGCCATGCGTATCTCCTCTGAAAATCGCCGATAGTTTGCCATATCCCTTTATCGGGCGCAATGCTCAAACCGAATTGGGATTGACGCTGGGTCGGTTGACGGTTTATTCTTTCACCCTTGTTATGGACCTCATTGACCATTCATTTTTTCGCCAGTTTTCGCCGGAAGTGGGTGAATCCATCCGAAACCTGGCGTGTCTGGTCACCTTCCGTGAGGATGCGGTGATCTTCAGGGAGGGGGACGTTCCGGACGCTCTTTACCTGGTGCTGGAAGGCACGGTGGACATCGTCAAGAGCCTTCCGGGCATCCCCTGTCAGGTCATCGCCCAAATCGACATCGACAATTATTTCGGAGACTATGGCGTTTTGGATGGCCAGTCCCGCAGTGCCGGCGCCATCGCCCGCAGTCCCCGAGTGTGTCTCGCGCGAATCGACCGGGCCCCGATCATGGACGTGTTGAATGTCGCCCCGGGGCATAGCATTCTCGAAATGACCCGGCACCTGGTCTCGAATATCCGCTCTACCAACGAACGGTACATGCAGGATGTGGTGCGCAAAACCAAACTCACCACCCTGGGTGAAATGCTCAACACCGTCATCCATGATTTCCGCAATCCCTTCACGGTCATCCGGATGGCCGCCGAGGTGCTCAATAAGACCCACAAGGATGATGAAGCCCTGATCTCCCTCTGCAAACTCATCGACGAGCAGATCGAGCGCATGAAGATCATGACCGATGAAATCCTGGAGTTCTCGCGGGGCACCGCAACGATGGTCTGCAAGCCCACCCCCCTCTCCGATATTTTCGCACAATTCCAAGCCCTCAATGGCGATTATCTAGCCCAAAACAAGATCGAATTATCCCTGCAGGCGGTCGACACCGTTCTCTCCGTCGATGCCAATAAAATCCTGCGAATCCTGCAAAACCTGGTCCATCATTCCGTCGAATCCTTCGCCTCAGACGGAGGCTGTATTACGATCATCGCCTGCGATGTGGAGGGCGGGGTTGAAATTGAAGTCGCCGACAACGGCCCGGGGATTCCGGAAAATATCCGCGCCCGGCTTTTCGAACCGTTCGCCCCCATCGGCAAGGAAAAAGGCTTTGGACTCGGCCTGGCCATCTCTAAATCCTTCGTGGAAGCCCACGGCGGCACCCTTCGGGCTGAGACCAAAATCGGGCACGGCGCCACGTTCGTCATCTATTTGCCACTTCCTAAGCCCTCATGAGCCCCAAATCAGGAGACATCCCGGTCACCCCGGCCATCCGGGTATTGCGGGAGAGCGGGGCCGCCTTCGAGTTGGCAACCTATACCTACCAGGAGCATGGCGGAACGGCAAATGCCGCCCGTCAATTAGGCGCCCCCGAGCATGCGGTGATCAAAACCCTCATCCTCGAAACCGACGCCAAAACCCCATTGATTTGCCTGATGCATGGCGATTGTGAAATTTCGACCAAACAATTGGCGCGCGCCTTGGGAGTTAAACAGGTGACCCCCTGCTCTCCGGACACCGCCAGTCGACATACCGGATACCTGATCGGGGGGACCAGCCCGTTCGGCACCCGAAAAGCCTTGCCGGTGTATGTGGAAACCACGATCTTCGATCTGCCGGAAATCTGGATTAATGCCGGCCGACGTGGACTACTGGCTCGACTGAATCCCGGCGTGCTCGACTCCCTGCTTAACCCGGGGAAAGTGACCGTGGCCCTGAGCCCGAATCAGACCTGATTTAGATTGGCAAATCTGGTTGATTTTATGCCGCCAACCTTGGTATTTTATTCGGGCTCAAGTGGACTAGCGGCTTGGAATTGAGTTCCCAATCACGGTAACGCTCGAAAAACGCTTGGAAGCGGGGTGCGCAATGGCAAAAATCACATCCAAGGCCAAATTAGCCCAGGAGATGGCCTCCACGACGGGGCTTCCCACTAAAAAAATCGTTGAGGTTTTGGATCTGCTGGCCGCCATCACTTACCGTGAAGCGGTCAACGAATTTGTGATCCCGGGCATCTGCAAAATCAAAGTGGTCCAGAAAAAAGCCGCCCGCCGGCGCAATCCTTTCACCGGAAAAACGCTCCTGATCGGCGAGCGGAAGGCGCTTAAAATAACCCCTCTCAAGCGCGCCAAGGATCTGATTACTCCGAATACCGGACTCGTCATTCAAGTCCTGGATGATCTCCCGCCAACTGAACAAATAGCCCCCGTGAGCGACCTGCAAGCCCCGCCGCCTGCGCCGGTTTCGGCCCCACTGGACTCCCCGTCCGCCCCGGAGGCAACCCCGCCGTTCTCGCCGCCATCCCCCATGATTGAAAGTGAAGAAGGCCAGATCGTCTTCCCCTGTTCCGCCTGTGGCAGCATTCTCGCCGCCCCTCCGAAGACGGCCGGGGAAAAGGCCGACTGTCCCTATTGCGGGGCCCCCATCCAAGTGCCGGAGAAGCAAGCCGTTAAGGAGTCACCCTCCCCCAAAAACGGCCGGCCAGAGTCCCGAGCTACGGATTTTATTCTCTTTTCGTGCAAAGCCTGCCACCAGGAAATCGAGGCTCCCGCCGATATGCTGGGAATGGATGTCGAGTGCCCGGCCTGTGGAACCGGGCTGACGGTCCCCCTTCCCAATACCCTTCCGCCAACGGCGCTTCCCGCCGCCAAAACCAGTGCCTCCTCTCCGACCGATAGCCCTATGAAAGGCAATCGGTCTTCCATGACGATTCGAATCGACTTGTCGGATCTTGAATAACCCTGCGAACTAACCCCCAGTTTCACGAGGGAGATGTTGTATGGCCTTGAGAGACTTACTGAAAGCCATCGCGCAAAAACAGGCCGCCCGTCCCGAATCCCCGGCCGGAACCCAGCCGACCAACGGATCCGCTGCGGCTCCTCCCAGCGCTTCGGCGCCCCCGCCGGCGGCGGATCCCGCCGAGTCCATGGACGCTTCGTTGATGAATTTAACCGAACAATTTTCGGAAATTTCAAAGTTGCTGTCGGACCCGCCCCCCGCCGCCTCGTCGGCCCCAACCTCGTCCGCCGGAAGTCCCGCCAAGGGCAAAGATATTTCTCTTTATAAAAACCTCCTGTCCGGTCTGTATGACGGCGTCCTGATTTTCGACTTCAAGGGCTCGGTGATCGCCAGCAACAAACGGGCGGAAACATTTCTGGGTTATTCGGAACCCGAACTTTGGGGCATGCAATGCGAAAGCCTGATTACCGGGGTCAATGCCCGCATCCTCTACAAATTGAACACCAATGCCGAAGCCGGCCGGTTTACCGTCGTCACGGGAACCTGCAAGCGTAAGGATGGCACCACCTTCCCCGCAGAAATTGCCATCAGTAAGATTCATCTCTTGAATGAAGGGGATTTGATTTTTTCGATCCGCAACCTGGAACGGCGTGAAAAAGCACGGGAAAGCCGGGAATTCGGTGAAGATGCCGTGCGGCATAACGGATCGGGCATCGTGGTCTGCTCCACTGACGGGGCCATTGTGTTTGCCAATCCCGCCTTCTTGAAGCTCCTGAAAATGGAGGACGAGCAGGAGGTATTGCAACACATGATCGGCGATTTTTGCGACTCCCACGAACAAGTCAAAGCCATGATTCACGCCCCGTCCTCGCAAGGCACCTGGCTGGGCAATCTTCGGCTGGTCAGCCCCAAAGGCGTTCAATGCGACGTACTGGTGACCGCCGCCCTGAGCACCCTCCGTCGCAATTCGGCGGCGCACCTGGTTCTGAATATGACCCCCCTGCCCAAATCCATCACCTGAGTGCCGGTTACCCACCGACAAGGAGTTGACCCGTGAAAAGCATGACCACGTGGGACCGATTCTCCCGTATGTTCAATCATCAAGAAGCGGATCGGATTCCCATCATCGACATCCCCTGGGCCGCCACCATCGAACGCTGGCATCGCGAAGGAATGCCGGTCAGCACCGATTATGTGGATTTCTTCAACTTGGATCACGTCATCCATTTCGGCGTCGATAATTCCCCCCGATTCGAGGTCAAAGTCCTTGAGGAAACCGACAAGCATGTCATCCACACCTCCGCCTGGGGCGCCACGCTCAAGAATTGGAAACATGCGGCCTCCACCCCCGAATTCCTCGATTTCATCATCAAAGATCCCGAGAGCTGGAAACACGCACGGGCGCGTATGTCTCCCTCCCCGGACCGGATCAACTGGAAAAACCTGGAGGACAACTTCGCCGACTGGCGAAAAAAGGGATACTGGATCGAAGCCGGACTCTGGTTCGGGTTCGATGTCTCCCACTCCTGGATGGTCGGTACAGAGCGCTTTTTGTTTGCCTTGGTCGAACACCCCGAGTGGTGCACCGATATGTTCCATCATCAGCTCGAGGTTAATCTGGCACTTCTCGACCAAGTCTGGGACGCCGGGTACCATTTCGATAGCGTCCGCTGGCCGGACGACATGGGCTACAAGAATACCCAGTTCTTTTCCCTCGACCTGTACCGGGAACTCCTCAAGCCCTATCACAAACGCGCCATCGATTGGGCTCATGCCAAAGGGATCAAGGCCCATCTCCACTCCTGCGGCGACATCAATCCACTCATTCCCGACCTGATCGAGATCGGACTCGACGCCCTTAACCCCTTGGAAGTCAAAGCGGGGATGGATCCCCTCGTTCTGAAAAAGAAATATGGGCGCCAACTGGTCCTGCATGGAGGGATCAATGCGGTCCTTTGGGATCATCCGGATCAAATCCGCGTGGAGATGCAGAAAGTGATTCCCACCCTCAAGGAAAACGGCGGGTATATTTTCTCCTCCGACCACTCGGTGCCATCCAGTGTCAGCCTGGCCGATTTCAAGCAAATCGTCGAATGGGCCCGTCAACTCGGTACGTATTAAAAATCGCCGGGGCGAGCCCGGACCATCAAGCCCCATAGGGAGCAACGGATCCCCCGTTCTCCGGCGGCACACGCCGGCGATTGAGAAGCTCGCGACAAAACTTCCACCGGGGAATGAATCGATCCATCAGCGCATGAAACCGAACATTGTGGCCCCGTTCCAAAAGATGGGCCATTTCGTGCACGACCACATATTCGAGACACTCCGGCGGTTTTTTAGCCAGGTCACTGTTCAGCCGGATAATTTTTAACAGGGGCCGACAGGTTCCCCATCGCGTCTTCATCCGCTGCACAAAAAAACGCGACACGGTCACTCCCATCAACGGTTCCCATTTGGCCACCAAGGGAGGGACGGCCGCCGTGATCTGTTCCCGATACCAGCCGTCCAGGACGGCCTGCTTCCGGGCCGGACTTGACCCGGGCCGAATCTGTAAGAACAGCTGGCCTTGTTCCCACCAGACGACCGGTGCAGCCGCTCGCTCCACCACTTTCAACAGACAACGCTGTCCCCAGACATCGAGGTTGTCGCGATCCTGATCGTCGAGTCGCCCTTCCCAATCCTGTTCGCCGATTTTATTGCGCGTTTTTTGGATCCAGTCCAACCGGGAGACCAAAAACAGCCGGATTTCGCCCAAGCTCATCCACCGGGGCGCCGAAAGGCGCACTCGCCCCAGAGGCGGGTACACGCGCAAATGAACATTCTTAATGGCCTTCCGGACCACCTCAACCGTGATATCACCCAGCTCAATCGTGTCAGCCATCCCATATTCCTTCGACTGCTTGATCCCCAATATGCCAGGTCAAAGGTGATTGCGCGCGGGCACTCGCGCGGGGGGGGCGGGGAATTCTCTTGGCTCCGCAGATTTCAGAGCGCGGAACTCTCCCCGCGAAACAGCTGACGGTAGCTCTCGTAAAAGGGTCCGGGCGGCATTCTCTCCAGGATCCATCGGCGCATCGCACTCTTCTCCTCGGGCGAGGGCCGGCGGAGTGCGGCGGCGATGATGTGTTTCGCGAACACGGGTATCGGGTTCGAAGCCGCCTGGGGTACGGCGTGGAAGGCTCCGGGCGGCAGGACTTCCGTGAAGATGCCAAGATCGAAAGCCACCACCGGCACGCCGAAGAATGCCGCCTCCACCGCTCCGAGGGCAAAGCCCTCGTTCGGCGAGCAGTTGATGAAAAGATCAGCCTGCCGATAGAGGGGTGCCACCTGATCCTGCCGTTCACAGACGAACACCAGGGAGCGGCCCGCCCTCGCGTTGATGTCTGCGGCGCGCGCCCGGAGTGCCGTCCCTTCGATCCCTTCGCCGGCCATGACGAAACGCAGGTGCCGGAGGCCGAGATCGGAAACCATGTAGAGGGCGATGTCCATGAATAAATGCGGGCGTTTGTCGGGAGAGTAACGTCCAACGAAGACGACGTTGCAGCAGTCCGGTGAATCACGCCGCAGGCACTCAAGCTCCCGGGCGCACCGCTCCTCGGCCACCAGGCGATCATAGTCGATCGTGTTTCGAACCAGCATCACCTTGGGGTCGTCGCCTCGCGTCTCCCGACAGTGCCTGAGCACCCAGTCGGAACAGCACACCACGCGATCGAGGTATTGCATGAACAGGTCCACCGAGGAGAGGAAGTCGAAATTCGAGTCCCACCCATGCAGCGAGGTGGACATGGCCAGATCCGGAAATTCCGTCTTGAGGTCGTGGAGAATCTGGAAGGCGAAGGTGGAGTTTATGCACAGCGCGTTTCGTACGGCGTGCTTGCGAACCAGGTGACGCACGAAGTCCAGCTTCTGCTCGCGCGTCTCGAACAGGTTGGGCAGGTGGTAGACGGTTGCCGTCCTGGCGAAAGCACTGTGCCAGCAATTCCGGTCGGGAGACGTGGTAACGATCACGAAGTCGAACTCGTCGGCGAGATGGCGGAGGATGTTCAGCATGAGGGTTTCCACGCCGCCCAGGGGAAGATTCGACAGGAAGATCAGGACGGTCGACCGCTTGCCCGGCGCGGGGAGCGGTATCGAGGCCAGGAGTTCACCCGGGTCGTTGCCCGGCGCAGTCCCGGGTGCGGGCGGAAAGAAGGAGGCGAAGCGGATATGCTCGGGGATGAGGCGGCGTCCAGCCACGGCGTTGATCGACCGCCGCAGGGCGGAGGGCACCATCAGCAGAAAACACCGGCCAGGAGAGCGGCGCCAGGGCTCCGCGTCCACCAGTTCGGCCGCGTGAAACTTGGCAATCACACCTCGGAGCGGCCACGGCCACCGGTTCACCCACGGCGGAATGGCCGGCTTGCCGTTGGCGATGGCCGCCATCCGCGCGGGACTCCATCGCCACGCCAGCCGGCGGTAGGCCGCCGACTGGAAGAGGTCCCGGTGGCGCCTGCGCAAACTCGCCACATTGTTCGGCACGTTGTCTTGAGCGGCCTTCAGTCGAAGGTTCTGCGACTGGCGACAGAGGAAGAGCGGTTCCGGCAGGCAATAACCCATGAAGCCGCGCTTACCCATGCGAAGCCAGAAATCCCAGTCCTTGCTCTCGCCGCCAGCGAGCGACTCGTCGTAGCCGCCAACCTCAACGAAGTGCTCACTGCGGATGAGAGCGCAGTAGGGTAGTGAATCAGCCGAGAGCAGGGAGAAGAAGTTGAACGGGTTCAGGGTCGGCTGAAACTCTGAATCCCCATCGAGATCCTGGAGGTAGGGATAGACCCATGAAACCTGCGGCTTTTGCCACAACAAGAGCATCGCCTTCTCGATAAATGTGGGGTCAAGCCGGTCGTCTGCATCCAGGAAGCACAGAAACTGCCCGGTCGCCTCTCTCACGCCCCAATTGCGGGCCAGGGCTCTGCCGGAATTGCGGGGTGTTTTCAGCCGCTTGACCTCCGGGAACTCCTGTGCAAGACGGTCGAGGCAGGCCATGGAATCCGGGTCCGTGGAGCCGTCGTCAACGACCAGAATCTCCGTTTCGGGCCAAGTCTGCCGGCGCGCACTCTCCACCGCTTCGCGCAGGTCAAAGCCGTGGTTGAAGTGCGGGATGATGAGCGAAACCCTCGGCAGCGCATTCGCGCCACGCGCGTCTAGCGACGGATCGTCTTTCGGGCGGGTCGGTGGGCAAGTACCCTGTTCACGGATGACCCCGGAAGCCGTTAATAGGGATGAGGATGTTTGTAACATGGGGGTGTCCATCGCCGGGGTAATCTAGCACAGGCCATCCAGGTTCGCCATTGAAAACCAACCGTATCCAGGGCAAGCAATTTAGGCTCAACTGACGGCGCAGGATATGTGCACCCCGCCCCCCTCCCGCCCCCTGGCCTCAGGGCTGAACGACGATGCGGTAGAACATGGAACGGTTCGTGGGGGCTTCGAAGCTCAGGGTGGTCTCTGTCGCGGAGCCGGGGATGTTGCCCCGGACCAAATTCGTGATGCCGTTCTGCGGCTGACTGGCCGACAGGATCTTGTAGTTGGCGTTATCCAGACTTTCCCAACTCAATTCCACGGAGCCGCCCAGGTGGCGCAACTTCGTCAGACGAGGTAAAACGCCCACGCCCCGGATGGCGAACTCGAAAGGATCGCGCTCCGGGTCATCGCAGCGAATTCGCACCGTCGCCTGACGAACACCGACCTGCGATGGCGCGAAGACGATGCGGAAACCCGTCTGCCCGCCAGCGCTCATCGAGGGGGCCAGTCCGGTCAGGTCCGCCGTGAAATCAGCGGCTTGGGGACCGCTGATCACCACCGCAGGGGTGCCGGTGAGGCTGAGCAGATCCTCGCCGGGATTAAGGATATCGAACGTACGCTCCTGACTGTGCAGCTCGGCAGTCTTTAATCCGAAGTCGGTGCCGTTGGTGTAGGACGGGGTAACAGAGCCATCCGGCACGTCATATCCCAGTCCTTCCACCTGCATGAACGGCCCGATGGCCGTTCCGGAAATGGCGAAGGTAAAGGGATTGCGGTCGGACTGGTTGTTGGGGATGACCACCTGCGCCTGACGCAGGCCGCGTCCCCGGGGATGGAACGTCACCGTGAACGGGGTCGAGCCACCGCGAAGGGCGACCGTGGCGGTGGGTTGCTGGGTCACCGTGAAGTCGCCGGCATGGATACCGGTGATCTGGACGCGCGAGCTATTGGTGAGTTGCAGGTCCTTGTAGCCGTCGTTGCGGATCGTATAGGTCCGCGTCGAGCTGCCCCGCGTCGAGGTGTCGTTGAAACGGGTGTGGTTCCCCAGGGCAGGTGAGGCAGATTCGTTCGGAATCGAAGACCCGTTCCCAAGGACGATCAGGTCGGGCACAGCCCGCGCCGCGAGGACCCACCAGTTCCCGGAGACGCGGGTCTCCTGCAGGACGGCGATGGCATAGCGCCCCGCGACGGGCGCGGTGAACGCCACGCTCTCCCTCGCCCCCACCCCTTGCGCATGGGCGACCCAGTCATAATCGCTGCGGCTGCCCCAGCGCCGATCGGGACGTAGCACCAGCACCGTCATGTCTCCCGTCTCTCCGCCAATGGCGGGATCGGCCGCGACGTAGTACTCCTCGCCAGCGGTCAGTTCCACGTCAAAAAGTTCCAGCGTATCGTTCGCTTCCTGGCTGAAAGACACGGCGCTGCCCAACGTGAGGTTCTGGGCGGAGGCCCGGTACTCCGCGGTATAGTTGCTGGTGGTACCGCCCGTGACGCGGGCGTAATGATCTGTCGCGCCGCCGGTCGTAGCCGCCACCAAAATGGCCTCGGCGACGTATCCCGCGACGGTGGAAGTGACGCAGGCCGAGGAAAAATCGGCCACGGCGGTACCGACCACGGTCCGGTTCTGCGGGCTGGCTTTGACGCCGAGCCCGACCCATCCCGTGGGCGTGGTCCGGAAGGCGAGATCCTCCGGTGCGTTTGTAAAGGCCATCGGCGTATCGTCCACCAGCCGGTGGAATCCGCGTCCCTGGATGGTAAACGTGAAGGGGTTGGCCCCGGGGTCATTGTTGGTGATGACCACGGTCGCCGTGCTCAGGCCGCAGTGGCTCGGGGTGAAGGCGATACCCATCAGCTTGGATCCGTCAGGAGTGATCGTGGTGGCCGGCTGCGGGGAGATGGAGAACTCGGCGGCAAGCGGTCCGGTAATTTTCACCGGCGGAGTGTTGCTGAGCCGCAGGTCACTGACGCCGGGGTTCTGGATCTGGAACTGGCGCGCGGGTTCGGGGACACCGACGTCACCGGTGCCCAGGTCGGTGTAATCAGTGGCGGCGGGGGTGATGTCGCCATTGGTGACGGCGACATTGTTCCCCAACACGCGCATCTTGGGCCCGGTGAGCAGGCCCAGCCCGTAATCGCACTCCCGGCGGCTGGTGTTCACGACGAGGATAGCATGCCATCCACTGAACGTCGGGGTGAAGTGCTGGTGGGTCAGGCTGTTGGTGCCATTGGCCATCGCAGAAGAGACCTGGTCCCCCGGCACAGCCGTCCCGTTTACCGGGTCGAAGATGTAATAGGTGAGCGTAACGTTGGTCTGGGCGCGTGACAGCACGAAGTCGTAGAGTTGCAGAGCATTCAGGTTGGCTTCGAACAGGTCGATGGTCTCGTTGGTACCCAGGTGCAACTGTTCGAGGAACGCCCCGTCCTGAAGTTCCGGAATGATCCATTCACTTTCGACAAGACAATTTCCGGCGCCGCCGCCGTAAATCTGGGCGTAGCGCGCGCCCGAGACCGACTGGAGGTGCCCGTTCAGCAGAACATAGTCGACGTTGGTGCCCGCCTCCTGCGACATTCCGATCAGGGGATTGAAGCCGGTGTTCGTAGCCACGTTGAGGTTGAAGTTTATTGAACGGGGAGTCACGGCGATGACCGACCAACCACTGGTCAGCGACTGGAAATAGAACCCGTTGGTCGCCGGCGAGGGAGCGAAGGAGACGGGCACGTCATTGGTCAGCGTCTGCAATCCGAACCCCCTCACCTGAAAGGTGTAGGGATCCCGGTCCGGGTCTCCGGAGGGAATGCCCGCCGTCGCCGTCCGCCAGCCGCCGGCGGTGGGGCGGAAGCGCACGGTGAAGTTGGTGGAGCTGTTGGTCGGGACTGTCGCGGAAGGCGACGCGGTCAAGGCGAAGTCGGCGGCGGCCGGCCCGGAGAAGACGACCCGCGGGGTGCCGGTGAGGGCCAGGTCGAACGTACCGCTGTTGGTGATGGTGAAGATGTGCGAGTGGTTGCTCCCGCAGATGTAGCCGCCGAAGTCGGTGTCGTCATCGGTCGACGGATCCTGTGATCCCGTCGGGATCCACTGCCCCTTGCCGGTCACGCTCATATTGGGGGTAACCCCGAAACCGCGGATGGCGAAATCGTAAGAGGCCTCGTCGAGATCGTCGCTGATGATACGGACGTTGTTGCTCTGAATGCCGGGGGCGGTGGGGGCGAAAGTGACCTGGAAAGTCGTACTGCTGCCCGCGGCAATCGTCGAGGCGGGAGCCTGGGTGACGTCAAAGGCGCCGAGTCCGGACAGGATGACGTACGGCGGCCCCGAGAGGTTGAGCTTGTCGGTCCCGTCATTGCGGATCGTGAACGTGCGCGTCAGCGAGCCGCGGTAGGTCGCGACGGACCCGAAATCGGTGTGATCCGCAGTGCCGGGAGAGTAGTCGCCGTCCGCAATGACAGCTGAGTTGCCGAGCACGGTGATGTCCGGCGCGATCCCGGTTCCTTCGACCAGGAACGTATAAGGCGTTTCGTCGATATCCGAGTTCAGGATGCTGATGGTCGCCTGGCGGACGCCGGTGGTGCTGGGCGTGAATTGGACTGTGAATCCCTCGACGCTGTTGGGGCCGATGCTGGTGGCGATGGATCCCGCCACGAAGTCCGCCGCCGCCGGTCCGGTGATTCGGACCGAGGGCGATCCGGTCAGGACGAGGTCCATATCGCCGTGATTCCACACGCCGAAGGAGTGCGTATGCGAGGTCGCGAGGCGCACGGGACCGAACTCGGTGTAGTCATTGGTCGCGGGCGTGGTATCGCCCAGGAAGATGCTGACCCCGTTGCCGGCGACGTCGATCTCCGGCAGTGCGCCGTACCCCCCCACGGCGAACGTATAGGGATCTTCGTTGAAATCGTTGTTCCCGATGTTGACGGTGGCCCAACCGGGGCCCGCCACACCGGGGTCGAAGACGATGCGAAAGACAGTCTGGGAGCCCGGAGCGACGCTGTTGGAGGGCTGCAGGGACACCGTGAAATCGGCGGCCCGCCATCCGGTCACCTGCACCGGCGGGGCGCCGGTCAAATTCAGAGAGAGGGTGCCGCTGTTCGTGATAACGAAGTCGTTGGTGGCCTTGCCGCCCCACAGAGGGATGTGTCCGAAATCCGTTCCGTTGGCGACGCTCTGAACGCTGCTGCCATCCGGGATCAGGACGCCCTTGCCGGATACCGCGATGTCGGGGGCCGCGCCGGTGCCGCCGATGGCAAACGTGAACGGGCTGTCATCGTCGTTGAAGTCGAACGAAACCTGCGCCTGCAGGGCGCGACCGTCATTCGGGGTGAAGCGCACCTGGAACGTCGTCGTCGTGCCCGGGTAAACCACGTTGGTCGGTTGTTGGGTCACGAGGAAAGCGCTGGCGTCGGGTCCGCCGATCGTGACGAAGTTAACCGCCCCGACAGGCAGTAGAACCATTTCGCACGCCGTGGTGGTGCTGAGCGTGTAGGTGCGGGTGAGCGAGTTCCCCACGTTGACGGCGCCGAAATCGGTATGGTTCGAGAGCGCCGGCACCGAGCTGCCGTTCAGGATGGTCTTCCCGTTGCCCACGACCTTCGCCTCGGGCAAACCGCCCGTGCCGCGAACCTTGAACGTGATGCTTCCGCTCAGGAAGTTGGATACGGTCACGGTTGCGTCGCGCGTCACCGGCATATAGGGGGAAAACGTCACGGTAAAGGTGGTGCTCTCCAGGGGGCCCAGCGAGGGGGTCAATTGTTCCGTGAAGGTGAAGAGTTCCATTTCCCCCGGGGGAGGAAGCTCGAACATCGAGGTGTCCACGATAATCGTCGTGTTGGTGGAATCGTTGTAGATGGTGAACGTGTGGGAGTGACTGGGTCCCAGGATGGACTGGGTTTCGAAGTCGGTCAGGTCGGCCGTCCGCGGGCTGAAATCCTTATTGGTGATGCTCAGACCATTGCCGAAGACCTGCAAGGCCCGGGCCGGCAGAGCGGCCAGGAGCAGGCTGACCCCCAGTACGACCATTCTGGCGAGTGACATACGGTTCCCTGGGTTCTATCGAACGCTAGCCACTGGATCGACAGCCGACAAGGGAAAAAAGCCGTATGCAGCGGACGACCGAATCCCTTGCGAACGATCCTGAATACGAATTTTCATGGGGGGCATTTTGCCAAAGCAGACTGGCGATGTCAAATTTGGGGTGTATTCCTGGTTGACCCGACCTGGTTCCAGAGACCTGTTCTCCCCAACACAGGATCGGCCTCCCCCCTGATCATTGCGTAATCTCCGCGTAGCGGAGGTCCCCGACCTGGTCGGGCCGCGGACAGACGGCTCGACAGAGTCTCGCCCTCCAAACGTTAATCTATACAAGATGGATAACGCTCTCCCCTGGCGAGACTCTGGCGAGCCGCAAGGGCAAAGGGTGACACATGCGGTCGTCATTCGCCGATGCGATCTTAGACGAGGATTTGGGCCTCCCGGTACCGGCTTGATTCTGAACCTCGGACCGTATAACCTTCCCCGTTGTGTCCCGCCCCACCAGCCGTCCGACACAACCCGCCGGTTGAGGATTATAGGTAATGAACCAAGAAACGATAGCGCAGGTTTATGCGGCCATACAATCCGGACATGAACGGCTGAGGCTACGAGTCGAACGTGCCGCTATCCGCTTTACCAGTATACCGGGCGAGTGGTGGTTTATGACACCCCCCGAGCGACAGGATCTGGAAAAGCAACGGACGTCCGCCCATAATGCCTTGATTCACACCCTCAATATCCTTTCGAAATCCATGGCGAAGGAAGGTCTGGATAATGAATGGCGGGACATATTGGGGGATGACCGAAAGAACATCGGCGATTTCGCCGGTTTCCTGGTCGAACAGCTGCGGAAATCAAGGCAACCGGCTCCACCTGAAGAAGAAATTGATATCAATGTTAGCCGACCCGCGCCGACCCATTAGTCATGCCCTGCGTGACGGAACAGGCCAGAGCGAACCGCAAAAAGGATGGGTATTTTACCGCATCTTCTCAAAGCCCAATAAAAAGCCATGCCAGATAAATATAGGGTCGATAGAATCTCGCCAACGCTAAAAGGAGAACCTCGTGAACAGACGATTCCCATCGCTGAACAATGTAGGTTGGGGCCGTGAGTTGAATCCGTGTTTAAGGTTTATACCCATTGCTTACTTCCTGGCTGTTTTCCTGATGTTGCCCTGCCAGCCAGGGTTGGCGGAGGATTCCGCTCCGGATGAAATGAGTTCGGCTTTCCTCGTTAGCCCGCTGGTCGGTCCAGTCAAAAGTGAAGTTGATATTGAAGGCCGCCCCGGCAGTCCCTCAAGAACCCTCACGGACACCAGTCCCGAGTATGGTCTATTCCTGATGAACGCCAATCCTCGAGTCGTGATCAATAACACCTTGTTTAATACCGATGTTAACGACTCCACGGTTTGGGGTAACATAACCACCGTTAACCTCTACGGCGACCCGTCTGCATCGGTGACGTGGCATCTGGGTAGTAGTTACCTGTGGCATTCCATTGATGGCGACACGGTGGATGTCATTGTCACCGAGCCACTGGCCAAGGCGGGTGTTCTGTTTCGTTTGCCGGCGTGGCATCTATCAATAAACCCTTATCTGGGTTATGGTTGGCAGAACGTGGATACCACGGTTGATACGCCCCGAATGTCCATTGAGGATAACGAGCACACGGAATCGCGGATTTACGGGGTCTCCGTTTATTGGCGCTGGCGGATGCTGTATGCCAATGCCAAATATCACATGGAGGACAATCAGGATCTCGACGAACAATTCCAAGTGTTCCGGTTATGGGCGACAGCCATGTTTACGAAACGAGCAGGCATCATGGCTCGATTTGAATATTCGGAACAGTCGTCATCCACCGATACCTCGGCGCTCTTCGGGCCTGTTGTTGTATTCTAAGGGGAACATCGATGCAGAACCGCATTCTTATGGCGGGTGTGGTGGTGATGGTCGTGGCGGTTCTCTTTTTGATGGCGGGAGCCATTCCAGTGGCTCATGGTATCCGCCCAACCCGTTACGCCCTAACCCGCCGTTCGTCAACTCCTATCCCGACTAATAACCTGTCCCTGTTCCCTCCATCAGGGCTCCCCCGCGAGCGGCCCTTGTAGTGCCACTCTCGCAGTGCGGATCCCCTTCCGGGCTGCCCGCGCGATCTGGTCGCCCGCCGCGCCGCCCAATAGGTTCTTAATCGCGTCGATAATCTCGGGCGAAATGTCGCCCACCTTCCTGCGCCTTTTGTTGCAATGAAATCGAAGGGCGCCATCGCAGATCGAAAGGGCTGCATGCGGAGGCTCTTGCATGACCAACGGCCAAAGGGTACATGCAAAGGGTTTGACCTGGTGGGACGGCACACCCATCCGCCTGGCCACAGTGTGCAAGGCGCAACGAATCCCTTCCTCGCACCGGTAGGCAAAAACACAAAGCCCGTTTTCGTGGGTGTCGATGGCGAAGAAGCCGCGCTCGACCTCCTCAAACACGTTGTCAAAGCCCTTCCTGCCCTTCAACCCCGGACAGAACTCGGCGGCCATTGGGAGTACACCAATGATGGCTCGCATCTCCCGCGCACTGACGCAAACCTCGTAGGTTGCACAGCAACAGGCGTCGGTTGTGGCGCATCCCGTGCACCGGTGCGACATCCCCGAAAGGGCTCGCAAATCAACGTGGATGGATTGGGGATGTTTCATTTTACCCATCGCTGTCATACCCCGTCATGTTGAACTTGCCATTTCCGTTACGGTAGCCCTCTGAATTCCCCGGCTCCTAGATTAAACAGCCGCTTCCCCTCCGGTTGTGCCGTTGAAACCCAGGCTTGGACGATGCGGCCCACGAATATGGTGTGGCTGCCCGTGTCGAGGGTGTTTTCCAGGCTGCACTCCAGATTGACCAAGCATTCACCGACCAGCGGCGCCCGGACCTGTAAACCTGTCAGGGCGGTCAGTTTGGCCTCTTTGAACTTGTCCGTGTCGCGTCCTGAATGGGTGCCGCAGAGTAAGACGGCCGCCTTCATCCCCTCGGACGGCATGGCAAGCACGAATTCCTTGGACGCCAGGATCTGCGCGTGGGTGTACCGTGTTTTGCCGATGGCCACAGCCACCATGGGCGGGCTGCCCGAACACAGCATGGTCCAGCCAGCCGTCATGACATTGGGACGCCCGTTGGTGTCAACGCAGGTGATGAGCACCACCTCCTCGGGGTACTTCTTTACGAGCGCATCCTCGATCGGGCAAGCCCTCTGTACCCCGCGCTCCACAGCGGCCGACACCGGTGGCTTCTCTGCCGCCTGGATGCCCAGCGCCGCCAAACAACCTACCAATGCCAGCCATCGTCGGTACATGGTCACCTCGCGTTTAGACCGGGTGTCCCCCCGGATAGTCATGGGTATACCAGATATGCCGGGGATGAGACAGGCCCTGCCAAAGGGGTGCGGTCTTGGGTTTTCTTCGTCAATTCTTCACACCTTCTTCGCGAGGGCTCATAACCACGCGATTCTGTTCAGTTGCATCCCGCTACGGCGGGCGACGTACAGGCGGCTTTGTGGTCCGCCTTGCAGGCTTTGCAGGCGGCGGAGATATCGACCGTCAGCACATTCTTGCCACAGGAACATTTCATGGCATCATCGGCCTTGACGGTGCACTTACAGGTTGTTTCGCAAGGGCATAGGATCGCAACGCCATCCTTCACGCTCAGGACATTCATCTTCGCCAGGTCGGTCTGGCATTTCTCGCACTTGCCGGCTTTCATGGCAACGGTCTTGCAATGGGCGCAGGCGAAAAGCCCGTGATCCTTGCAGCAGGCCTTTCCAGTGACCACATTGGTCGCGGCCGATGCGGGTACCTTATCCCCTTCGCACTTTCCGCAATTTGCAAAACTCGCCGTCGCCGTGCCCATCATTGCCGCCACTGCCACCATCAATAACTTGTTCATGAATGACTCCAGTTTGGGGTTCAAGGATAACCTTGCTTCACTCGCCTGCTTTTAGATGAAGATAGCGGCAACGTTCTGCCGCCGCCATCCTTCATCAATTCAGTCCAACTATACGCCTCTCCCCCCTCACGTCAAACCCAATCCATGTAAGGAATTCCTTACAAAGGATTACCCCGTCACCCCGTTCTCAGTCACTTCGTTCGCCCCAGAAAAGCATAGACCATCCGCCCCCCGCAGAGATAGATTTCCGGTACTGCACCGGGCCAAAGGACGGTAGGTTGCAAAGTCAAATGCGCAGGTAGTGGTGGTGGTTCATGGTTAGTCAACAGGATCATGTCCGCCTTTGTGAGGAGGTCTACACCGCATGAGCCGTTTTATCGTCAAATGGAGTCCCTTAGCTGCCCCATATTTTCTGATTGCTTCCACGCCATAGTCAGAACAAGAGGGCGTGTAAATGCAAAGTCCACCTATAGACCCTGACAAGTATTGCTGATAAAGCTGGATTGCTCGGATCAAAAGAGAATCCATGATTTCGCCTGATAAGCTGAAGAGGTGGAGATTAAGTCTCTCCACCTCTCCTTTCCCAAGGTGCTACTTCTTTGTAATCAAACCACAATTACTCGCCGCTGAATCCCACAGTTTGCATCGAGACTCCATGCAAGGTTGCGGTTCTGAAACAAGTTCGCCTTTTCCGCCTAACAAACCTGCAAGGCATCCAGCCGGTTTTGTGACTTCAATCCACGAAAACGGACACAATCCCGAACCCGCACCATTTCCAGCTAGTTTAGCCATACCGCTACTCCTTCTGATGTTAGCCGCATTTCTAAAAACCCGTGCGGGCGGTGTTCGCTTTCGGGTCAACAAAAAGGAAAACGGGCTATTCAGCCGTTTAGCAAAATAAGAACGCTAAAGTATACAAATTCAATAATTTGTGATTATAGCCCCGCACGTTTGAAGAGTCCAGCGGTTAAAAAAGCTCGTTTAATTTCTGTATCGCCGTTTCAAGGGGGATCCGCCGCCACGTGAAGCGGTGTTGCTCCATCTGGGTAGAATCGCACATACGGATTCGTGTAGGCCATACGAAGTGCATCCATCACGACGTTGGTCCCACTCAGGTTCGACAAGCGCAAAGGGTCTTCGGGCCACTTCGCTGCGTTTGTGACTGCGGGATTAATGGGGGCGTCATTCCCTGTGGCACGACAAAAGGAACACGCCGCATAAAACATGATGATGACTAGGGTTGCTTTCATCGAATCTCCTGCGACGGATTTGTCCAGCCGGTGCCAATGGCCTCTTTCACCGCACATCCGATCCATGACCATTAAACAGCCGGAGGTTCCCTCTATTCCTACTTCCGATCATCTACGAGTGGCCTGTCCTGCTTTAGCAGTTCCGATACATCCCCTCGTGGTTGTGTTTCGAGGATGAACTCTTCGGGCGAGACCTGCCTGAACCCCCCATCTATGAGGCCAAGATTGGTGCCCGTTCTTTTGCCCGTAGTTGGCTTCGGTTTGTAAGTGATGTGCAACTTAATGCCATCTGGTGTCTGCACCGACAGAGCCCCGTTATCCTGAATTGATAGCGTTGCATACTGAAAAGTCGTCCAGAGATGATGGGAGGGTTCAGATGGAGCAAATGCCCAGAACTCTTTTAATTCCTGAAGGGACCCCGGCCAGCGTTTTCGACTGTCGAAGAATCCCATGCAGACAAGGGAGAACCGATTCCGAACGTCTATCTCGCCAGAAACACGGGAATCAAATCCCAAGGTGGACAGCCGCTCAGTGAATACCCTTTCGTTGATATCGATTAAAACGCTCTGGACTGCGGTATCTTTTGCAAGGGTCTCGATTGTTCTTTGAATTGTTGAGATGACATTCGTGTCCATCTGTGACCCGTAGCGTAGGTGAACACTAACAAGATGGCTGGATGGAATCTGAAACATGAGATTCCAGCGGGTGCCGTAGGGTTCCTTGTCAGTAGTTGGCTCAGTCCATTGCCGTTTCGGGTTTACATCCCTGCCAAGATCTATGGCAATAAGACTAAATCCTTTGGGCAAGGGAACGACTTGTTCTTGTGTTGAGTCGTTAAGTTTATTGGTGGTGTTATACTCGATCCATATACAATTTGAGAAAAGCTGAACGTTGGTCGTGCCTACAGATTGAAGCACGGGCATTAGGTTTTCATGAAGTCTCATCAAGGCGGGAATTGGAGTGGCATCGGGGTCGCCTGCCAAAGCTATGGTTCCATACAACAGCAGGATTGAGATAGTTCTTTTCATTTTATTCTCACCCAATACCCCCCAACCTTACGGCGATTTAAGGGCGGCTTCAATAAAATATAGGGGGAGGTATTTGTTAATGGCAACGGAGATTATTGCTCCTCCAGCATCTTGTATTTTTCAGTCTCGTTGTCCTTCAATAGGATGGCGACAACAAACCCGACTCCTGCCAAAATGGTATTGATGGCTAACAGGCACAAGTTCCACGAAAGATCTGCCATTGCACATTCCATTAGACCTTTGGGCGGCATACCTGAATAGAAAGACATGTCTCCCACTAACGCCGCAAAATTCAACATAATTATTCCGCTTCCCAAAAAAAGAACGACTATTGTTGCCACCAGACTCTTTCGTGACAAAGACGCCGTGCTCAGCCCTTTTCTTTTCCTTCTAATTCCAGCAATGATTCCGTGCAGAATGACACCCAGAACTATTAGCCAGAGCACTATGACAATTAAAGGTTCCCATGGGAACGATCTTTCGTACATATTCATAAAGGAAGTATCAACCTTTGGGATTTGCACATCCTCCAAAGATATTCTTACAGTTTCTGCCGTTATTGCTGAGAATGTGTTTGTCATTGCACTTACTCCCCCCAAAAAGATTCGCACCCCACATATACCCGAATCTTATGCCATTTTCAGGGGGACGCAAGGATAGAACCGTCCAGCCATCCCCTAAAAACAAATAGACTGCCCCCTTTGCTGGCAGTAAGAGCCAGAAAAAGACGGGACAATAAAGTCGCCCTACAGTTATCCAAAAAACAATGGGAAAAAATTGGGAGTAAAATGGGTTGGAATAAAGTGGAACCGGGAGCAATCGTATTTGAAGACGCCCCTTACGTGAATTTGGTCATTGGCTTAACGGATAAGGCGGAGATATTGAAAGACCGTCCAAACTACCGCTTCCCTGACGAAATTAACGAAAAAATAGATTTATCGATAGATGTCGAAGATCAGAACGAACATGATAATGAGGATTGCGAAGGAACGGAGATGATAATTAAGTCGCTCTTTATCGCAGCTCCTCTCAGACCAATGAGCCCTATGAACCCTTTTAGCCCGATTAAGATTTCAATTCCCAAAAATTGAAAAGAGGAGCCCCATGAGAATTCTTAAAATAGCGGGAGAATCGGAAAGATTTGATGATGAAGCCGAACCCTTACCAGAAAAAGATTGGTTGGACGAAGTATTCCGTTCCGTGGGCGTACGGATGCTTGATCAGGCGGGGAAGATCCAGGGTCACTGCATTATTTTCACTTATCCGGGGTGCTCACTTCTTATGACTCCAGATCATCAGGCTGCTTGAGACTTCCGGGGTTGCTTTGAATGACCGTGTTCTCGTGATCACCGAGATCATGAATGAGGGCTTTCATCGCGCCCTTGAAAAGGCTGTTATTGGCTACGACAGAGTCTTTCAACTTCCGAAGCACCATGCCGTACGATGGGTTATTGCACCAGAGTACGTGCAACGCATTGCCGGTGAAGACGAGGCCCTGGACGCCCTCAAAGCGCACATGGCAGTCCCGGGTGGGGTCGCCTGTGGTGGCCCGGCCACTGTTGCGGAAGGTGTTGCCGGTCATGGTGATCGCGCGGACGTTCCCTTCAAGGATTTCGATGGCCGGCCCGAATTCGGAGCAGAAGAGGTTGCCGGTGAATTGCAGGTGCTGGCCGTAATGGCGGTTGACAGCCACGCCGCCCTGCTTATTGTGCTCGATGCGACAGCCGACGACCGAGGTGGAGTTGTTCAAGGAGATTCCGTGCCTCCCATTGGCGACGAACATGCAGTCAATGATCCAGCCGTCGAATGAATATGAGGCATCAAGTCCGTCCAGTCGGTTTTCCTTGAAGATGGAGTGCCGCAGGCACCAGACGTGGGCCTCGCCCATGGCCAGGCCGGATCCGGTGAAGTGCTCGATATGGCACCCATCAATCACGATGTTCTGCTCCCCGGCGTTGCCTCGCGAGGTGTAAATACCATTCATATCCTCGCCGAAATCGCGGCCGTGGAAAGTCAGGCCGCACAGGCGCACACCCACTTTGCCGTTGAGATCAATCAGCCGTGGTTGGAATGGCTTGAACGGGGAGAGTACCGCGCCACCCTGTTCCTGATAGCCGAACGCCGAGTGTCCCAGGAGGGTGGTGTGATTTTTAGGAAAAACCGGTGTCGTCAGGTAATGGCCGGGCGGGAAGAAGATGACCCCCCCGGGGGAAGGTGCGGCTTCAATGGCCCGGCGGATCGCCAGCGTATCGTCGGTCAGGCCGTCGCCTTTGGCGCCGTAATCACGAACATTGGTCAGGGATGTATGCATAAGGGTGTGATTCATTATGAGTCCAGGTCCTGGGGGTCTTTCAGGCTGCCGGGGTTGTTTTCGATAACGGTGTTAACATGTCCGCCGAGGTCGCGGATGAGCTCTTTCATCGCCCCCTTGAACAGGCTGTTGTGGGCGATCACAGAATCTTTCAGGTTACGCAGCACCATGCCGTACGACGGGTTGTCGCACCAGAGGATATGCAGGGCGTTGCCGGTGAAGACGAGCCCCTGCATCCCTTCAAAACGCACATGACAGTCCCGTGTGGGGTCGCCTGCGGTGTCCCGGCCACTATTGCGGAAGGTGTTTCCGGTGATCACAATGGCGCTGACATTACCTTCAGAAATCTCGATGGACGGCCCGAATTCGGAACAGAACAGATTGCCGGTGAATTGCAGATGCTGGCTATCACGGGGATTGATGTCGACCCCGCCCTGCTTGTTTTGCTCGATGCGGCAGCCTGTCACCGAGGTGGACTGGTTGAGGGAAAGTCCGTGTCGTGAATTAAAAGAGAACATGCAGTCGATAATGGAGCCCCCTGAGGCGACGGCGGCATCCAGGCCATCCATCTGGTTGGCCATGAAAATGGAGTGGCGCAGGCTCCAGCCCTTCGTGTTGTTGAACACGGCTCCGGATCCTGAAAACTGCGTGATGCTGCATCCATCAATCACGATATGCTGTTCCTCCCCGGCGTCATGTGAGGAGTAAACCCCGCAAAGTTTCTCGCCAAGATTACGGCCGTTGAGGGTTAGTCCGCTGAGGCGTATTCCCGCTTGGCCGCTGACGTCAAGGAGTCGGGTCTGGCTCGGGGCGAATGGCGACAGCACGGTGCCACCCTGTTCCGCGAACGGCCAGCACCTGTATCCGAAGGCCGAGTAGCCCAGCAGGGTTTGGTGGGCCTTCGGCATGATCGTCTCGGTCAGATAATGGCCGGGCGGGAAGAAAACGATGCCGCCGGGGGAAGGCGCGGCTTTGATGGCTTTGCAAAGCGCCAGTGTGTCATCGGTCTTTCCGTCGCCAGTTGCCCCAAAGTCGCGAACATTAACAAAGAATGTTTTCATGGACGTAAACTGATAAAAAATCGCTTTTCAGGCGGCATGGGCACACGCCCGTGGAGGCCAATATGAAGAAACGCTTTCGTGGAGAAAAGTGTGCCGTAACATGGCCCCAAACACAAGCGCGATGTTAAATTCCCCGTCGACATTACGAGCCGCTCCATCCCGCTTGAATCTGGTCCCCCAACCCTGTACCCTTCTCCCTGAAACGGATCAGCCACGCGATATCCACCGCCGACAACCCCCTTGCTTTGATCGGCATATTTACACCCGCCCCAGCCACCGTCAAGGGCTAAAGGCTGATAAATCGAGTAGACCGCCCCCATCGCCGGCGTTATAGTCTGCCATCGGTTGTCCTTGACGGTTTGAACAATAATAACGTGGATATCCGGCAGTCGTGCCGGTTAATCATTGTTGTGTCTGGAGAAAAGAAAATGAGACTGATCAGGAGAATGGCACTCGGTCTTTGCGTTCCGTTTCTTGCGTATTCCGCCTATGCAGCGCAACTTCCTTCCATTTGCGGGGAGTGGACTGGCTCACGCCCTCCCAATGGAACGACCCGGCCCAATGAACAGAAATGGGTTCTGACATTTGATCGCGACAAGACGTTTGGGCTCGTCATATTCGAAGATGCCAGTGCGCTTCCTGGTGTCGAAGGATGCTATGAATCCAGCGAGACAAATATTCTAATCGATTTGTTCGGGAACCAACAGATTCCCTTGACTTACACGTTGCGTGAGGATGTTCTCACATTACCGTTTTCCGAAATCACTAGGCAACTCGGCTGGGGAGACGGGGTGGACAAGTTTGTGCGAACCAAGTCAGGCACAAACCTGCTATCAACGACCCACAGCGCAACTCTGGACGCCGGTCGGTATCGAGTTGAATTGAATGTATCGGACAAGAACAAGAAGGATGTCCTTATAGCTGCCTTTGGGGATCACTACAAAGAGGCCACTGCCAAGCCAATTGATGTGGGTACATGCCACGTCTATCGGTTGAAGTATCGCAATATTATCAAGTTTCCATCTGGGCCTTTTGGAAGCCCGTCATTTGATGGAAAAGATTTCAAGGTGTCTTTCGCCTTCTCACGGCACTTCACTGCGGACTTGGAGGGCACTACCGCGAACGCTAAGAAGATCACCGGGACATTCAGAGGGCGGCAGGCTGCAGTTGCAGGGACGTTCACTGTGAAATGGGCCAGCGGACTCGATGAAGATACTGGAGGCGAACAGATGGACACAATCGGCTCCCCGTGATCCGATGCCTGTTCTGCTCCAACGATTCCCAGTCTTTTCGTAATGAAGCTCATCCCCGGTACAACCCTCTCCAGTAGTTACAGTTACTTTTCCTTTGAGAATGGTAACAATGACCAACAGAGAAATTTTATTTAGCACAGATGTTGCTGGCATAGGTAACATATCCGCGTCATTCCCACTTCGACTTGTAATCATTATCCAGATTTCGCCTCACCTCCTCAATCGAACGCAAAGCCGCATTTGTATCACCTTTTCGCACCTCGGATTCAATTTGCTTCAGATTTTTTGAGAAAAGACCGTATTGTATTGCTACGTGGGGGTGAATGAGTTTCTGCCCTATCCAAATCCCTACAACAAGTGCTACGCTAACAGGAATAGCCCTTGATAGAATACGACCCCAAGAAATGTTCATGTTGTGTTCCCCTTTCTATCCGGCTTCCGTCCCTTAACCTAGAATGAACGAATGAATGCCAAAATTCGCACCCCAAATATACCCGAATCTTATGCCATTTTCAGGGAGACGCAAGGATAGAACGGCTTTTCATCCCCTAAAATCACCTAGACCGCCCCCTTTGCTGGCAGTATAGTGAATTCAGTGGGGATGACATCGGGTTGTAGATTAAATAATGAACCAGAAACCCAAAACAGGGAGGGATAGCATCGGACGGCTTCGGTATTATCTCCGTCAAACGAAACAGGGCATCCCGATTTCAGCGGCGATGCTTGCTATTGTTCTCATTGGAATTTGGCTTTCAGGACATTGGTTTCGGGTTCCAGTATGGCTTAAAACGATTTTGATTGGCGTGGCGACCTTTTCCTTCGTCATGGAAACGGTTTCGTTCTTTCACCTTAAATCAAAAATCAATCGGATTCCCAAAGAAACGAACGAGTTATTTAAGTATCACTACGGGCAGGGGGTACACCTCATTGCTTCCGCTCCACCCCCGCTAAAAACAGGTATTGAAGTTGCTATTGTAGGAATGACAGAACTCGATCAGGAGCGGGAAATATTGTCCGTTCGGTGTCCTATTGGTAGCCATGTTTACTTGATTGAATATCCAGACGGATCATCGGTTGAAGTGCCCCAAATCTTTATTGAACCCGCATAATAAGCATTTTTGAGGACGAATCCCCCCCCCTTTTTTCATACCTTCAACGGCTAATTTTTACCGTCGTTAGCTGGTTAATTCTGGTTGTCCTTGGGGGGCAGGAAGCAAAAACAGGAAAAAAGTTGCCACCGAACTTGCCACGGGACAATTCCGCAAAAACGGCTAAAACCTAGGGAATGCAATAAAACCCAATAGAATCAGGGCAAAAAAATGGAGCGAGCGAAGGGAGTCGAACCCTCGACAACTACCTTGGCAAGGTAGCGCTCTACCAACTGAGCTACGCTCGCTTCCTTGAAAGCGCGCCTTTTATAGCAAAAGCCATCCGCCCCGTGCAACTATTTTTTAAAATCGCCCGGCGCAATAGGCACATGGCGATTCCGTGGGTGGCACAACGCTCGATCGGGATTGCTATTCATCCCGGTAACTTTCTTTGATTTCGCCCTGTATGGGTTCCTTCCGCTCCCCCGGCGAAGGGAAGGTCTCACGCGGAGGCGCGAAGGGCGCTAAGGGAAGCAGGGCCGTGCGGTGAGCGCTCACGGGACGTGATCGTGCACCGCGCGTCCGGCCCCGTTTTGTAGGATTTTTCAAGAGTAGCAGCCGCGCGAGGCATCCCGCATCCAGGCGGGACTCGTCGCGCGGCTATCAGGACCTCGGCGACCTTCGCGGCTTTGCGTGAGACTCGTCGGAGTTTACGCCGTTGCGGTATGACCTAACAGCCTATTGCCTAATCCGCTACAGCCTTCGCGTCCCATAGGGACGCCAGTGAAATTAAACCTACTATTGCAAGACCACCATCGGGTGGCATTCCAATCGCTCCACGGTCAGGGCGATCTTTCCATCCCGGACGGCATCTTGGGTCAAATCAAGAGAACGATCACACGCTATGGCCTCTCGGATTGATCGGCCGCATCCCCCTCACCCCACCCCTCCCCCGCGCCGGGGGGAGGGAGGATTGGGGAAAATGTCGGCTTGTTCGTAGCGGGCCCCCTCCCGCGCCGGGGGGGAGGGAGGAAGCCATAATGTGGTACGACACCAACCTGCATCTGATTTCTTCACACCTTCATAGATCTGGCTCTATTCCGGTCCTGCTTCCCAAATGGCCCAACCTCGTATTTTCAGTTGGTAACATCGCAAAAATATTGTTTCAATCAGCGAATGAGTTTTATCCCTTCTGTCCAGGAACCCGAAACGCCGACCCGCCCGGCACTCTGGTTGATTTTTCGCGGGACTGACATCCTGGTTCATACGGAGCCCCTTCACGCACCGGAACTCCCGACCGGACTCGAGTTCCCCTTCCCGACCCTCCCCTTGCTTCGCCGCCAATTTCTGGGTCATCAGGATGAGCAACCCTGTTTTTCAGCCGAAGCGGAACCCTCCGCCCCCCCACCCGCAGGCTATGACTGGGTCGGCTTGCGCAGTGTATTCGGGCGTCTGCCGGATGCGCTCTTCTGGCTGGCGGCCCGGGCGGTCCAGATCATGGACTGGGATCGAACCCATCAATATTGCAGTCGCTGTGGCCAACCCGTTAAGGCACGTCCCAACGAACGATCCAAGGAGTGTTCCGCCTGCGGCTTCCTGGCCTTCCCCCGGATCGCACCGGCGGTGATCATCCGCATCACCCGCGGACGGGAAATCCTTTTGGCCCGGGGCCGGCATTTCGCGACGGGCATGTTCAGCGTCATCGCGGGATTCGTCGAACCCGGGGAAACCCTCGAACAGGCCGCCGTGCGCGAAATCAAGGAAGAGGTCGGCCTGGACGTGTGCAACCTCCGGTATTTCGCCAGTCAACCGTGGCCCTTCCCTCATTCACTCATGCTCGCCTTCACCGCCGAATATGCGGGCGGCGAAATCCAGGTCGATCTCGACGAATTGGAGGAAGCGCATTGGTTCTCACTGGACCGACTCCCCACCTTACCCGGCCCCTTAAGCATCTCCCGCCGCCTGATCGATGATTTCGTTAACCGGTGAAGAGTCGGAACGAATTGACCCGGCATCTTCTGACTGATCGGGAGAATCAGTTCAACCGTGAACCCGAAGGCACGGCCCATCCCACTCACCCCTCACCCCGCCCTCTCCCGCAAGGGGCGAGGGAGAAGCAGAGCGCCACCGCATAATAACTTTAGCGGGATCATTCCCTGGAGCGAAGGATTACCTCATCCCCGGCGAGGGAGAGGTCGGACTCAATCGCCGTTACGGCGCATCGAGCCCGGGTGAGGAGGATCCACCTTCTCTCCTTCCGGCAAATTCCAAATTTTCCTGTGGCCACGACCTCAAATTAAAGCTATATTTTTGCCCTGTTTTCTCTCTATCAAGTTGGCCCACTTGGAGGCATTCCCTCCAGAGAAGGAGTCGATCATGGCGCGTAAAGTAACCATTATTGGGGCGGGGAGTGTCGGTTTTACACGGGGCCTGATGCGGGACATGCTAGCCGTCCCGGAACTGGCCGATACGGAATTCGCTTTCATGGACATCAATGCCCAGAATCTCGACATGCTCGCCCAATTGGTCCGGCGCGATATCGAGTTCAACAAACTCCCCGCCCGCATCACGACCACCACGAATCGCCGCCGCGCGCTGGAAGGCGCCGATTATGTCTATAACGTCTGTCGTATCGGCGGTCTCGAAGGCTTCGCCACCGACATTGACATCCCCCTCAAATACGGCATCGATCAGTGCGTGGGCGACACCCTCTGCATCGGCGGCATCATGTACGGCCAGCGCAATGTCGCCGCCATCCTCGATTTCTGCCGCGATATTCGCGAAGTCGCCCAGCCCAACGCCCTCTTCCTCAATTACGCCAATCCCAATGCCATGAACACCTGGGCCGCCAATCAATACGGCAAGGTCAAAACCCTCGGCCTCTGCCATGGCGTCATGGGCGGCCACTGGCAGATCGCCTCGGTGATCGAATTCCTCATCAACGGCGAAAAAAAACCGACCGACAAGGGATTCAAGCCCGTCACCGTCAAGGACGTCGATATCATCTGCGCCGGGATCAATCACCAGACTTGGTATATTCAGGTCAAATACCAGGGCAAGGACTGGACCGGCCGCCTGCTGGAAGGTTTTTCAAAACACCCTGTCTATCAGAAAACTGAAAAGATCCGCATCGATCTGCTGCGCCGCTTCGGTTATTACACCACCGAATCCAATGGCCATGTTTCGGAATATGTGCCCTGGTACCGCAAACGTCCCGCCGATATCCGCCAGTGGATCTCGCTTGATTCATGGATCAACGGTGAAACCGGCGGCTATCTCCGGGTTAGCACTGAGGGACGCAACTGGTTTGAAACGGATTTCCCGAACTGGCTCAAACAGGATCCCTGGAGTTACGCCCCGGATAAACGCGGTCATGAACACGGCAGTTACATCATCGAAAGCCTGCTCACCGGGCGCCCCTATCGCGGCCACTTCAACGTGCCGAACTGCGGATGCATCACGAACCTGCCCGATGATGCCATCGTGGAAGTCCCCTGCTATGTCGATCGCAACGGGATCAGTATTCCCAAGGTCGGCGATCTCCCTCTCGGTTGCGCCGCGGTCTGCAATGTCTCAGTCAGCGTTCAACGGTTGGCCGTCGAAGCCGCCGTTCACGGCGATGTCGCGCTCCTGAAACAAGCAGCGATGATGGATCCGCTGACCGGCGCCGTCTGCGATCCGCGTGAAATCAGCCAGATGGTCGACGAGATGTTGATCGCCCAGGCCCAATGGTTGCCGCAATACCGGAAAGAAATTCCCAAGGCGCAACAACGCCTGAAGAGCGAGAAAAGGCTCGGGACCAAAGTCTGGAAGGGCGCCGCGCGCTTGAAAACCAAGTCCGTCGCCGAAATGCGCAAAAACGCCCAGGAAGCCCGTCAAAACGCCCAGGCCGCGGATAAAGCCGCCGCCAAGCGTAAGGAACAGGTGACGCGGCGGAAGGCCTGATGATCGGGCGGTACCGTCCGAAAAAAGCAAAGCCAGACCTATGAAGGTGTGAATAAATCGGCCAGAAACGGTCGGGGTGGCACCCGACCCTCCCAACACCTAAGAATAACCGTCGGTATTTACAAGGGAGGGACGGCTGCCACGCCGTCCACCGATTTGTTCACAGGTTCTATGGACTGGCTTATGCGTTTAGCCGTCCGGTAGAAGCTGTAAAAAAATAAAATCCTGACGGTCGGGACCCTTCGGCTTCGCTCAGGGGAGCCGGAGCCTGACCCTCCACTGGAGGGATGACCTCCGTGTCGTCCACGAATTAATTCACGGTTTTTTACGCCCGGCTGGTCGCCGTTATGACGGATGAGATCACCGGCGTGCCCCTCTAGCCGGTTGGCGCAATATCGGTCTATTTACTGAATTTCAACGTCCCCCGAAACACGCTCGCTCCAAAAGTCGTCACATACACGATCCGTTCATCCTGAGGATCGAAAGCCACCCGTTGAATATTCGAGAAAGGCAGATTTTGAACTGGCGCAAATGTTTGTCCGTTGTCCTGTGACAAAAAAAGGCCCTCCTCCGGCGCCCCCTCGGTCAACGTCATGTAAATCCATCCCTTGCGACGCGGATCCAGATAGGCCCCGAAATGTTCCGGTCCTTTCCGGGCCAGCAGAGACCAGCTTGCGCCTCCGTCAGTGGTCCGGTAAAGCCCGCCTTCTTTACGCGGACCGGCATCCGCCACGCTCAGATAAATCGTCCGGGAATCAGCCGGATCAACGGTAAAATCCTTGGGCCAGAGGAATCGTTTCGCCGTTAGCGATTCCCAACTCTGAGTGGCCGGGTTCAGCCGGAAAAGACCTACCCCGTCCTCCTGAAAGATCCGCCCCACCCGCAACGCGGTCACCAGGGCAAACAGGGTCCCATCCTGATGACGGAATACCCGGGTCACCCGCCGATTCTTTTCAGACCCCAACCCCTGCCCCACCGGCGCCCAGTGTTGCCCTCCGTCCTCGGAACCATAGACCCCATGATTCCAGACCGCCGCAAACAAGCGCCGCCGATCGCGCGGGCTTCGCGGATCGACGATCACCGAGGTCGTCGCGGAAACGGGCAACCCGACAGTGACGGGTTTCCACGTATTCCCCGAATCCATGCTCAGGCAGACACCCCCCGCCCCGGACGATTTATGGCGATTCTCGATAATGTTGCCATTGGGGATATCATGCACATCTGAAAAGGCACCCCATATTTTTCCCGGAATGTCGGGATCGAACGCCAACTCGTAGCAAGTGTTCTGCCAGGGTGCGCGTCCGGTTTTCCCCCACCATTGCCAACTTCGTCCGCGGTCGGCGGACCGGGCCAACCCGATATCGGTGTAGGCGATGTAATGGCGCTCAGGATTCAGGGGGTCTACATAATAATTCCAGGTGGTCGTCACCCCAAGTCCCTGGGGTCGCCAACAGGCATCCCGGCCGGTCCGGGTTAAATCGGCGCTTTTCGACATCGCACTCACCCAGGTGCTCCCGCCATCGCGAGTCAGGTAACATCTCCCGCTATCCGAAAACAGGACTCGCCGCGAATCGGTCGGACAGATCGCCCAACCCAGGCCCGCTTCCTGAAAATTCTGGCCCAGAGTGGCCGTCAACCAATTCGGCTCGACATTATAAAGCCCTTTCCAACGGGGATCGGAATAAAAGGTCGCCTTCCAACTCTCGCCGGCATCTTCCGATTTCCAGACGGCATTATGATAAGGCGGGGAAAATCCTGTACTGGTGTTGAAAGCGTAAACGGTGTCGGGCTTCTCATCACAGGCCAGCAGGCCGGGATATTGCGCCACCGGGCCATCCGCCCACTCATCCATTTTCCGGATCCCCCGGTTAATCTCGCCTTTCATCACGCTCTCCCAGGATTCGCCTCGATCGCGCGATCGATAGATCCCCCCGACATATTGGCCGGCCAGATCCCTGGCCGGCACGGAACAATAGAGAACGGTTTTTCGGGTCCGGGGATCCGATCCCCCCGCAAATGAGCGAATCTCGGTCCACGGCAACCCGTTCGTTTTGGGAAACCAGGTTTGGCCTCCGTCATCACTGCGATAAACGCCCTTCGTCGTCCCTGAAAACAGCGCCCGGTTACCCGGTTTACCCGTCCGTTCAAAACGAAAGGACAAGGGCGTTCCCTCAATCCCCGAACAGGTTTCCCAATGGATCCCCCCATTGATCGAAAGCGCGACGCCGGACGAAGTTCCCACCAGCATCCATTCCGGTTGATCGGGATCGATCGCGATTCCGCCGACCAATTCCGCCTTGAGATCCCCGATGGGTTGAAAGGTTTGCCCGCCATCCCGCGACACCCGCAGGGAGCCGGACCAATCGTGCGCGGCAAAAACAACCTGGGGATCCTGGGGGTGAAAAGCGGGTCGACACCGGATATTCCCACGCAATTGCCGATGATGAATGAGCGCCCAGTCGTGACCGCCATCCTGCGAAAGATACGCCCCGCTCATGTCGCAATTGAGCATCATACGATCCGGATCGGCCGGACTGATGGCGGGCGTGAACATCGCCCCGCCGCCGCCCAATCCCACCATTTCCCACTCGAAACAGACCGCGGTCGGCGAGGAGGTTTCCTGGGCTTGCGCGGCCATTCCCAAACCGATCATCAAGGCCAAGACGGCCCCCCTGATAGGCCTTCGGCGACCAGGTCGTTGTTCTCGATGTTTCATGACGTCACGTTAAACCATTTCCCCTGAATATCAATTCCAAACCTCGCCATCTGATCATTGCCTAATGTCCGCGTAGTGGTGGTCCCCGACAAGTTCGGGCCGCGAACGGACGGCTCGCCAGAGTCTCGCCCTCCAAAGGTCAATCTATACAAGATGGATAACTCTTCCCTGGAGGGCGAGACTCTGACGAGCCGCGGGGGCAACGGGTGAAACCTGTGGTCGCCATTCGGCGATGCGCTCTTACGCGATGATTAGGGTCGACATCTGATCATTGCCACGCGCATCCAGGCTGAAGATGAAATATGTAGGTGAAAAAAACGGACGGCGTGGCAGCCGTCCCTCCCTTGCAAGAACCGACGGCGATTCTTAGCCGGAGCGATTCCGTTGCGACGATAAAACGGCAAACGACAAGGGATCGCCATTCCCGGGGTGGACCGGGCGGTCCCTCGCGCGGGGCGCATCTGCGATTCGGTGCAAATTCGCCTATTTCCTTGATAAACCGCCCCAGGTGGGGCTTCGCCCACAACCCGATTCCCCGTTGTTGTCGGACGGGCCTCGGCGCCCGGCGTCCGCGGATCCTCTCCAGACGCCCGCCACCGAGGGCGGGCCGACATCGATTAAAAACGGATGGTGTAACGCCCTTTAGGGTAGGGCTTCGTCCACAACCCGATTCCCCGTTGTTGTCGGCCGGGCCTCGGCGCCCGGCGTCCGCGGATCCTCTCCAGACGCCCGCCACTGAGGGCGGGCCGACATCGATTAAAAACGGATGGTGTAACGCCCTTTAGGGTAGGGCTTCGTCCACAACCCGATTCCTCGTTGTTGTCGGACGGGCCTCTGCGCCCGGCGTCTGCGGATCCTCTCCAGACGCCCGCCACCGAGGGCGGGCCGACATCGAGTCAAAACGGTTGGTGTAAACGCCCTTTAGGCGGTTTCTGTACACCGAATCGCAGATGCGCCCCCTCGCGCGCGCCACTAAAATAACCGCTTTACACTGCCTTTTGTTCCGATATACTTTTTTGCGTTTCTTTTTCGCAGGATTCCCGGCACAAATGCCAGGATGAATCACCACCCAATCAGATGAGGAGTTGTTAGATGAAGGTTCCTTTTTACGGACATGTCCGCCAGTACACCAACCTGAAGAGCGAGATCGACGCCAACATCAAGACCGTGATCGAAAGCGGCGAATATGTCATGGGTCCGATGCTCAAGAAATTCGAAGCCGAATTCGCCCAATTCTCCCAAACCAAATTCGCCATCGGCGTGGCCAACGGCACCGATGCCATCTGGCTGGCGCTGCTCGCCCTCGGCGTCGGTCCCGGCGATGAATGCATCACCCACACCAATACTTTCTTCGCCACCGCCGAAGCCATCTGGTTCACCGGCGCCACCGCCGTCTTCGTCGACTGCGACCCCAAAACCCGGTGCATCGATCCCTCCAAGATCGAAGCCGCCATCACCCCCAAGACCAAGGCCATCATCCCCGTCCATCTGTATGGCCAGTGCGCCGATATGCGCGCCATCCGCAAAATCGCCGACAAGCACAAGCTGTTCGTCATCGAAGATAACGCCCAGGCCATTGACGCCGCCGGCCCTGATTTCCGGATCGGCGAACTCAGCGATGCGGCCACGACCAGTTTCATCATCCAGAAGAACCTCGGCACCTTCGGTGACGGCGGCATCGTCATCACCAATAATCCCGAGATCGACCGCCTGGTCCGCAAGATGCGCAACCACGGCTCTGAAAAGCGCTCGCAGCACAGCTTCGGGTTCAACAGCCGTCTGGATGACATCCACGCCGGCATCCTGAGCGCCAAGCTCAAGCACATTCACGTCGGCAACGATCAGCGCCGTAAATGGGCCGCGCGTTATACCGCCGCCTTCAAGGGCGTCAAGAGCTTCACGCTCCCCTACGAAGTGCCCGGGGGCCGCCATATCTTCCATCTCTATGTCGTCGAAACGGTCAATCCCGCCAAACGGGACGCCCTGATGAAGTTCCTCATCGATAATGGCATCGATGCCAAGAGCCATTATCCCATCGCCATCCACCAGCAGGAAGGCTATCCGTGGGGCAAGCAGGCGCGCATCGTCGGGCCCATCCCGAACTCGGAACGCAACGCCGTCTCCTGCGTCAGTCTGCCGATGTTCCCGGAATTGACCGAAGCGGAAGTGGATTACACCATCCAGAAGTGCCTGGAATGGGATAAAGCCAACGCGTAATTCCGTCCATTTCATATAACCCACGGGAACGGGATCGCGCTGATCCCGTTCCCGTTTTTAGTATTCAGCCTTAAAAGGAGCAAACGATGAGCAAAACCTATAAAGTCATGGTTGTCGGCATGGGCAAGCGCGGAATGCATCACGCCACCGCCTTCAAAGCCAATCCCCGTTTCCAAGTCGTCGGCATCTGCGATATCGATGCCGCCCGCCTGGAAGCCGCCGCCCCCAAATTGGGTAATCCCAAAACTGGAACCGATGCGACCGCCCTGGCCAAAGACGTTAAGCCCGACGTTTTCTGCTTCTGCACCCTCCCCAACCTCCGCACCCCCTTGATCAAGGCCGGCATTGCCGGCGGCGCCCAATTAATCGCCTTTGAAAAGCCCGTCGCCCTCTCCAGCCGCGAAGGCATGGAAATCAAAAAATTGCTCGATGCCTCCGGCGTCAAGGCCGTGGTCAGCCATCAGCACCGCTATGGCATCCATTATCGCGAAGTCGGCCAATTGATCGCCGCCGGTGGGATCGGCCGCGTTCACACGGTGTATGGCACCGCCACCGGATGGATGACCCACATGCTGTCGCATCTGATCGATTACATGCGTTGGTATGCCGGCAATCCGGAGGCGCAGTGGGTCATGGCCCAGGCGGCCGGCCGCAGTAAATTCGCCGACATCCATACCTCCCCCGATTATCTCGGCGGCTTCATCCAATTCGCCAACGGCGTCCGCGGGATCGTCGAAGTCGGTGCCGGCGCCCCCGATGTGCCGGAAGTCGATTACTGGTGGCGCAAATGCCGGATCGGTGCCCAGGGCACCGAAGGTTTCGCGGAAGTTCTGACCGGCGGCGGCTGGCGCGCCGTCACTTCCCGGGGCGTGTTCTCCGGACCGGGTTGCATGAATTACGATCTCGATATGCCCCCCTATATCCAGGAAATGGCCGACTGGCTGGATGACTCCAAAAAGGTCCATGCGTGCAACTTCGACAGCGCCTACAAAGGAATGGAAATCATGATGGGCCTCTGCCGTTCCGCCGCCGAAGGCGGACAGGTGGCCCTGCCCCTCGCCGCGCCCGCGGATGAGCTGGACCTGTTGAAAAAGGTCGTCGCCGACCGCAAGGTTCTCCTGTCCAGCCCGGTCAACGCCAAAGAATACGGGGGTTGATTCCATGGAATTGGTGATACAGCCCGATGCCGAACGTGCCGCCTGGCTGGTGGCGTCTTTGATTGCCAAGGCCCTCCGCCAAAAACCACATCTCGTGCTCGGGCTGGCCACCGGCCGCACCATGGAACGAGTCTACGGGTATCTCGTCCGGATGCACCGCGAGGAAGGCCTGGATTTCTCCCTGTGCCGAACCTTCAACCTCGACGAATATATCGGGCTCCGCCCCGACCATCCCGGCTCCTACCGGTATTACATGGATCAGAACCTCTTCAAGCATATCAATATCGATCCCCGCAATACCTTTCTGCCCGATGGCATGGCCGCGGATCTGCCCGCGGCCTGTCGCCGCTACGAAGAAACGATGCTGGAATTCGGCGGGATCGATTTGCAACTCCTCGGCATCGGCGCCGATGGACATATCGGCTTCAACGAATCGCTCTCCGCCTTGCGCTCCCGCACGCGCGACAAGGCCCTGGCCCCGTCCACCATTGCCGTCAACAGCACCCTGTTCGCGCATCCCGGCGAAATGCCCAAACGCGCCATCACCATGGGCGTCGGCACCATCCTGGATGCCCGCACCATCATTCTCCTCGTCACCGGCAAGAGCAAGGCCGACATCCTCGCCAAGGCGGTCGAAGGCCCCATCACCTCGATGGTCTCGGCCTCCGCCCTCCAGCTCCATTCCAAATGCCGGGTCGTCGTCGATGAATCCGCCGCCGCCAAACTGCAGGCGCAGGATTATTACCGCTGGATTTATGAAACGGAATCCGACTGGGAGGAATTTCGTCATCCCCAGCCCATCCAGAAAGTTTTGCCGCTGACCACGGGTTGAGGAGAGCGGATTCGCATCCGATTGAACCGCAGAGTGACGAATACTAAACCGTAGAATTTCGAAAGAAATCTAGTCCTTTAATGATTCGCATCAGCGATTAATAATCAACACCCATGAAAACACTTAAACACGATGTGGCCGCCGTCGCCCGTAACTTTTCGATCTGGGGCGATTTCAAATCCGCCGAACCTTATGGCAGCGGACATATCAATGACACCTATGCCTCGGTCTTCGACCAGGGCGGCACGGCGGTCCGGTATATTCATCAACGGATCAATCACCTGATCTTTAAACAGCCGGACCGGGTCATGGAAAACATCGAGCGGGTGTTGGCCCACCTGCATGGCAAACTCAAGACTGACGGCATCACCGATATCCACCGTCGGGCCCTGACCCTGATTCCCGCCCGGGACGGCAAGTCTTGGTTCGTCGATCCCGAGGGGAATACCTGGCGAACCTATATCTTTATCGAAAAGGCCGCCACTTATGATGTCATTGAATCTCCCCAGATGGCCTATGCCGCCGCGCGTTCATTCGGCGAATTCCAAGGTCTGCTGGCCGATCTGCCCGGCGAACGGCTCCACGAGACCATTCCCGGTTTTCACGACACCCCCAGCCGATTCAACGTGCTCGAAAAAGCCATCCAGGCCGACTCGGCCAATCGGGCCCAACACGCCCGAGCCGAAATCGAATTCGCCCTCGCCCGTAAATCCATGACCGGACGCCTGATCCAGGCCTTCACCGAAGGACGTATTCCCGAGCGGATCACGCACAATGACACCAAGCTCAATAATGTCATGCTCGACAACGCCTCCGGCCAGGGCATTTGCGTCATTGATCTCGACACCGTCATGCCGGGCCTGGCCCTCTACGATTTCGGCGACATGGCCCGCACGGCCACCCGATCCAGCGTGGAGGATGAACGGGATTTAACCAAAGTGTTGTTCAAAGACGAGATGTTCGAAGCCCTCGTCCGGGGTTATCTGGAATCCGCCGGCCGCTTCTTGAACCGGCAGGAGATCGATTTCCTCGCCTTTTCGGGCCCCCTGATTACCTTCGAAATCGGCATCCGCTTTCTGACTGATTACCTCGCCGGCGATACCTACTTTAAAACCCATCGCGAAGGACAGAACCTCGACCGTTGCCGGGTCCAGTTCAAAATGGTCCGGGAAATGGAATCGCGTCGGGACGCCATGGAAGCCATGGTCCGCCGCTACGCGTAAAGGATTCATCCCGCCCGGTTTCTCCCTTGAGTTGTTGGCGGTCAGTAGAGCCAGACTTACAGGCTGGCTTCAGCCGTGCGATACGCCCGGCTGTACGGGAGCTGTACGGGAAGGGAACCGTGCAGGGTGATGCAGAAAATTGCGATTTCGAAGTGGCACCCCCTAGGGGAGTCGAACCCCTCTTACCAGGATGAGAACCTGGTGTCCTAACCGATAGACGAAGGGGGTAATGCCTTTTCTAAAAAAGCGGGCACATCCTAACGCAACTTCCCCGCCGTTGCAACGCCGAATTCCAGACCGAATTCGGCGGCCCGGCGATTGCGGTTGACAGAATCGGTGGTGGCGAATACGGTTACACCCTGAGTCGTTTAAGAATAAAGCCATGAAAATCATCGCTCGTTATATCCTGCGCGATATCGCGCTGACCTTCATCATGACCCTGACCGTGTTCACGTTTGTGACCACGACCATGGTCTTGTTTAAAGTGTCTGAATTCATCGCCGCGGGAGGGGATGGCGGCGTGGTTTTGAAAATTTTCCTATCCGGTCTCCCGGTCGCCCTGGGCTATTCCCTGCCGATCAGCATTCTCTCCACCGTCTTGCTGGTCTTCGGCCGCTTGTCAGCCAATGGCGAAATCACCGCCTTGAAGGCCTGTGGCATCAGCATGAAGCAGATCCTCTTATACCCGGCCCTTCTGGGCCTGCTGCTCTCCGGATTCGCCCTCTATTTAAACGCCGTGATCATTCCCCACACCTATCACCAGCGCCGGGTGGCGATCACGGAACTGGGCTTTTCGACCCCGCTGGCCCTGATTGAAGAGGGACGCTTCATCCGCGATTTCCCGGGAATGATGTTTTATTTCGGGCGCAAGAAGGGGGATCGGGTCAGCGACGTCATCATCTACCAATACGGCCCCAACCTGACCCTTCGCAATATCCGCGCTAAACATGGGACCTTGCGATTAAGCGACGACGGCTTGTATCTGCTGGTCGACCTGGCCGATGTGCGGATCGATCCCTTTTATGACGACCGACCCGGCCCCGGAAATGCCCGGCATTTGCCCCTTAAGTTAACCCTTCCCCGAAATAACAAACCCAACACGCAGATGAAAAAGGCCAATGACATGACCTTGACCGAACTCCACCAAGCCGTGGATCAACTTCCGGTTTTGATGCCCCAACTGGAGCCCCAAAAATTGGCCGAAAGCCAGATGCAGTTGACCGTCGAATTTCACCGGCGGATCGCAATGGCTCTATCCTGTTTCATTTTCGTCTTGCTCGGCGTCCCCCTGGGAACCCAGACCCATCGCCGGGAATCCACGGTCGGCATTGCGATCAGCCTGCTCCTGGTTCTCGTCTTTTATCTCTTTATCATCGTCGCCAAGTCCCTGACCAAGCACCCGGACATGCATCCTTACCTGATCTGCTGGGCGCCCATCGTGCTGGCCTTTATCCTCAGCGCCTTTCTCATCCGGCGCTGCGAGTAATACGGCCGAATCAAGGTCACCACCCAAGGGCCCGGCGCTACTGCCCGCCGGTCGACAATACCGGCTCCCAAACCCGCAAGCCGTGACGGCTGAGATAAATCGGGATATTTTTAAATAACGGATTCGCCCCCTCGATGGCCTGAATCAACGCTCGCTTGCGATAGGACGATTCATCGCAAAGCAAAGTCAAAGAACCCCCATCGCCTCCCGCCCCATTCACCTTCCAACCCTGGACCCCGAATTCCGATGCCAACTGGATGATTTGATGGGCTTCCGGGCTGATCAGCTCAGCATGCAAACGACCCTGGGCTTCGGTGTTTTCAATCATCGCCCCGCCCAAGGCCTTGAAATCACCGGCGTAAAGCGCATCCCGCGACTTGGGCGCCGTCAGCCGCAAATCGGCGATCTGGCGACAGTCGGGTCCGGCATTCTCCAATTCCCGGATGACTTTCTCGTGAATTTTCGAGGAACTGTGCGAGCGGCCCAGGTAGATCAACACCAGCCGGCGTTCCAATTCCCACCAGGTGGAATTGGGCACATGCAGGGGCGAAACGGCGGCATGGGGATAGGCATCCATTTCAATATAATTAATGCCTCCGTAGGCGGCGCAGAGTTGATCCTGGATCCCGCACTGTTGCTTGAGCAGATCGGTCTCAATCAATTGGGCCGCCCGGGCCACCTCATACGGAGTCAACCGGCCCGGGGTCAGGCAATCCAATGCGCCCACCAGCGCCACGGTCACACTCGCCGAAGTACCGGTCGAGCCCCCGCTGGGCGCCTCTGAAAACAAGGTCACTTTGAACGCCAGATTGCGCGGTAGCCGCATGTACTCGATCGCCGCCTCCAGCAGGGGATGGCGATCCCACCCGGACTTGTCGGGATCGCGCACATAATGTTCCCCGAAATTCTCGGCATGAATGATGATCCGATCGTGTTGTCCTTCATAGGGATAGACTTCGATCTGGACTTCCGCATACGGGTAAACGCCGATATTGAAAATCTTGCCGTGCTTCGCAAACCAGGTATCCGTCCAGCCCCCATTGTCGCAGATCCGGATCGGGGCCACACTGTTGATCATTCGTAAAATTTTGCGTTTCGGTTCGGTCATGGTTTTCTCCTTAACCCCGGTAGTTAAACAGATCGGCCCATTCCAACGGCGCGCCGGTTACCTGCCGGGCCGCCTCCAAAAGCCGGCGTTGCACTTTGGCCGTCAAACGCCGGCCCGTCCGCCCTTTTTGCACCATCTTATGGGTCAGAAATCGCGGCGCGACTTTAACCAAGTCGTGATTTTGCAGGTTGTGTTCCTGCATCAGGCGATCCAACGGTTGAAGCCCCTTGTCAAACGGCGAGTCGGATGACTCGCTCAGGTCCGGCTGGGTCGGCTCCGCATTTTTTCGATCAGGGTCCATATCCATCGACACTCCTCTAACTTCAGAATCAAACCGGTCAGAACATACGATCCGGCGCCGACCGCCACCATCACACACAACCGGACCGCCTGTCCCCACAAATCCCCCGCCGCCGCCGGCTGCAGATACCATCGCACATCCTGTACGGCCAACCCGCACACGATCAACATTAAACCAATACCGCCCCCAAACACCAGCCATTCCCGAATCCGGCCCAAGTCCACCCGGCGACGCAAGGCGAAAAAGAGCTGGAGGAAATTAACGATCGCCAATCCCCCGGTGCTCAAGGCCAACCCCACATGGCCCCAATGGCAGACTTTGACAAAAACCACGTTCAGCCCCAGATTGATCCCGATCCCCAGCAGGCTGATCCGAAGCGGGATCGAGGGACGATCCAACGCGTAAAAGCAGGGAACCAACACTTTGATCGCAGCATACCCGGTCAGCCCGAGGGCATACGCCTGGAGCGCCCAGGCCGTGGCCTGGGTATCGGCGGGGCCGAACTTACCGTGCTCATAAATTATTTGGATGACTTCCGGGGCAACCAGAGCCAGCCCGAGCGCCGCGGGAACGGTGAGAAAAAAAGCGAGCCGCAATGATTTTCCGGCCGCCTCCCCAAACCCCGCGTAATCGCCCCGGGCCCGGCAGCGGGACACCCAGGGCAGGGTGACCGTCGCGATGGCCACCCCAAATACGCCAATGGGAAACTGCATCAGGCGGAAAGCGCAATTCAACCAGCTTCGCGCGCCGTTGATTTCCGAGGCGAATACGCCATTGACCAGAACATTCACCTGGACCGCCGCTCCCGCCACAATACTCGGCAGCATCAACCGCCAGATCTGCTTCAGTTGGGCGTCGTTCAAATTGAACGTCCAACTCCATTTAAACCCGGTCCGCCAGAGGGCGGGAAGCTGGACGCACAGCTGAGCCAATCCCCCCAGTAACACCCCGAGGCTGACCCCCATCAATCCCCGTTCCCCGAAATTAATCGCGTGGAGATTGCTCTGGGGCTCGAAAACAAAAGCCAGCCCCACTCCGGCAAGGATGGAAATCAGGTTGAAAAACATCGAGGCCGAAGCCGGCCAGCCGAAAACAAAACGGGCATTCAGAATCCCCATCACCACCGACGCCAGGGAGAGAAAGAGAATGAAGGGAAACAGGATCCGGGTCAACTGCACGGTCAACTCAAACTTGCCGGGCACCTGATGAAATCCATGGCTGGTCAACGCGACAATCCAGGGGCTGAGCACAATCCCCACCAGGCACACCAGCCCGCCCAAAACCAGGATGGCCGATAACACCAGGCGGGCCTGACGCCAGGCGGATTCAGCTCCGTCCTTCTCAAAAGTCTGGGTGAAGGTGGTGGTGAACGCGGTGGACAAGGCGCCTTCGGCAAACAAATCCCGCAACAGATTGGGAATCTGGAAAGCGGCCAGGAACGCATCCCAGTACTTACCGGCGCCGAACAAGGCCACAAAAACCACTTCGCGAACCAGTCCGAGCAGGCGGGACCCGATTACCGCCAGGCTGACAATTCCAGCCGATCGCTTCATTCCCATCACTTCATCCCCCGTCGCAGGTTCCCGATTTCCGTCTCTGGTATGGCTTCGCCTTTTAACAAAAGCCGCCAGATTGCGCAAACTTCATCCGGGGTATAGGGCTGCCAGCAGAATTCCGCCCGAAAGCGGCAGGCTCCGGCATCGATCAGGCGCGCCCGGAAATCGGGTGGCAAACAAAACGCGCGGCGATTCAGGGTGATGGACAGCCCTTCCCGATGCAGAAGCCGCAGGCGTTCCTCTTCCCCCGGTTTTCCGGTCACCTCCGCCGAGGCTTCCCGCTCGCACGTCGCACAGGATCGCTCGTTCCGGCAGGGATGCGGGCAGTGGTCGGCGATGAACAAAGGCACGGTATGATAGATCAGAAAATTCAGGGTCCGGGGAAATTCAGCGGCGAGCGCCAATAGATTGTCTCCGTCATCCTCCGGGGACGTCGTCGCTTCCGTGAAACCCATTTCCATCAGGGTGCCCACCGCCTGACGATTCAATCCATAAAGATTCCAATCGGCGGTCACCGTCTGGCGGGGATGATCCTTCAGCCCCAGGGCCAAGGGTGCGCCGATCCCGGTTCCCTGCCAATCCCCCACCCCCATCTGCGCGGCTAATTGGCGAAGTCGTGCCACCCGCTCACGCCCTTCCATCCCGCGGGAAATCAACGGCATCGCCAGTCGAACCCGAACCGGCGCAATCCGTCGGGCCAACCGGATCGCTCCGTCTGGATCCTGAAGCAAAGCGTCGGATCCGGTCAGAATAACCTCGTCGATCTCGGCCCAATCGCCGGGCGTCAAGCCCTCGACATATTCAGGCCGGTCGATTTTCAAAGACCATTTAACGGCCCGGGTGGCCGTCGCCGAACTCGGCGGACGGCACCCGACGGGCTCAGCGAGCAAGGCGACCAGCCGGGCCTGTATCCGTAGTTGCGTCCGCTCCCGATATTCGGCCAGCACCGTCCGCCGCCATTCATTGATCCGGGAAACGGGACAGAATAATCCATCCGGATTGAGGAGGGTCAGCCGGTTGATCCGGTAGGGAAAATCGGCAACGCGGGCAAAGGCCTTCTGAAACACCGGCGTTTGATCGGCCGGTTCCCGACATTTATCAAAGGCATTTAAAAACTCCCAGGTTTCCCCGTCCGTGACCTCAGGCCCGGAGCCTGACCCCGGAGACAGACGGAAGCGGATGCGGTCCGGATGCACCTCAACCTGAACGTCCAGTGGATGGCGGACGCGATGTTCGCCCGGCCGGGGGCAGGTGACGGGATAGGCCCGGCGAACGGCCTGGGAGGCGGCGCAATGGATATCGAGACCCGGCCCAAAATCCGGATGGTTCGGCGGCAATTCGACCGCGACCCAATCCCCTGCCGGCGCCCGCACCGTTTCGCGAAAAGGTCCGGCGGGTCGTGCAGAATGATGCAGGTGGTCAACGGCAAAACCAAACGGTTTACCCTGTTCGACCGGAATATCCAATTGCAAGCCATCATGCCGCTCCAGCGGATGAGTCGTCTTGAAAATCAACTCCTCACGCCCGCCGGGCGTGCGGCGAACTTCCCGCACAACACCGATCAACCGGCCACGATGCCCCACTAATTCGGGATCCGTCACCTCCGGCGCATGACGCTGGTCCAGGCACAGCGCGGTTTGAGCCCGACTAAAGATCGCGCGCACATCGCCGGCGCGCTCCTGGGTTTCGGCCCGGGGCGCGCCATCGAGGATGCGACGGTAGAGGGCGGTGACCGCCGCAACATAGATCGGCGATTTTTTGCGCCCTTCGATTTTCAGACTGTCGACCCCTGCGGCGACCAACTTGCACACCTGATCCTCCAGAGCCAGATCCTTCATGGAAAAGGAATAGCGGGGCTCGCCCCCCCACCGGATCGAACTGCGACAGGGATAGGCACAGCGCCCCCGATTGCCGCTCCGTCCCCGCAGAAGGGAGGAATAGAGGCATAATCCGCTGTAGGCATAACACAGGGCTCCATGAGCGAAGACCTCGATCTCAAGGGACGTCTCCCGCTTGAGTTCTTGAATTTCCGCCCCCGTGAGCTCCCGCGCCAGCGTGACCCGCCGGAAGCCCCAGGCGGCGAGTTGGTCCAGCGCCGTGCGCTCATGGATGGCCATCTGGGTGCTGGCATGCAGGCGGAGACGGGGAAATCCCTGGCGGATCAGGCGAATCATTCCGAGATCCTGGACAATCACCGCATCCACCCCGACTTCCTCCAGCACCGCCAGGGTTCGGATCGCGGGATTCAACTCGCGTTCCTGGACCAGAGTGTTAAAGGTCGCATACACCCGGCGGGCGGGCGTCATCCGATGGGCATAATCAACGACTTCACTGAGTTCCTCAGGCGAAAAATTAACCGCATCGGCCCTCGCAGAAAACTGGCGGAGGCCCAGGTAGAGGGCGTCTGCCCCGTACTCCAGGGCCGCAAAGGCACAGTCGCGATCCCCGGCCGGGGCTAATAATTCAGGTAACTTGGAGTTCACTTCTGTCTTCTGTTGTTATTTTGAGGCAATGCGCTATGCACCTTGCCCGGGAATCATCTTCGGGCACACGGCCGGATAGACCGCCGACCGGGTCCTCATCCATTCCCCGGCAGCCCGACAGCCGGTATCGATCTCGTCGCCGGGCGGCAAAAAGGATCGAATCCGGTCCGGCACCTGGGCCCGGAGGATCAGTTCATGGGAGGCTTCGAAAGCCAACTCGTAAATCCAGCTCAACAACAAGACCACCAGATCGTTGAGCGAGCGGATTTGTTCATAGGCGATGGCCTTGCGTTCACGGAGGCAGGTGAGGGTATCCGGACTCAAGGGTCCCTTCAAATCAAGATGAAAGGTTAATTCCGGCATGCGGGCAATCGAGCCATCATCAATCGCATCCAGCACCACCTTGAAAATATCGATTTTATCCGCATCCCGGATCAGACAGGCATAGCGGGCAATCGGGGGCTTGAGGGTCGCCGGAAGGATTTTACGATTATGCAGGGAAACCGCTTCATGGATCAGGCGGCGGCGGGCGGCCGGCAGTTCGTGAAGCACATTAAAGCTCCGCAGAATCTCAATTCCCCGCACCGCATGATCGACGGACACCCGGTCAAAAAACGTCCGGTATTCACGAAACTGCGAGAATCGGCCCGTATCATGAAGCAACCCGACCAGGTAGGCGGTTTCGACGTCCTCATCCGACCATCCGGAGTGATGGGCCAGTGTCCGGCAATTCTCGGCGACCCGAAGGCTATGATCATATTTTAATTGCAACAGAAACGGCAGGGAAGCCCCCTCGGCAAAAGTGGCCACATAGCGCTCGAACCAGCATTCAATCAGGGGGGCGCCTTTTTTCTTCATGCACGAGATCCCTCGACTCCGCTCGGGATGACGGACCTTCAGACCGACCACAGGGTTATTCTTCATGCCGGTCGGGCCTTCCCCAATTGCCGGGCCGTTTCCCTGAGAATCCGCGCCGTCTCGTCCCATCCCATACAGGCATCGGTGATGGATACCCCGTATTTCAACTGGCTGATCCGTTCCGGAATGGATTGGGATCCGGCGACCAGGTTGCTTTCCAGCATCAGGCCGAACAATTCCGGGGAACCGGCGGCACGGGCCTCCAGACAGCGCTTCACGACGTCCTCCTGCGCTTCCGGACGGCGCCCACTGTTTCCGTGACTGCAATCGACCATGATCCGGGGCTCCAGATCCACCGCGCGCAAGCGCCGGGCGGCATCCTGGAGGATCGTGGCATCAAAATTCGGCCCGGCCTGAGACCCCCGGAGAATCAAATGGCCCCAGGGATTTCCGAGGGTCTTGACGACACAACTGCGCCCTTCCCCATCGATTCCCAAAAAGGCGTGGGGCTGGCGGGACGCCTTGAGAGCCTCGATCGCGACTTGGATATCGCCATCGGTCCGATTCTTGAATCCAACCGGCATGGACAAGCCGCTGGCCATCTGGCGATGAATTTGCGATTCGGTGGTCCGGGCCCCGATGGAGGCCCAACTCACCAAGTCGGCGAGATATTGCGGCACAATGGGATCCAACATTTCGGTGGCCGTGGGCACCGCCATGGTGTTGATCGCAAGCAGCAGCCGCCGGGCGGCCTGCAAGCCCCGGCCAATATCCGCCGATCCGTCGAGATTGGGATCGTAAATCAAACCTTTCCACCCGATGGTGGTCCGCGGTTTTTCAAAATAGACGCGCATGACGATCACCAGCGAGTCCATCAACTCGCGGCGAAGTTCCGCCAGGCGTTGGGCATATTCCATTCCGGCCACCGGATCGTGAATGGAACACGGGCCGACGATCATCAATAAACGGGAATCCCGGCCATCCAGGATATCCCGGATCGTCTGACGGGCTTCGACGACCGTCTCGTTGGCCGTCACCGTCTGGGGCAGTTCCAGACTGAGTGCATTCGGCGTAATCAGGGGCGTCAGTTCGGCGACCCTCAAGTTTTCAGTTCGGTTCATGAATTCGGTTTCCACTTTTGGAGATCGTTCCAATCATAAAGGTTTGGGTCCCGAAAGGGAAGCTTTCGCCGCAAGCCCGTCCGGCCCTCCGCCGGAATATCCCCCTCGGGAACGGGGTCCGCATCCAAGGCCGCGCCCAGATCAGCTTCCACCTGCTCCGGATCCTCGCCGGCTTCCAGTCGGGATAACGCTTCGCGTAAACCAGGCCCCAGGGGCAAGCCCGATTCGGCCGAAAGACGGCTGAGCAGTCGGGCCGCAGCCTGGGGATTATCGTCCCCGATTTTCTCCGCCTCGCTGGCCAGGCTTTGCATCATCTGGTCCATCCGCGAATCATCGGCGCCCCCTGAAGGCGGCTGATCGTCCGAAGCCCCGGTTCCCGACCGACGCGGCGCGGCAAAAACCGACAACTGCCGTTCAATCGCGGTTTTTGGACAATAGGGACAATACAAGGAACCCGACGGATTAACCGTCCGGGCATAGACCGACAGAAGAACCTGACATCGGGGGCAACGATATTCATAGATCGGCATGGCGTCCTCGCTTTATTTTTTGCGTCGGCCGGCCGACGGATACCGAAAACTTTTTCCGGACGAAGGCGCGGGGGTCCCCTTCCCCGGTCCGTCCGACACTTCGCCCTTGAGTTTGCGGATCTGATCCCGTAAAACCGCCGCCCGTTCGAATTCCAAGGCTTCCGCCGCCGCCAACATCTCTTGTTCCAAATCCTGGATCACGTCGAACACCTCTTCCTCCCGCCCGCTCTCTCGGACGATCGACGATTCGACCGTGTGCGCTTCATCCCGTGTCACCAGGCCATGTTGAATGGCCTTGACGATGCTCCGGGGCGTGATCTGGTGTTCGCGATTATAGGCGAGTTGGCGTTCCCGCCGTTCGGTGGTGACCGCCATCATCCGCCGCATGGAATCGGTCACCTGGTCGGCATACAACACCACCCGGCCCTCGATATGGCGGGCGGCGCGGCCCGCCGTCTGGATCAGGGCCGTTTCGGAGCGCAAAAAACCTTCCTTATCCGCATCCAGGATCAGCACCCGCGCCACTTCGGGTAAATCCAACCCTTCCCGTAAAAGATTGATCCCGATCAGGCAATCAAAATCAGCCTTGCGCAGACTGCGTAAAATCTCAACGCGCTCGATGGCATCGATATCGGAATGGAGATAGCGGGCGCGCAACCCGGCCGTGCGCAGGTATTCGGCCAGATCTTCCGCGGTTTTCTTGGTCAACGTGGTGACCAGCACCCGCTGACCCCGAGCGGCGCATTCGGTGATTTCACGAATCACATCATCGATCTGCCCGGTCAAGGGCCGGACGTCCACTTCGGGATCGACCAGGCCGGTCGGCCGGATGACCTGTCGCACCGGCTCGGGCACCAACTGCCGTTCATAGGGACCGGGCGTGGCAGAGACGAAAATCATCGGGCCCACCCGGCCCAGGAATTCGTCAAAACCCAGCGGCCGGTTGTCCAAGGCGGAGGGGAGCCGGAATCCATGTTCGACGAGCACCCGTTTACGCGCCTGATCGCCATTAAACATCCCGCGGATCTGCGGCAAGGTAACATGCGATTCGTCGATGAGGGTCAGGAATTCACCGGAAAAATAATCGAGGAGGGTCGCCGGCGGGGCCCCTGGAGGCCTTCCGCTTAAATGGCGCGAATAATTTTCGATCCCCTGACAATAGCCCAATTCCTGGAGCATTTCGACATCGTACAGGGTGCGCATCTTGATGCGCTGGGCTTCGATCCACAAATTGCGTTGTTCGAATTGGCGAATTTGCGCCTCCATCTCGGCTAAAATTCCCGGCACACAGGCCCCGATCTTCTCGCGGGGCATGACAAAATGAGTGGCCGGTGAAATCAGGAGGGTTTCCAGACGATCGAGGATATTGCGCGTAACCGGATCGATCACCCGCAGACTCTCGATCTCGTCTCCACAAAATCCAACCCGGTAACCTTGAGTGGAATAGGACGGATAGATTTCAACAATATCCCCCCGGACCCGGAAGGTCCCGGGCTCGCCGGTATATTCGTTCCGGGCATATTGGATCTCCACCAAACGGGCCAAAACCACATCCCGGTTGGCCCGTCCCCCCACCTTCAACTCGACCCCCATCTCCCGATAATCCGCGGGGGAGCCCAACCCGTAAATACAGGAGACCGACGCCACGATGATGACTTGGGAGCGGGACAGCAGCGCATTGGTGGCCGACAGGCGCAGGCGTTCGATCTCCTTGTTGATCGACGCGTCTTTTTCGATGAAGGTATCGGTCTGCGGAATATAGGCTTCAGGCTGATAATAATCGTAGTAACTGACAAAATATTCGACCGAATCGTGGGGAAAATATTCCTTCAACTCGGCATATAGCTGGGCGGCCAGGGTCTTGTTGTGCGAAATCACCAGGGCCGGACGCCGGGATCGCGCAATCAGGTGCGCCATGGTAAACGTCTTGCCCGAACCGGTCACGCCTTCCAGGGTTTGGAATCGTTGTCCCGCCTGCAGACCGCGATCGAGAGCCTCGATGGCCTGGGGTTGATCCCCGGCCGGGGCATAGGGGGATTGGAGCTGATAACCCACCGTCGTCATAAGCGCATCATGCGATCCAGGGCCAGGCGGGCATCAGGCGCCACGTCAGAGGACACGGCGATCCGATTCCGTTCCGGCCAGGTGGACAGCAAATCGAATAATTTTGTCGGATTGGTGCGGGCCATGTTTGCACACCCCGAGGGCCAAAGGGTCAGAATGGTTTTCCGGCCGCGATACTCCTCCGCCAACCGTTCCACCAAATGCCGTTCGGTCCCGATGACAATAATTGAACCTTCGGGGGCCGCCCGGACATAATCGATGATCTGGGCAGTGGATCCATGAGCGTCGGCCAGACGAGCCACCTCCTTGGGTGATTCGGGATGAACGATCACCCGGGCTGCGGGATGGAGCCGCCGCACTTCCCGGACCTGTTCGGACGTAAATAGAGTATGCACCCGGCAAAAGCCCTTCCACGCGACCATGCGGCAATTGCGAAGAGCCGCTTCGGGAACAGCTCCACCGGACTGGCGGGGATCATAGACTACAACCGCCTCATCGGGAAAACCCATATCGTGCAGCGTATTGGTTCCGAGATGTTCGTCGGGCAGAAAGAAAATGCGCCGGTTTTGATCCAAAACCCATTGCAGAACCTTGCGCGCATTGCTCGAGGTACAAGTGATGCCCCCCCGGTTTCCGCAAAAGGCTTTCAGATCGGCCTGACTGTTCACATACACCACCGGGATCCAATTCCCCGGATCGATGCGGTTCAATACGTCCCACGCAGCGCTGACCCGGGGCAGATCGGCCATCTCGGCCATCGGACAACCGGCCTGAACATCAGGCATGTAGACCTGTTGCTGGGGTGCCGCGAGAAGGGCAGCGGATTCGGCCATGAAATGCACACCGCAAAAGACGATCCGCTCCGCCTCGCGCGCGGCGGCAGCCTTGCGGGACAATTCCAGAGAATCGCCGATCACATCGGCATGCGCCAACACCTCTGAGGTCTGGTAATGGTGCCCCAGAATAATCAGACGAGCCCCCCACTCCCGGCGGAAAGCATCGATTTGGGATGCGACATTCATCCGGCCATCATATCACGGCAGGGAGCGGATTCCAAAGATTTTCCACCCACCACCAACGGACCGAAACGGACTAAACTGAACGGCGGGGACTTTGCATGCGCGCGTGGTAAAGACGTTCAGAAAAGCCACCATTGTTCTCGAAGTCGCGGGCCTGACGGTCCATCAGGCGCTCGGTCAACCAGTGTGATTGCGTGGCTAGAATGGCTCCCATGTTGGCAGCGCGTTCTTCCACTGAGTGCGGGGCGCCTGCCCGGTTGACCCACGCAGCAGCTTCCTCAACCGTTGTTGGCCGGAACGCCCGGGCTTCAATAAATGCCGGATCGTTTTCAGCCCAGTGGCGTAGACCCCGTCGATTGAGGTATTTGATATAATCCTTGCGCACTTCGTCCAAACTGGATCCAGCCACATGGGTCAGGTTCATCTCCAGTTTCCGGCTGGTCGCGCTGTCCTCACTGCCCTCGGCGATATTCTGAAAACCACTTCGCGCCGCCTGGACCATCTGATCATGATGGCGGTCGCGCCGGGGAATATATCGCGCACAGAACCGACAGGTGAAATCATAGACCAACTCGGCCACTTGGTAGGCCTTAAGGTTACGATACCCGCTGTGTTGCCCATAAACCCGCCCAGCGGCCCCGGACGACAACGCCTTTCCGCCCCGTTTACCCGCCCCCTCACAATTCTGAACGTTCCCCCGGTCGGGCCCCTCCCTCCCCACCCGTTTTTCGTTCTATCTGTTCCCCCCCTCCCCCCCGTTCTGTCCGTTGCGTCCGTATAACAAAAACGGCGGTGGACCGCCGTCTCCAGAATGCCAGTCGGAATCTGGATCCGGCGGTCCACCGCCGTTTCGAATCGAAATGCCCGCCGACTTACAGAACTTTCTTTTGTTTCTGTTCCTGTCTTCGTTTGGCTTCCTGGGCCTCTTTATCAGCCTTCTGCTTCTGATGCTTGTTTTTGTCTTTTTTGCCGGTGTCGCCCATGGTGTGTCTCCGTTTACTATTGTTAACCGTCAACCCACCCTCGCCATTGTGCGCCCTATGCCTTCATTCTCCTCGTTCCCGGCTGGAAAGCCAGAACTATTTCGCCTATTGGCATAATTCTAAAAGCTTTTCACCGTAACGGGCGATACGCTTGGCACCGAGTTGGGGAACGGTCGCCAGATCGCAAACCCCCTGGCGTTTGAGGTATTCGAGGGCACGGGCAGGCAGGATCACCTGTAAAGGCACGGACCGATGCTCATCCTGGGTGCGACGCTCTGCTTCGGCACGCCGCCAATCCTTGAGTCGACGCTCTCGATCCTCTTCTTGAGACGACACGTCCCGCCGATCCGGCCGGAGTGGAAGGTCAGGGGGAGAGGATTGGGCTTCACGGATCACCGCCGTCAAGGCCTCCCCGTACTCCGACACCAGCCAACCCTTCACGCCCATCTGTTTCAACTGAAGGCTTTGAGTCGGCGCCTTCCGAACCAGGGCCAGGAGCAATTCATTGTTAATCATCCGGCCGGGCGGCTTATTGGCGGCTTTGGCCAGATTGTCGCGCCACAGATACAGCGCATAGAGCAAGCCGAGATCCCGGGTGGGGATATCGCGGACCCCTTTGATCCGCCAGACACCGGCGGGATCGAACCCCCCGCTCCATCGGGTCTCCTCCACCGCCCGATTGGCGATGGCCACCTCATCGGTCAAATCCGCAGTCTGGACTTGCTCTCGCAGTAGTTCGCAAATCCGGGGCAGATAGACCACATCATCAATCGCATACCGCTCGGCCAGGGGATCGAGCGGACGGGTGCCCCAATCGTACTGGGAATGGTCCTTCGCCAGCTTCACGTCGCAGAGTTTTTCAACCAGGGCGCCATACCCGGTCTTTTCGTATCCGAGCAGACTCGCCGCCTGCTGGCTATCCCAAACACCCGCCAGGGCGATGCCATAGCACCGCTTGAGCACGCCCACGTCATACTCGCCCCCATGGAGATAGAGGGTTCGGCGGGGATCTTCCAGCAAGGGTTTCAGCAGGGCAAAGGATTCGGTACGGGGCCCCTCGGGGTCAATGGCGAGGGGATCGATCAGGTAGAACCGTTCCCCGACATTCACCTGCAGGAGACAGATGCGCTCCTGATAGACGAACATGGAGTTGGATTCCGTGTCCAGGGCCACCCAGGGCGCAGCGGCAATGGCGGAGGCCAGGTCGGGCAACTGATCCCGGGAGGTGAGCCAGAGGGGAGACACTTGGGTATTCATGCCAGTCAGTCTACACCCACGGATTCCAGGATCAAGGCCGTTCGCGCCGGGCTGTACAGCATCAGCCGATGAACGACTTCGCCCGACGATTTTTTATCGGGCAGGGCATGATACTCCTGCCCCCCCCGAATCCGGCCTTGTCCGCCGTACTGTTCCTGATCCGTGTCGAATACCAGGCGATAGGTTCCCGCCGGCACGGGAATCGGCCAATCGGTGACCGACCGCTGGGGACTGAAGTTGAAAAAAAGCAGGAATCGGCCGCGCCGGAAGGCGAGCAATTGGAATTCCACGTGTTCGTAACTGTGGCGCAAATCCGGGGTATCGAGGATTTTTCCATCCCGGGCCCAAGCCATCAGATCCCGATCAAACGCGGCCAGGAACCGGTAGCGCAGCGTGGGATCCTCCAATAAATGCCATTGCCGCCGGGCATAGTGATAGCTCCATTGATTCCCTTCCCGGGGAAAATCGATCCACTCCGGATGTCCGAATTCATTGCCCATGAAGTTCAAATACCCGTTGCCCGCCGTGGCCAGAGTGATCAGCCGGATCATCTTATGCAGGGCCATGCCGCGGTCCACCTTGAGACTGGGGGTGAACACACTCATATGGGTATACATCTCGGCCCCGATCAGGCGGAAAATCAGGGTTTGATCGCCGACCAACGCCTGGTCATGCGACTCGGCATAACTGATGATTTTCTCGTCGCGGCGCCGGGCGGTCAATTCGTGGAACAAGTGCCCCACCGGCCACTGTTCGTCGGGAACCTCTTTGAGCAGTTTGATCCAGTAATCGGGCGTACCCATCGCCAACCGGTAATCGAAACCCAATCCGCCGGATTCCAGCGGCGTGGCCAGACCGGGCAGGCCCGAAACATCCTCGGCAATGGTCCGGGCAGAAGGCCGGACCTGGTGAATCACCCGGTTGGCCAGGCCCAGGTAAATTTCCGCGGCCGGATCGAGGTTGTCCGAGAAATAATCGGCATAGGAGGCGAAGCGTTTCCCCAATCCATGATCCCGGTATAACAGGCTGGTCACCCCGTCGAAACGGTAGCCATCCAACCGGTATTCATCCAGCCAGAACCGACAATTCGAGAGCAAGAAATGCAAGACCTCGGGTTTGCCATAATCAAAACAGCGCGAATCCCAAGCCACATGCATTCCGCGCGCGCCTTCATGAAAATACTGGTGCAGAGTCCCATCCCACCGGCCCAGGCCCTCGGCCTCGTTCCGGGCCGCATGGGAATGCACCAGATCAATGATCACGGACACCCCCATCCCATGTGCCGTATCGACCAATTCCTTGAATTCTTCGGGAGTGCCGAAGCGGGAACTGACGGCGAAAAAATTCGTCACATGGTAGCCGAACGAGCCGTAATAGGGGTGCTCAAGAATGGCCATGAGTTGGAGGGTATTGTATCCAGCCGCGACCACCCGCGGCAGGATCCGCCCGGTAAATTCGCGAAAAGTCCCCACCCGGCCGTCCTCCTGGGCCATCCCCACGTGGGCTTCATAAATGCGGGGGGCTTCGGCGGGGGTGGTGAATCCGGGATGTTTCCACTCATACGGGTGATCCGGCGCCCAAACCTGGGCGGCCATCAAATGGGTTTCTGAATTCTGAATCACCCGCCGTGCCCAGGCCGGAATCCGTTCACCGGCCCCGCCCGGCCATTCAACCACCAGTTTGAAGGAATCCCCGTGCTTCAAGCGTCCCGAAGGGAGGCGGATTTCCCAATCGCCCCTTTCGTTGCAACGCCGGAGAGCGTTTTGCGCCTCGACTTTCCAGCCGGAGAAATCGCCCACCAGGTGGATACGGGAGGCATTCGGCGCCCATTCGCGCAACACCCACCCATCGCCCTCCCGGTGCAGTCCAAAATATTCGTGCCCGGAGGCAAAGTCCGCCAGCGTCATCCGCCCGCCGGTCAACCGTTCTTCCATGGCACGGATTCCCGCTCCCCGGGCTTCAATAAAGGATTGAAAAGGCATCAGGGCGGGGTCGTCACGCAACAAGGCGCATAATGGGGGACCCGGTGCGGCGGGGACCGGCTTCGGCCGTTTCGAAGTTTTCACCGACCGGGTTTTCCGGACAGATGGACTCATAATGGATGCTCCGGAACACCTGAGGGCGCCGCCGTCTGTTCGAGGGCCTTGAGCGCGGGTTCCACAAACCCAAATCCAATTTTAGGCAGCCAATACTCGTTGATTTCGAGGATCACCGCATCCACCCGGTCGATTTCCGCTGCCAGATCAAGCTGGTCATGATCGATCGGAGCCTCCGTTCCGGCGGGATACTCGAAACGGCGCTTGTAATAATAGAAGGTCGTGGCGTTGGAAAACAGTTGATTCGTTTGCATCAAATAGGTCAGCGTGAAAACAAAACTGTCGCCGACAAACAATAGTCGGGGTTTGAGCGCCGCCGCATCCGGAACGGGTTTCAGGATGGGATGGACTTGGGGACCCTGATCCCACGTCCAGGTCAGGATATTCAGGAGATCGCCGAGATCGTTATCAGTACCGAAAGCCCGGTTATCCACCCGCACCCCTTCGCAGACCATTTGCGCGTAATGGCTCCCCGTCTGCCGTTCCAAAGCATCGACGATCTGGGTCACCACCAACGATGCGCTGTAATAATTCCAATGGACTCCGCCCTTTGAAAAGAGAGGGGTGTCAGACTGTTTTTTTTGTTCGCGAAAGAACCGCGGAACATCCAGCCAGGGGATCTGATATTCATCCAACAACGGCGCCATTTTTTCATAATCGCTGAATCGCAAATGCCGTCCGGGAACGACATTTTCAGGAGGCATGAATTCCGGGTAGATTTCCGCCTTACTGGGAGTCACCACGACCAACAAGCCCTTGCCTCTCTGCCGCAGCAAAGCCTGCAGCCGGGCGAGTTTTTGCATGCGATCCCGATTGTCCTCTTCCGCCGCCAGTTTGGAGGAATTGTACCGATCGATATACGTCTGCTCATACAACCAGTGATCTTTCCCCATGACCACTCGCGTCCCCCGCCCGGACGAGGGGCGGCGAAAAAGCGAATAGTTGATCTGATTGTCGATCCGAACGAGGAGTCCACGGAAGCCGATCCGCCGGATCAACCGGTCCTCGAATTGGCGTTGAAACGTTCCATTGAACCAATTCGTCGCCGTCAACTGGGGTTTCGGCATCTGAACTTCGACTCCGCCCAGGCCGGATTCAGGCACCAGCTGCGTCCATCGCTGGATCAACGGCAACCACAGGATCACCACAAACGCCACGGTTGCCCATTTATAAAATCGAGTATCCATATCAGAACCGGAAATAAATAAAGGGGTTGAACTGGCCGGTCGCCAGCGCGGCCGCCGACAGGATGAGCAGGAGCCAGGCTACGCCATACCGGAGCGGCGCATTCCAGCCGCTGGAGGGATTCCCGCCCGGCGCCCAGACCGAGAGACGCGACCAGACGATTGGGCCCCAAACGAACAGCGGGGCCAGACCCAAAATCAGCGTCGAACGGGGCGTAATCCAATCCGGCCAGATCGGCCGCCCATGGGCCCCCGCCAAAGCCGCAAAGTAATGGCCGGCTTGGGTCAAAGTTTCCGTGCGGAAGAGGACCCAACCCCCACAAACCAGCAAAAACGTCACCGGCAGGGCCAGCCATCGGGGAATCCGGGCCAGTCGGGCAGACCCGATCCATTTATCCAGGGAGAGAAAAAATCCATGGTAACAACCCCAGACAATGAAACTCCAACTGGCCCCATGCCAGAAACCGGACACGACAAAGACCAGCCATAAATTCAAATAGGCACGAACCCGGCCGACGCGATTTCCCCCCAGCGGAATATAGAGATATTCCCGCATGAAGTTGGACAACGAAATATGCCAACGCCGCCAGAAATCGGTGAAATTGAGTGCCGTGTAGGGTCGGTTGAAGTTTTCCAGGAATTCGAACCCGAACATCCGGCCCAACCCGATCGCCATATCCGAATAGCCCGAAAAATCGAAATAAATCTGGAAGGCATAGGCCAACAGGCCCACCCAAGCGCTCCCCGGATCCAAACCCAAGACCGGTGCCCCGAAGACACCATCGGCGATTTCCGCCAGGGGATTGGCGATCAGGACTTTTTTGGCCATCCCGATGGCAAACCGCCAAATTCCCTCGAACATCTGTCGGGCCGGATGATCGCGTGCCACCAATTGCCGGGCAACGTCGTGATAGCGAACAATCGGGCCGGCGATCAACTGGGGAAACAGCACAATATACAGGGTGTAATCGCGGAGATTGCGGGCGGGTGGAACATGCCCCCAATAGACATCCACCAAGTAGCTGATTTTCTGAAAGGTGAAGAAAGAAATCCCGATCGGCAGGATGACGGCGGTCCACGCAAGGGGATGCACCTGAAACAGCTCAAAAACCCGGTTGCCTTGTTCGACGAAAAAATTAGCGTATTTAAAATAGCCGAGGAGGCCCAGATTATAGATCAGACAGACGACAAGCCAGGCGCGGCGATGGAAGACGGGAGCCGTGGGCACCAATTTCCGTCCGATATAATAATCGAGGATGCAGGAAGCCCCCAAAACGAAGACAAACCGCGGCGCACCCCAGGCATAAAAAATCAGACTGGCCACCAATAAAACCCAGTTCTTGGCGCCAAAGGGAACGGCCCGGTAAAGGGTCAAGGTCAGGGGTAGTAAAATCAGCAAGAAAAGGAGTGAGCTAAAAACCATAACGGGGCCGGCCTCCTTCGCACCCGGAAAACGCCAACTTTAGCCCACCGGCTTCAGGCGCCATAATATTTTTCCACCCATTCCCGAATCGATTCCTTGCGGATATCGATGATGTCCAGTTCCCGCTGGGCGTTTTCGGGGGAATCCGAGGCATGCGCCGCATTAACCATGATATCGCTTCCGAATTCTCGGCGAACCGACCCGGGCTGGGCCTTGGCCGGGTCCGTAGGGCCCAGCAGGTATCGGATTTTCTCCACCGCGCTCATGCCCTTGTAAACCAACGCCAAACAATTTTCCGATCCGGCGGTCGGCTTGTCGGTCTCCAACACATCGGACGGCAGAAAACCGGTCATGAATTTGACGATTTGATCGAATTGATAGCGGCCGCAGATCGGCCCCAAAATATCGCCGACATTTTGTTTCAACTCATCCGGCATGGAAAAGCCGAACTCCTGCGACAACACCGCATCCGCTTTTGCGGCGGCGATGGATTTGAATTTTTCTTCCAGGATCGGCCGCACCGGGGCGTAAAACTGCTCTGCCTGGGCCACGGTCATCCGAATTTTACGCATCCCGATGATCCGCAGACCCGAGCGGGACAAGAGATCGATGATATGTCCGGGCCGAACGCTGGGGAACCGGAAATTATCGGGCTTGATCAGGACCAGCGTTTGCTGGATGCCCTCATCCACGGCCACATCGGCGGCGGACTCCACCAAACCGCCATCCTGCTCAGAATATTCCGCCCACAATCGCAACACCGTCGCGGCCCGTTCGACCGACGGGGCAATCAGAACGGCGGGTTCGAAATATTTAATGGCCCCGGCTTCATCGAGCACCATGTCACCATAGGTGTCACGGATCGTCTCGCCGCCCACCCATCCGGAATGGACATGCCCGGTGGCTTCCCGGACTTTTTGAATGGCGTTTTCGCCTTCGAACAGCAGGAGAATGACCCGCCGGGGCCGTCCGGTCTGGGGATCGGGAGCATAATTGACCCGGACATAATCGGCGAGCAACTGGGCCACTTCCGGATCCGTCCGATTACTTTGACTCAATGAATCGGCATAGCGGTTGACCAGTTCCAGACTGGGTCCGTACATTCGGGCGGCGACGAGATCCAGTCCCGTACGACTCATCAACCGGCCGATGACACCTCCGGTCCGGGATTTCGCGATGGTATAGGGGGTAATGAAAGCAAACGCCAGTTCTTGAGCCATAAATCCTCCTGTCAAAACATCCAGTAGCCGGTTTGAAATATCAAAAAATCAGACCCCGCTTGACAGGGATCAGTAACATGATAGGGTTGATTCCCAACGAAATGCAACTCTTTATTCAATCGTCGCACGCATCTTTTTCCCGAGGTATCGTTTCATGCGTCTGAAAAAAAACTCTCCGCCGAAAATCGCCCCCACCCCGTTTCTCGAATGGGTCCGGTCTTTGCTCGATCTTTTTTACGGGAAACCGATCGAAACCGCCACCCTGCATGAAAAGTGGTTCTGTTCCATTCTCGCTTTTCGTCTGCGACGCCATCCGGCCGCCGGGATTGAGCCGGTGGCCACTCCTGAAACCCCGCCCGTAACGCTGCATTTCATTCTCGATCCGCTCGACCCCTTCCGCCTGTTGACGAAATCCCTGTTGTCTGAAAAATTCGAGGAGGATCTCAACCCCGAGATCAGCGCCCTCGGGGTATCGGTCGAGGAATTGAACCAGTACAGCCGACGACAAAACGGACAGTTGACCGAAACGGAACTTTTCTGGATCGATTGGATCGACCATTTGGCCGACCAACCGGTGCCCTTTGAGGTTGCCCTGTTATGCCCCCGCTACCGGATGTCAGCCCGGGCCACTCCCGACGCGGAACAGCCGGTTCTCTTTCCCGAGCGGATCGATTCCAAGTTCGCCCCCTTGCTGATGCAGGCGCCTGAAACCGCCGAAACCGTCTCCTGGGGTGGACATACCCACCATTTTTTTGACGCCACCGGCAAATATTCCGTGCGGTGGGAAGACGCCGAAACGATCGGGGCTCAGCCCCGGAAACTCGATTGGACCGTGCCCGGATGTCCCCATCATCGGCCGATCACCTTCTGGGAATCGACCACCCCCACTGGATCCGGCCCGGGAATGGCGGGAAATGATCCGGCAGCGCTGGAAACCGTCCAAGCCACCCGGGATTGCCTGTCCCACTGGACGGGCGATAGCGGAACGGAACTCTCCTCCCGCCACCTGATGCGCTTGCACTTCCTGTTCAGTGCCACCTTGCAAAACAGCCTGCGTCAAGCCTGGGCCGACCATCCTTCGCCCGGCGGTCTGGCCGCACACCGATTCCATTTCGCCTCGTCCTCCGCCGGCCTGGGGCTGGCGGAATTTCTACGCCTCTTGCTGGATGAGTACCACCTCGCCTGGGAAGACGCCTGGGATCTGACCCAAAAAATCACCCGCATATCCCTATTGGAGGCTCCGGCCCAGGATTCCCCAACGATCGACATTAAAATCATGGAAGCCTGCCTGCCGCGCCACCTGGAAATCATTTACGAGGCCAATCGCCGCCACTTGGAACAAGTCACCTCTGTCTTTCGCGGCGATCTCCACCAACTTCGCCGGCTGTCGGTCATCGAGGAAAGTCCGGAGAAAAAACTCCGACTGCGCCACTGGAGCCTGCTGGCCGCGGGAGCCTGCGTGGTGTCCGGCATCTTCGAATCGGACCAGGATCCCGCCTGGAATCGCTTGTCACCCGGTCACCTTCAATTCTATCCGCATGGCATCAACCTGCCCTTGGGTCTTCAAAAAACCAATCCCAACCTGGCCGCCCTGATTTCCGACGCCATTGGGACCGGCTGGATGAACCGCCCCGAAGAGCTGGCCGACCTGAGAAAATTTGCACAGGATCGCGGTTTCCAGCAAGCCTGGATGACGATCAAGACCGACCACAAAACCCAGGCCGCACAGGATCTGCAACCCGTCCTGGAGTGTTCGCTCGATCCGGCGAGTCTCTGGGAGGTTTATCCCGCCTCCTTCCGGCTGAATAACCGGCATCTGCTCCTGCTGTTGGATATCCTTTCCCGTTATCTCCAACTCCGCGAAAGCCTGGATTTCTCGCCGCCTCCGCGCGCCGTATTTCTCCTGGGCACATTCGATCCCCGCGAGAGCGGGGAATTCGCCCTGGTCAAGCTCGCCCTGCATCTCCAACAATTGATCAACAGCGATCCCTTGACCACGGATCGCCTGCGTCTGTTTACCCTGTTGAATCCCCATTCCGACCTGGTGGATAGCCTCACGCGAGCGGCTAATCAATGCGACACCTTATGGGCACCCGGACAGGAGACCTTTTCCACCGCCTGGATCCGCCATTTGTTCAACGGCGCATGGATCCTCTCTTCAAAGGCCCGGCACTTGTCTCAATTCACCAGCCCCATCGAGGTGCTGACTTTCGGAGAACCGGCCCTGACGATCAAAGGGTATCATCCCCGGGCCGTGGTGGCCGGGAACGAAACCCTGCGCACCCTTCTGGAAAATTTGAACCGGGGGTTGTTCCCGCCCGGACAGGCGGTCTTCAAGCCTCTCATGAAACACCTGTTCGAGGCGCAAGACCCCTATCGGGTGCTCCATGATTTCGCCGCCTTTGCCGAACGGCAAAAAGACATCGACCGGCTCTATGTCGAACCGGGACACGGCTGGCCGATGGTGTTGAATCAACTGGCGCAGGGAGCGGAACTCATTCTTCATTCCCCCACCCGGCACCCATCGGAAAAAAAACGGGGCCACTAACGACCGGAGCCGGCCCGGGATGACGGACGGCCGGAAGACCATCCCTTGCGTTCCGCCGGACGCAAAACCTTGACTTCAAAGTCCAACCCGCCCTGGCCCAGAAGCCGTTCCAACTCGGTTAACAAGGCGGCCAGCGGACGAACTTTCCAGGTGTGATCGCCATCGATCACCAGGCTCACCGGCTGGTCGGCCGAGGGGCGGCATTCAAATTGTACCGGCACCCCTCCGGGATACGTCTTCAATACGGCACCCAACGACTCTAGAAACGGTCCGGACATCTGTTGGGCATTCAATTTCAAGCGAAGGTGGAGGGCGGCTTTTTCGGCCCATTTGGCCAGGGGAGTCACGTCGTCCACCCGCAAGGAGGGCCGCTCGCGAGTCCGATCGAGGGACCCGGTCAAAAACAACAGGGCATCCTCGCGACAGATATCGGAGAAGCGCTCGAAGGTGTCCGCGAACATTACGCAATCCAAACTGCCCGTGCGATCCAACGCCGTGAACATCGCCATTTTTTTGCCCTGGGACGGTCCTTTTTTCATCAGCAAGGTGCGGAATTGAGCCACCATGCATCCGATCCCCACCGGGGTGTCGGGCTGAACCCGGTCCATTTGCGAAGCCGTCAATCCCCGGGGTTGATTGAAGAATTCCGTGATATACCAATACTTGGAGAGCGGATGATTGGTCACATAAAATCCCAGCGTATCCTTCTCCGCGGCGAGCATCTCGTCCTGGGTCCAGGGCGTCACGGTCGGGTAGGTCAATTTATTATTTTCGGCGGCCATTCCCGCTCCGGAATCGAAAAAGCTCATCTGGCCCGAAACCCGATCCCGGGCATCCGATTGGGCGGCCTGAATCGCCGAGTCGATGGCGGCAATCATCGAGGCCCGATGGGCATCTTTTCCGGTCAGGGCATCGAAGGCGCCGCATTTGATCAGGGCTTCCACCGTCGACCGATTGACTCCGCGAGGATCAACCGACCGGCAGAAATGGAATAAATCCTCGAATTGACCCACCGTCCGGCGGGCGACACAAATCGCTTCCACGGCGCCGGAACCCACCCCTTTGACCGCTCCCAAACCAAATCGGACGGCCTTATTGTGGTCGACCGTGAAATCGTGTTCGGACACATTGATATCGGGAGGCGCAACGGTAATTTCCATCCGTTCCGCATCGGCCATGAAAACGGCCACCTTGTCGAGATCGCCGCATTCAAAGGTCAGCGAGGCGGCCAGGAATTCGCCGGGGTAATAATGTTTGAAATACGCGGTTTGATAGGCCACGATGGCGTAACGAGTGGAGTGGGCCTTGTTAAATCCATACTCGGCAAAAACTTCGATCAGCGCAAAAAGTTCGGTCGCCTTCTTCTTATCAATCCCGTTTTCGTCCGCGCCTTTGATGAAATTGGGGCGTTCTTCCTCGATCACGGCTTTTTTCTTTTTGGAAATCGCCTTGATCAGGGTCAACGCCCGGTTCAACGGCAATTTCCCCAGGCGATTGACCACCTGCATCACCTGCTCCTGGTAGACCATGATGCCATAGGTCTCAGCCAGCAGATCATCGATCAGGGAATGAATGGGGGGAACCGCCGCGGTCCCGTTTTTTCGATTACAATAATCGTCGATCAGCTTCATCGGCCCCGGACGGTACATGGCGTTCGCCGCAATCAAATCCTCAATCCGGTTCGGTTGCATTTTCTGCAGGACATTGCGCATCCCCTCCGATTCAAACTGGAAGACCCCGACGGTCCAGCCCTGCCGGAAAATCTCAAAAACGCCCTGATCATCCAGCGGGAGGGTCTCCGGGTCGATATCGCGCCCGGTGTTGCGCCGCACCAGATCGCGCGCCCGCTGAATGATCGTCAGCGTCCGCAACCCCAAAAAATCCATTTTCATCATGCCGACTTTTTCGCAGGTCGGCCCATCCCATTGGGTGATGATCTGGTCGCCCTTCTGGCGGCACAGGGGGACCAGGCATTCCAGCGGTTCATCACACACCACCACCCCGGCCGCATGAACCGAGGCATTACGGGCCAGCCCCTGCAGGCAGCGGGCATGATCGATCAAGGTGTGGAACTGCGGATCATTATCATACCGCCGCTGGAGTTCGGGTTCGTCGGCCAGGGCCTTGTCGACGGTGATCTTCGGGTCGTCGGGAATTTTCTTGGCAATCGCATCCACCTCGGCCAGGGGGATGTTCATCACCCGGCCGACATCGCGGATCGCCGCACGGGCCTTGAGTGTTCCATAGGTGATGATCTGCGCCACATGCCCGTATTTTTCACGGACATATTGAATGACCTTTTCCCGGCCTTCCTGGCACATGTCGATATCGATATCGGGATCCTCTTTCCGCTGGGGATCCGTGAACCGCTCGAAAAGGAGGCCATAGCGGAGCGGATCGACATCGGCGATGCCCAGGGCGTAGCCGAGCAGGGTAGCCACACCGCTGCCCCTGGGCGCCGCGGGGATATTCTGGCTGCGGGCGAATTGGACAAAATCATTGACGATCAAAAAATATGAGCTGTAGCCTTTGTCGCAAATCACCTTCAATTCCCATTCCAACCGGCTTCGATATTCGGGAGGAATGGCGGCGGGCGCAAAACGTTTCTCGAGTCCGGTCCAAGCCAGCTTCTGCATGTAATCGTCTGGCGGGGTTCCATCCGGTGGATTAAACCGGGGCAGATGCTTGGTTTTGAAATCCAATTCGACATTGCACAACTCATTGATCCGCAAGGTGTTCTCGATCGCTTCCGGATACTCTGCAAAAAGGGCCTTCATCTCTTCGGTATTCTTTAGGAAGAGTTCCGGGGAATAGGTCAGCCCGCCGGGTTCCGACAACATTTTCCCGGTTGAAATACAGGTCAACACCTCGTGCGAAGCTTTGTCCTGCCGGTCCAGGAAATGCACGTCATTGGTGCCGATCAGGCCGATTTTCAGTTTCCTGGCCAGGCGCGCCAACTCGGGGTTGACCCGTTCCTGGTCGGGCTCACCTTGATTCATCAATTCGATATAAAACCGGTCGCGTCCGAAAATTTCCAGATATTCAGCGGCAATTCGTTCAGCGGCCGGGAAATCGTTGCGCAACAGCGCGGAGGGAATTTCTCCTCCCAGACAGGCGCTGGAAGCGATCAATCCCTCCTGGTGCTTCGCCAGCAACTCCCGATCCATCCGGGGCTTGTAATAAAAGCCTTCGAGATAGGCCCGGGTGGATAATTGAAGCAGATTACGCCATCCCTTGGCATTCATCGCCAGCAAGATCAGGTGATACGCCGCATCAGACTGATTGCCCATACTGCGATCCTGGCGGGTGGTCGGCGAAATATAGGCCTCGATACCCAGGATGGGCTTGATCCCGATCTCGCGCGCCTTGTTGTAAAATTCCACAGCGCCGTACAGGTTGCCATGATCGGTCAAGGCCAGGGCCGGCATTCCGAAACTCTTGGCTTTTTTGAGCAAGTCGGCGATCCGGGCCGCGCCGTCTAATAGTGAAAAGTGTGAATGAACATGTAAATGGACGAAACTCATAACAGACTCCTGAAAAGCCTTATTTTAGCGCGAAGGGGGCAACCCCGTAAAGCTTCTTTTATTTCTTTAAGATCCCGTTGCTTTTTGCGCCCATTCCGAATACCTTTTCGACATGAGCGCGCCTTCTTTCCAAGTGATCCTGGATGCCCATATCCACTTGTACCCCTGCTATGATTTACCCCGGGCACTGGATGGATTATTGTCCCGGCTCCAACGCCGGGCGGGATCTGGGGCACCCGGGACCCGGTACCTGGCCGTGGTCGCCGAGCGGATAGGCAACCCCACGCTGAAGGATTTGCTCACCGGCCCCTTGCTGAAATCCGGGGGAAACTGGACCGCCACGGCGGCGGATGGGGAGGCGGTCTGGATCTGCCGAAATGCCTCCGGCGCTTCGCTTTCGTTGATCGTCGGCCGCCAATTCGCCACGCGCGAAAAGCTGGAGGTATTGGCCCTCGGTTCCCATCCGGCGGCGCTTGATGGATTGCCCATCCGGCAAATCATCGAAACCCTGCGCGCCGAAGGACAGGTCCCCATCCTCCCGTGGTCCCCCGGCAAATGGTTATTCGCGCGGGGCCGAATAGTCAGGGATTTGATTGAAGAGATGGGGCCGGGAGTGGCGCTTTGCGACACCGCCATCCGGCCTCGCGGAATCCCTTCTCCGTCCCCCTTCCGCCGGGCCCGCCAATTGAATTGCCGAATCCTGGCCGGATCGGATCCCCTGCCCCTGCCGGGAGAAGAAAAGGGGCTGGGGAGTTATGCCATGGGATGGCCCGAAGCGGATCCAACCGCTAATCCGGTGAACCTCGTGCGGGATCTCCTGATCCATCCGGCGAAACCGGCGATCCTTTTAGGCCGTCGGAATTCCGTATGGCACGCGCTGTCCCGCCTGGTCCGCTATCATGCCCGTAAAGCTTGAATCCGGGCGTAGATTTCGCGGGCCCGGTCTTGAAAAGCCTGGCGCGAATGATGGGCCTGTACATACCGGCGCGCATTTTCAGCCAACCGTCGGTTCCCGTCCACCTCTTGCGGAATGTCAACCAGGGCCTTTCCCCACGCCTCCGGTTGAGGGTCAATGAGATGGGCGATTTCGGGAGTCAACACCTGGGTATGGGTGGGCAAGCGGGTGGCGATCACGGGCTTGCCGGAATCGAGGTAGGAATAAATTTTCATCGGGGTATTGATCCCCTGAGTCCGCGGCGACAACAAGAAATCAGCTGACGCTAAGAAACCGTCCAACTTTTCGATCGGTTGCTGGGGATATAGCATAACCCGTCCCTCCAGCCCCATTTGCCGAATCCGGCCGGTATACTTTTGGATTTCGGCCGGCTTGCCGCCGATTAACACCAGGGTGCCCCGTCCCCCACGGGTGACCGCCTTCGCCCACCCCTGAAGCAATAAATCGATGCCCTGATAGGACTCAAAATTCCCGACATACATCAAACAGGGTCGCTTGAAGTCCGGTTCGCGGGAGATCTCCAAATCGCCCGGGGCCCCTTGCGACCCCTTTAAAAGCGAAACGTCCGGCAACAAAAAGGTTTGATGGGCCCCCAGCCGGATCGCCTCTTCCTCGAGCGAACGACAGACGGGAATCACCGCCAAGGCGTGCCGCAGAACCGCCTTTTCCAGCAGGTTAAACAAAGGGCGGAAAAGACCCATCCACCGATGTTTCTCGATCATCTGCTGGCTCAACGATGAATCCATATCATACACGTAGGGAATGGGTTGCGCCAATGGTTGGGCGAAACGGGCCATGAAAACGGATTCCTCGACCGCATGGATCAGATCATATGAGTGGGTGCGGAGACGGTTACGGAAGAGACGGAGCAACTGGACATCACAGCCCAGTTTTTTTAATGAAAATCCGGGGCGGATGCCGGATAACCCCCGCCGGGAAGGAATCCGGATCAGGGTCACACCGGGATAGACCTTGTCCTCCCCTTCCGCATAGGTCAGGACATCAACGGAATGGCCTTGGGCGGACAGAACCGACAATAATAGATCGACCGCAATCGGGGTTCCCCGGTTCTGGTAAAAAGGATGTGGCGCCAGGAAGAGTATTTTCATACCGTCAGTTTCGCTCAAAAGTGCCCAGTTTACGTCGGAGCGCATTGTAACCGATCAAATGATCGATCAGAAAAGTAGCCATGTATTGGAAGGGGATCCCGCCGACGGTTTTGCGGCGCAATCGATCACAGGATCGGCATAAGCCGAGCGATTGGACATCGTGCTTCAGGTTGTTTCGCAAAACCTGGTAAGCGGTGCCATTCCAGATCTCCCGCAGGCTGGAGTGGTTGACATTCCCCATGGACATCGCCACATGATAATCCTGCGGACAGGGCGCCACGGTGCCATCCCAGCAAATCACCATCGCATACCAGGGAAACGTACATCGGGCCGTCAGGGTTTCAGGACTGCAATCGCACTGGCCGGGTTCCGCCCAGGTGTATTCCTCTTTGACGATCACCTCATCCAACCCGGCCGCCAGGAAGCGTTGGGTCAGGTCCCGGATTGAATCGGGCGTTTCGCCCGGTGGCGTTTGGCGAAACCGGATGCGCTCGACCACAATGTAGGGAGCTTTCCGCTTTAATTCGCGTTTGCGCTTGAGCAGGTAAAACAAGTTGGCCAGGGTCCGATCAAAATCCGCCCCCACGCGAATCGATTCATAGGCTTGTTTCGCAAAACCATCCACCGAAAACGACACCATGTCGGGGGGATCCACGAGCAAGGCGTCCGCGCGATCCGGAGTCAGGAGGGTACCGTTTGAATGGAACCGGGTTTTGAGCCCCGCCTGCCGCGCATAAGCCAGCATGTCGAACAGGTACGGATTGAGCAGAGGCTCTCCCCGATGGTGAAGATACAAGTCATTCACAAAACCACGGGCTTCATCGACGATTTTTTTGAATACCGGCAGGGGAAGCAATCCTTTTTGGCTGTCAGGAACGCATCGATTAGGACACATGACGCATTTCAGATTGCAGGCATTGGTCGTTTCAACCCACAGGCGCAAAGGCATGGACTTCAGCCGGACGGCCCCGCGCTTGTATTCGTATAATATTCTCAATAAATGAGTTGCGTTTTGAATGGGATTCATCGGGTTCCTAATTAATGCCCCTTCAGCTTGCGGGCCTGTTCCGCCAATCGTTGTGCCGGGATATTGCGACCGGCCGTCGCCTGAGACTCGGCCCACCGAATGCTTTGTAAAATCAGACGCCACTTCTCCTCGGCGGGAAGCGCTCGATCGCGTTTCTGTTCCTCTGTGAATTTCAAATCAGGATTCATGGAGCGCTCGCTGTAATTCCCGAATCCGGTCCTCTTTGCGTGATTCTGGAGCCAAACTCAACTGGCATTTTAACATATCCGCATCCGATATGCCCCGATAAAGAATACCAGAAGCCGTCCGACCCTCAACGGATTCCTTAAACGATGTCTGCCAATCGGTCAGTCCGCGAACCGAACGAAACAGGTCGAGCGCCCCAGGGGGACTGGTAAGACAAAACAAAGGTTGCCGGGTCAGCCAACCCGACGGCCAATCAGCCACCGGCTTCCATTCGCTATCGGTCGGCCCCCATTGCGCCTTCAACTCAACCAGGGCGGTTTCGCATCGTCGAAGATTATCGGCGGTGTCTTCAACCCAGAAATCAACATCGAACGTCAATACCGGCTTGTGGCGAAGCAGAAAATTGACCCCTCCGATCAATAAATACCGAACACCGCACCGATTAAAAACCGACAAAATATAATCGATATCCATAAAACTGACGATACCCACAAGCATCCCACACGTCAATAATGAACCGGTTTCTGTTTTTTGAAGCTCCTTCGGCTTCGGAGTATAGATTCTAAGCACTTATGCCAGCAAAGGATTCAACTCGTCTGTGGGGGCGGACGATGGCGGCCTTTGCTATCCTCATTTCTGCTTAATGTCGCGCCATTCGCGAGTTTCGTAGTTAAACTCCTCTCTCCTTGGAGTAACTTGTCCCTTATTTCCAATAAATAAAGGCTCTTTCTGCATTACTGTGGGTTATTGGAGTTCGAGTCCTATCAAAGTCGATGAAATCCGGGAATGGAGCGTCTCTCGCAGAGTTTCACAGGGTTCAGATAGAGTTAAGACCAGAGTGAAGACAGGGCCGTGCGATTCCGCCGCGGCGGCGGAATCACCCGTCCGGTTCTCTATGAAGCCAAGGGGACGAGCGGTGGTTTAACTCTCGAACCAGCGGCGGACGGTTCATTCCGCTGGCTTCAGCGGAATGAGACGGCCGATCCCCACTCTGCGAACAAGATTCTGAACTTGGTGCGACTCTGCGAGAAACTCCCCGCCTGCCTCCCGAAACTCCAATCACCCACCCTTATTCAGAATGAACCTAAATAAAGGTGTTGAAGTTCTTTTGATAAATCTTTAGTCTTTTTCAAAGATTTCGCAGAAGAAAAAGGACTTATGAAATTATCGGTGGTTATTCCTGTATATAATGAAGCCGGAACGTTGATGGACATCGTTCGCCATATTCAAGCGGTCGATGTGGGAATGGAAAAGGAACTGGTCTGGATCGATGATTGCTCGACCGACGGCAGTCGCGATCTTTTGAAAACTCTGGAAGCGAATCACCCCGAGTGGATTTTCATCTATCACGAAGTCAATCAGGGAAAAGGGGCCGCCTTGCGCCATGGTTTCGCGGCCGCGCGGGGCGATCTGATCCTGATCCAGGACGCCGACTTGGAATATGATCCCCAGGATTATCCCACGTTGCTCGCCCCCCTGGTCCAGGGTCATGCAGATGTCGTCTACGGCTCGCGATTCATGGGCGGCGGAGCCCATCGGGTTCATTATTTCTGGCATTATGTCGGCAATCGCCTGTTGACCACGCTATCGAACATGTGCACGAATTTGAATCTGACGGACATGGAAGTTTGTTATAAGCTGTTCCGCCGAGAGGTTTTAAATACCATCGTGTTATGCGAAAACCGCTTTGGATTTGAGGTTGAAATCACCGCCAAAATCGCCCGCGGACGCTGGCGGATTTATGAAGTCCCGATTTCCTACTATGGACGCGGATACGACGAAGGCAAGAAAATCACCTGGCGCGATGGATTCCGCGCGCTCTGGTGTATCGTAAAATACCGCTTGGTTTAAGGGCCGATCACAGGGTCTCGATGTGACCATCGAGAAAAATCGCATTGAACGTCCCGTTGGTGAATTGCAATCCGCTACCTGGCAGTCTCCGGGCATTATGGTAGCGGTTGGTCGCCGGCGGGGGATAGTTGATCTGGGCCGCGGCACCACTGTTGCGAAAAGTGGCTGGCCCCCAAAGCGTATTGGTCGGCATAAGGGCTTCAGAAAATAGAACAATACCGGATGGCAGATTGGTTGACATCGCCGGATCCGCAAGACTCTCCGTCCGACCAATCATGTTCCCGGCGACACAGATGTTCATCACGTAATTGCGATAGGCATTGGTGATGCCATAGGTCGAGCGCATGAGTTTTTTAAAAGTCGGGCAGATGTAGACATTGATGTCCTTGTCCACATACTGAAACAAAGAGGGAAAGGTCATAATGGTTACATTAATCGAACCTGCGAAGGTAATGGAGGGATTGGTGATGGACGCCAGTCCGGAGACCCCTCTCCACCCCGCGTTGGACACATTATTAATCGCTTCCGAAGCATTAAAATTCGTGTTCAAAATCCAATATTGCGGCAACCGGGGGGGGACTTCCCCTAAATTCGGATCTAAAGAGTCGTTGAAATCGGTCATATAATTCATCGAGCCCCGCCACAAACTGCGCAAGTTTGACTTGCAGCCGATGTTTCGTCCCTTCTCCAGCATGTTCTGATAAGCGGGAAATAAAAGCGCCGCCAGAATGGCGATAATTCCGATAACCACCATCAATTCCAAGAGGGTAAATCCATTATATTTTTTCATTCGGGTTCCTCGCCGTTCACAAGCCCCTGACAATTCAACTTAACAGGCTTACAATAAAAGACTTATATCCAAGACATTCCCGACCATTCATCCCTCTTTTGCCTTGTTCATTCTGTCCTTTTTCAATATACTAAAAGCCGGAGGAAATACCAGATGAATTTTCATTTTACCCGATTCCGCTTGGGGCTGTTGATCTTGGGTGCCTGGATGTCGATTCACACGGCTTCGGCGGTGGTGGTCGTGTCGAATAGTTTTTCGTCAGCCTGGACCCTGACGGGGTCGGATTTTGTCGAC
>CAIJXV010000014.1 GCA_903824675.1 uncultured bacterium
ACGGCGCAGTCTCAATCCTCAAGGAACGACCGGACAAGGAGAAACGTCCGGTGGTCCTGTTCTCAAACCGCCCTCCCTGAGGAGGGCCAACTGTCCGCTTTTGCTCGCTCCAAGAATTCCGCTTTTGAAAGCTCCACGACAGGACTAAAATAATGGCTTGCCATCCATCATTTAACTGGTATTTTAAATAGTTCTTTAACAGGACCCGCCCGCCGTTTACCGGCTTGGTGCGGGAGAAGCGAGCACACCCACCGTCCTCCGGAGGGTGTCAAAGCGGATTGTCGGGCAAAGCCCGGCGCAGTCAGGAAACAGGAGGTTGGTTGTGGCTATTACAGAAGAAGTTGTTTCGTCGTCAGAAATCGGGGTTCGCGAGTTGTTGGATGCCGGATTGCATTTCGGCCATCAGACCAAGCGATGGAATCCCAAAATGCAGCCGTTCATTTTTGATAAACGGAATGGCATTCACATCATCGATCTGGCCCAGAGCTTGAGCCAGTTAAAAGTGGCCCAGAAATTTGTTTACGATCTGATCGCTTCGGGCTATCACGTGTTGTTTGTCGGTACCAAAAAACAAGCACAGGAAGCGACCAAGGAAGCGGCCCAGAAAACCGGCCAATATTGTGTGACCCATCGGTGGCTCGGCGGCACCTTGACCAATAATCCGACGGTGCGTCTGCGCATCAAGCGGATGCGGACGCTGGAAGCCATGGAAAAGGACGGCCAGTTCGAGTCCCTTCCCAAGAAAGAAGTTGCGCGGTTGCGGCATGAACTCGAAAAGCTTCAGAAAAACCTGTCGGGTATCGCCAATATGGAAGAGATGCCCAGGGCCTTGTTTATAGTGGATGTCAATCGTGAAGGAATTGCCGTCAAGGAAGCCAACCGGTTGCATATTCCCGTGATCGCGATTGTCGATACGAATTGCGATCCCGATCCGATCGACTATCCCATTCCCGGAAACGACGATGCCATCCGGGCGATCCGGGTTGTTTTGCAGAGCTTGACGAACACGATTTTGCAAGCGCAAACCGAATATTCTAAAAATTCGGTCGAAATCAATCAGCGCAAGGCCGAGTTTGCGGCGGCTGATGCAGCTGCGGCTGCGGAGATTGCGCCTAAAAAAGAAGAGCGCCGATCGCGTGGCCCGCGTAAGCCCGGCGGTAGTGGAGCCCCGGGAGCCCGTGCGCCCCGCAAGCGGACGACGGGTGATGCCCCGAAGGATGAGACGGCTCCCGCCGCAACCGGAACTGAAACCCCCACCGCTTGATCAACGATTGATTTTTCAGGAGATTTCGTATGGCTGAAATGATTACCGCCGCCATGGTGCAGGAGCTGCGTGAAGCCACCAATGTCGGCATGATGGAATGCAAGCGCGCATTGGTCGAGGCCGGTGGCGATAAAAACAAGGCGATCAAGCTCCTTCGTGAGCGAGGGATGGCCGTGGCCGCCAAAAAGGCGACCCGTGCAGCCAACCAGGGGTTGGTCGGTTCATTTGTGAAGGATGACGGTTCCGCGGGTTCGCTGATCGAGGTGAATTGCGAGACCGATTTTGTGGCTCGGAATGCGTCCTTCCAGGCCTTTGCCAAGGAATTGTCAGTGGAAGCCGCGAATATCGATGGTTCCCTGGCGCAACATGTCGCGGCCCGCGTAACTGCCAAGATCGCCGAAATCGGTGAGAACATCATCGTTAAGCGGAATCTGCGGTTTGTCCGGCAAGGCCAGGGAGTGATTCAGTCTTACATTCATCTGGGGGGCAAGGTGGGCGTGTTGCTGGAGCTCAATTGCACCAAGCCGGAGACGGCGGGGGCTGCGGTGTTCCGGGATCTCGCCAAAGACCTGACGTTACACATCGCGGCGTCGTCGCCGAAATACCTGTCCCGGACGGAAGTGCCGGCGGATATATTGACCGCTGAACGTGAAATTTTCGCCAAGCAGGTGGAAGGCAAGCCTGCCCCGATGGTTGAGAAGATCGTCGATGGCAAAATGGGAAAATTCTATCAGCAAGTCTGTTTGCCGGAGCAAATCTTTGTCCGTGATCAGGAGACCGTTATTTCCAAGTTGCTCGAACTCAAGGGCAAGGAATTGGGAGACACGCTGACGATCCGGCGTTTCGCCCGCTACCAATTGGGCGAATAACACCGGCGTTCACCTGGCCACTGAAGGCCGAAATTCAGGCGGGGGAATCTGGTTTCCCCCGCCTTTTTATTTATGAGAGGCAGGAAGATCCATGCGGAACCGTCGTCGCTACGATTCCTCTCAAAGCTATACCGATGGCGATCGGTTCCCGGCGGATGCCCGTCCTGTGGGTGACTGGGTTGATCGCGTGGTTGGGAAATGGAATTTAGCGGACAAAAACTGGTTCGAGCAACTTGCCCGGGAGTGGCCCCAACTGGCAGGGATGCCGGTATCAAAACACGCCCGGCCCGGCCGGTTCGCCCAAGCGACGGTGTATCTGTTTGTCGATAGTTCCCCGTGGCTCTTTGAAATCAGGACAAAATACCTTCCGGGTTTAGCTGCCCGTTTGAAAACACGATTTCCTGCCATTCGCGAGATCCGGTTGGAATTGAATCCGGAGCGGACCTAAAAATTCAGATCCGGCAGAAGGGTGCGGGCCTGATCGCGTAAAGTCTCGTCATTTTTGAGGGCTTCTGCCGCACGGTCGGTTGCCATTTTAAGGCCGACTTTTTCTCCGCCGGCGCATTCAAAGAAATACGCGGCAGCGGCCAGATTGATTCGGGCGCGTTCTTTCCGGGTTTTGATGGCCTCGGAGTCCGGATTGAGAAAATAGTTTATGAAAGCGATCATCTGGCGGATGCTGACCCGATTCCAAGGGGTGACGGATAGACCGCGGATATCGATTCCGGCTCCACTGGCGCCGAGGACATCCAGATTTGGGGTCAGCCACCCATAGCGGTACGCCCCCTTGGACTTGACTTCCTCGCCGATGGCGACGATAAGAAACTCTTTCATGGACTGCATGAGTTCGACGCGTTTCCGTGCAGTGGCCAGTGCGACTTGTCCTGCCGGGGTGGTTAATTCGCCGGAGTTGAGCGGGAGGGCGTCGAGGGCCTCAGTGAACTGGTTCATCCGGATTAGGGAAAGATTCTTTTTAACGGCTTCGTCAACTTTCCCGGCTTCCCGACGGGCCAGTTCTTTTTGGGCTTCTTCCTGCTTGCGGGCTTCGGCTTCGATGGCGGCTTTACGGTCGATTTCCGCCTGTTGCGCGGCTCGTTTTTTGTCTTCGCTCTCTTTTTCGATGCGGGCTTTATCGAGGGTTTCTTTGAGGAGAGTGAGGTTGGTTATGGCTACATCAATTTTGGCCGCCGATTCCCGCAGAAGCTTGTCCATCGCATGGGCCGACTCGATGCTGGATTTGAAGGCCTCGAGAATGGCGTCAGCTTCGACGGCGGAGTCGGCCTTGATGACAGCGGCGCGTTTGGCGAAGGCATCGGATTCGAGCGTTTTCAGGTTGCCGGCTGCTTTTTTGATCGCAGCGCCGTGGTTGGCGATGTTGCCAACCTGAAGGGGCGCGGAGTTAAGCGCTTCCTTTGCCGAGGGCAGATCCGGGAGTGATCGGGCGACGGCCAGAATGGCGTCCGTCTGATTACTGGCGGTTTGCAAGGCTTTTTCGCTGCGTTCAATGATGGACAGGGTGTTGGATGAGAGGGTTCGGATCTCGATGAAAGCCCCGTGTGCCTGGAGATGTCGGGCCCGTTGGGCGGCTTCCATTTTTTTAATGGCGATTTCGTCGGAGATGCGAACGTTAATGGAGTGGTTATAGGTCAATCCTGTGATGGTTCCCCCGATGAATAGCACGCCCATCAGGATCCAAAAGATGATCCGCCATTTTTTTTGTTTACGGATTTTAGGGTCACCCTCATCCATTTGGCCAATGCTGCCTAGCGTCGCGGCGGCCGCCAGATTGTCGGATAACCGGGTGCTGGCGATTCGTTCACTGGGGACCGGGACATTTCCGGTGCTGGTGCGGGAGGTGACGATTTTTTTCCCTCCCTTGCTCATAATCACTTTTTTGCGCGCCAGTGTAGGACTGGTGGGCATTCCCATTTTATTTTGGAGTGCGCGCAGGTCGGAGATGAGCGACTGGTAGTTGGGGTGCCGGCGGGCAGGTTCAGCCTCAAGCATCCGCCGGATAATGGTTTCAAGCTCCGGCTTGATATCGGGGCGGACTTCGTGGAGATCCGGGGCCGGCCGGACGAGACGGGCCTTGACGACATCGATCGGGGTTTTTCCTTCGAAAGGGGGTTGGCCGGCAAGGGCGTGGAAAAGGGTGGCTCCGAGACTATAGATGTCGGAACGGGCATCGCTCGGCTGTCGCCGGACTTTTTCCGGGGCGATATAATAGGGCGTGCCCCAGATGCCATCGGGTTGTTGGCCTTTATCGCGAAAATAGGCGAGTCCGAAATCGACGACTTTGGCATTGCCATTGGCGTCGAGTAGGATATTTTCAGGTTTAACGTCACCATGAATCAGGCCAATATTATTGGCGGCGTTCAACCCCTCGGCGACATCGGTGCCAATCTTGACCACCAAGGATTGGTCGATGAGTTCGCCTCGGGCGATCATCGCATCAAAACGCCCCCCCGTGAGTAACTCCATGACGATATACGGCTGGCCCTTTTCGATGCCGAAAGAATAGATCTGGACGACATTCGGGTGGTTCAAGGCGGCTGCCGCCTGAGCTTCACGTCGGAAATTGGCGACGAATTCAGGGTCGTCGCCGTAGGAGCTGAGCATGACCTTGATCGCCACCAGGCGGTTGAGGGAGACATCCTGCCCGCGATAGGCGGCACCCATGCCACCGCGGCCGAGAAGACCGGTCAGGAGAAATGCGCCAAATCGGCCAGGGACAGTGAGTTCGGCTGTGCATTTAGGGCAGGCAATTTTGGCCATGAAAGAGAAAGCGGCGACATTCAGACGTGCCCCGCAATGCGAGCAATCCAGTTCACCGACGGGATCAGTCAAGATCGTTGTGTCCGCAGAACCGTCCATAATGCCTTTCGCCATCTATAGGAATTGTTTTTAATATTTTTTATCTCTGATGTAAAGCGCAACGATCAACTAATGGGCTTGGATGATGGGTAAAAAAATGTTACACAAGCATTGAAAGAGAAACCTTGGGAAGATGAGGCGATTATGCATCCGGTATGTCTAATAATGGGGGATCGGGTGATTTATTGGTACGGGATTCTAATGGCGACTGCTTTTTTGGCCGGAATCCTGACCTGGTGGGGATTGGGGCGGCGGGAAGGGCGGGATGCCGCCTGGGCGAGTGATCTGGCTTTTTGGGCGATGTTGGCCGGTATTGTGGGTGCACGTGTTGCCTATATCATCTCGGATTGGCATTATTTTTGGGCTAATCCCCTCCAGATTTGGCGGGTGGATCGGGGAGGATTGATATTTTATGGAGGCTTTGTCGGTACCATTCTGATGGTTCTCTTCATGGCTTGGAGGCGCAAGGAATCTGCCTTGAGCTTGGGCGATTTGATGGTAACCGCGCTTCCCTTGGGACATTTTTTAGGCCGGATCGGTTGTTTTCTTAATGGGTGTTGTTTTGGCAAGCCGCTACCGGGGGCCTGGGGGGTCCAGTTTCCAGCGGATTCGCCGGCTTGGTGGGCACATACGGAGTCGGGCTTGATTACGTCGGAAGCCCGTTGGAGTTTGCCGGTTCATGCGGTTCAGTTACATGAAGCAGCCTTGAATTTCCTCTTATTTTTTGTCTTGGTATATGCCTATCCCCGCCGCCGGCGGCCGGGCGATATCGTCGCTCTTTATCTGATGCTCTATCCCCCGATCCGGTTTTGTTTGGAATTGCTGCGGGGGGATCAGCGCGAGCAGTGGGGGCATTTGTCCGTTGCCCAAGGAATGAGCCTGATTTTTTTCCTGGCAGGTTTAATCCTTTGGTTCGCCCGGCCCGCGACGGCCGCGAAAAATTCCTCAACTTCCGCCATCTCCCCCCCGTAACTCCCTACCGTCAGGCGTCCCTATGGGACGGCAGTCATGCAAATACTCCCATTAATTGTTGAAGATCCGGCGGACCGTCTGGATGTCTGGTTGAGCGAAAACCTGGAGGATCTGTCCCGATCCCGGATCCAGGAACTGATCCGGGACGGATCAATCCGCGTCAATGGCCGGGTGGTAAAGCCGGGCGTCGGATTAAAAACAGGCGATCAAGTCGATGTGACGGTGCCCGATGCCATTCCGGTCGAATTGATTGCCGAACCCATCCCTTTGGATGTGATTTATGAGGATGCGGATATTATTGTGATTAATAAACAGGCCGGGTTGGTGGTGCATCCGGCCGTGGGGCATCCCTCGGGGACCTTGGTGAACGCCCTTCTCTACCATTGCCATGATTTGCGGGGGATTGGTGGAGAACTCCGGCCTGGAATCGTGCATCGACTGGATCGGGATACCACCGGCGTGCTGATTGCCGCCAAGCATCAGGTGGCGCTGGAGCTGTTGACGGAAATGTTTAAGACCCGGGCGGTCACCAAGGAGTACCGGGCGCTGGTCTGGGGCGCACCCCGCCCGGATAAAGGGCGGATCGAGACTTTGATTGGACGGAGTCAGCATGACCGGAAACGAATGTCCACGCAGACCGACCGCGGTCGCCCGGCGGTGACGTGGTATGAAACGATTGCTACTCGCGGTCCGATTTCCCTGCTCAGTCTGCGGATTGAGACCGGTCGGACGCACCAGATCCGGGTCCATATGATCCATCGCCACTGTCCGGTGGTGGGCGATCCGGAGTACGGACTGCGGCATCCGCGGGAACTAGCGGTACCGGCTGAACGACAGATGTTGCATGCCGCCCGCCTGGCCTTGGAGCATCCGATTCTGCGGCGGCCCATGGTGTTCGAGGCCCCTCTGCCGGCGGATATGCGGGCGGTTTGGGAATCACTGGCGGAACCGGCAACCGTGGACCGGTTGTCGGCGAAGCCTCCTGATGATAAAAGTTAATATGGATCCGTCGCCTGACAAAAGCACTGTTTTTATCGGCACCTATAGCACCCGTGGGGGACAGGGGATCTGTCGGGCTGAGTTTGATGCATCGACCGGGCATCTCAGTGACCTTCAGCCCGCATTTGTGTTGCCCAATGCCTCCTACCAAGCGATTCATCCCCGTGGCCGATTCCTCTATTCCGTTTGTGAAGAACGCGGGGAGGGCCGACGCAGCAACGGGTCGATCTGTGCCCTGGCCATCGAACCGGAAACCGGTCGGCTACGATTGCTGAATCGTCGTCGTACGTTGGGCGACGGGCCCTGTCATATTTGTCTTTCCACGGGGGGGCAGCAGGCATTGATTTCCAATTATGCCAGCGGGAGTGTTGTGGTTTTTTCGATTTTAGCCGACGGGTCGTTGGGTGAGCCGGTGTCATTTGTTCAACACCACGGGGGGAGCGGTGTTGTGCCGGACCGTCAGGAAGGGCCCCATGCCCACTCGGTAATGCTGTCGCTGGATAATCATTATGCATTTGCTGCAGACTTGGGACAGGATCGGATCCGGGTCAGTCGCTTCGATCCGGGGAAAGGAACCCTTCTTCCCGCCGATCCGCCTGAAGCGGTTTGTTTGCCGGGGTCCGGCCCGCGTCATATGACGATGCATCCGGGGGGGCGACATCTTTTTCTTGTGCATGAACTGAATAATACCGTGACTGTGTTTGGGTATGCGCCTGAATCGGGCATTCTTACAAATCAGCAGACGGTATCGACCTTGCCGGCGGATTGGAAAGGGACTAGTTACGCTGCCGATATCCAGGTGACGACGGACGGACGGTTTTTATATGCCTCCAACCGGGGGAATGACAGCCTGGCTATTTTTTCGATCAATGATCTGGGAATGCTCGAAACGCGAGCCTTCGTGCCGGTTCGGGGTCGTTGGCCGCGCCAATTTAGGTTCACGCCGGATAGCCGTTTCCTCCTGGCGGCGAACCAGGAGAGCGATACGATTACCGTTTTCTCCGTCGATCCGGTCGGGGGGGGATTGAGTCCGGTGGGCGACTCTTTTCCTGTTCCGGCACCGGTCTGCCTCACTTTTTCGCCCGGTTGATCATTCCCTTTTAACGAAGACGAAGATATGCAGATGACATCGGAAACAGGCGCGGGCAGCGCAGCGCAGCTCAACGGAGAATTCATTTCCGAGGTGGCCCAAAAAGGAATGCGGGCCGCCATTATCGGTTCCTGTTTCAAAGTCCTGGCCACTTCTGTTTTGGGCAATGGGCTGATGCTGATTTATCTGACCGCATTGAAACTGGATGGTACGACCGTTCTATTGTTGTTGTCATTGAGTAGCGGGTTACAGGCCCTTGCCCTGATTCCGTGCGCCCACCTCGCCGACGTATATGGGAAGCGGCGGGTGACGCTGGGGGGGATTGCGTTATGCGGCCTGGGGTATGGTTTAATTCCCTTGGCGGCCTGGGTGCCGGCAGAACTGGCCGTAAAACTGTTGAGTCTGGGAATCGCGTTGTTGGGAGTAGGCCTGGCCGGCCAAATCGCTTCGTGGTATGCGCTTTTGGATCCGATTGTCCCCGCCTCTTATCGCGGTCGGTTTTTTGGCACACTGCGTGTTGCTTGGCAGGTCTGCGCGGTGATTCTCGGCGGCCTGATTGCCGTTTTGTTGCCGAAGGAAACCTCGGTCCCCTTGTTAATGATCCTATTGGTTCTGCTCGGGCTTTCGATCATTCCCTGGGGGATTTATTATGCCCAGATTCCCGAACTGGAACGGGGGACCTGTTCGGCTCAGGATTTACCACGGGATTTGCGGGCCATCCTGCGGAGCGGAGGGTATCTTCCCTTTTGTGCCTACCTTTTCATTATCACCCTCTTTACCGGTGGATGCCTGACGTTGTTTGGCCTAGTTGAAAAACGGGTTTTAGGGCTGGGCGATAGCCTGGTGATGCTGCTGGCCAATTTAACGATGATCGGGTCGGTTGTCGGTTTTTATTTCGGGGGCAAGGCGGTGGACCGGATTGGGACCAAGCCGGTTTTTCTCATATGCCATTTTGGATATGGGGCCTCGCTGGTATTGTTCGTTGCGCGCGATAGTTTATTCCTCCCTCCCCTTTACTTGATGGGGGCTGTCCATGTGGTGTTTGGCGGGTTGACGGCGGCCGGATCGATCGCCTTCTCGACCGAGATGTTGGCCCTGATTCCGGCCGTGCGCAAGTCGCTTTCCACTTCGATCTGCTCCACCATGACGCTGGCTGGGGCGGCCTTATCAGGGCTCCTGGGTGCTTGGGGGATCCGGCTGGGGATTTTTGCCGAATCCTGGACTCTGGCGGGCGGCTCCCGGAGCGCCTATGATGCGGTTTTATTGGTGTATGCCGTGTTGATCGTGTTGATGACCGTGACGCTGGGTCTGATCCCCTCCGTGGTGGGGCGCCCCGATCTGCGCGGAGGGCCACCGGTGGCTTAAGACTTTTTCAGAGAAAGACCGATGTTCGCTCCTCCTGTGGCGGCAATTTGAAGTCGCGAAAAGAGCTTGACCCAGTGGCGGGGGATATGGTCATTTGTTAGACCATTCAGGAGATCCTTTATGTCCACACCTGGCCGTCCGATTGCCGACATCATGCGTGCCGCCCATGCGGCGGGCATTGCCATTCCCGCCTTCAATATTCCCCATTTGCCCATGATGGCCGGGGTGGTACGTGCCCTGCGTGAAACCGAGACCTTCGGCCTGATCGCGGTGGCCCGGTTGGAGTGGATGAAATTTGAATCGCGGAGCCTGGAGGCCGTGGCGGAGGAATACCGGCGGCAAATGGATCCACGTTATACCCGTCTGCATCTCGACCATGTTCCCGTCATCGATGAAGATCAACTCCAGGTGGATTACCGGGCGATCCTGCAGTCCGCCATTCGCGCGGGATATGATTCCCTGATGGTTGACGGGTCGCGTCTGCCCTTGGCCAAAAATATCGCCGCCACCCGGGAAGCGGTTGCGTTGGGTCATGGGGCGGGACTGCCCGTCGAGGCCGAGTTGGGTGCGGTGTTGGGCCACGAGGCGGGGCCGCTGCCGCCTTACGATGAGTTGTTCCGGTCGGGCAAGGGTTTTACGGATCCGGAAGAGGCCCGTCGGTTTGTGGCTGAAACGGGAGTCGATTGGCTCTCGGTGTCCATCGGCAATATTCACGGCGCCATTTCCGGCGCCGCCAAGAGCGCGCAAAAGGTCCAGGCCCGGTTGAGTATTCCCCACCTGCAGCAGTTGCACCGGACGGTATCGGTCCCCCTGGTGTTGCACGGAGGATCGGGCATTCAAAAGAGTTTTGTGATTGAGGGGATCCGTAACGGGATCGCCAAGATCAATGTGGGCACGGCGATTCGCCAGGCATACGAGGCTGCGAGGGGTAACGCCGGGGCGGCTGAGGAAGCGGTGTTTCAGGCCGTGAAGCAGGTGATCGTTGAGGAATTGGAAGTGGCCGGTTCGGCGCGGCGGTTGAATCCGCCGTCGGGATGAGCCGGAGGATCAGGCTTGCTGTCATCCCGAGCGAAGTCGAGGGATCACATATTCCAGCCGGCCGGGGAGCGATAGATCCCTCGACTGCGCTCGGGATGACGAACGGAAGGAAACGGAACGACGGACCTTAAGAACGGGATGACGGACCTTAAGCTTTGTATGGAATAACTATAAAGGAGACAAGTCATGAAAGATCGGAAATCCACATTTGCCCTGTATTTCGGGAATCGCGGTTTCTTTCCGGCCTCCCTGCAGAAGGGTGCGCGCGAGGAGATGAGCCGGGTGTTGCGCGGGCTCGGTCATAAAATTTTGACGCTCGACGAGAAAGCCACCCGCTATGGCGCGATCGAAACCCCGGCCGAGGGACGTATTTATGCCGAGTTCCTGCGTAAAAACGCCGGTAAATTCGACGGCGTCATCCTCTGTCTGCCCAACTTCGGGGATGAAACCGGCGCCATCGCTGCCTTGCAGGATGCTGGAGTGCCGATCATGGTCCAGGCTTATCCGGACGAAATGGACAAGATGGCGCCTGCCACCCGCCGTGACGCTTTTTGCGGCAAGTTTTCGATCATGGATGTCTTTGTTCAGAACCGGCTGAAATTCACCGTGCTTCCGCCGCACACCGTCCATCCTGAAACGGATCAGTTTGTCGCCCAGGTCGATTATTTTGACCGGCTTTGCCGCGTGGTGCGGGGCTTGCGCCGGATGACCGTCGGGGCGATCGGCGCCCGGACTTCCGCCTTCAAGACCGTCCGGATCGATGAGGGTGCCCTGCAGGCGCACGGGATCACGATGGAAACGATGGATCTCTCCGATGTCTTTGCCCGGATGCGCAAAATCAAGGATTCCGATCCGGTGCTCAAGGCCAAGGCGCGGCTGCTCGAAGGCTATACCTGTTGGAAGGGTGTTCCGGGACGGGCGTTGAGCGAGATCAGCCGGCTCGGGGTGATTTTGGACCGCGTCGTGGATGAATTGGGATTGGATTGTCTGGCTCTGCGCTGCTGGGTGGAGCTTCAGCAACAGCTCGGTATTTCTCCCTGTGTCTTGTTGAGCGAGATGAACGAACGGGGCGTGGCCGCGGCCTGCGAGGTGGATGTGGGTAATGCCATCACTATGCATGCCCTGCGGGTTGCCTCCGGTCGTCCTGCCACCTGCCTGGATTGGAACAACAACTACGCGGACGAAGAGAACAAGTGTATTCTTTTCCACTGCGGGCCGGTTCCCCAGAGCATGATGACCGGACCGGGACAAATCACCGATCACGCCATCCTGGCCAACGCCGTGGGCGAGGGCTGTGGTTTCGGGTGCAATACCGGGCGGATTGCTCCACAACCCGTGACCTTCGGAAGTCTTTTGACGAGCGAGGGGAAATTGGAGTTTTACCTGGGCGAAGGCGATTTCACGGACGATCCGATTGCCGCTGACTTCTTCGGTTGCGCCGGGGTGGTGGAAATCCCCGAGTTGCAGAAGGCGCTTCAGACGATCGGTTATCTGGGGCACCGTCACCATGTCAGTCTGACCACCGGTCATTTCGCCGCGCCCGTGTTCGAAGCCTTCCAGAAATATCTGGGCTATAATGTCGTTCGCGTATGAGCCTACTGGGCATCGATGTCGGGACCAGCGGGTGCAAGGCGGCGGTGTTTGACCCGGACGGCGTCTGTCGCGCCCTGGTCTATCGCGAGTATTCGCCCATCAGTCCCCGTCCCGGCTGGTTCGAGTTGGACAGCCGGGCGGTGACGGAACTGGTCTTTGAGACGATCGCCGAGGCGGTGTCTCGCGCGGCGACCGATCCGGTCACCGCCTTGAGCATCAGTTCCTTGGGCGAGGCGATGACGCCGGTCGATGCCGACCGACAGATTCTGGGCAACAGCATCCTGATGACCGATCAACGGGGTGGGGACCTGGTCGAGTCGGTTCTGGCCGGGATGGATCGGGAAACCTTCTATCGCATCAACCGGAATTTTCCAGGGTCCAGTTATTCCCTGCCCAAATTGCTGTGGATGAAACAGCACCAACCGGAGTTATATGCCCGCACGGATCGCTTCCTCTTATGGTCGGACTGGATCGCCTTTGCGTTAGGCGGCGAAGCGGTGACGAGTTATTCGCTGGCCAATCGCACGTTATTGTTCGATGTTCAAGCCGGGACGTGGTCTCCGGAACTCCTGCGGTTGAGCGGAATCGATGCCGGTAAATTGGCGCCGCCCCGGCCGTCGGGGACCGTGATCGGGGAAGTGTCGGCGGCGATGTCCAAGCGCCTGGGGTTGCCCCGGGGCGTGCGCATCGTGGTCGGCGGGCATGACCAATGTTGCAACGCTTTGGGGGCCGGGATCGGCTCCGCCGGGCGTGCGGTCTGCGGGATCGGTTCCTTCGAATGCCTGACGCCCGTGTATGACCGGATTCCGCCAGCCGAACCGATGATGAAGCACGGATTGAACGTGGAGCATCACATCCTGCCGGGGCTATATGTGTCTTTTATCTATAATCAGGGTGGTTTGCTGGTCAAGTGGTTTCGTAACACATTTGCGGCAGAGGCGGAGACCGAGGGGTTGTATGCCCGGCTGGATGCCGAGATGCCGGTGGATCCGACCCGCCTGATGGTGCTGCCGTATTTCGATGTGACCGGTCCCCCGGAATTTGTCGGAGACGCATCGGGTGTCATTGCCGGGTTGAAGATGGGGACGACACGGGGCGAGATTTTGAAGGCGATTTTGGAGGGGGAGACTTTTTATTTTAGCGCCGGTCTGGAAGCGCTTCGCGATTTGGGCATCAGCACGACCGAATTCGTGGCAACCGGGGGAGGAGCCCGTTCCGACCGGTGGTTGCAGATCAAGGCCGATATATTTGGCGTCCCCTTTGTCCGTCCGCGGTTTACGGAAGGATCCCTGCTGGGTGCGGCGATCTTGGCCGGGGTTTCCACCGGCGTGTTCAGCGGGGTGGACGAGGGCGTTCAGCGATTTGTGTCGCGTGAGCGCGTCTTTGAACCCGATTCGGGCCGTCATGCGATTTATCGGGAACGCCACGAACAATACCGGGCGTTGTTTCCCCTGATGCGCGGGTATTTAAAAGCTTTATGATATTTTCGCGTGGTGGCTGTCGAAAATACAGCCATTCGCATTGTGGCGCCCAACGGTTGTCGCGGTTCAGCGAAGCGGTGCTGAGCCGTCTTCATGACAGGATTGTGCCGCCAACATGCAAACTGCCCCCTGAAAACAGCCCAAGCTTGACATGCGGTAAGGGGCTTGCCAAACTGACTCGCGTTTGAATTGGGCCCATAGCTCAGCTGGTCAGAGCAGGGGACTCATAATCCTCTGGTCGAAGGTTCGAACCCTTCTGGGCCCACCATTTTATTTGCATATATTGACGGTGAGCAGATAAAGGGGGAGAGTCATCCATATTCATGATCGGTTTTGGGGCTGATCCCGACCAGGATGATTTTTAAATGAAAAAGTTACACCATGATGGGGCAAAGGAACCGCTTGTCCCCGGGGCGAAAACCGATTTCCTGTTTTTACATCAAGCGCTTTTCCTACACATGGCGGAGACGTTCGGCGTGGTTGAGGTTTTATACGACGAACACGGTGACTGGAAGGACTGTATTTTACGCGAAGCGAACCCCGCGTTCGAGCGCGTGACGGGTCTTTCCCGGGATCAGTTTATCGACCGCTCGGTGCGTGAGTTCATGCAGGGCACACCGGATCTGGAGGCCTATCTCAATCTTTACGTTCAGGTGGATCGCTCGGGGAAACCCGCGCATTTCGACGCCAGTTATCCCCCGCAAAACCGCTATTTTCGCGTCTCCTCGTTTCCGTTGGGAGCGCACCAAGTCGGGGTGTTATCGATTGACATAACGGAACAGGTTCTCGCCCAACAGAAGCTTCGGGAACTCTCCGCACAATTGGTTCGTGCGGAAGAGAAGGAACGCGCTCGCATTGCCGATATCCTGCATGACGATCTGCAACAAATCCTGGTGGCCGCCCAATACGCGGTGAGTGGACTCGAGACATTGTCCCCTGAAGAACACGCCCGAGCCAGTCGCCGGTTGACGGTGATGCTGACCAAGGCGATCGAAACGTCCCGCCTGGTCGCCACTGCGCTTCGCCCTCCCGCGCTCTATGACCTCGGCGTGGGTGCTGCCTTATTCTGGCTGGCCGGAGAGATGAAACAACAGCACAACCTGATCGTTGATCTGCAGGTTGCCGCGGCAGCCGAACCGGCCTCCCTTGATGCGCGGATTTTTATTTTTCAGGCTGTCCGCGAATTAATCCTGAATGTCATCAAGCATGCCGGTGTATCCATTGTTCATGTCCGGATGGCCCTCGAGGCGCACGACCTGATCCTGATCGAGGTATGCGATGAGGGCGCGGGTTTTGCTGATTCCGGTAAACAGCCGCTGGGTTTTGGCCTTTTCTCGATTCGAGAGCGGGTTGGATTGCTGGGTGGCCGGTTGGATATTCGGAGTACTGTGGGGAAGGGAACTTGTGTCAGCTTGACCCTGCCCAAGAAGTGAAGAGGCATCCTGTTTGCCCTATACGCGGATCAACCGGGCCATGAACATGCCGTTGCAGGCGGGCCCATCCCAGGGGTATATCCATAGGCGTCCGGCGTGACAAGGTTGACCCGTGAGCGGATGCGGCATTGGATTGGGCTTGAAATCGGAATGTGCGCCGAGAAAGCGGTCAATCTGTTTTTCGTTCTCAGCCTCGGTCAGGGTACAAGTAGCATATACCAGCGTGCCCCCTGGCCGGATTTTTGGGGCGGCGATTTCGAGTAGGCGGAATTGTAATTCGGTCAACTCGGTAATCCGGGTCGGGTCGAGCCGCCAACGGGCATCCGGATTGCGTGCCCAAGTGCCCAATCCGGAACACGGCACATCCAATAAAACCCCGTCGAATAGCTGATTCGGTGCCGGATCCTGCTTTCCATCCCAGGCTTGGTGACGGAGCGATTGCGCCCCGGCTTTTTGTGACCGGCGTCGATTTTCATCCAAGGCGGAGGCGCGGATATCGGTTGCCAAGATCGTACCGGAGTTGTGCATCAGATCGGCCAGGTGCAAGGCCTTGCCTCCGGCGCCGGAACAGGCATCCCACCAGGATTCGCCGGGTTGGGGTTGACAGACCGCGGCAACGGCTTGCGAGGCCAGATCCTGGACGATCAGGCTCCGTTCCCATTCCGGTTGACCCCGCAGGTTGAAACGGGGTGGCAGGCGCAGGGCATCGGTCCGGTAGGGATGCGATATGGCGCCAGGACAGGCGGCGAGAAATTGGGTGATGGCGGGATTCGGCTGGATGGGACGGAACCGGATCCAGGTGGGTAGTCGGGATTGAAAAGCAGTCAGCAATCGGTCGTAAAAATCGAGGTCTGCCGATTCTGGAGGACTACAGAGCGCATCGGGAACCCAAGCCGGCAAAAGCGCGGCGGGGGGGATGGGGGGGCAGCCCGTCCAGGTTGAAAATTCGAGCAGGCGCTTTTCGAGGTCGTCAGCCTGGGGTACGCGTTCAACCGGCAGGTGGGGATGCAAATGGGCAAACAGGTCAGTGCAGAGTTCCATCTGGCCATCCAGAGCGAGGGCCAGGAGGGACCCGGCGGCACCGGGTGCGTGATGGGGCGTCAGGGCACCCCGCCAGCGGAACCAGGCAAAGACGGCCTCGCTCAGCAGGCGACGATCGCGACTGCCGCATTCCCGGTGTGCCAGGAAAAAACGCGATAGGCCGGAATCGGCGGGATATCCGTGGAGGGTATCGGCATCGAGGGTTCGGATCAATCCATCGAGCAGGGCGCACCGGTTGCGTAAACGGGTTTCGAGTCGATCGGAATCGGGAGGCGGGTTGCTCATCGGGCAGGACCGGGGTGACCGAGTTCAATCAGATGGCGGGTGACCGTGTCGATGGGCAGGCCGATGACGGTGGCGATATCGCCACGGATGGCTTGGACGAGCGCCAGGCCCCCGCCCTGGACGGCATAAGCGCCAGCGCAGAAAAAGGGGCGTTCGGTTCGGATATAACGGCGCAACTGGGCGTCGGACCAGGCTCGGAGGGTGACTTGGGCCTTATCGACGAAGCGATGGATGCGGCGGGAGCCATCGTCCGAAGTGGGGCCGATCAGGCAGACCGCGGTCCAGATCCGGTGGGGTTGGCCGCGGAGGCGGCGGAGCATGGTGAATGCGGCGGCGGCATGGGCCGGTTTCCCGATGAGTGCGCCGTCGAATTCAAGGACGGTATCGGCGCCGATGATAAAAGCCCGGGGATGGTGTTGGGCAATGGTGTTCGCTTTGGCCGTGGCGAGCGTCAGGAGATAGGTGCGGATGGTAAGATGGGACGGACGGGGCGGTTCGGGGATGCCGGCCGCGATTTGGCGGAACCGGAAACCGGCTGAACGGAGCAACTCCGCCCGGCCCGGAGAGGCGGAGGCGAGGATCAGGGTGGGCGATGGGCGGCGGGATGGAGGTTTAGAAGTCATATTGTTACCGACAACGCGCCTCGTGCGGCGCTACTACGAACGGACATGCTCCGTCGTTTGTAGTAGGCGCGCATGAGCGCCGTTTTTTGCTTCGAGTGAGCGTTCTTCTTCATCTCCCCATATGGGACAGCAGGACCGTATAGAGGATCAGTCCGGTTACCTCGACGATTTCATTGGAGGCTCCGAGGAGATCGCCGGTGATGCCGCCGAAGCGGATCCGGAAAAATCGCCGAAGTCCCAAACCGAGGATGAGTCCGAAGGCGAGGAGGAGGGGGCCCGCGACGGGATGGATCAGGGCGCAGAGGAAAAGCGCGCCGGCCAACGCGCCGCCCAGATGGGTCCAGCGGGCGCCTCCGACAAAAGGACCGGCGGTCCCCCCGGTTGTCCGGGCATAGGGGAGGGATGTGCAAAGCCAGACTTGAACCGTGCGCGAAACGATGAAAGGCAGAGTGATTCCCAAAAGTTGGCGCCACGGCGCGGCGGCGATTTCGATGTAAAAGAAGCCGACTTGGTAGAAGGCGAAGAAGGCTGCGACCTTGAGCAGGATTGCACCGATGAGGGTGATGACTCCGAAGGCGCCGACATGTGGGTCTTTCATGATGGCGAGCCGGCGCTCGATGGTGTAGCCGCCGCCCAAGGCATCTGCGGCATCGGCCAGTCCGTCCAAATGGAGGCCGCGGGTCAGCCAGGCCAGAAAAAGAACAGCCAGGGCGGAGGGGATCAGTCCTTCGGGCAGGATCAGGCGGCCCAAGAGGAAAACGGCCAAGGTTAAACAGCCGAGCAAGGCGCCAATCCAGGGAAAAAACGGGAGGGCATCGGCGAGCGAATCGCTATCGCGCCCGGGGCACGGGATACGAGAGAGGGTGCGCAAGGCGGAGATTAATCCACGCATAGCGGGGGGCCTTTCAGGGTCAGGGGCAGACCGACCGCCACAAAGACGACCCGGCCGGCGACGACGGCAAGGTCCTGGTTGAGCCAGCCCGCTTGATCCCGGAAATCGCGGGCGAGAGGATTATCGGGGACGATGCCCATGCCGACCTCGTTGGATACGAGGACGACCGGACAGGTGACCTGGCGAAGGGCCTCGAGGAGGGCGGCTTTGCGTGCGGGGAGGGCGGGCAGACCTTCCTTGAGCATGACATTGGTGAGCCACAAGGTCATACAGTCGACCAGGAACCCGTCAAACCCGTCCCGGGGCTTGAGCAGAAGGGGGGCGATTTCGAGGGGTTCTTCGAGCGTGATCCATTGGGGCCCCCGTTGGGCGCGGTGCAGGCGCACGCGCTCGACCATTTCAGGGTCGAGGATCTCGGATGTGGCGAGATAGGCGGGACGGGGGCAGAGACGTTCGGCGACCGCTTGGGCATAATGGCTTTTGCCGCTACGCGATCCCCCGACGACCAGGGTTACGAGGGGGTTCAGGGATTTGGATTCAGACATTCCGCCAACCTTTCAAGGGATAACCGGGCGTCATCATAGCCGAAAGTTTCAAGTGTGAGAACACCTTTAAAACCGTCGAGGGCCGAAAGAAAAGCTCGAACGCGGTCGACGGGTTCATTGTGCAACCCGACATGGGCGGTAGAGGGTGGGTCGATACCATAGAGATGAACGACCCGGGTACGTGGCAGGTACTTCTGGAGGTAATCGGCCCAAGGATCATTGCGCAACCAAAAGTGGCCCGCGTCGAGACAGACGGACCAGGGATGAAGCGTCAGGAGCGGGTCACACCATTCAAAGGGATAATCGAGATTTTCGATACACACCCGCCTTGGATCGACCTGCGTGGCGAATTCATCGAGGACCGGAACCAGGTCCTCCTGCCATTGGCGAATTCGGCCGGGCGTGGCGGTGCCGTTGATCCCTTCCAGATGGAGGAGGTAGGCGAAGGGGTTGAGGGTGCGGCAGAGTTCAACGATGCGCAAGGCCTGCTCGAGGTAGGCTCGGCGTTCGCGGGGGTCGGGACTGCCGAGTTTTTTATCGATGGGGAAATGGACCGTATAGGTCAGATCATGGATTCCAGCGAGATCTGCCAGACGCTGGATGACAGCAGGATCGGGAAGGTTGGAGAATTCCGGGGATTCAAAAAAAACCAGTTCAATATCCTGGATTTTACCGGCGAGTGCCTCGGCATTGGGGAGGATATCGGCGGGAATGATGTAAGAGGTGAGTCCGACCCGGAACGGGGTGACCCGGGTCCAAGTGGGAAAAGGAGGGAAGGAAGTGGCATCCATAGGGGGGGGTGTCAGGTGGGCCGCTTTTTGTCCCGGGCGGAATGGACGGCATCCTCCATGATGGCCGCGGCTTCAGAACTGGCGCCGGAGGTGAGGGCGGCGAGGGATTTGTTGGAGAGGAAGAGTTGGTTTCGATCGCGCATTTCATCCATGGCCCAGAGAATGGCCTTGCGCAATTCATCATTATTGCGGACCAGTCGATCGGCGAGTTCGCGGGCGAGCCCGCGATAGACTTTGAGTCCGATGACCGGATGGGTCTGGATGAATTGTTCGAAATCAGGACGGTGGAATTCAAGCAATTTGCACGGTTGAAGCGCGACGACCGAGGCCGAGCGACTTTCGACGCCCAGGAAGCAGACTTCGCCAAAAATGCTGCACGGTCCGAGTTCGGCGAGTTTGCGGTAAGTCGCGGAACCGACACTTTTCCGGATTTCGACTTTGCCGGTGATGACCATAAAAAAGGAGGATCCGGGTTGATTTTCGCGGACGATGAGATCTTCGGGCGCGAAAGAGCGGATTTTTCCGACGGCCTCGAAATGGTGCATTTCGTCGCGGGTCAGATCTTCCAGAAACATGGAACCTCCCCTGCCTATCGGTTGAAAAAATCAATTAACCGATGATAGCGAGCGGAACGGGCAAAGCGAGAAAAAACTTTGTGGTGAGGGGGTAAGGGGCGCAAGGGTGCGCTGTGGGTAGAACAGCGCCCGACTCGCGATCTGGACCGTTAACTCCAGGATCGATAGTCCCAGGTGGTCTCATGCCAAGCCGCAGAGTTCGCCAAGCTCCCGATCATCCTGCGATGAGTCTCGCCGGGATACGGGATGCATCGCGCGGCCTTCTTTCTGCCTCGATCCTCCGAGTCCCGTACCCCAGGAACCTCCATGCGCTCCGGGGGGGCGAGAAGCAGAGAAGAAAAAGCTGGAGACTTGAGGTCTCCAGCTTTTCTATTCAACGGATTCTGACCGGACTCAGTTGGCCGGAGCACCGATCGGAGTCATTGCCGACGCGCCGAACTGGCGGCCCATGATCAGGATCTGGTAGGTATCATCAAGGCTTTGCGCATACCAGAAGCCGGTGGATGGTTCAAAGAGAACCAGGTCCGCTTTGCCATCTCCATTGATGTCGCCCTTGACCGGGATACTGCCGGGGATTCCCCAGCTCCGATTCCAAGCCAAGATGGGATTGGGCGTCTGCCCATTGACGGTATAGATATACCAGCCCCCATTTCCGTAAATGGCCAGATCATCGGCGCCATCGCCGTTGTAATCACCGATCACCGGTGTGGCCCCGACAAACCCCCAGGACAAATTCCAGGCAACCACTTTGGGGTTTTTAACGGTTTGGATATACCACATACCATTGTTCGGGTTGTATACGGCGATTTCATCGTTGGTATCCCCGTTGAAGTCGCCGGCAAACGGCAACACGCCATTAAAGCCCCAATTCCGGTCCCAGGCCAGAATCGTAGAGTTCATCGATTGAATGAACCATTTGCCGCGGGTCCCGTCGAAGATCGCCAGATCGTTGGTTCCATCGCCGTTGAAATCGCCGCTCACCGGCTGGGTATTGGGGTAGCCCCAATTTCGATTCCATGCCAGCATGGAACCGTTCAGCGATTCGATAAACCATTTTCCACTCAGGCTGTCATAAATTCCGAGGTCGCCATTCCCATCACCATTGAAATCACCCGGGCATACGGTGGCGCCGGGGAATCCGCCCCACTGGGTGGCCCACGCCAGGACATGATTGGTATTGGCCTCGCGAATATACCAATACCCTTTGCCATAGACGCCCAGATCGCTCGCCCCATCATGGTTGTAATCCTGGGGAACCAAGGTGGCTCCGGGGAATCCCCAATTTTGAATGGCCCACGCCTTGGGCAGGGTGGGGGCAGAAACCCGGACATACCATTTGCCGTCAGTGGGATTCCACACCGCAATGTCGTCACGACCGTCGCCGTTGAAATCGCCAACCACCGGACGGCAACCGTTGAAGCCCCATTGGCGGGCGGCGATCGGTCCCGATAATTGATCCACCGGCTGCGAGAGCCAGAAGAAGGTGGACAGATTGACGGTGGCCAGTTCCGCCTTGCCGTCGCCGTCGGAATCGGCCGGTACCGGAGTGGATCCCGGAACACCCATCGTCGTGCCATTGACCAATGCGCCACCCAGATCATTCATCGAGCGAATGTACCATTTGGCATCGCTGGCATTGAAAAGGCCCAGATCATCTTGCCCGTCGCCATCGTAATCCGCAACGACGGGTGTCATTCCGTTGACGCCCCACGCCTGTCCATCCAGGAAAACCGTGTCGGATATCGGGTTTTTTGCCGACCACTGTCCGTTGGCCGGATTCCAGAAACCGATATCGGAGACGCCATTGCCATCGAAATCGCCCGTCACCGGGATGCATCCGGAGGTGCCATATGTCACCGTAAAGAGGAGGGTCGTTGTCGCTACGCTTTGAGCCGTCCAGCGATTGGAGGTTGGATCGAAGACCCCGATATCAGAGGATCCATCGCCATTGAAATCGCCGATGATCGGCGTTCCCCCCGTATACCCGAAGGTGCGTCCGAAGACAAAGGCATTGGATGTTGCGACCGACTGAATATACCATTTGGCGGTGGAGGCATCGAACAAGGCGATGTCGTCCGAACCGTCGCCGTTAAAATCGCCCGGCATCGACGAAGCAGAAACGGAACCGGACATCGACCATTTCTGATAACGAATTCCGTTGTTATTATAGACGATATGCAGATTTCCCTTGGAGTCGGTGGTGATATCCGCGAGGTTTCCTGATGCCACGGTTTCCTCCCAGCCTTTCTGTCCGGTGGGGGAGAAATAGGCGAGTCTGACCACGCTGCCGTGAGTCCAGGAAATGAAAACCCCACCATCCTTGGCGGCGGCTAATTGAGGGGCGTAGCGCCGCATCCCACTGGAACCGTCGCGATCGACCGGCGGGACGCTGTTGGGATTAAAGACCATCGCCGAACCATTGAAAATATTCATCACCACGCCATCGGTGCCCCCGAATTTACCCCCAATAGAGAAGTCGGTCGTCATATAGGCGACCATGGGGTCTTTTCGATCGGAAACAACATCATCATAGGTTCCATCGTCACCCATGGTGTCGGTTAAGCCGGGTTTATAGGATACCCAGGTCACAACGGGAAGGCCTTGTGCGGAACGAATGGAATTCTGATAGGTGCAGGGCCAATCCCCGGCATATCCGCTGACGGCCAGATGCCACACGCTATGGGACGTTCCGTCGGCATGGGCCTTGGTGCCGCCCCATTTATCGATCCAAAATCCCTTTTTCTCGCCATCCCGACCGGCAAACATGGTGCCGCTGGCTCCTTCGATGACGCGGGACGGAGAACTGGCCGAATAGATGACCTTCTTCCACATTCCGTAGGCGGACATCAGAACCGCTTCATTGGGGTAAACCGGGTCAATCGAAAGATTCCCGGAATCCCACACCCCTCCCACGCGTTGGTTGGAGAAATAGGGTCCGGAGGGATTGTCCTTCATGTTTTCGCGGACAATGGTGCCAAACCCATCCACCATGATGCCGGAAACCCAGGCGCGATCCAGGGAATCGATTTCCATATGGGGATTGTAATATTGGCGATAGCCCACGGAAGACATGCTCAAGGAAGAGGATCGCCAGGTTCCGCCGATCTTGTCAAAAAAATAGGCCATGGACCCGCCATCACAAACCAAATGCGGCTGATCGAGCGAATCGACGGCGATGGAGGACAGCCGCCCATTACCATTGACCAATTCTTCCGTGCTTTTTGAAATGACCCGGGGGGCCTCTGTGGCAAACGACAAATGTGCCAGTCCCAGTCCTGCTACCACGGTTGTGATTATCCTGATGTGTTTAAACATACCGGCAACGACCTCCTTAATTATTTACATGCCAATTTTGAAGGCAATATCCAAATCCACAAACGCAAAATGGTAGCACTGCGAATATTAAAGTCAAAAATAATGGACCGTTGGCGGGGTCGATGGCGGATGATGAAACCGGTTCTAAATGTTTGAAGAGGAGTGTAAAATGATTAAATACAATGACTTGACGACAATGAGTCGAGGGAATGGTTTTAATGTTAGAACTAAAAAAACGAAGGGGAGGGTGAGTAATCTAAGGCGGCGGTTGTCAGGATTAACGGGTATTGATGATGAGGAGTTCGGCCTTTGACAGTCGTTTGGATCGGCGTTGATTACCAATCAGGTTTAATAGTTCATGGAGGATGGCGTATTCGCGCTTATGGTTAACCCATTTCGGATCATTGACGAGATCGCGGACCGCGACCTCCAAACCTTCGATGGGCGTTCCGGAAGGCAGGGTCAATAGAAACCGGGTTGGAGCGATTTCAATCAGGCTGACCCAGTGGATTTGGCGCAAAGCCTGGCAGGGACCAATGACAATCAAGGATTGGCCGGGAGCCATTTCAACCAGTTCCACAAATTTAAAATCGTCATTTCCACCGCTGACGGCCATCGTTGCCTTGACGACGGCTTGTGCCCGATCGGGATCGATTTCCGATAACAGGTTCAAAATGCGTTCCGGAAGGGTCATGGTAACCGGATGACGCGGTTCCTGAAATTTAGGCGGCCGTCCCCCGACTTTCTTTTTTTGAACTTTCGGCATACGTTTGAAAATAAGGACTTTGGATCTGAATTTCAACTGTTTTCAGGTGCCGATCAGGGGAATTCTGGTTTACTAAAAAGATAAAAAACACGTGTCAAATTACCCAAAAGAGACTACAAAAGAAACGTGGGATCAAACTTTATGGGGAGGCGCACCATGAATTCACGCGAGCGATTTATTGATTCACTGATGGGTGGCAAGATCGATCGTTTGTTTCGGTATGAGCATGGCGCCTGGCCGACGACCCGGGCCCGTTGGTTGACCGAGGGCTGGCCGGCACAGATTGAGTTTAATACCTTTTTTGCAATGGATCCAATGGCCCGGATTGGCATCAATTCCGGCTATACCGATTCGCCTTTCTATCCCAAATTTACAGAAACCGCGTTGGAGGAGACGGCGGAATACAAGGTGTATATCGATTGCGACGGGGTGACGAAAAAAGAACTCAAACATCAAAGCGATACCTCGATGCCCCAATTCATCCGGTTCCCGGTCGCCAATTGGGCGGATTGGCGGATGATTTCCGCTCGTCTCAATCCGGCAGATACCCCTGCTCGGGTCGGTGATCTGGGCGCGTTAAAAGCCACCTGTGCGGATCTCACGGTGCCGGTTATGCTTCCGATTTGCGGGGCCTTTGGGCATCCCCGGAATTTGCTGGGAGACGAGGGATTGGCTTATGTTCTTTATGATGAGCCGGGGTTAATGGAGGAAATTCTGGATAACTGGCGCGATTTATATGTCGCGCTGATCCGGGAAGTGACCCGATCGGTTCGGGTGGATGCCCTGCTGATCTGGGAGGATATGTGTTACAAAACCGGCCCGTTAATCAGTCCCCACCACTTCAATGAGTTCATGATTCCCCGTTACCGGGAGGTGATTGCGGAGGCGCGGGCGAGTGGAATACCCGTGATCATCGTGGATACGGATGGCCAGTGTCTGGATCTGATTCCATTGTTTCGGGACGCCGGAGTGGATGTCCTTCTGCCATTTGAGGTTCAAGCCGGAATGGATGTGGTGAAAATCGGCAAACAATTTCCGCAACTGGGGATTATGGGGGGACTCGATAAGCGGGTGTTGACGCTGGGGCACGATGCCATCCGACGCGAGGTGGATCGGGTGCTGCCCTTTTTTTGTGAGCGCGGCCGATTTATCCCGACCCTGGATCACACGGTTCCGCCGAACGTGTCCCTGTCCGCCTTTCAGGATTATCTCGACTGTGTGCGGAGTTATGAGGGGAAGTAAGGGATAGGCTTGTTACTTCAGCGCTTCGCGCAGCGTCTTGAGATTGGCGCGCATCAGGTTGAGGTAGGCGTCGGGAGTGACTGAACCCGTGGCGCAGGAATCGAGCGTAAAGACCGGCACGCTGGTTTCCCGTGAAATGGTTTGCGCCGCCTGGGCGGGATATTGGGGTTCGATAAAAAGTGCCTGGATGTGATGTGAACGCACGATATCAATCGTTTGGGATAGTTCGCGGGCACTGGGTTGAGATCCGTTTTCCGGCTCGATAACGGCGATGATATTGAGACCGAATTCGAGAGCGAAGTGGGCAAAGGCCTCGTGGAAGGTGATGATTTCGCGGTGTTTGATCCCGCCGAGGGAAGCGTGCATTTCATCGCGAAGAAAACTCAGACGGGCAGAGTAGTTCGAGGCGTTACGGTGGAATTCGGCGGCATGGCCGGGGTCGGCGGCGGCGAGTCCGTCTGCCATGCGGGCGATTTGGCGGAGGTGCAGGGCGGGGCTGACCCAATAGTGGGAATTGCCGGCAGCGGGAGAGGTCGGGGGGGCCTCGAGTCCTTCGCCGGAATTGAGGATCCGGAGATGGGGGAGTTGCCGGGTCGCCTGGCTGAGAAAAGCTTCCATGCCGCCGCCGTTGATGATGAACAGGTCCGCCTGGGCCAGGGCGACGAGGTCGGCGGGCGACATTTGATAGTCGTGCAGGCATCCCGTGAGGGGTGGGGTGAGATTGCGCAGGGTAACGCCGGGCGTATCTCCGATGATGTTTAAAGCGGCGATTTGCAGGGGATAAAAAGAAGTGACGACCCGCAGCGGGTGCGGGGCTGATGCGGGCGTATCCGTGGGGGCGACCGGGGCGGCAACCAGCGTTCCAGCGAGAAGCAGGGGAACCCAACAAGCCGACCGACTGAATGAAAATGACATATTGCTCCTTACTATTTTTGGACCCGTCCAAAGGCGGCGATGAGGTAGGCTCCGGCGATGAGGAGCGAACAGGTAGCACCGCAAGCTGTTCCCCAATAGAACGAAAGCAATAAGCCGGCGATCCCGCCGGTCAGCCCGAGGAGGAGGGCGATCAAAAAATAGGCGCGCAGATTGGGGGCCCAGAGCCGGGCCGTGGCGGCAGGGAGAATCAAGATGGAATTGACGATGAGGATGCCGATCAGAGGGACGGCGGCGGCAACCATGAAGGCCACCAGTACGGCGAAGCCGGTTTCGACCCCAAAAACCGGAATGCCCCGACTGCGGGCGAGACTGGGGCTGAGGCTGATGAGAAATAGCGGTTTCCACATCAGCAGGAGTCCCAGTCCGACCAGGAGAGAGACCCCAGCCAGTCGGACCAATTGAGTTGGGGCAAGGGTGAGAAAATCGCCAATGAGGAAAGGGGTGTATTTGGCAAAACCTCCACCGCGGCTCAACAGGACCACCCCTGCCGAAACGACCAGGGCGAAGAGGACGGCGATGACTGTATCCGTGGAGGCGCGGGTAAACCGTTTAAGAAGTGAGACCAGCACGGCGAGGAGGGCGGCAAATGCCGGCATGGCGGGGGAAGGATCGACTAGTCCGCACAGGGTTCCGAGAGCGAGACCGGTGAGGGCGGAGTGGCCGATGACATCGGAAAAGAAGGCCATGCGCTGGTTCACCACCAGGACCCCGAGCAGACTCAGAGGGGGCATGACCAGAAGAATGGCGAGCAGGGCTTGTTTCATGAAGAGGAAACGGGTCCAGTCGCCTGGCAGCAAATCGACAGCGTGGTACCAGAGTTCAAGCATGGGGATCTCGGGACAAGGGTTTGGAGAGAGCCGCCCAACCCATGCCGAGGGTTCGCAGTTGGTCGGCTTGGGAGAGAATATCGGCCGGTGCTCCATCGGCAAGGACCGTGCGGTTCAAAAGAACCACCCGATCGGCATGGGCGGCGGCGGTTTCGACATCGTGGGTGACCAGGAGGATGGAGAGGTCATGGATCCGGCGTAAATCGCAGACCAGGCGATAGAAGAGGATGAGCCCCGCCTGATCGACTCCGGCGACCGGTTCGTCGAGCAGGAGAATGTCGGGTCGCGGGGTCATGGCCAAGGCGAGCAGGACGCGCTGGAGTTCCCCCCCGGAGAGGGCACTGAGCCGGCGGCGGGCAAGATGTTCGGCGGCCATGGGCCGCAAGGCTTCGACGGCATCCAGGCCGTGGGGACGGGCAAACAGGGATTTCCGGGCTATACGGAAAAGGTCGGCGACCGTGATGGGGGTGTCGGGATCAACCGATAGATGTTGGGGAACATAACCAAGGCGCGGGTGCCGGAGGCGGCGGGAATGGTCCCAGTAGGAGATCTGGCCGGTGTGAGGAATTTCACCGAGCAAAGCCCGCAGGAGGGTGGTTTTGCCGGCACCATTGGGGCCGATCAGGAGTGTCAGTTCACCGCAATGGAAATGGAGATTCACTCCGTGCAGGACTTCGACCGTGCCAAAACGGGCCGACAGGCCCTCAATCCGGGTGCAACAGGAATTGCACGAGGTCGCGAGCAAGGGATCCGATAACGGAGCCGATGGACAGCTTTCAGTGGGTTCGGTCATAATCACTTTTGAAAATATCAGATGCCTGTGGGATATCAATTATTTTCGTGTGAGGTCCCCCCCTTCGAATACTCGGGTGCGACTCTGCTCGACCCAGGTCAGGACGGGTACGCATGGGCTGGCTCTGGGGAGAGCCGCCACGCGATACGCCTGGCTGTACTGGGGAAGAGATGCCGGACAGTAGAGCCAGACCTATGGGCTGGCTCTGGGGAGAGCCGCCACGCGATACGCATGGCTATACTGGGGAAGAGATGCCGGAAGTAGAGCCAGACCTATGGGCTGGCTCCGGGGGGAGCCGCCACGCGATACGCATGGCTGTACTGGGGAAGAGATGCCGGACAGTAGAGCCAGACCTATGGTCTGGCTTACGGGAGAGTAGCCACGCGATACGCATGGCTATACTGGGGAAGAGATGCCGGAAGTAGAGCCAGACCTATGGGCTGGCTCCGGGGAGAGCCGCCACGCGATACGCCTGGCTGTACTGGGGAAGAGATGCCGGAAGTAGAGCCAGACCTATGGGCTGGCTCCGGGGAGAGCCGCCACGCGATACGCCTGGCTGTACTGGGGAAGAGATGCCGGAAGTAGAGCCA
>CAIJXV010000015.1 GCA_903824675.1 uncultured bacterium
AAGCTTGGGATGATAACGCGGCGGAGCGGGTGGGGCTGGATAAATATCCGCACCACCCGCGAGAACAAAGTTAGCGCCCAAGATCGCCGCATCCGTTTGCACCCGAAATGCAACCTGCATTAAAGTTTCCTGCCCTCCGCCCTTGGCGGCCTTGGCGCCTTTGCGTGAAAACTCCTCCTCCCTCCGCCTACTGTCTCCGGACTCCTACTCCTAACAGCCTTCAGCCTACAGCCTTTTTCCGCCCCCTCCTTTCCCCCATCCACATTCCCCCTTGCACCCCGCAGGGACTCATGCCATCATTCTCCCACCCAAGGAGGCCATCATGAACACTGCCACAACCCGCCGCTCCCTCCATCTTCCCCTCGCGCTGCTCCTCGCCTGCACTGCCATTCAGGCCATGGCCATGCCCTCCGGCCCCTTGCTGCTCCTCTCGCCCTCCAGCATCGCCTGGAACACCAACACCTGGGTCAGTTTCGACCTCTACGGCATCACCCCCGGCGCTGAAGTCACCCTGTAGGTCTATGCGGATATTGATAAAAACCGCCAGTCCGGCACCAACGATGTCCTGCTCATGCAGTTTGACCTCCAGGACGGCGTCACCAACAGCCTCGGCGCCCAGGTCGTGGTGTGCGACACCAACGGCCTGTCCGACGGCCTCATCCGCGGCTGCATCTCCTACCACGGCCTCACCGATCTGGCCCAGTTCTGGCACGCCACCGGCACCTACCTCTGGCAGGCCTCCTACGCCGGCGGCTCGGTCATCACCTCCGCCGTGTTCACCGTCACCCAGCCGACCAGCACGGTATGGGTGGTCGGTTCGGTCCAGGTGGTGACGAATATCATGCCCCCCGTGGCCGGCCGCCCGCTGCCCGGCGCGGTGGTGATTCCCGACATGTTTTCACAGCTCCAGGGCGTCATGCCCGCCACATGGACCGACACCAACGGGAATTTCACCTTGTATCTGCCGGCCGGCATGTCCACCAACAACCTCTCCGGCCTGATGGCCATCAAGCCGGACTTCCTCACTGTCCCCGCGATGGGCAATGGCGACCTGCTTTCGGCGCATGAATTTGGCGATCCGCTCCACGCCGGCGCGAACACGCTCTCCGCCCCGCTCTTCCTCCTGCCGGCCGTTTCGGACCTTATCATCTCCGTGTCGGGCACCGTGATGGATGACGAATACAACACGCTCCCCGGCGTACTCCTGATGATGCAGATGGAGGATGACGACAGCGGCATCATGGCCTTTGGCATGAGCAAACCGGACGGCACCTATTCCATCCCCTTGCTTGCGGATGTGGCGCCCGGCTTCGTGATGTCCATGACCCCGCTGCTCAACATGCGCGGCCTCATGGGTGCGGGCGAATCATTCGCCGCATCAGGCTCCGATATCACCGACCTGGACCTCATCTGCCCCGTGGCCACCACCCTGGCCCGCGTGCAGGTCAAGAAGAGCGAGGGTCCCGGCGGCGTGGCGGGCGCCAAGGTGAATTTATATGGCGACATGACCGGCGCGGAGTCCTATTCCTTCGGCCCCAACGGGTATTGCGAGCTGTGCATTGTCGGCGCCGGGGATGCCAGCGCGGAGATCTCCAACGACTCCCTGCAGCTCAGTCGCCGGATCTGTCCCGAGGATGAATTTGAGGGGTTGACCTTCCCGGACGAAGGCCTCTACACGGACGTCGAATTCACCGCCTATCCGGGCTATGTCGTCTCCGGCCATGTCTATAGTTCCGCGCTGAAGCCCTTGCCTGGTGGCGGCGTCTATGCCCAGCCGGACGGCCAGGATTATGACCGTGACAGCCGCGACGTCAACTTCGGCGGATATTACGAGCTGCTCCTGAATGCCGGCGACTACGATGTCGGCACCTATGGCTATAACGAACTCGGCTATGGCGACCAGTGGCTGACCAATCTGGTCACCGTCACCAGCCAGAATGTGACCAACCTTGATTTCATCCTTCAGGAGAACGCCGTCATCAGCGGCCGCGTGCTGGCGGGCGGCATTCCGTTGGCAGATGCGTCGGTTGACGCGCAGCTCATCTGGGATGGTGGCTGGAGTTCAGAAAGCATTGCCTGGACCCGGAGCGATGCGAATGGTTATTACACCTTGTTTGTGCCGCCGGGCACGGCGTATGGGATTCGTGCCCAGGGACCATATGGGACCACATGGCTGCAGCAGTATTACAGCAACGCCACCGATGCGGGGTCCGCTGCGCTGGTCACCTCCACGGTTGCCGCGCCTGTGACCAACATCAACTTTAATCTCCAGCCCGGTGCCACCATCCGCGGGCGGGTGCTGGCGGGCGGCGTGCCGTTGGCCGATGCCTGGCTGGAGGCCTCCATCATCACCATCCATCCCGAAGGCGGCTGGGATGTGCAAGGCGTTACATGGACCTCCAGCGATACCAACGGGTATTACACCCTGGTGGTTCTGCCGGGCACGGCGTATGGGGTCCGGGCGGAAGGGCCATATGGGACCACATGGCTGGATCAGTACTACAGCAACGCCACCGATGCCGTCTCCGCCACACTGGTGCATCCGACCCTTGCGGTGTCCGCCACCAACATCAACTTCAACTTGCAGCAGGGCGCCATGATCAGCGGCTATGTGCGTGGCAACGGGAATCCCGTGCCCGATGCTGAGGTCGAGGCCGGTGTGGCCACGCCCAATCCGGGCGGCGGCTGGAACTGGGTCCACGTGGCGGGCACGCAGGCCGAATCCAACGGCTTCTACTCGCTCATGGTTCCCCCCGGCACCGGTTGCGTTGTCCACGCCTGGGGCCCCGACGGTTCATCATGGCTGGAAAAATATTACAGCAATGCCACCGATGCCCTGTCCGCCGACTTGGTCACGGCCACCGTCGCATCACCGGCCACCAACATCAACTTCAACTTGCAGCAGGGCATCCCCATCTCCGGCCGCGTCACCGACCTTGCCGGCCATCCGCTCACCAACATGCCCATGTCGGTCGTCCGCAAAAACCTGGATAATTGGGATGGGGTGGCCAACGGCGCATCCGGCGACAACGGCAACTACGCCCTGTATGTTCCCTCCGGCTCCAACTACCTCGTCTGGGTGGTGGGCACGCCCCAATGGCTCGAGCAGTGCCATGACCATGTCCGCGCCTGGGATGACGCCACGCTGTTGACCGTTTCCGATACACAGCCCGCCACCAACATCAACTTCAACCTGATCCCCGCCATGACCATCCAGGGCCGCATCACCGACGCCACCAACGGCCCGCTTGACGGCATCATGGTGCAGTTCGGCGCGCGCGACGGTGACAACTGGGCCGGCCGCTGGGCCGCATGGAGTGAAACCAACGGCACCTATGAGCGCCAGATGGAGGCCGGCAGCAACCATCTGGTTCAGGTTGACGACGGCCGCTTCCATCAGGTTTACTTCCGCAACGCGCTCACCCCGTCTGCCGCCACGCCCGTCACCGCGGGGCAGGGGGTGACCGTCAGCAACGTCGACTTCAAGCTCTACGATCCAACCGCCGACAGCGATCAGGATACCTTCCCCGACTACATCGAGGGCTACATCACCGGCACCAGCCCCTTCAACTCCAACGACCTGCTCGAATGCACCGGCATGCTCTGCCAGGGTGGCCGGGCATCGGTCTCGTGGTCATCGGTCATCGGCAACCTCTACTACGTCCAGCGCACCACCAACCTGCTGAACCCCTCTGGCTGGACCAACCTCTCCGCGGTCACCGCCACCGGCACCGTCACCTCGCTGGTTGACAGCAACGCGCCGCCCGCCGCCACCTACTACCGCCTGCTCATGCAGGACTGAGAATTGGACGGCAGAGCTATTCCGTGTATGCGGGGCTGGGGGTGTCATGACGAAATGGCTCCGGCGACAGGGCTCGAAGGTGGTGTAAAACCCGCAAACCCCCTGTCGTTATTGGGTGGCCAGAAGCCCGACGCACAACTGAACGCACAAGACACCCCCGCAGCCGCCGCATTGCAGTCCATCATATCAAGGTGGCCCAGCCTTCCTGAAAACATACGACAAGCGATCTCGGCCATCGTCAATACCGTAACGGAGTGACGGGTTGGACAAGTTGCCGTGGTGTTAATCATTCTACAGATTCTTTCACACTGTCACAAAAGGGGTTTATGGAACGCTTTCAGGCTGTTTTGACAGGTGGGGTTAATGTAACACTTTTAATGTAACGGGCAACGGTACCATAGCTGATCCCGAGTTGCTTGCCGATCCTCCTGACACCCTGACCTTCCTTGTGCAGCTTCAGGGCTGTTCCAATGTCAAAGCCGACTCTGGGCCTTCCAAGCTGGATTCCATCTGCCCGGGCTCTTGCTATTCCGCACCGAACCCTTTCAACGATGGTCTCCCTTTCAAATTCAGCAATCGCCCCCAGAAACGTCAAAACCATCTTTCCCATTGGACTGACCGTTTCAATGTTCTGGGTAATGCTGCAGAAGTCGACATTTGACGCCTTGAGGTCGGAAAGGATTCTCAAGAGGTCGCTGGTCGATCTTGCAAGTCGGTCAATTTTGAATACCACAACCACATCCCCGGCTTTCCCGCATTTGACATCCTTCAGCAGCTCGTTCAGGGCCGGTCTGTCCGCATTTTTGCCTGACATCCCGTGATCCTCGTACACCTTGCCGATAACCCAGTTTTGCCGTTTACAGTAGTTTTCGATTTCCATTTTTTGTGAAGCCGTATTTTGACTCCCCGTGCTGACCCGAAGATATATGGATGCCTTTTTCATGGTAAAATCCTTCCGTTAATGAATAATGTATTACAATATTTCACTATCGGATGCAATATTTATTGTATTACATTAAATGCCGTGGTATATGGGAGCGATAAGGATGAAGAAGAAACGTGGTCGCCCGGAATTGCCGAAGGGGGTGGAAAGACGTTCTGTGATCATCCCGATTCGAATGAAGGCTAGCGAACAAGCCGAAATCAAGAGGCTGGCCATGAAGGCGGGGTTGTCTTTATCGGAATACGTGCGAAGCCGACTAATGCCAGGATGAAGGGGCCACTAGGGTACTACGGAGAATTGGCGTAAAAATTAATTTTTGTTCTTTGTCGTCCCGGCTTTCGACCATGTCGGTTCTGGCTGCTAGAATATTTCAAACGCTTAACCCCGTCGAAAGTGGTAGCAACCCATTGATTTGCAACAACTAAGCCAGATTTCAAGCCGACTAGGAGAATGATGATTAACATCCATTCATCATCATCCATCCATTGATCATAATTAATACAGGAGGATTAATATTATGAGCCCATCTGATGTTCCAAGATCCAAAGCATCCCCCGAGGTCATGGAAAGGGTCATGTTTCAAGCATTCCCCCGAGGGCTGGAGCAGATTGAACAGGAGATCGACCAGCTCCATGAACATCTACAGGGAAAACTGGACGACAAAGAAACGATTGGCCGCATTCTATTCCTGATAAAAGTACAGCTGGTTGTGCAGCCGGGCTGTCCCGAGAGTGAAGTCATTCCAATTGTCATGGAAATCACTGGCGGAAAGCTCACGGAAGAAGATGCCCATGACGTATACGTGTTCATAACTGGCGGATCAGGCTCTACAGCGACAGGCGGTGACGGCTCCTCTATGGACAATGCGGTGGTTATTAATGTTAAGGCGTCAGGGGCTGGGATTGCCATAGAGTACGGGTATGTCAGTCAAATCTGCGGAAAGCGGGGCGTCGATTATACCTTGGACGGACAACGTCACGTGCCCAAGAACGGACGCCAATATGATGTGTTGACCGTCACCCTGCTGAAGGATGGATCGAAACGGGAGTTCTGGTTCGATATCACGTCATTCTTTGGCAGGTTCTAGGGGGGGGCTCCCGCATCCTCTCGTTGCTTGAAAGGCTTTACGGGGCATCCTAGGCGTTCTAAAACGGATGTAGCGACCCTCATTGCCTGAACAACACCACGGGCGACTTGACACCCTCTTTGCAGGGATGCCGCCACACCTGCATCTTGAAAACCAGAGCGTTGACGCTTAACCCGTTTTCAAATACTCTACTTTCACGCAAAGTGGAAATCACAAGGGAAGCAAGATTCATGAAGACCAAAGAACTCGAAGATTATCTGTGGGGGGCTGCCAACATTCTGCGTGGAATGATTGATGCTGCCGATTTTAAGCAATACATATTCCCCCTGCTTTTCTTCAAACGTATCAGTGATTTGTGGGACGAGGAATATCAGCAGGCTTTGAAGGAAAGCAAAAACGACCTGAGCTATGCCGAGTTTGCCGAGAATCATCGTTTTCAAATCCCAAAGGGATGCCATTGGGAAGATATTCGAAAGAAAACGATTGATGTTGGAGCTGCTCTCCAGAACGCTTTGACAAAGATTGAAAAGGCCAATTTTGAGATGCTTCACGATGTGTTTGGAGATGCCCAATGGACGAACAAACGCAGGATGAGTGACGAGAAAATGCTCGATCTGATAGAGCATTTCAGCAAGATAAAGCTCACTGTTGCCGAAGTGCCGCATGACATCATGGGCGACGGCTACGAATACCTCATCAA
>CAIJXV010000016.1 GCA_903824675.1 uncultured bacterium
CATCCGCAGAACATATTCCTTCGTTGCTTCTTTACTCATTTTCATGCCCCATTGTCTTCAGTGTCATGATTGTGACGCAATACCTATTCTCAGCCTTTTTCCCATTCCCTGTTTCGGTGTCATTAATTGTGAGTCAATGCGCCGGTTGCCCGTCCGATTATTTTCGAGTGGCCACCCAATGAAAAAATTGATATTATTCGCGCCTTTTAACGGCGGATTCGAAGGAAACAACCATGAGCAAAACATATAAAATCGCAGTGTTACCGGGTGATGGGACGGGCCCCGAAGTTCTACGGGAGGGTTTGAAGGTGGCCCAGGTCGCTGCCCAGAAATTCGGATTCAAACTCGACTTGACCCAGTTCGACTTCGGTGGCGAGCGGTTCTTAAAGACGGGCGAAGTTCTGCCCGATTCAGCCTCGCGCGATCTGAAGCAGTTTGACGCCATTTACCTGGGTGCCATCGGTCATCCGGACGTCAAGCCCGGTATCCTTGAAAAAGGCATTCTTCTGCGCTTGCGGTTCGAATTGGACCAATATATCAACCTGAGGCCGGTCAAACTCTTCCCCGGCGTGGAGTGCCCTTTGAAGGACAAGGGTCCGGAACATATCGATTTTGTGGTCATCCGGGAAAATTCGGGTGGCATCTATACCGGAATGGGTGGCGCCACGATGGTCGGGACCCAGAACGAAGTGGCGACCCAGGTGATGGCCTATTCGCGGCCGGTCGTCGATCGCTGTCTGAAATATGCGTTCGACTATACCAAACAGCGTAACCGCAAGAACATGTTGACCCTGGTGCACAAGACCAATGTATTGACCTATTGCGGCGATCTGTGGTGGCGCGCTTTCAATGAAATGGGCGACCAGCCGGAATATCGGACGATCAAGCGCGATTACAATCATGTGGATGCCGCCACGATGTGGTTTGTGAAACAGCCGGAATTCTATGATGTTATCGTGACCGAAAACCTGTTCGGTGATATCATCACCGATTTGGCGGCGATCATCCAGGGCGGATTGGGCATCGCGGCCGGGGGGAACATCAACCCGGAAGGGGTCTCGATGTTTGAGCCGATGGGCGGGAGCGCGCCGAAATACACCGGGAAAAACGTGATCAATCCCCTGGCGGCGATCAGTGCGGGCGGCATGATGCTGGACGTGCTGGGCGAAAAGAGTGCCGCGCAGGCCATCGAGAAGGCCATCATGGATGTGACGAAGAACAAGGTGAAAAGTCTGGCGGCCGGCCGGATGGGCTATTCGACGACGGAAGTCGGCGATTTAGTGGCGGAACGGGTGTAAATAGACAAGTGGAATGCGGGATGGTTATGAAAAAGTATAATGTCGGAATCGTGGGAATCGGGGCCGTTGGGACAGAGCTGGTCAAGGTGTTGCGCCAGCGGAAGTTTCCGGTGAATGAAATCCGGGTGTTGGCCCGCAGCGAGCGCGATGAAGAGATCGCCGGCGAAACTTTCCATGTTCGTCCGGCGACCCCGGAAAATTTTGATGGACTGGATTTTGCCCTGTTTGCCGGGACGGAAGGTTCCAAGGGTGCCTCCCAGGTATTCGGTTGGGAAGCCGTCCGGCGGGGGGTGATCGTCATCGATAATGGCGACGATTTCCGCATGGATCCGAAAGTCCCCCTGGTGATCCCGGAAATCAATCCCGAGGCGCTAGACGGGCATTGCGGTTTCATTGCCAATCCCAACTGCAGCACCATCATTGCCCTGATGGCATTGGGTCCTTTGCATCAGGCGGCCGGGATTCGCCGGTTTATCGCCACGACCTTCCAGTCGGTTTCAGGGACGGGGCGGGCGGCGATTGCGGAGCTTGAGCAACAGGTCCAGGATTATGTTGCCGGCAAGCCCTGCAAGGCCGAAACCTATCCGCACCAGATCGCCTTTAATGTTTTGCCACAGATTGGGAGTGCCAAGCCGGACATGCCCGGGTTCACCAGTGAAGAGGTGAAGATGCGGAATGAGACCCGCAAAATTCTAGGGGCCAAGGGCATCCGGGTGTCGGCCACCTGTGTGCGGGTTCCGGTCTTTTTCGCCCATTCCGAGTCGCTCAATATTGAATTCAAGCGCGATCTGTCGCCCGAGGAAGCTCGGGACATCCTGGCGAAAACCCCCGGAGTCCGGGTGGTGGACGACCTGGCGAAGGCGGCCTATCCCATGCCGTTACAAGTGGCGGGTGGGGACGATGTCTTCGTCGGACGGATCCGGCGCGACGAGAGCGTCAAAAACGGTCTGGTGTTGTGGGTTTCCGGCGATAATATCCGCAAGGGTGCCGCACAAAATGCGGTGCAAATTGCAGAAGTCATGATTCAGCGCGGTCTGGTGGATAGCTGGAAGAAACGGTAAGGCTCGGACGAAGAAGACCGACGCAGGGATTCAGGAGACAGCTATGAAGAACGGCGCTCGTATGCGCCTACTTCGAGCGGCTTTTGGCTCCGTTCGTAGTAGCGTCGTGGGAGGCGCGTTTTTCTGGATCTTTGGGACCGCAATCGCTTTAGCCGATGAGCCTTGGTCGATTCAGGAATCCGCACCGATCATCCAGACGGGGGCGGTACTACCGCCCAATATGACCTTTCCGCATCCCGTGCCGGATGGATTTGTGAAAACCGGCTGTTATATCTGGCTGATGGCCTATCAAAAAGGCTTTGGTCGGTTCAGTGCCTCAAAATGCCCGTTGAAACCCTCTTGTTCCAATTACAGCTTGGAAGCCATTGCCCAATATGGCGGGTTCTGGGGCGTCCTGATGACGGCGGATCGCTTATTCCACGAAGGGAGTATCCGCCAAACTGCGCCTTGGGTCCGGGATATCGACCGGATCCGTTTTTTGGATCCAGTGTATGACAATGTAATTTGGAGGACCGAGCCATGAGGACGAGGATTCGAATTCTGGCGATTCTGGGGAGTTGGGCTTTGTTGGTCGGATCGGTTTTAGGTGACGACACGGCGGATCGCACGGTTGCTTTTGGAGATTATCTGTTTCGCCAGGGCGATTATTACCGGGCGATTACGGAATATGAACGATTCCTGTTTCTGGCATCGGACGATCCTCGCAGGAATCCCGTCCGGCTAAAAATCGGGGCGGCGTATTACCGGGGCGAAAAATGGGAGGCGGCGGGTCGGCAGTTTCAGGAGTTACGGGCCAAGGCGGGGAACACGGAATCGGGCCGGCAGGCGGGTCTTTATCTAAGTGCCATCGCTTTGCGCCAGAAGGATTATGGGCGGGCCTTGAATTATATGGAAGAGTTTATTGCCGCACATCCCGCAGATCCCCGCCGGGACGCGGTGATGACGGAATTGATCCTGACCCATCTCCGGCGGCAGGAGGCGGCGGACGCCGGGCGGCTATTGGAAGCGGAGATCAAGGCTGGCGAAACCGGGGTCAAGGTAACCGCCGCCGATTTGGATGAATGGCGGGATCGGTCTCAAAAATCGCCCCGGTTGGCCGGAGCCTTATCGGCTGTTCTGCCGGGGGCCGGTCAGGGCTATGTAGGGCGTTGGAGTGATGCCACGCTGGCATTTGTGGTCAATGGGGTATTTATCTGGGGGACAGTGGCGGCCTTCGATCGGGATGAGGACGTGGCGGGCTCCTTTTTGCTGGCGATGGAAGCGACGTGGTATTTTGGCAATATTTATAATGCGGTGAATGGGGCACAAAAGGTCAATCGTGCGACGGATGAGCGGTTTTTTGACACCGTTAAAATCCGCTATGGCCTGACGTTTCCGCCGGACGGCGGGGATAATTTGATTCCCGTTGTGGGGGTGAGCGGGACGTTTTGATTCGAAAAATGTCCAACATCCAACACTCAACCCCCTATTCCCATCGGTCATCCCGAGCGAAGTCGAGGGATCTGTGTTGTCCCGTGTCCGATGCGATCCCTCGACTTCGTTCGGGATGACAGTCTTTGGCATAAACGCGCCTCATACGGCGCTACTACGAACGGGAGAGAAACGGCGTTGGTCATCGGCGAGCCGTTTTGGGTTTCGACGACACTTGACATAAAAAAAGGGGCCGCATAAGCGGCCCCTTTTTCATGGTCTTAAACCTGCCCTATCATCATTTCGGCGAGGTCCAGAAATCGAGACGCATGTTCGTATCGGTGGCGCCGTTGGAGGCGTCGATGGCCGAACTCAGCATGAAACAGAAGCAGATATGTCCAATGATGCATTCGCCCCAGGGGAATCCGCCGTTGAAGTTCCCATTATACCATTCGCCGGCGCCGGGCATGACGAGTGAGAGGACCGTGGCCGCGCCGGTATCCTTGGCTTGAGCCGGAATAGCCGCCATAACGCCAAACATCATCACGGCTGACAAAACAACTGCGATCAACTTTTTCATGAGAAACTCCTTTAAGTAGTAATGTTTACGACACGATACTAGAAAAATGGGAAATAACCGTCAAGTGGAGAATTAGAAGGAGGTTTTGAGCCTTCTTCGGGAATCCGGTGATTACTGCGAAATCGGCCACTTCGGCTCGAAATTAATTTCATCGAGCCAGAAGGTGACCGGTTGGGTGGATGATCGGGCTGTCAACTCGTAGCCGTCGACCACACCGGCAGGCGCGGGACAGTCGAGCGCAAAGGATTGCCACTCCTCTTGTCCGGCTATGGTTTGGGCAGCGATCGCGTCTGAGGCTTGAACCGGACGTGCATCACCGGATAATTCACGCCGCAATTGACTCACCCCCGGCCGGCTCCAATCGGCGGAGATAACCGGCCGGATTTGAAGTTCAACCGATCCGGCGGGCCGAACCTTGATCCACCCGGTCAGGTGATGGGACAGGGTCGGCACGTGCAATAATTTCAGGGAGGTCCAAGGGAGCGGTCGGGTGCCCTCCCGCGGTGGATCGATACGCAGGCTTTGGCGTCCGCTCTTGAAAATCACGGTATCGAGGGTTCCCGATAAGAGTCCGCACCGAATCAGCGGCTCAACCTGATCCGGTTCAAAGCCACCCCAGGGACACGCATTCAACTCCGGCTGATCGAAGGCGGATTCGATTCCCAGTTGACGGGGGATGACGGTTTGAGGGAGGGTTGAGGATCGGATGTTCTGATCGTCAAACGCATTACCGTAAACCAGTAAGGGCAAATCGGGATGAGGGACTGGGAGATAGGTTTCACACGTCCAGGGTGCGTCGGCAGCCCGTGGCGGAATGATTTTTACCGGGAACGATGGATGAAGGCGATAGACCCAACCCTGCCAGAGGAGAGCGGGTCCGAAACTGACAATGACTTCGGCACGGGTCACAGGATGGCTTCCGGTGATAGACCAGCTTACTTTTAATCCTTTGGCGTCGCGATGAATATCGAGTTTCTGGGCTTGATTATAGGCCGTCCTAACGGGCGGCAAGCCCTTATCTTCCGGCCGGGCGAGCTGGGTGTCGAACCATTCGATTAATTGCTGGTCCAGGGCTGCGTCGAAACCGTGATCCCAATGCGGGAGGATGGCCAGGCGCTTGTCACCGATTGAGTCCTGAACGGTTTCGATGACAGAGGGAAACTGGAACCAGTGGTCGTTGGCGGCTACGCCCCAGAGAAAAGGGACCGCGCGTTGCCGGAGACGCCAGGCGGGATCGATGGTTTTTTTCCAGAGTTCGACCTGGTCCCGGTTGGCCAGTCCGGTGAATGAGGGAAGATGCGTGCCCAACTCGTTATGACCACCGGCGAAAAAGCTCATGCCGGCCTTGATTCGGGGGTCGGCCCCGGCGATCAAAGTCGCGAAGAACCCACCATACGATGAGCCGCCAATGCCGATGCGTGTGGGATCGACTTCGGAGCGTTGGGTCAAATACGTGATGCCGCGCATTTGGGCAACGGCAAATGCCGTCAGGTTTCCGTCCTGTAATATCTGGCCTTCGAAAGGGGGGGGTGGGGGGAGAGGGGGGGACGGGAGGGTGATGGTGAGGGTGACATAACCTTTGCGGGAAAAGGTGCCAGACCAGGTTTTACTGGCAGGGGCCATGCCGGGCATGCTGAAAAAAACCGCCGGGTGACGTCCTTCAGAAGTAGGGAGACCGAGAATGCCGGAAACACGGATGGGCGTTCCGCTGAAAGTCTGGCTGGTGAATTCGACGGTTTCGAAGCGCAGGCCGTCCTCTGTTTCTGTTTTAAGAACCCGGGCGTCGAGTGGATCATTGAAGATAGCCTGGAAATTGAAGCTAGGATCGGCCGGGATCGAATCGGGTGCGGTCTCCGCCGATGCGATCACGGGCAGGAACAGGAGGGCGGCCCAGCCGATGCAACACACAAAAGAACGAGAGGACATCGGAACCTCCGGAGGTGAAGAAAGAAGACAGGTGTCAGAATACAGAAATCAGGCGCCGGAAGGCAAGGGGAGATAGGAATTACCTGTTTCCAAATTAATTTTGACGTGTCGGGACGGAATCCATTTGCGTGGATCCACAGTGGATTATGGCGAGACGGATTTGATTGTCAACGTGGGCGGAGTGTACCACGGGATATTCCAGGAACCGCCCGAAAGAACCGCCTGATAATCTCGCCCCGGTTCAGCGGTGAAGGTTTTCGTAAAGGTTCCCTGCGCCGTCCAATAGACGGTCGATCCACCCGTCCTTCCCGACCAGTCGACCACGACTTTATAGTTACCCGGAACCACGCCGGTGGCGCGAGGTGGGGTGGATGATTGTGCCACCCCTGTTTTCAGGTTGGTGAGGGTGATTTTCTTGAAAGAGAAAGTGGACTGATCCACACCAAATAAGAAGTTGGGATAAAATACCCCGATACTATTGGGCGCCGGTTGGGCATTGGGTGACCCCCATTGCGCCGCCCAAACGATCCCGTTGCCGTTAAGCGATTTGATATACCAAAGGCCTTTCATGCTATCGAAGACCGCCAGATCCGAAACCTTATCGCCGTCATAATCCCCTGGAATTGGTTTGCCCCCACGCCAGCCCCATTGAAGATCCGAAGCAATATTAGATCCGATGCAACTCCGGATATTCCAGTTGCCCGTTACCGTGTCGAAGACCGCCAGATCATATTTGCCGTCGCCGTCATAATCCCCCGGCACCGGCACCGTGGTGCTCCACCCGCACTGGGCCGCCCAGGATATGGGTGTTCCATCCACGCTCTGTATATACCAGTTGCCGCTGAGGGTGTCGTATACCGCCAAATCAAACTTGCCGTCTCCGTCATAGTCACCCGGTACCGGTATCGCGGTGCTCCACCCCCATTGTTTTTTCCAGCAAATAAGCTTGCCCGCCAGACTCTGAATATACCAGTAGCCGCCCTGGGTATCGAAGACCGCCAGGTCATAAACTCCATCGCCATCGTAATCGCCCGGCACAGGTTTAGCCGTATTCCAGCCCCATTGAACTTTCCATGCCAGTCGGGTTCCGGTCAGGGTCTGAATGTACCAGTAGCCGCCCTGGGTATCGAAGATGGCCTGGTCCCACTTCCCATCGCCGTCATAGTCGCCTGGCACCGGCTTGGCTGTGTTCCAGCCCCATTGGTTGGCCCAGGCGAGAACCTGACCTGCCAGCGTTTTAATATACCAGTAGCCGCCCTGAACATCGAAGACCGCCAAGTCCGAAATGCCGTCGGCGTTAAAATCCTGTTCGGTCACCGTATCCAACAGGCTTCGTTGCGTGATCGTCAGGATTCGGGGACTGCCATTGGCACCCGAGGCGGTCACGGTGACTGTGCCCGTGCGCGCCGTCAGTTCGGGATTTTCATCATAGGACAGCATGATCGTTCCATTGTTTATCCCTGCGCTGCCGCCGGTGATCTTCAACCAGGACTCTGATTCGGCGACGGTATAGGACATAATCCAGCCGCCGGCATTCATGACCTGAAACATCGTTGTCCCTGCGGCAAAAGGGATGCTCCGGCTGCCCGGCATCAGGCTTAAGGTCGGGGAGGTGGTCGTCAATAGCTGGGTTGGACGGGAGAAAAGGTTGGTAGTCCACCCGCTCGTTGCCGGGGCATAATAAACGGTTGCTTTGGAACTCGTCTCAAACACAGCGGCATCGAAGAGGGGGACGTTCCCCAAAAAATAGACCCCGCTGAGGTTGGGGCAGTAAAAAAACATTCCGGATCCCATCTGGGACACGCTGGCGGGGATGATGATGCCCGTCAGACTCGTGCAGTTGGCAAAGGCATTGTTCCCGATGTTCGTAACGTTCGAACCGATCGTGATGCTGGGCAGGCTAGAGCAATAAGCGAATGCCCAGTCTCCAATACTTCTGACGCTGGAAGGGATGGTAATGCTGGTCAGCTTGGAGCATTCGAAGAATGCCGAGTTCCCGATGGCAGAGACGTTGGGCGGAATCGTGACCTGGGTCAGGCCGGAGCATTCTCCGAAGGCATAGTTCCCGATATTGGTCAGGCTGTCGGGGAGGGAAATACTGGTCAGGCTGGTTCGCCAATAGAACACCCAGTCTCCGATGCTGGTGACCGGCAGGGAGTCTACTGACGGGACGATCGTGACTACCCCGCCGGTGCCGGAGTAGCCCGTCACCGAGATCGTGCCATTATTGGTGGTGTACTGGAAATCGCCCGCCTGCACCCCGGTCGGGAGTTCCAGGAACAGCCACAGGGGCAGCAGGCCGATGGTCCAGAGGGTTTTTGAAAATCCAGCGACGGTGTTCGAGGGGATAATTTTCACAATGGAATCCTTTGAGCACTTAAATCCTTGTTGAAGCGATGTTGGTTATTCCTACTCTTATTTATCAGTCAATACCACATAAAAAGTTTGCCGTGATATCCCCTTGCTCCGTGTTAATCAAAAGTCGATCTTTACGAAATTCCTTCGTGCGTAATCTTGTCCGGACAACCGTCCGGCCAGATCGTCCAGGCTAATCTTTGCGGGAACGTAGGCGTTGGCGAATCCGGGTTATCCATGCGCCGATCACCCCCACATGACTATTTTCATGTGGCTCCCCGGTGAACATAAATGATAATTTTAAACGATGAACACAAATCAATTCCAAAAAATATTCCCTCTAGGCTCTCATCTTTGCCGCGAACCCATGCCGGCGATGGCCGAACTCAAAAATGACATGGCCCTTCTCAAGCGGAAGGGATTCAATTTGATCAAGCTCCAGGAACACTGGATGCTCGATGAACCCGCCGAGGGCCGGTACGATTTCAGTCGCTACGAGGAATTGATTGCCGAAGCCGCCCGCCTCGACCTGGGCGTTTATCTCGGGTTGACCTGCGAACAGGCGCCGGCCTGGCTTTATCGCAAACATCCCGATTGCCGCATGGTGGGGCGCAATGGTCTGCCGATCGCCTACGAAGCGCCCAACACGCTCCCCGGTGACGGCAAACCCGGGCCCTGTTTCGATCACCCCGGCGCGAGAACCGACATGGTCCGGTTTATCCACGCGCTGGTGGCCTGTCTGGGTCGGTTTGAAAATCTGGTGATCTGGAATACCTGGCAGGAAATCGGTTACTGGGCGGAGGGATTAGTGGGCGATTCCGTTTGCTTCTGTCCCCATACGCTCGCCGCGTATCGCGATTGGCTGAAACAAACCCATGGCGATTTGGATGCCTTGAACCGCACCTGGAATACCCGGTATGCCGAGTGGATCGACATTCTGCCCAATCGGGCTCCGGGCGGCGTGCAACCCTGTGGTCCCGATATCAGTTGGAAATATTTCATGGACAACATCCAGATCGGGCGCGTCCTCAAAGTCCGGGCGGATGCCATTCGCGCCGCCGATCCGTTGAAACGGCCGGTCTTTGCCCATAAAGGGGGCCCGGTCATCGGGTCCAGCCAGGATTGGACCTATGCCCGCCAGCAGGATTTTCTAGGCAGTTCCTGTTATCCGGCCTGGGGTTCCGGTCAGCCGTGGGATGATGTTCAACAAAAAAAACCCATCGGACAGTGGGACGCTTTGCGGACCGAAGTGTGGAGCACCGTGGCGCTTCAATATGATTATATCCGTTCCGCCAACCCGCCGGGTGTTTCCAGTTGGGCGGCCGAGTTTCAAGGCGGGCCGGTTTCCGTGGGTTTTCATAAGGGACGCATTCCCCAACCCGACGACATTCGCCGTTGGATGTTGACCGCCATCGGCTCCGGTGTTTCGGCCATTTCTTTTTGGAATACCCGCGCTGAAATCATGCCGCGCGAGACCAACGGCTTTGGCCTCCTCGATTCGGTCGGCGATTCGACCGCCCGTTTGGACGAAGCCGGCCGCATCGGAACGGCCCTTCATCGTTTTCCTGAATTATTGGGTCAGCCCACCCGCCCGCGGGCCCGCGTCGCCCTGTTGATCGATGAAGATAATTTTCAGTTCTGCTCGCTCTATTCTCCGGGTGGCGAACACCAAGCTTACAGCATTCGCGGATGGCATCGCATCCTCTGGGATGCCGGGATCCCGGTCGATTTCATCGATCCCCGGTTTATGTCGGCGGCTGAGTTGAACCACTATGCCGCCATCATCCTGCCCTTTCTGCTGGCTCCCTCCGAGAACACCGTGACCGCGCTCTCGGCCTATGTCACCCAAGGTGGGCACCTGATCAGCGATGCCGCAACCGGCCGCAATAGCCCGGTCGGTGTATGCTTCCGTGGCGAAATGCATCCGGCGTGGAGCCAGTTATTCGGGTGTATACCGGAAGACTTAACCCTCGTTCGCGAACCGGATGGCCAGTCCCGCTGGTCTTTCCCCGAACGGACCTGGGGGGAATATCGCGAGGCCTGTTTCCTGGAAGGACTAGGTCCCTGCGCCGAACAAAAGATCCGGGCCAATCTCTATGTGCAGACGTTTCAGCTCAAGGGCGGCACGCCCTTCCTGAAAATCAAAGATCAGATTGCCGGTGTCACCCATCAAACCGGAAAAGGCACCACCTGGCTTCTGGGCACCTTTGCCGGTCATAACGGTACCGCCCACTGCGATCCGGCCAGTCGGCGTCTCCTGGTGCAACTCCTGGCCCGATGCGAGGTCCGGCCGGAACACGCCGGTGCGCTTCTGCTCCAAAAACGAGTTACACCCCAGGCCGAAGCCTGGTGTTTCACCAACCCCACGGCTGTTCCTGTTGAGGAAACGGTTGATCTGAAAGCTTGGAAACAAGTGGAGGATTTGATCGGTGAGCCGATTCAGCGGAAAGGTCAGACGGTAGTGCTTCGGGTTGCGCCGCTGGATGTGCGGGTTCTGATCGTGAGCACTTAAAGATTCCGGACCATATAAGCCTGGAGAAGTCCGCTTTCGTTGGAATTAAAGAAACCGGTTTTACCATCCGGCGAAAGAAACGGATGAATATGGCAGCCCTTGAAATCAGTTTTGGGACTGAGCAGGAAGCGGAAAGCCGGACGCTGGGGTCGACCGGCTTCGTGGAGATGGGTGAGGAAGAGTCCGCCTCCGGGGATAGAGGGGCCATGATCGGTAATGAGGCGACGGCCGAGGTGGTCGGTTCCGAAGTGAAAAAAATGGGGTTCCGGAAAATTGCGGCTGAGATCTAGGCGGACGGCGCCGGGCGCGGCGCGTCCCTGGTGGTCGGTATGGGAAGCCCTGCGGCCAGCCAGCAGGCGCTGGCAGCGATCGCTGTCACTGGTTCCCGTGATGGCCCATTGGCTGTTGCCCCACCAACATTGATGACCCTGGCAATGTTCTTCCGGTACGCGGCCCCACGGGAGATCGCGCAGATTCGTTCCGTCATCCCGGATGATATGGATATCGGCGCCGAGTCCGCTGACCAATTGAAGGGTATCGCCCTTGGCATCGCAGGTGTTCCCATGATTTTCCTGGATCAGAAGATCATGGGCGGCGCGGGGATCGGTGGAGCGGCAATATTGCGGATGGAGATTGCACCAGCTGGGTCCCTCCAGAATCAGGCGAACCTCGGCCTTGACGAGATCGAAGACCATCAATCCCCACGGCGCGTTGGGCGTCCGTCCATCGCCCAGATAGGCGGGGATGGCCAGGCGCAAGCCATCGGAGGAAATGGTGGAAATGGGATAGATCTGGCTGGGTCGATAAGGAGTGCCCGGAAGCGGGGCATCGATGGATAGGAGGGTTTCGCGCCGGGAACGGTCGAGCGAAACCCGCTTGAGGATCAACTGCCCGCCGTTGATTTCCGTCTGGTTGATAAAATAATACATCCAGACGCCGTCGGGCGAAAGGGAAGGGGCGGTGGGGCCAAGCTCGTCGGTTAGAGGAATGAGTTCGCTCTGGTTTTCGAGATCGCAGAGAAGGTAGCGGTGTTGGGGGTCATGCCGATCGGACCCATGGGAATGGCTGGAACGATGCAGGACGAAGCGCTTGGAGTCGGGGGTGAAAATCTGGGCCTCCATGTAGATATGGGAGGAGGGGACTTCGAGTTCGGTGGTGATTTGGAAAACTTCGAGTCCTTTGGGTGAATGGGGGGCGAGGAGATCGGGGCGAAGTTTCACGAAGCGCCTTTTTTACTCAGCGTGGCCGGATTCCGGAAATCGAGCAGGTGGCCGAGGACACGCAGGCCGGCGCGCCAGAGGAAGCGGACATCGGCCCAGGAGCGGATCGCGAAGAGCTTACGGAAGATGAACCGCGGGGTGAGGAACGACGTATAGATGCTGCGGGTGAGAGACAGGAGTTCGTCGTCCGGGATCGGAGTTTTCATGATGGGCTCGCGCATATCGTAGCGATCCCAATCCTCGGTTTTAAGCCAGCCATTTTTCTGGCATTCCTTGAACAAGGGGGTGCCGGGGTAGGGGATGACCATGGTGGCCTGCAGGGTATCGATCGAGCCCTTGGAAAACATACGGCGGGTGAGATCGATGGTCGCCTGGGCTTCGGCACGGGATTCCCAGGGATAGCCGACCATGCAGGTGACATGGGGTTCGAGGCCGGCTTTTTTGGCCATGGCCATCGAGTTTTCGATATCGCGCGCCTTGCCGCATTTATTGATTCGTTCGAGCGTGGTTTCGGCGGCGGATTCGAGGCCGAACAACACGAACCGGAAATTGGCGGCGGCCATGAGATCGTAGTGTTCCTGGTCGAGTACGCCGGGAATCATGTTGCATCCGAGGACGACCCTTTGGTCATAGCCGCGCTCGCGAACCCCTTCACAAAACCGGCGCAACCATTTACCGGCTGGAAAACAGCCGGAATCATCAAAAATTTCCCGGATGGGAAACCGATCGAGCAGATGGCCGATTTCATCGAGGAGTTTTTCGGGCTGTTGACTGCGGCAGTTATTGTAGAGGGTGGTCCAGGAACAGAAGGCGCATTTCCCCCACCAGCAATCGCGGCTGGCCATGGTATAGGTGCCGGGGGTGAATTTAAAATTTCCGTTTTCGACGTTGTAAAGATCCCAGCGGGTCAGAATCCGGTCGATTTCGGGCAATGTATCCAGATCGTGATCCAACTGAAACAGGCCGGTCGAGCGGATTGCCGAACCGTCGCGGAACCAGATGCCCGGGGGAAGATCGGGTTGCCGACCGGTCAGCGTTCGGAGCAGGTCGCGCAACAGAAAATCATAATCTCCGCCGGTGAGGATGAAATCGACGGGGCACTGGGCGAGGGTTTCTTCCGGGAGCGCGGTCACATGATCGCCGCAGAGGGCGATGCGAACCGTGGGGAAACGGGCCTTCAGATCCCGGATGATCGACCAATGCCGTTTGATCACCGGGGTTTTTGTTTCGAGAAAAAGGAGATCGGGGTTAAAGGTTCCGACCGCTTCATGAAATCGGGCCGGTGACCAGTTTTCGGCAATACCATCAGCCCAGACGACATCGTGTCCGTCTTGGGCGACCAGGGTGGCGGCCCAGGCCGGGACCATGGGATAGACATAGGTGGGCTTATTGAACCATTGGAACTGGCGATTTTGGGAGAGGAGTGGAATTCCCTTTTCGGACGGCAGGGGAGGATAGGCGATCATGACTTTCATACGGGGGGGGCTCCGGCGGCGGGGGGGCGGGGGGTTGCGGGTCGTTCGGAGGGATGATCAAACGGGCGGATCTCGCCCGGGAGGCGCCGGGTGAGGAACCCAATGAGGAATCGGGCTCCATACCAAAGGTGGGTGAGGATTACGCCCAGGGCGACGAGAAACCAATCGAGCGGCGAGCGAGAGATCGTGCAAAGAAGGACGATCAGGGTATAGAGGGCGAGAGCGGAGAGGTAGAGGGGGCGGAGGGGGGGAAGGAGGGCGGCGACACCGGCGCCGCCGATGACCCCGACGGTGAAGAGCGAGGGCATGAAATAGGACAGACGCCGGGATGTTTCGGGGAAACGCCGGGCAAAGTAGCCCCGGTGCAAAGCATACCTTCCAATCTGCCGGAGGTGGGGGAGAAAAAGTTTACGGCGATGGTGAAAGACCAGGGCCCGGGGTTCATAGACGATGCGAAGTCCCAGAGCGTGGGTGAGTTCCAGGCAGAGGAAGGTATCTTCCCCCGGCCAGAAATCGGTGCGAAATCCCTTGAGCTGGCGAAGCGCGTCCGTGCGGACGAAAAAGTTACAACTGGGGAAATCATCCACTTGCCGCACCCGATCGGCCTGATAGCGATAGCGGTAGTTGCCGGATACCAGCCGGTTGGCATAGACGCGCCCCCCCAGTTGAGCCAACCAGGGGTCCAGATGAGGGGTGACGGCGGGACCTCCGACGCCGACGACATCGGGGAGTGAAAAATATTCCAAGCCGCGTTGAAGCCATTCGGGGACGGGAAAGGCATCATCGTCGAGGAAGACGGTAATGGATCCGCGGGCGGCGGCGATTCCGAGATTGCGTTTTTCGGCGGGACGAATTTTACCGGTTGGGATTTCGCGCCAGCGTTCGGGCCAGGTCCGGCCGGTGGGGGCATCGGGAAGGAGGAGGACCTCGTAATTCGAATACGACTGGTCCGACAGGGCGACGACGATTTCGTCCAGGAAAGAAGAGGCGGCGGGGCAGGCGATAAGGATAGAGGCGAGCGGGGGCGGGACCGGCAGGCGGGTATCCGGAATCGATTGGTAATATTTCAAGAGATGAAGGCGGTAGAAGACGGCCAGGGTGTCGACGATAATGTGGTGAACCATGCGCGGCGGCACAAATCCACCCTTGCCTTGGAAGTCGACCGTGACGGGAGCCTCGGCAATTTTGAATCCCTGTTGATGAATCAGGGTGAGGAGTTCAAGGTCAAAGGCAAAGGCCTTGACGAGGATCCGCGGAAAGGCCCATTGAAGGGAGTTGCGGGTGAACAGTTTGAGTCCGGTTTGGGTGTCGCGGATGGGCAACCCGAAGAGGATCTTGACGCACCGGTAGTAGATGGCGCTCATGATGCGGCGTTGCCACGGGTAAGAGATGCGCGAATCGGGATGCTGTTTGGAGCCGATGACGACGTCGACCTGCTGATCGTTCAGGATCCGGAAAAATTCCGGAATTTGGCCGGGCGGCAGATCGAGGTCAGCGTCTAAAAAGACAATATGGGTTCCCCGGGAGGTTTCGAAACCGGCCCGCAGGGCCGCGCCTTTGCCGACATTCCGAGGCAGGAGCAGGGGGCGCAGTTCGGGGATTTCAGCCTGCAGGCGGCAGAGTTCAGCCGCGGTCTGGTCCTGGCTGCCATCGTTGATAACGACGATTTCGAAGGGGACCTGACCGGCGAAAAGGGCTTGGACGCGGCGGACGTTGTCGGCGATGACTTTTTCGAGATTGAAGGCGGGCATCAAAACGGAAAGCAAACCGGGTCCGACCGCCTGTCGGACGCTATCCCATGCATTTTGGTTAAGGTTGTACATGCCCGGAGAGGGAAGAGGGTGGCGGGTTACGCGGGGGAAGGGAGTTCGGCTTCGTCCATCAGGAGAATAGGGATTCCGTCCCGAATCGGGTAGCGCAGGCGGCATTCGAGGCGGGTACAAACGAGCAGGTCTGCTTGCCGGGCCAAGGGGGCTTTGCATTTAGGGCAGGCCAGGATGGCCAACAGATCGTCGGTTATCGGGTCGTCCATAAATTCCTTAATTTTGTGGGGATGCGGGGAAACCAACCCCCGGCACCCTTACCTGCATTAAGGATAACATGCCGGCGGGGTAAGAAAAGACGAAAAAACGTCTTATTTTAGGGCGGAAGTCCTTGAAAAGAGGGTTGAGTGAAAATAATTTCACAAAAAGCTTCCCATTATCCTGCGGCAACCTATAATGCATCCCCTATGACGGACGAAAAAGCGGTAAATGAAGACCCAATTCCCCTCGGGGAATTAAAGATCGATTTAACATTTGGGCCAGGTTGGGCAAAGGCGCCACCGCCGGCACATGCCTTTGAGCACGCCGATGGTTTTGATGAAGGCGACCGCCGGCGCAGTCGTTTCAATCGCGACTCGGGCGGGGGTGGCGACCGCGATCGGCGCGGAGGACGTGATGCGGCCCGACGGCGGCCTGGCGGCGGGGGCCGTGAGCGCGGCGAGCCCGAGCCGATTTCCGGGGCACCTCGTATGACGGCGACATCCGGCCGTGAAGATCCTCTGCCGACACTGGATCTGGAGATCGAATTTTTCCCGGAGCGGCGGGGATTGGCGCCCTTGGCGCACCGGTTGGCCCGATCGGGCCGGGCTTTTTCATTATTTGAAGTTTCCTCCTTATTTTTAAGCAAACCGGAATACTATGCCGTACGTGTTGCGATTCCGGAGGGCGTGGCGGGCGGGACGATTCCGATGCTGTTCCAGTGTCAGGAGTGTAAGATGGTGTTTGCCGACCGGATGGCGGCTGAAACACACGCTTTTGAACGGCATTACGAGAAATTTTACCGCAAAGAAGAGATTGAAGCGGAGCCGCCGAAAGGCCAGTTTGTGTGCATCGCGCGGTGTACCCTGTCGGGTGAGGTGTTGGGCCCGCCGAATTATCATGGCTACCAGGAACGGTTGCTGGCCTTGCACAAGGCGCGATTCGGGCATTTATCGCTGGACGAATACCGGAAAAAAGTTGAAACCCTGCATGATCCGGCCTTGGTGGAGCAGTGGAAAGACCGGATGAAGGTCCAGACGGTCTATCACCGGATCGATGCGCCGGAAGGGACGCCGCCCTTAGCCCGCTGGATTGATCTGGAACGGGATTTCCGGGAACGCCAGGCGGCGGTGATGATCCAGGATGGCCGCAATTTTGTGATTCCCGGCGTAGTGGCCACGGTGATGGAAGATGGCCGTATCCGCTCGATTGCGAGGCTGGCCTGGAACCACGAAGCCCGGTTCCCCTTGAAATTGTCGATTGTCCTGCGGCTGGCCTTTCGCCGGCTGGGGTTGCATTTGTTCAAAACGGCGGAAGGGGCGACTTACGTCACCTCTATCTGTCCCGCGGCCCTGGATGCGGCACAGGCTGTTCCGGTGGTCCGTGAAATTCTCGAATATCTGGCGACCCATCCACGGGTGAAAATCAATGAAATCTCGCCGGCGTTACGCCCGGGAGTGATTGAAACCGATCCCGGGGTGTTGGAAGTGACGCGGGCACTGCGTTGGTTGGTGGATCGAGGACATGTGATTGAATTCAACGACGGTCGGGTAATGGCGCCAGATCAGTCGGTTCTTCGGGTTCAACATGCGCGGCGTAAGCGAGGAAAAGGCGAGGACTCTGCCGGCGGCCGGCCGGCGGGAGTGCGGTAAAACGCCCGGAGTGATCGATGCCCGAGTTGCGGACGGTTTAAAGGATGGTTTTCCCGGACAGGAAACCGCTTGTCGAAACCGATGGATTGGGGTAAAAACTTCGTTATGAAAAACCACACCCGCACTTTTTTCATGGTCAGCCTTTGGTCGGTTTTCATGGCCTCTATTCTCGCTGTTGTGGGGGTTCAGGCACCGCCGGCCGCCGAAGCTCCGCAGGCCAATGCGGCCGACCAGAAGATCGATGCGGATATTCAGTTTGCCGCCGGTCTGGTGCGGCTGGGTTTTCCGGATTATGCTGAAAAAGTAATGAATCGCCTGATTGCCGAATATCCCGAGGCCAAAGCCCGGGCGGCGGCGATCAAGATCCAATCCCTGACGGCCCGCGGGAAATTCGACGAGGCCGAAAAGCTGATCAAGGAGATGCCGCCGGACAGCATCGAAACCCTGAGCATGATGCTGGCGCTGGGGGATGCCTATTATGCCTGGAATAAGCTGGGCAACGCGAAACAATGTTACGAGTCGTTTTTCAAGAAATATCCAAACGGTCCGCCCAAAGAACTGGCCAAACTCTACAGCGAATCCGCCTATCAATTTGCCCAGATGCTGTCGTTAAAAGGGGACAACAAGGGGGCCTTGGAAGCCTATCGGTATGTTTTGATGGGCCAGCCGGATGCGGACACCGAGCGCCAAATCAAGGCGGAGATGGCCGAGTTTCTGTTGAAGGTCGGCCAGGATGCCCCGCCGGCGGAGCGCAAGGCGCTGTTCGCTGAGGCAACCAAGCTGTGTACTGAAATCCAGTGGAAGGGTACGGACCTGTTTTTTGGCAAGACGGTGGTCATCCTGGCGCACATGAAGCTGGTCGAGGGGGATCCGACCGGGGCGGTCAAGGTTATCAGTGATTATCTGCCGATGCTGGCACAAATTGAAAATTTTCTGAAAGAAGAGAAGATTTCGCTAAAATTCAGCCCCATGGCGGAGTGCCGGTTTTTGCTGGGGACGGTGGCCGAGGATGAGGGGCGGAAGATGGTGGAGAATCCCGCCCAGTTGGATGCGGGCAAGAAGAAGCTGGCGGAAGCCCTGACGCATTATTACACCATTTTCATGAAATATTATGCCAGTTCCTGGGCGCCGGAGGCGGGGAAGAAAGCCGAGGGGATCGTGGCTTTTCTGGAATCGAAGAAGATCACCGTTAAAAAGCCGAATCTGGACATGACGCAATTGATGGAGGCCCAATTTGTCGAGGCCAAATCCCTTTTTTCAGAGAACAACTTCAGTGCGGCGGCCGAGAAATACCTGGAAGTGCTGAGCATGTTTCCTGAACAACCGAGATCGGTCGGCGCCTTGCAAGACCTGGCGACCTGCTATATTCAGGAAGGCGGGTCGGAACCCTTTGCGAAGGCGGTCACCCAATATCTGGCCCAACGGTTTGCGGGGAACAAGCGGGTGGCGACCGAAGCCGGAAATGCCCTGCTGAACATTGCCGGGATTTATGAGGGACAGGGGAATCAGGCGCGGGTTTCCGATATTTATCAGGATTTTATCGACCGGTTCAAGGATCATGAAAAAGTGCCGCTGGTGATTTACCGGTTCGGGGATTTCAAGTTCCAAGAGAAGAAATACGCGGAAGCCCTGATCTATTACAACCGCCTGATTGCGGATTATCCCAAAGCGCGACAATATTCCGATGCCTTGAGCCGGGCGGCGCAGTGTGCGACCTCTTTGGGCAGTCATTCGAACGCGTGTGAATATTTGACCAAGTATCTGGCCGAGCTGTCGCCGGGCGCCGATAAAGTGGCGGCCACTCTGCGGTTGGGAGAAGCGTATCGCGCCAATGACCAAAACGTTCAGGCGATCAATGAATATGTGCGGGTGGTGAAGTATGCCACGGAGGAGGCCAACCTCTATTCCCGGACGCCGGAGGATGTATCCCGAAACCGTAAACTGGTGGAGATGGCGCTGTATTTTAAATCGGTTTGCTACACCCGCCTGAAAAAGCCGGAAGACCGGATCCCGATGTTCCAAAGCAAGGCCATCGAGGGTTTTGAGCAGTTGGTCAAAGACTATCCCAAATCGGACCTGGCGCCGCAAGCCCTGAGCGTGATGGGAACCCTGCTGTACATTCAAAATAAGCCCACGGAAGCCAATTCCGCCTACGAGCGGCTGAAACGGGATTTTCCGACCTCCGACCAGGCCTCGAACATTGTTTTCGTGCGCGGCGATAGTCTGCTGAAAATGGGGCGAAAGGACGAGGCGGTCAAGGTATTCAACGAGATGTTCGACAATGCCAAGGCTTACACGCCCCAGCAATTCATGAAGGTGGGCGGCACGATGGCTGAGGCGAAGGAATACCAGACGGCGATCAAGGCGTTCGAGTTGGCCCGGCAAGGAACGGATTCAAACACCTGGCAATTGGCCACGCTGGGCCTGGGGGAATCGTATGCCTCGGCCTCGAATTACCTGGCGGCCATTCCACCCATGGAAGAGTTGTTAACCAAGTTCCCCAAATCCCGCGCCATATTGAACGCTTATTTCATCCTGTCCGAAGCGTATGCCCAGAAGGCCGGCCAGGAGGCGGATGAGGTGAAAAAACGGGAGTTTTTCAACAAGGGGATCAGTTATCTCAATAAGGCGCGCCGCCTGATGGATCCGGATATGAGGCCCCAGGCTGATTTGAAAGTCGCGGCCATCCAATTATTGCAGGGAAAAACCGACGATGCGATCGCCTCCTACATGCGGTTATTGCTGACGGCGGATTTGAACAAGACTTCGGTGCGGCCTTTTGTGGAAGAGGCCTTTGTTAAAGTTCAGCCGTTGTTGATCGAGAAAAAATCCTTTCAGGATGTCATCGACAATTGCGAAAATTATGTGACCACTTTTCAGCAGGGGACGTATCTGAAACAAGCGCGGGAGTGGCGCAGCCAGATGCAGATGAAGGGCTTCAAAGGTGCCGGAGTGGTGGCCGAAGAACCGCCGGCGGCGGAAGCTGCTGCTGCGCCGTCCGCCGTCCCGGCTCCTGCTTCTGCGCCTGCCGCGCCTCCGGAAGAGGGTGCGGGTACCGCCGCCCCGGTAGCGCCGTAAGGGTACGCCCGAGGCAGGATTTAATGTGGACCTAAGGAGAGGATTCGGCGTATGAAAACTATGCAACGGTGGGTTGTGGCGATGGGGATGATCGGCTGGACCCTCGCCGGCGTCAGCGCCGCGATGGCGGCCAACGTGATGTATTTGAAGAACGGGAGTACCATTCAGGCCAAATCGATCCAGTGGCGCGAAGGGGCGCAGGAATACCGGGTGGAAGATTTCAAGAACACGGTCATGCCCATTCCGTTGGCCCAAGTCCAACGGTTGGATGTCGATAAACCGGCGGATTTCGACCGGGCCAAGGGCATGGTGGATGGCGGCCAGGCTGAAGCGGCCGTGCCGATCCTGGAGAAGATGGTGGATGAATATCGGATGCGGTTGTGGGACAACCGGGCGCGGGAATTGCTGGGCAAGGCCTATTTTCAGAAGCGGGACTACAAAAAGGCAGGGACGATTCTCGAGGATCTCTTTAAAAATGCGTTGCCGGGTCAGATCACACCCGAATTACGCCGGTTTTATTGGGAAACCCTGATGTTGATTCCGGAACGCCAGAGCTCCTTGAAAAAGGATATCGAGGCCACGATCACCAGTGGTTCGCGGGACTTGGCGGCGTCGGCCATCCTGATGCGGGCGGAGCTGTATCGGAATCAGGGCCAAAAGGAAGATGCGCTGGTTGATTATTTGAAGGTGGCGGTGTTGTTTGAAGATGTTCCGGCCATACATCCGGAGGCCCTCTACAAAGCGGCAGAGGTGCTGGACGAAATGCGGGACCCCCGGGCTGCGGAAATGCGCAAGAAGCTGAAAGCCCAGTATCCCGGAAGTAGCTGGGCTAAAAAAGATGTCAAATAAGGGTCGGTTGTTTCGCACTTGATGCAGGCAGGTTTGAAAGACTATACTGTACGACTAATTACAGAGAGGATACGCGATGAAAAAACAAATGGGTTGGCTGGCGGTCATGGTGGTCGTGGGATTCCTGGGTATTCTTTGCGCGCGAGCGATGGCTCAAGATGCGGCGCCCGCGGCGGCGGGCGCAGCGGCTCCCGCAGTGGCGGCGGCTGGTAATGCGCCGGCGGGCGCGGGGACCGAGTTGAAGAAAGATGCCGAGGAAAAGCCCAAGGTCGATACCAGCTTCATGGCCATGGTGCTCAGCAGCGGATGGCTGGGCGTTGCGCTTTGGCTTGGCTTGCTCGGCGCATTGATCTCCATGATTTATTTCACGATCGATTGTTCCATGACGGTTCGAACCGTCAAGATTGTGCCGCCCGAGCTAATCCGCAAAGTCAACGAATGCATGCAACAGGGCGATGTGTTCAAGGCTTTGCAATCCTGCAAGGACGAGCCCAGCCCGATGGCCAACATCCTCGCCGCCGGCCTCAGCCATGTGGAAGATGGATATGAAGTCATCCAGGAAGCCGTGACCGTGGCGGCGGAATTCGAGAGCGAAAAGCTGATGCAGCACATTTCCTGGCTCTCCGTGACGGCGGCGCTCGCGCCCATGCTCGGACTGCTCGGAACGGTGCAGGGGATGATCATGGCCTTTGAAACCATCGCCACCGGCGGCGGCGCGCAGACCGGCATGCTGGCCTTGAGTATTTCCCAGGCCCTTTGGACCACGGCCGCCGGCCTCACCGTCGCCATCCCGGCGATTACGGCGTTCACGGTTTTCCGTAATTTTGCAAATAAAGCGACCCTGCGGATGCAAGCCATCACCATGGATCTGATCAAGGATCTGCGGAACGTCGAAGTCGTTCCGGAATAAACGACCGCTCGATGGCCACCCTCCGGCTGGCGGCAGCTTTTGCGAGCGCCCTGGCCGGCGATTGTACGTGCGGGAGGAAAACATGGCGAAAAAAGTTAAAAAGAATTACGAAAGTAACATCGACATGACGCCGATGATCGACTGCGTCTTTCAGTTGATGATTTTCTTTATCGTAACCATCCAGTTGGACAATGATCAGATCAGCGAAAAAATCAAACTGGCGCAATCTCCGAATGGTCCGAAGATCGAAAAAAAGATACCCGGTACGATGATTATCCAGCTGGATAAGGACGGGAATATCCTGATGGGCAAGGCGGTTTGCAACGAAGCGGCCTTGAGAGGAATTGTCGGCTTAGCCGTCAATCGGATGGGACCCAGTCAGGTGAATATCATGATCCGGGCGGATACGAAGACCAAGCACTACTATGTGAGACGGGTGATGGATATTTGCACGGAAAAAGGCATCTATAAAATCCAGTTTGCCGCCATGAAGAAAAAAGGCGAATAACGGAGAGGTGATTTATGGCTAAAGGCGAAGATCCCAAATTGGACATGACGCCGATGATTGATTGCGTCTTCCAGTTATTGATTTTCTTTATCGTGACCCTGAAGCCCGAAGACATCATTGCGCATCTGGATGTCAACCGTCCGGCGCCGGACGCCAAGGCCAAACAGGATGAAACGCCCGAAGACCTGATTCAGGTCATGATCTTTCGGGATGGCTTCAATATCAATAACCGCACCGTTTCGCTCAATACCCTGCAGGGGGTTTTGGCCAAACTGGCGTCGATGAGCACAACCCAGACGATTTTGATCAAATGCGCATCCGATTCACCCCATGAAAAACTGGTTCAAGTTTTGGATCTGTGCAGTCTGGTGGGGCTGAAAAACCTTTCCGTTATGAGCATGTGATTTTTTCATGCGGCAGGAGCATGAAAATTGTTGTAATGCGTTCCGTTTTTTCGGGAATACGGTTTGACGCCATCATCCGGCGTCAAAAGGGAGGTGGCTGATGAGCAAATCCCACGATTCCGAAAAAATTGATATGACGCCCATGATCGACATTGTTTTTCAATTGTTGATTTTTTTCGTCATAACGATGAAGCCATTGGACATTATCGCGCATTTGGATGTCAATCGGCCGATGGCGATAAGCGGGGAATCCATCGGGATTGATCAGTTTCAGGTGACCGTGGCCCGCGACGGGTTCCGGATTAATGAGCGGGGGGTGTCGGTGGAGACGTTAACGTCTATTTTGGGGCGGATGGCTCACTTCGGCAAGGATCAGGCGGTTGTTGTCGCTTGTGACTCAAATGCCGAACATGACGGATTGGTTCGCGTTTTGGATATTTGTCATTCAGTCGGGCTGCATAAGATTGCGCTGGTTTCACGATAAAATGATCAGACTGTAATAATGGGCGGGTGGAGAAGGAATAGGACGAGATGCGGATGATGGATTAATACGCGGAGGATGGCGCTATGGGAACCGAATTAATTGAATTATTGGAAGAGAAGCCGCTTAAAGAACGCCTGAAGCTCATTATCAAAGGGTTGAAGGCCCCGAGAGATTCCGGCGAATTCCGGTTTGCGAGATTTGAGTTACTGCGTTTGTTTGGGCCGAGCACCCTTTCCATCCTGATCGGAGCAGGGGTGGCGGCGGGATTGTTGGTTTTTGCCGTGGGGCAACAGCTCTCGAGCGATTCGGAGGTGGAGGTGACGGTGGTGGAAATGGAAACCGTCAAGCTCGACGATATCAAGATCGAAGAGATCAAGCCTGAAGAGATGGAAGAAGTTGATGTGACCGTGGATACCACGGTCGTGGCGCCCCCCTCGGAGTATTCAGCTCCATCGGATACGCCAGGAGTTGGAGTGGATGGAGACAAGGATACCCCGATGGTGGCGTTTGCGCCGGTGATGACGAGGAGTCCGCTGGTGATGAAGAGTTTGTATGGAAACCGGACAAAAGGGGGGCGAAACACCGCTCTGGCCTCATACGGTGGCAGCAGTGTCACGGAAGCATCCGTGATAAAGGCGTTGCGTTGGTTAAAGGAGCATCAGAAGCCGGATGGCTCGTGGGATTCGCCGCCCATTGCGATGACGGGTTTGGCCTTGTTGACTTATCTGGCCCATGGGGAAACTCCAGCCTCTGAGGAATTTGGACCCACGGTTGAAAAAGCCATTAAATATCTGCTTTCGAAACAATCGGCCAATGGATCCTGGTCGCCCAATACCTATCAAAACGGAATTGCCTGTTATGCCATGAGCGAAGCCTTTGCGATGACTAAGATCATGGCTATCCGGGAGGCGATGGAGAAGGGGGTGGAATTCATCATCAAGGGCCAGCATGAAAAGGGCGGATTTCATTACGTTTATAATGCGCCGACTTGGGACATGTCCTGTTGCGGCTGGCAGTTCCAGGCATTCAAGGCGGCCAAGATGGCGGGGGCGACCAATCCGGATTTGGAACAGGCGATTAAGCGCTCGATCAATTTGATGAAGGAATGGTCGTATTCCAACGTGGGCGAAGCGGGCGGCTGGGGGTATTCGGGGGGATACGAGAAACCCGGGGGGGGAGTGTCCTGGACGATGACTTCGGCGGGGACGTTGTGTATGCAGTTGCTGGGACAGGCGAAATCGAAGCAGGTCCGCAATGGAATTAAATATTTGGAACCCCAGGTGTGCAAATGGCCGGAGAAAGCCGCGAAAGATGCGAAGGCGAAAGGGACGGCGGCGGTGTATGGGTGGTATTATCTGACCCAGGCCAAATTCCAGGAGGGCGGATCGACCTGGAACAATTGGAACAAGCAATTTTCGCGCGAACTGGTGCAAAACCAGGAGGAAGATGGACACTGGGAAGGGGGCGATCACGATCCGGGTTCGCATGTCTACACGACCACGTTGTGTGCCCTGATGTTGCAGGTCTACTACCGCTATCTTCCCAGTTACAAGCATGTCGAGGACGAGGCTGGCGGAGCGGCGGATGCCCTGAAGTCAGACGACATCTCCGTCAGTATCCTGTAACCCGCCGTTATTTTTATTTCCTTGTCCAGCGCCCGGATGTAAAATCCGGGCGCGTTTTTTTGTAAAGGGACCATGACTCCGAAACCTCAGATCAGACTGTTGCCGCCTGAAGTCGCCAACAAGATTGCCGCTGGCGAAGTAGTGGAGCGCCCTTCATCGGTCGTCAAGGAATTGATCGAAAATTCACAGGACGCCGGAGCGGGGTCGATTGAGGTTCAGGTAGTGGCCGGGGGAACCCGGTTGATCTCCATCACCGATGATGGGTGGGGGATGGATCGCGACAATGCGTTGATGGCCTTGGAACGGCATGCCACCAGCAAGATTCGCGATGTAGGGGATATCGAACACATTGCCACCTTGGGTTTCAGAGGTGAGGCGCTGGCGGCGATCGGATCGGTCAGCCGGTTTCGGATGCAAACAGGGGTACGGGAAACTCCCGGGGGGACCGAGATCGTGATGGCGGGTGGCAAGCTTCAGGATGTTCGCGATTGCGGGTGTCCGCCGGGGACGACGATCGAGATTCGCGATCTGTTTTTCAATGTTCCAGCCCGGCGCAAGTTTTTGCGTTCAGTCGCCACGGAACTGTCCCATGTCCGGCAGGTGTTTCTGGTGCATGCTTTAGCTCATCCGGAGACGGCCCTGCGGCTGGTGGTCGATAACCGGGAAGTCTGGCGCTTGCCCGGCGGAGCGACGCTGGAAGACCGGATTCGCGAACTTTTTGGTGTGTCCTACGTAGGGGATTTGAAGCCCATTCATTGGGCGGGTGGCGAACTGAACATCGAGGGTTATGTCGGGACGCCCAGTCTGGCCCGTGCGGATAGCAGTGAACAATTCTTTTTTGTGAATGGCCGCCCGGCCGGGGCGCCCTTGATCTACCGGGCCATACGGGAATCGGTCCAGACCTTGCTCCCGACGGGGCGTTACCCCAGTCTTTTTCTGTTCCTGACCTTGGATCCCGGCGCGGTGGATGTGAATGTGCATCCGACGAAGAAAGAAGTCCGCTTCCGTCACGGGGGTGAGGTGCGGGATGGAGTCATGGCCGCTTTGCGGGCGGCGCTGGCGGGCGGGGTTCGGAGCGCAGGGGACCCGGCACAACCTTTTTCCATGTTCCAGACGCCCCCGGTCATTCGGGCCGAGCCGGAGCGGCAACTGCACATTGAAAATTTACCGACGTCCGGGGTATTTCGATATCCGCGAATGCCCGCCGCGGGAATCACGCCACCCCCTCCAGAAACGGGTGCCGTGTTGGGTGCGGGTCAATCGTCCTCAGTGGCTGCTGCGCCGGAGGGCGGGGGGGGGAGCGCGTCCACCCCATGGAGTTGGTGCCGGATCGTCGGGCAGGTGGGCGGCTTATACGTGCTGTTGGAGACGGAGGATGGCCTGGTCGTCATGGATCCCCATGCAGCGCATGAGCGGGTATTGTTTGAAAAGTTCATGCGCCGATTTCTCAAGGGCGACCTGACCTCGCAATCCCTGCTTTTGCCGGAAACCGTCGACTTGCCGCCGCGGGATGTACAAACCGTACGAGACAATCTGGAGTTGTTGAAAAAAATGGGATTTGGCATCGCGGAATTCGGCGGGGATACGTTTTTGGTGGATGCCTTACCGGGCGGATTGACCGGATTATCCGTACGGACTTTCCTGGCGGATATGGCGGGATTATTGGAATCGGCAGGGGATCGGGGTGGGCGTGAAAATGCACGGGCGGAAGTGATCGCCCAGGCGGCTTGTAAGGCGGCGGTGAAGGCCCGGGATCGGTTGACAGTGGCAGAAATCGAACAATTGGTGGTCGATTTGGCGACGGCCGAAATGCCGTATACCTGTCCACACGGTCGGCCGACCCTGATTTTTATGTCCTTCCAGGAATTCCGGCGAAAATTTGGACGGGAGTAAGCATAACTGAATGATGGGGCACAAAACAATTCGACCAAGGAGTAACCGATGAGCGGATTTTTCGGTATTGTTTCGACGAAAGATTGCGTCAATGACCTGTTTTTTGGAACCGATTATCATTCGCACCTGGGCACCCGACGGGGAGGGTTGGCGGTGCGTTCGCCCGGTGGGATCAAGCGGGTGATTCATGACATCACCAATAGCCAGTTCCGTTCAAAATTCGAAGACGATTTGCGCCGGATGAATGGTCCGTGGGGCATTGGGGTCATCAGTGATTATGAGGACCAGCCGCTGATCATCGGTTCGCATCTGGGCACCTATGCGATTGTAACGGTGGGGGTGATCAAAAATATGGAGGAGCTGGTCCGGCAGGCCTTCAGCAAGAGTGCGACCCATTTTTCGGAGATGAGCGGGAACGAGATCAATCCGACCGAAGTGGTGGCGAATCTGATCAATCAGGAAGCGACTTTTGAGGATGGGTTGCGCCGGGTCCAGCTGTCGGTGGAGGGGTCCTGTTCGATCCTGGTGCTGACCAATCACGGATTATATGCAGCACGGGATCGGTGGGGTCGGACGCCCGTGATCCTGGGCCGCAAGGAAGGATCCTATGCGGTGACCCTGGAAACCACGGCATTTCCCAATCTGGATTTCGAGGTGATCCGCGATCTGGGGCCGGGCGAAATCGTTCTGATCAATGATGAAGGCGTTCAGCCCAAAATGGATCCGCTGGAAGGCATGCGAATGTGCGCCTTTTTGTGGGTGTATTATGGGTATCCGTCCTCGACGTATGAGGGGATCAATGTCGAGTTGGCGCGGAACCGGTGCGGTGCGGCCCTGGCCCGGCGGGACAGTTCGAAAGTGGATCTGGTGGCGGGCATTCCCGATTCCGGGACCGCGCATGCGGTCGGTTACGCCAATGAGGCGCACATTCCTTTCAAACGCCCCTTCGTGAAATATACCCCCACCTGGCCGCGCAGTTTCATGCCCCAGGATCAATTGATCCGGGATCTGGTGGCCCGCATGAAGCTGATTCCCATCCGGGATTTCATCGAAAACCAGCGATTGTTGTTCTGTGAGGATTCGATTGTGCGGGGAACCCAGTTGAAGGACATCATCCAGCGCTTGTACGCCATGAATGCCCGCGAAATCCACATGCGGCCAGCCTGTCCTCCGCTCGTCTTCGGGTGTAAATACCTGAATTTTTCACGGTCGCGGTCCGAACTGGATCTAGCGGGACGCAAGGCGATTCAGGATCTGGAAGGCCACCACGAGAAAAATCTGGAGGACTACGCCAATCCCTGTTCCGACCGCTATTGCGCCATGGTGGAAAAAATCCGCAAGCGCCTGAATCTAACCACGCTGCAATACCAACGCCTGGATGACCTGGTGGAAGCGATTGGGCTGCCGCGGGAAAAACTCTGCACCTATTGCTGGAGCGGACAGGAATAAGTTTTCAGTTTCGCGGGCGGCCCACAAACATACAAAATAAGAGAGCGATACCCATGAAAAAGTTTGATCGAAAAAGTTTGATCGGGGTTTGGTCGGCGGCGCCTACGCCTTTTCTGAATACGGGTCGGGTGGATACCGGATCCGTCAAGCGGATGGTGGAACACCATTGCCGCCTGGGGGTGAAGGGTTTGTTTTTGCTCGGGACGAATGGGGAAGGTCCCTGGATGACCGATGGACAGCGACGGGACCTGGTGCGGGCCGTGGTGGAAGCGGGGCGGGGGCGACTGGTGATTTCTGTCCAGGTCAGCGATAATTCCGCCGGGCGGATTCTGGACAATATGGCCTGGGTGAAAGCCGAGGGTGCCGACTTGGCCATCATTGCGCCGCCCTTCTTTTTGATGAACGCGAACCCGGACAATGTCCTGGCCCTCTACCAGGAAGCCATCCGTCAAAGTCCGCTTCCCGTCGGGATCTACGATCGGGGGGACTACAGTTCTGTGAAAGTCCCCCCCCCCGTACTGAAGGCCCTCTATGGCGAACCGAAAGTCATGATGATCAAGGACAGCTCCGGTGATCCTGTCCGGCGCGATTTGGCCATCGGCGTCCGGGCCCGTCGTCCGGGATTGGTTTTGTTGACGGGAAATGAATTCGATTGCGCCGGGTACCTGAAGGCGGGATATGACGGGTTGCTATTGGGGGGAGCGGTTTTCAATGGATACATGGCCCGCCTGATTTTCGAGTCCGCAATTCAGGGCGATCACGAGGGCGCACAGTGGATGCAAGACCGGATGAACCAACTGATGTGGAAGGTCTACGGAGGCAAAAAGATCACCTGCTGGCTCGCCGGCGAAAAATATCTGTTGGTGCAGATGGGCCTGTTCAAGACGCCGACCGCACTCTTGCGCTATCCTTTGACGGCGTCCTGTCGTCGCGCCATCGATGGGATCTTGAAAAAAGACCGGGTGTTGTTGATGCCGTGGGAATCGGTTCGCTGAAAAGAGGTGGAAGATGGCGCACAAGACGATGAGCTGTAAGGCTTCCGATCATGAATATCTGCACAAGGATTTTCATGGCGCATTAAGCGCGGGGATTGAATACCTGCACACCCATTATGGCGAGCAGGCCGTGCGGGACTACCTGCGTGAATTCACCCGCAAATATTATGCGCCGTTAAGACGCGCGATTCGGCAACGGGGGCTGGCGGCGCTCAAGGTGCATTTCGAGACGATGTATACCCGTGAACGGGCCCGGTTTCGCGTGCGGCTGACCCGCGACGAATTGGTGATTTCCGTGGCGGCTTGTCCGGCCATTACCCATATGAAGAGCCACGGCTATCCCGTGGCCCGTTTATTTCATGAGACGACCCGGACGGTGAACGAAGCTTTGTGCGAAGGCACACCGTTCAAGGCCGAACTGGCAGAATATGATCCTGAGACCGGGCGCAGTGTACAACGCTTTTTCAGGAGGTCCCGATGATATCCTGTACTGAATTCATTCCGGCTTACAGTGACTTGTTCCGGTTTTTGGAAAAACGGGACGGCAAAGAATCCGTGATCCGGTTTTGGCATTATCTATCCGACTATTTTCTGGGAAACCTGCAGGAGACGGTCAAAAAAGAAGGGATCCAAGGGTGCTGGACCTATTGGTCCCGGACGCTCAGCGAGGAAGCGGCTGACTTCAAAATGGAGTTGGACACCCAAAAGGGGATTTTCAAGGGCGTTCTGCGGCGGTGTCCGTCCAAGGGGCGGCTGCTCAAGCTGAAGCATTTCAAGGCCTATCCGGATTATTGCGGGCATTGCGATGTGCTGTACCGTCGAGTCCTGGAGCCCTTGGGTTATGACTTTTACCTGGATATGAGCGAGTGTGATCGCGCAACCTGTCGATTCTATATTCTGCGCAAGGGGGACCGAAAACCGGGGCCTAAGCCTGATGTGGGAACGAGCCGGAAGAAAAAACCGGGGGTTCGGACCAAGCCCCGAGCGTAAGGAGAGAGAACTCTCGAGGAAGGACACCCGCTCATAAGTTCTTCTCCAGCAAAAAGAGGCAGTCGCGTTTTAAAATTTGCGTGCATCCACACGCGAAACACCTGCCTTGACACCGTAGTCCGGTGGGGGCATATTTAGCGATTACCACAATTCAGATGACCAGGCGATGAGACGGTTAGGAGAGAAGCAGATCATGATTAAAGTCAAAGTGGTTGGCGCGGGTGGCTATGGTGGGGTGGGTGTCACAGAGGTGCTGTTGAACCATCCTGAAGCCAAGCTGATGTGCTTGGTGGATAACAATGATGTCGGGACCCCGATGAGCCGGCTCTATCCTCATCTGACCGGCTTTTGTGACATGCCTTTGATCGATCCTTCCGATCCCCGCGCTCAGGAACCGGCGGATGTCGTTTTCCTGGCCACGCCGGACGGCGTTGGGATGAATGCCGCACCGGCGATCTTGAAGACCGGCGCGAAGGTCATCGACTACAGTGGTGATTTCCGGTTCAACACCCCGGAGGCGTATGCCGCGTATGCCGGGCGGATCGGGCGCGAGCCCAAGCACGCCTCTCCCGAGTTGTTGCCGGAGGCGGTCTATGGGCTGGTCGAACTGCATCGTAAGGAAATAGATTCCCGCCGCCGTGTGATCGGTAATCCCGGGTGTTTTGCCGTGAGCTGTATCGTCGGTCTCGCGCCGGCGGCCAAGCACCGGCTGGTGACCCTGGACAGTATCATTTGCGACTGCAAAACCGGCGTTTCCGGCGCCGGTAAAAAGGTCCATCCCAGCTTTCATTTCCCCAACCGGCAGGATCACATGAACGCCTATAAGCTGGCGGGACACCAGCATGTTTTCGAGATTGAACGCGAATTAGGTCTGTTGGCCGGAGCGGAAATCAAGATCACCTTCACCTCGCAAATCGTTCCCATTGTGCGCGGCATCATGTCGACGCTATATGGCCAGTTGACCAGCGACATCAAGCGCGAAGAGTTAATCGAGCTCTATCGCGAATTTTACCGCAATGATGGTTTTGTGCGGATTTTCGACCGAAATTCCGGTGTGGGCAGTGCGCATGTCCGCGGGACGAACTTCTGCAACCTGATCGTCGATCTCGACGAACGGACGCGCAAACTGCGGATCGTATCGCATATCGACAACCTGATGAAGGGGCAGTCCGGTTCGGCCATACAGAACATGAATGTGTTGTTTGGATTGCCTGAGAACACCGGTTTGAACCGGTGCGGTCAATATCCCTAATGAGTTTACCCCGGGGGCTGAGTATGGCGACGAAACATGGATTGGGACGCGGGTTAAAAGCGTTGATTCAAGACCAGACCCCGGCGGCTCCGGCTTCCGTAGCGGCTGTGGGCCCGGCCGCTGACATTCCTGGATCTTCAGCGATTCGCAAGGTGCCCGTCGCTCAAATCAAGCCCAGTCCCTGGCAACCCCGGCGGATCTTCGCGCCGGAAGCACTGGAAGATCTGGTCAACTCGATTCGGGATCGCGGGGTGTTACAGCCCCTGCTGGTCCGTAAAATCCCCGGTGCGTTCGAGTTGATCGCCGGCGAGCGCCGGTGGCGCGCGGCCCAGGTGGCGGCATTAACCGAAGTTCCGGTGATCGTCATGGAGGCCAACGACCATCAGGCGCTGGAACTGGCGCTGGTCGAAAATCTCCAACGGCAGGATTTGAACGTGATCGAGGAGGCGGAAGGCTATCAGGCCCTGGTCGATAAATTCAACCTGACCCAGGACGATATCGCTCAACGGGTGGGTAAGGCCCGGGCCAGTGTTGCCAACACGCTACGCTTGCTCAACCTCCCGATTACCGTGCGCCAATATCTGGCAGAAAACCGGTTGTCGACCGGGCATGCCAAAGCCTTGCTGGGGTTGGACCTCGTTGAGGATCAGGTCCAGCTGGCGGAGCGAATTGTGCGCGAAGGCCGGTCTGTCCGGGATGCCGAAAAATGGGTGGCTGCACTCAAGCGCAAGCCGGGTAAGCCCCGGGAGGTGAGAACCACGCTGCCCGAAGACCATGTTCGCCGGATTTCAGAACTGCTGCATCAGCATTTTGGCACCGGCATTCACCTGGAGCCCTGCCGCACCCTGGCCAATGGGAAAAAGACCCGGGGCTCGATCCGGATCGATTTATATTCCGATGACGATCTCGATCGGATCCTGCAAGTTCTTGGGCTTCAGGAACAACCCTGAGATTACCATCGGATCCCCCCTCCCCCCGGTCCCTCCCCCGCGTTGGGGGGAGGGAGGAACGAAAAGCCGACTTCAATGAAAGAGCGATCAACGGTTTATACCAACCTATTTCGGACCGCAAGAGGGGCAGTTTTTTCCCTCCCCCCGGCGCGGAGGAGGGTAGGGTGAGGGGGCACTTTGGAAACCCGGATATCGTTTCGGAGGCTCCCCCTCACCCCGGTCCCTCCCGCGCGCCGGGGGGAGGGAGAAGCGAAAACCCGATTCCAAAGAAAGAGCCATCAACGGTTCGTTCTAACCTATTCCGGACAGGTCTAATAGCACTGGGCTGGGCGGTTCTGGCCGCCGGATGTAAGCCCGGCTCGACACCCGCAAGATCTACCTCCGTCCCTCCCCCTCCGAACCCGGCCGTTGAAGCCAGGATTTTCAACGGTGGGCGGGCAATGGAAGAGGTTCAGGCCTTTGTTGCCTTGGGTTCGAAAAAAGCGGGTACTGCGGAGACGGAAAGGGCGGCTCGCTGGATCCAGGCGCGTTTGATCAGCCTGGGGCTCTCGGCGCGGATCGATAGCTTCACCAATGATACCCCGCTGGGACCTTTGGTTTTCAGAAATGTTTTGGTCTCCCTGCCCGGCGCAACACCAGACCTGTTTGTTCTGGGCGCGCACTATGACACCAAAAGCGGAATTGAGGGCTTTGTCGGCGCCAACGATTCCGGCTCAGGGGTTGGAGTCCTGATCGAATTGGCGCGCGTACTGACCGTGATCCCCTCGGATCGGAGACCGACGGTTCTGCTGGCCTTTTTCGATGGGGAAGAATGCCGGGTGGAATATGGACCGAACGATGGGCTGCATGGCAGTCGCCAGCTGGCGGCTCAACTGCGGGCTGATGCGGAGCAAGTGCCGGTGCGCGCGGTGGTGATTGCGGACATGGTGGGGGATCGCGATCTGACCCTGACCCTGCCGCGAAACAGTTCGCCCCTCTTGATGCAGGCCATTTTTGCGGCGGCGGAACGACAAGGAATCCGGAGCTATATTCACCTGGCAGAAGGCGCGGTGTTGGATGATCATGTGCCTTTTTTAGACGCGGGTTTCCCTGCGATTGATCTGATCGATTTTCACTATGGCTCGGAGCCGGATTTAAATGAATACTGGCATACCACGCAAGATACTCTGGATAAATTAAGTGCCGACAGCCTGGAGTTGACTGGGCGACTCATTTTAACTTTTCTATTACAGCCCTAGAAGCGGGTTTCCAAGGATGCCCGGCGTCAAGGTTGTCTATCGGGTATCCCTGTTTCTAAACCGGATCAATATTCTCTTCGCTGCAGGGAACGTAAGCCCAGCCAGAGTGGGAGAATCGTGGTCAGGAGGGTCAGAACGACAATAGCGGGTCCGACGATGCCCAGGGTTCGATAGAGAGTGGTGGGTCCGATCTTACCCAAATTCAGGAAGTGAAAGGGAATCGCGCAGGGGAGGATGACAACCGCCATGAAAATCAGGCTCAGGGCGAGATTGAGAGTGCCCCCGAAGCTGGAGACGATCGCCATGGGGTTGGATTGTTTCAGGTCGAGAAAGACCGCGCCGAGTCCGGTGGACAACCCGCAGGTGCCGAGGGCGATGGCCAGCGACAGGGATACCGTGACACCCTTGAGGAGGGGTGCCACTCCGAGCATGGTGGTGGAGAGTGCGATCAGGGCTACGCTGATGGTCGCCATAGCGGCGAGCGCAGTAAAAAATTTAGTTAACAAGACCCGGCGCAGACCGGCGGGGGAGAGGCCGATGATCCAGAAGGCCTGTCCTTCAAGGCTGAGCTGGGGATAGACAAAACGCGAGGAGAGGGAGCAGAGGACGGCTGCCACACTGAAGACGTTTAAAAAAACAATCAGGTTGCGCCAGACATCGGGGAGGGCGTTATAACGGAACGTGCGCAAGCTGGCGAAGTAAAATCCGAGTAGCCCGAAGAAAATCAACGACTGGGACCACTGCATGGGGTCGCGTAGAAAAGTACGGATGTCTTTGAGCGCCAGGCCGCGACTGATGGTTCCAAACGGCTGGAGCCAGTGATCGAGCATCGCGCCGAGCCGTTCCTGTCGCCGGCGAGGCGGCACGATGCCCCATAAGCGCTGGCAGGCCCGGGCGAAGAGGAGTTTGCCCAAGCTCCGGATAATCCAGATCACCAGAAGCGTATTGGAAACGAGAACGCCCCAGAGGAGGAAGCCCCGTCCGATCTGGCCGCGGGCAAAGGCCATGATGCCTTCCGCTGCCCACCAGTTTGGCCCCAGGGGTTGGGACGCCCATTGCAGGCCGGGGATCAGCCGCGAGAGCAAAAACTGGGAATCATCGAAGCCGGTGCGGGCGGTCGGGCGGACATAATAGGCGATCAGGCCCGCGACCATCAGTCCGAGTAGAATCATCCATTCCCGGAGGTGGCGGGGGATCCAGCGGATAAAAAGTAAAACGAAAATGGTGCCCAGACCGGAATAGAGGATCAGGAAGGGAATCGAAAAAAGAAGGGTCCAACCGACGAAGAAGGGGGACAACTTTTCATGAACGGCATAGGCGAGGGTATAGGGCAGGATGATGAAGAAAAAAGCCCAGGAGCTCAACAGGCAGGACTCGGTGAATTTATAAAGGACCAAGGTGGAGTCGGGGATGGGACTGGTCAGCAATAGGATGCTGTCCCGGGACCGGAAGAGAGCGGAGTAGGAGGTGATGATGCCGGAGAGGACCATCATGACGCCGAGGGCCAGAAAAATCAGCGAAAATAGATAGCGGGTCACCATGAAACCGGCGCCGCCAAGAATATTGAGAAACCTGAAACCGGAAAGGAATACGGCATAGAGCCCAAAGAAGAGACCGAGCGCAAACGCGAGGATGAAGAGAACCTTGAAACTCGATTCGCGGCGGAGAACCGTATTCAAATTGGCAAACATATGTCCGTCTTTTTTATAAAGGACCCTCAGGGGATGCATGGGGCGGCATTCTCCTTTCCAGGACTGACGGGCAAGCCGTAATCATCGGCCGTCAACATGAGAAAGACCGATTCCAGATCGCCTTTGATATCATGCCGTTTTTTGAGTTCATCAATGGGGCCGAGGGCGACGAGCCGTCCTCGCGAAAGAATACCGACGCGGTCGGCGATTTCTTCAGCCACCGCAAGAATATGGGTGGTCAGGAATACCGTGACACCGGACCGTGCCTTGGCCTTGAGCAGATCCTTGATCATGCGAATGGTATAAGGGTCCAGACCGACCAGCGGCTCGTCGATGCAAAGGATTTGGGGATCATGAAGGAAGGTGGCCACATAAATCAGCCGTTGGCGCATACCGTGGGAGAGATCCCCGACCAGCGCCCGTCGATGGTCGGCCAGACCGAAACGGGTCAATTCCTCATCGCAGGCCTGGTTGACCCGGTTCCGGTCAACGCCATAGAGGTCGCCGACGAATTCGAGAAACTCGGGCGGGGTGAGGCGTTCATAGAGAAAGGGAAGATCGGGGATATACCCGAGGAGTCGGCGGGCGGCCAGGGGCTCGCGGGCGAGATCGAATCCACAGAGCCGGACGGATCCGGCATCGGGATGAACCAGGCCGGTGAGCATTTTAATGGTGGTGGTTTTTCCCGCGCCATTGGGTCCGAGGAAACAGAACAATTCACCGCGGGGAACAATCAGGTTCAGGTCGATGACGGCATGGACCGATCCGTAACTCTTGGAGAGGTTTTTAATTTCAATCACGGCGGGGTCCTCCGGGCGGTGGGGGGCTGGGTTCGACTTCGATTTGCAGGCGGCCGATATAGCCGAGCAGTTGCATCTGGTCGGCCAGTTCGCCATCGAGCAGGGCGAGATGCGTGGCATCGACCGAGTTTTGACCGAAGGTGGGATCCATTTCGTGCCAGCGTTCCACGAAAACCGCGGGCCAGGCGTGATAATAAAAAGCGCCGTTCAAATAAACCAAACCAATCCGAACTCGTGCGGGAAGACCCGCCGCCCGGGCGAGGGCCGTGAAGAGATACGTATGTTCATTACAATCCCCCTGACGTTGGGCGAGGACATCGAGGGCGGAAGGCAGACTGATGGTGGGTTGTTTATCGACATTTTTAAAAACCCACTCATTGATGGCGAGGGCCTTGTCCCAAGGGGAGGTGATCGAACCGGTGATTTTGGCCGCCTGCCGCCGGATATTGGGGTGGTCGGACTGAATGAAGGGGGTAGCCGCCAGATCGTTCGTCAGGAACGACAACGCCGGGTCCGGTGCAGCGGATTGGGGCGGAACGGCGGAATCGGCCAAGAGCCGGAGCTGGATCTTGCCGGCGGATCGACCGCGAACGATTTGACGGGGCGACTCGACAATCTGATCCAGTTTGGCGGGGCCCAGTAGCGTGAGATGGAGGGCGGTTTGGGATCGGGGATTATCGATCGGAAGATTACAGGGGACAGCCATGGCCGAGAGCAATTCATCCGCCGTGGCTGTTTCGTCCTGGATGACCGCCTCTTCGGGTGCGCAGGCCAGCAAGGTCCACCCGAGTGGCGTCTCCTGCTTGAGAGTCCGGCCGTCGCCATCCATCCAGCTGGTCATGGTGAGCCCCTGGACATCCGCTTCGAGGACGATGGTGGGAATATTGGTGCCGAGCACCGGGAGGGTTTCGTGACGGAGGGCGCGGACGGGAATATCGCTGACCGAAAGAGTGGCGGGATTGAAAAGGCGGACCCGGACCGTCTGCCCGGGTTGCAGACGCTGGAGCATCATGTCCGTCAGGGGCGAATAGAGGACCGCATCATCGGGGATTTCAATCCGCAAGGATTGCTGATTTCCGGCGGAACTGATGTTGACCCGAAAGGTCTGGTCCTTTTCGCGACGGCCGAAGAGGGTGACGGAATAGCCGCGTGAGACGATGGTAAAATGGAAGGTTTGAAGGTGATAAAAAGCATCCAGATGGGCGCGGGAGGTGACTCGCACGTTCTGGGTTGCATCGAGAATCTTGAGTGTCATGAGGGTTTCGTTTTCGATCAGAATCTGGTTGTCCGGCGTCGTTTCGTCGATATCGACCACGGTATGGCTGTACCCGATGCGCGCGGTGTTGAAGCGAATGACCATCCAGCGGTCCATCAGCAGGGTGCCGGTATGGGCCAGGCCGCGGTAGCCAGGGGAGCGGGTGCCAAAATATTCCGGGAACGCCTCGGTGCGGATCAGCCAGGCCATCATGACGGCCCAGAAGGTCAGGATGGCGATGGGAATCAGCCAGCTGAAAAGGGCGCGGGGTGGTTTCACCGGGACCTCCTTCTGGCAAAGGGACGATCCCCCTCACCCGGCCCCGATGCGCCGCCGCGGCGATCGGGTCCGACCTCTCCCGCGCCGGGGAGAGGTAAACGATGGACCCCGTCGAAGTTATGATTGATCCGGTTACCCGCGGACTTGAGCGCAACCCTGCTTTGCCCTCGTCCTGTGAGGGAGAGGTGAAGGGTTATCGGCAGGTCCAACCGTGGATTGACGAATATTGAACAGCAGACTTTCGAAGTCAATCGAGGGTTCCCTATTTTTAAGCGGCAGTGGTGGAATTTCACTCCTCCCTCCCCCCGGCGCGGGGGAGGGCCGGGGTGAGGGGGAGCCGACCGATTAACGCACGGCTTCCCTTAGGGAGAAGCGGTTTGCTCCGCTGGTTGGGGATAACCGGTTTTTTCCCCGGGTTCCGGAGTAGTGGCTGGCATCGGGGACAATAATGGGTACTGCGTTGACCGACGAGCATCCGTTGGATTGGGGTGTCACAGGTGGGGCAGGGTTCCTGGGTGCGGCGGAAGACGTTTAATATCCCCTGGTTTTTGCCGCGCCGGCCATCGAGTCCGTTATAATTGGGTTTGCCGTCGCCGAGTGACGTGCCGCGGTTGCGAACCCCCTGGCGGAGGACGCTTCGGATGGCGGCGTGAAGCGCTTGAATTTCCGGGGCGGACAGCGACTGGGAGAGGCGTTCAGGGTGCAGGTGAGCAGTCCAGAGCGCTTCATCGACATAAATATTACCCAAGCCGGCGATGCAACGTTGATCGAGAAGAAGGGGCTTCAACCGGCGTTTGAAACGGGCAAGCCGGTCCTGAAAAACCGCAAGGGAAAAGGAGTGAAGGAGAGGTTCCGGCCCCAGATGGGCCAAATGGGTCTGGGCGTTGGGAACGATCAGCCAACGGCCGAATTTGCGGGTATCGCGAAAACAGAGCCGCCGTCCGTCGTCGAACGTGAGGATCAGGCGGTCATGCGTAGCGGGTGGGGTGTCGGGGAGTGCCCAGTGAAATTGGCCGGTCATACGGAGATGGACGAGCAGATCGGAACCGCCGGAGAGATGGAAAATGATGTATTTAGCCCGGCGTTCAAGGGCACGGATGGATTGACCTTGAAGCGCGGCGATAAAACGGGTGGGCGCGAGGGGCGCGACCGTGCGGTGCCAGAAGACCTCGATTTTGCGCAACGAACGCCCTTCAATCCCGGCCTGGCGCAAATCGCGCACAACCGTTTCGACTTCGGGCAATTCCGGCATGAATTCATCTCCGTTTTAAATACGTGATCAATAAAATATCAAAAAAAGAACAGACGGCCAATTTAATTGGGTTTATTAGGGATCGCAAAAGGATGTCAATATTTCGGAAGATTTTCGGGATAAATCCAGCTATCATTGGATGCTGAGTTCGGAAATTTCATTCCCGGCTGGACCGCACTCGCCAAACTAGAGAGACCCGAATGAAAAAAAGTGACGATCGTCCTCTCGACGGCGGCATATCCGATTCGTTCCGATCGGACCGTGTCCGGGTGAACGACTCCCATGCCATCCGGTTTGACGGCCCCATCAACAACATCCACGAGGCGCCGGCGATCGGCAACGGCGATCTCGGTGCGCTGGTGCAGGTGTTCCAGAACGAATTCCGGCTGCACCTGGGCAAAAACGACATCTGGGATGCGCGCTTCGATCATGTGGCCAAGGATGGCGTGGTCACCCAGGATGATTTGATTCGCCTGTCACGGGATTACGGGTTCCGGTTGGGAGGAGCGGCGTATGAAGGCAAACCGGTTTTTGATCGCAAACCACCTAAGGGCTTGCGCTATATTGATCAACATCCGGGTTGGCAAAAACACGTGTTCCCCTGTCCGAAGCCGGCCGGGTTAATCCGGATCTTTCACTCGGGCACCAGCACCACCCGGATCCGGACCGTGATCGATATAACAACCGGTACGGTGATTTCCGACTTCGAAATGGAATTCGGCTGGCATGGCACGAGCGCCCTGCGAATCGAGGCGTTTGTCGACCGGATGACGAATGCGATCCGGATCCGCCTGACCCAGAAACAAAAAGTGGGTGGAGTGCGGTTGTGCGTTGAAAAGCCGCCGGACGGCATCGATCCCACAATTCCCCTTCCACAGGTGACCCGGGAAGGGGACTGGCGGGGTGTTGTCACCCAGACCATTCCCGCTGGATATGGTGCGAAGAAGTTTCAATGGCATTTAGCCGGGACTTTCCCCCAACCTGAGAAGGGGCGTTCAGTTCGTCCCGTCCAGGCGCATCCCTATCGCCTGTGGCAGGCGTGCGAACTGCAGGCCGACCAGTCGCTGGAATTCATGGTTGGCGTGGCGACGGAACGGGATACCCCTCGCCTCGGTCCGCGCCCTCCAGGGGCGAGGAAGGGGACGCCCGGCACCCGGGCACGGGCACTGATGCAGGCGGGGGAGGCGACCGCTCAAGCGTATGACCGCGCGCATCAGGCGCATGTCCGGTCATGGAGTGAATTCTGGGATCGATCCGGCGTTGAACTGGCCGATCAGGAACTGGAGAAGACATGGTACCGGAACCTCTTTGCACTGGCTTGCCAGATCAAGCCGGGCGCGATGGCGCCGGGGCTGGTGGGGAATATCGTGCCGTGGGAGACGTCATCCTGGCATGGCACCTTCACCGTGAATATGAACACGCAAAAGATGTTCCTTTCCTCGGTGCCGACGAATCATCCGGAATGGATCGATTGCTACGCCGATTGGTTGGATCACATGAAGCCGAGTTTCCGTCATTTAGCCAAAATCACCTTTGGGCTCAAGGGAATCCATTCACCCCACATGATTTTCCCCTATCAAAAACCGGAACGGCAGGCCAGTTCGAACCAATGCGGGCGGGCCTTGGGCATGACCGGGTGGCATGGCCAGCCCCTCTGGTGGTGTTGGGAATTTTTCCGCGACCGGAAATTCCTCAGGCAACGGGCCTATCCCTATTTCAAGGAGGCGGCCTGTTTCTATTGGCGCTATCTGAAAAAATACCTGGACGAAAGCGGCGATCTCTATCCCTCTCTCAATTTGGAGGGGCCGCCTTGGACGAAAGATTTTGTGCATAACCGCGATCCGTTCATCGATCTCATTTTGTTTCGCAACACCTTTCGGTATGCGATCGAAGCCGCTCAGGTGCTCCGGGTGGATGCGGTTTGGCGGAAACGATGGGAATGGGGATTGTCAAAAATACGGCCTGTTCGGGTAGACCGGTTGGACAATGGCCGGTTTTGGATCTATGCGGACAAAAACGATGTCCCCAATAATTCCGACAACTGGCGGGGGCCGCGGCAAATTCAATCCGGCCAATCGGTGGCGGCGGCTTGGACGGTTTTCCCCGGCGAAACGGTGGCGGGCGATGAACGGGAAGGGCTGGCCCCGGCGTTGCGCCAGATCATGCGGGACAATCACTGGACCAAATGGCATCCGGACATGCTCTGGATTCACCACTGGTGGTGTGCGATTCCGGCTCTGCGCATGGGTCTGCCCCATGCGTTTGCGATGGCGCGCAAGATCATTCTACAAGAACGGTTTCCGGCCGGACATGCCCGGACGACGCAATGGATTCATCTTTACCCGGATACCTGGCGCGTGCCCGAGGACAACTACCTGGGGGTGACGGCCACCACCGAGATGTTGTTACAGAGTCAAGGCGGAGTGATTCGCTTATTCCCCTGCTGGCCGCGTGCGAAACGGGCGGCCTTCCGCGGGTTACCGGCGAGGGGTGGATTCATCATCGGCGCAAGCTGGATTCCGGGGCAGCACCTTCGGGCGACGATCCAAAGTCTGGCCGGTGAGGAATGCCGGGTGCGTTGGACCGAAAAACGCCTCCCCCAGATTCGATGCCAAGGACGGCGGGTCAGGGTCACCCGGCTGGGTGATGAAATCCGTTTCAAGATTGGCAAAGGGCAAACGGCTTGCTTCACTTGAAACGAATGGATGTCCGGTTAAAATTGAGTATCGTTTTATGCATAATTATGCACGAAATATACATCATTTTGTTTTCGATTCAGAGGCGAAATTGTGGTATAAGCTATTTTCAAAGTCTAATGATCCATATAGTCGTCGTTGTTTCCTTCTCATTCTGCTTATTTGATTGGAGGTCTCGCCCATGAATACGTCTGCCGCATTTAGTCGGTGGCTGGTGATAATTCTGTTGATGATCGCGACGGGAACGCAGGCGGCGAACCAATTTTGGGATTCGTCGACGGATGCGGGGTATCAACATGGGGACGGGGCGTGGAGCACGGGGGGTACGGCGACGAATTGGTCGGGTACGGCGGGAACGACCGCCCCGGCACCCTGGACCAACAACAATCGGGCAGTATTCGGCGCGGTGGACGGCGCTTCGGTGGTGACGGTGGACGGTTTTGTGCAGGCGACGGGGATTGTTCTGGTGGGGAGCGCGTATCGCATCGTGGTGACGAATGGGGCCATTGTGAGCAACGGGTTGGTGGCCGTGTCGATGATCGCGCCCTCCAATCGCATCGAAGTGGCGGGGGGCGCGACGGCGTCGTATTGGACCAACCCGACAGTGATGAACATCGGGCTGACCAACGGGTACAACGAATTTTGGGTGGATGGCAAGGGGACGGCCGGGAGCGCCTGGGCAACCAATGGGGGAGTGTTCACCGTCGGGAACGGGACGGGGAGCGACAATAATCGGCTGGTGGTGACCAATGGGGGCTATCTGGTCAACGGAAACTCGGTGTATGTGGGGTTCCCTTCGACCAATAACAGCGTCGAGGTGACGGGGGGCGGATCGACTTGGAATCTGGGCGGGCAACTGATGACGGTCGGACGGACGGCCGGGGCGAATGGAAATCGGTTGCTGATCGATGGGCAAGGGACGGCGGGTGGGGCGCGGGTGACGAACGTGACGTCTTTGGCGGTGGGCCTGATGGGGGCCAGCGATAATCTTTTGACGATCAAAAATGGCGGGTATTTGTTCAGCGGCACGCCATATGTGATGGTGGGGGCCACCTCGTCATATAACCGGGTGACTGTGGCGGGGGGAGGCGCTCTTTGGAATGCCGGTGCGCAAACTTTATATGTTGGGTATTTAGCGGCCACCGGGAATGTGCTAGAGATTGACGGACAAGGGTTGGCCGGGGGAGCGCAGGTGACCAATGTGGCATCGATCTATATGGGCACCGGAGCCGGGAGCGGTTGGAGTCGGTTGATCGTCACCAATGGGGGCGCCTTGTTGAGCACGGTGGCCAGCTTTGTGGGAAACCTCTCCTGCTCGAACAGCGCCGAAATATCCGGTGGCGGGGCGTTTTGGAATTTAGGCGGCGGAGCGTTATGGATCGGCCGATTGGGCGCCGGCATCAACAATCGCGTGCAGATCGATGGGCAGGGAGTTTCCGGCGGTGCGATGCTGACGAATGTGGGGGCGATGGTGGTGGGGATAAATGCCGGGTCGGTATCGAACGAGATGGCGCTCAACAATGGGGGGCGGATATGGGGAACGTCCAGTCTGACGGTGGGGTGGACTTCGTCGTATAACCGGGTGACGGTAGTGGGCACAGGCACCTTATGTCGATTGGGCGGAAATTTGCACGTTGGAGAATCCCTGTCCACGGGGAATGTGTTCACCATTGACGGACTCGGGGTGGCGGGGGGCGCGGTGGTGACGAATGCGAGCTCGTTGCAGGTGGGAAG
>CAIJXV010000017.1 GCA_903824675.1 uncultured bacterium
TGGCCAAATACTCCCGTTTCGATTGGCTAACCATAATCCGATGCTCCTTCCTCTTCGGTAACATCAATTATGGCGCAACCGGCCGTTCACTGCCTATTCACCTTCTTCGCTTCGGTAACATTTAATGTGGCGCAATTCGCTCTGTAAGCGGATGATACGGAAAAGCGTGCATCTCTTCCCAAAAGCGTATAAAGTCAGAGATCAATTCATTGGCGTCCCTTGTGGATGTCCGGGAGGAGTCACGTGAAACCGTTAAGCCGGGCAAAAGCTGTCATCGATCTTGAGATTGAAGGATTGCGAGCCGTTCGGGAGCAGCTCGATAGTCGTTTTGACAAGGCCGTATCCCTGATCCTTACCGCTCTCGCCTCGGGCCACAAAATTGTTGTTTCCGGGGTCGGGAAAAATCTCCCTATTGGCGAAAAGATTTCAGCCACCCTCGCCAGTACCGGCGCAACCAGTGTTTTTCTGAATCCCATCCAGGCGATGCATGGCGATCTCGGCATCCTCGCGGGCGATGACATTCTGCTCGCCCTCAGTTACAGCGGTGAATCCCGTGAAATTCTTGACCTTATTCCGGTCGTCCGCCGGATCGGGGTAAAAATCATCTCCCTTTGCGGGGGAGCAAACACCGCCCTGTCCCGTTGCAGTGATGTTGTTATCGACGTCACGGTTCCACGCGAAGCATGCCCGTTCAATCTCGCCCCCACGACCAGCACCACCGCCACCCTCGCTATTGGCGATGCCTTGGCCATGGCCCTGCTGGATGCTCGCGGCTTCCGCAAGGAGGATTATGCCAAACTCCACCCCGGCGGCGCGATCGGTCGAACACTCCTCTATCGGGTCTCCGATATCATGCGGACGGGTGAGCGAGTCGCTGTCGTTCCCCTTTCAGCTACGGTCAAAGATGCCATTCTGGCCATGACCCAGGCCCGCTCAGGTTCCGCCGCCGTCATTGACCGAAAGGGCCTTCTCAAGGGAATCTTTACCGATGGCGATCTCCGTCGGCGGCTACCCAACACCCCCCACCTTCTCGATCAGCCGGTGAAATCGGTCATGACCGCCGATCCCCTCTCCATCACCGCCGACCGGCTGGCAGTCGATGTTCTGCACGTCTTTGAAACCCATAAGATTGATGACCTTCCCGTCGTCGACTCCAAAGGACGGCTGCTGGGCGCCATTGATATTCAAGATCTGCCGCGCCTCAAGATTATGTGAAGGAAAAAGACTGTCGGTAGAATTTAGACCGGCCGGTGGATAAGAATCCCATCCCGTCTTCGTTCAATGGCCTTTAAAAACACTTACGCATCCCGCCACGAGTCCGAGGGATAGGCAATAAAACCCAAAAATCCAGAATTTCGGGCTTTTTAGGATGCGATTCAAGAGCACTAAACTCAAATATCCTATCCCCCCCGCGACCGCCACCCCGACCAATAAATGCCAGGCGGGAAATCCGGCAAACTCCCCTTTCTGAAAGTGGAGCATTTGCCAGAGACACGCGGCAGAAACCGCAGGAATCGACAGTAAGAAAGAGAATTCAGCCGCACGAGCCGGCGACAATCCTAAATGCCGAGCGGCAACAATGGTACTCCCTGACCGGCTGACGCCCGGAAGGATGGCACAGGCTTGCGCCAAGCCGATGAGAACTGTTCGTCCCCAAGTCAGAGGCGCATCTGAACGAACAGCCCAGCGAAGGGATAACAGAATCAGTCCGGTCACCCCCAGCATCGCCGCCACCGCGCCCGTTGAATCAGCCACCCGTTCCACAAAATGCTCCCCTAAATAGCCGGCCAGTAAAACAGGTAGGGTCGCCACCCCCAGCATGGCGATAAAACGCAGGCTCTCCGGATCCTTTCGCAGTCCTCCGGTGATCAGGCCGATCAACGTTTTCTGGTAGTAACACACGATGGCCAGTAGCGTGCCCGCGTGGAGAAATACATCGACCCCCATTCCCGGCGGGTTGAATCCCAACCAATGTTCCGCTAACGCGAGATGTCCCGAACTGCTGACCGGAAGCAATTCAGTCATTCCTTGCACCAAACCTAAAATGACAATAGCCCATAAAGTATTCATGATCGGACATTACCTATTTCTTCCGACAGCCGCCATAACAAACCATACCGTTCTCAGGAGACTAGACCAAATCGCAGGCATCGGGCGGCATCCAATGGGCATCTTGCCCATCCCATTTCACATTACAACCGATCGGATTGGTGACCGGCACGCTGACCGGCCGACCCTCCGCAATCTCAGCCAAAGCTAACTGCAGATTGTTCACGGTCATTTTAGAGGTGTCCCGGGGTTGATCGACCCCTCGGCCAGTATACACCAAGAGCCGGTTCTGATCGAAAACATAAAAATGAGGAGTCCGCAAGGCGCCATAGGCACGCGCAACATCCTGAGTTTTGTCCCGGGCGTAAACCCAAGGAAACCGCTGGATCTTCATTCGCGCCATCATATGGTCGAAATCATCTTCCGGATAGGTGTTCTGGCTGTTCGAATTGATTCCAATGAAAAATACACCGCGGTCCTTGAACCGATCCGCCGTCGCCCGGGTCACTTCGTCGGAACCGGTCACATAAGGACAATGATTACAGGTGAAAAACACCACCCAAACGCGGGCATCGGAAAAATCGGCTAAACGATAAGTTTTCCCGTCGGTTGCGGGCAAGGCGAAATCGGGTGCGCGATCACCAATTTTTAAAGTAAAGGCCATGATCATTCCCTTTCCGTTTAGAACAATAAATTATCTTTGATCCTTACGATGCGAAAGAATAATGTGGAAACGGTTACACAACAAGGGAAAACCTATAAAAACCATCGAACACAAAGTTGATTTCTGTGTTGTCGGCGGCGGTTTAGCGGGGCTTTCCGCCGCTGTCGCCGCGGCTCGGCACGGCGCCCGGGTCGCGTTGATGCATGACCGCCCCATTCCCGGAGGCAATGCCTCGTCCGAAATACGCATGTGGGTTTGTGGCGCCCGCGGGCTGAATCATCGGGAAACCGGATTGATCGAAGAAATCCAACTCGATAACCGCCATCGTAATCCGCTCCGGAATTTTTCGATTTGGGACAGTATTCTGTATGAAAAAGCCCGCTTCGAACCCAATCTAACCCTCCTCCTCAATTGCGCCTGTAACCGCTTGAAAAAAACAGACAAACGCATTCGGTCCGTCACCGGCTGGCAATCCACCAGCGAAACCTGGCATACGGTCTCGGCCCCGCTGTTTGCCGATTGTTCCGGCGACAGCATCCTCGCCCCCTTGTCCGGCGCTGATTTCCGCATTGGCCGGGAAGCCCGTGCCGAATTCGGTGAAAGCATTGAACCTGAAACGGCGGACTCCCGGACCATGGGTATGAGTTGTCTGATTCAGGCCCGCCAAACCGATCGCCCCCAATCCTTTATTCCTCCTGCATGGGCCAATCGTTACGAATCAGATACTGAGTTGCCCCACCGTTCCCATGATTTTCGGGGTTTGTCCAACTTTTGGTGGATCGAACTCGGCGGGGAGCAGGACTCCATTCACGACACCGACGCCCTGCGCGATGAGTTGCTCAAGGCCGCCTTCGGGGTTTGGGATCACATCAAGAATAAAGGCGATCATGGGGCGGATAACTGGGCACTCGATTGGGTCGGGTTCCTGCCCGGCAAACGCGAAAGCCGCCGTTACCTTGGAGATCATCTCCTGACTCAAAATGATGTCCAGACCGAAGGTCATTTCGAGGATATCGTCGGCTATGGCGGATGGCCGATGGACGATCATCATCCGGGGGGTCTCCGCTGGCCCGGCGAGCCGACCGTGTATCATCCCGCCCCTTCCCCCTTCGGGATTCCCTACCGGTGCCTGTATTCCCGCAACATCACAAATTTATTTTGTGCCGGCCGCAATATCAGCGTTACCCACGCCGCCCTCAGTTCAACCCGCGTAATGGCAACCTGTGCCACTCTCGGACAGGCCGTCGGCACCGCCGCTGCCCTCGCCACCACCCACCACCTCTCCCCTCGACGCGTCGGCCAGAAAAGAATCACCGAACTTCAGGCCCTGCTGATGGAAGATGACCTCTGGTTGCCCGGTTTTCGCCGCACGCCGTCCGCACTTACTCAAGGTTCAACATTGACCGCCTCGGAAGGCGATCCGGAACCGTTGCGCAATGGAATCGACCGCCCAATTGGAAATAAGGATAACGGCTGGACCGGTTCAGTCGGTGCCTGGGTGCAATACGCGTTTGGCAAGCCGATCCGGATTCGTCACTTGCGTTTTGTTTTCGATAGCGAGTTGAATCGACCCGAATTAAACATCGCCAGCAACCATCCCTGGCCCCTGGAGTCGTTGGAAGTTCCCGCCACCTTGATCCGAACTTTTCGAATCGAGACCCGGAATCGTTCAGGCATCTGGAACACGGTCATGCGGGTAGAAGAGAATCATCAGCGCCTGGTCCGGTTGAATATCGATGTCGAGACCGATGCCGTGCGGTTTATTCCCGAATCGACCTGGGGTGCCCCGCGCTGCCATCTATTTGGGTGGGATGTTGCGGAATAATAGTTTCAACCGGAAACCAAGAAAGAGGCTTACTGGTCAACGGTAGAGTAATCATCTTCATCCAGCCGCCCTGTTTTCTTCAGGACGCGAATGCAAGCATAGACCAGAATGGTCGGGATCAACATCAGTAAGGTAACGATAATTTCTTTGCGCGCGGCCTCGCGCATGACCCAGTATAGACTCCAGCTTCGAAGTCCGATCGCCGCCAACAACAAGCCAAAGAGCGTTCCGTATTCTTTGCTAAATACCCGTTTCCAACGGAAGTTCATGTCCTTTACAGATACGGAGAACCCCCGAAAGTCGGGCCACATCCGATTCACCCGGGCCGCATAAGCATCGTATTCCGCGCCGAATTTCCCGCGGAGAAAGTTTTCCTCCGCCAGGATGATGCAGGCATAAATGAAACAGATGGCCGGGATGCCAATAATATAGGCGAGCGGGGCGTTGAAAATCATCACCAACCCGCAAAAAAATCAGGATATTACCCAGGCACAGGGGATTACGGCAGTGGGCGAACATACCGCCCTGCACCAGTCGACTGGCCCAGATCTGCTGACCTTTGCCGCCGCGCCGGATATAATCATAGCCGACGGTGGCATCGCGTAGAGATTGTCCGATCAAGCTGATGACCAGTCCCGCCCACTCCAACACGTTGTTCCAAAAATAACTACCAGATGGAAAACGCGGCCGAAAGAGTAACACACTCAGTACCATCAATAGGGGAAAAACCCGGTTCCGGTAATGAAAGAAGTAGTTGCCTATACGAAGCAGAAGTTATACCACTTGTAAAACATGTCGATATGCTGAAATCCGCCCTTGCGCAGCAACTTGTAATTCTCCTCGACGCGGTAGGGAATCAGCACATTTTCGAGTTCTTCCCGTTTTCTGGAGATCTCCATCTCCGAATACCCGTTACGTTTTTTCATCTCGTAGTAGAGCTTGATGAAGGTCCGGTTAAAAAGCGAATCATTGCCCAGAATTATCTCAACCAGGATCACGCAGCCTCCGTCCCGCATGCCGGCATGCAGATGATGAATGAGCGTATCGCGATAGAGGGGACGCACGAATTGAAGAGTCAGGTTGACCACCACAATGGATGCGTTTTCAAAGGGGAAACCCTCGTTCAGCTCGACATTATGCAATTGCCATCGCCGGTTTGGAATTCGTTCAAACCGGGTGCGCGCACGGCCAAGCATGGCATCGGAGTTGTCCAGGCCGATGAACTGAACATCCTTGTTCACCGCACCCATCAGGGTTTGCATCGTGATCCCCGTCGAACACCTCGGCGGTCTCCTCGCCAAAGTTGAACCCGCCAATACTCGTTGCTTTTCGCACGAATAGATCGTCGCGCTTCACCGGATTGCCTTGACGATCCTGCGCAGGGGTTTCATCAGCCAGCAAAGGTCTATTTTCGGGTTTCGACATAGAACGGATCCTTTGAACTAAAAATCACTAGACCAAGCACAAATGGGCACCTTTAAGCCCATCTAAACAGCGAAAGAATTTCTCATAATTAAACTAAGGAACCATGGTCAGTTTTAGATATTTTCAGAACTGGTGAATTAGATGTCTCCATCCTTTTTATTCCCACTCGCGACCAGCCGACATCCCTCCGCCTGCCCAGGAATAACGGTCACCCGGGTATTGACCTTTAATCCTACCTGATGAATCGAGGCCGGCAAATATTCGCCGGTCCACCCCTGGGCTTCACCTGACAGGTCAATGGATTCCACCAACACTTCCACCGGGCGTCCAATCCACTCTTGGGCAAACGCATTACGCTGGGTTTCGCCCAGTCGTCGCAAAATGGCGGCCCGTTCCCCGGCGATTCGCGCCGGAACCCGGTTTTTCATCTCAAAGGCACGGGTACCCGCCCGTGGACTATAGGGAAAAATATGCAGATTACTAAAAGGCAGTTGCTCGACCAGTCGGACCGTTTCCTGAAAATCCGCATCGGTTTCGCCCGGAAAACCCGTAATCACATCGGCGCCAAGACCGATTCCTGGCAGTCGCTCCGCCGCATACTCGGCAGCCCTCCGGTACTCCGTCGCTGTATACCGCCGCCCCATCGACTGCAAGATACGATCGCTTCCGCTTTGCAGGGGCAAATGCAAGAAACGGCAGATCGCCTGATGGGCAACCATGACATCGACCACCGCCCGTTCAACCGTGGACACTTCAATCGATCCCAGCCGGATCCGACCAATTCGGTCCACTGCCAATATCCGTTCCAGCAAACCCGCCAGATCTATTTCATTTGACCGGTAACTGCCCAAATTGGCACCGCATAAAATGATTTCACCGTATCCCCGATTCGTAATCCGCCGGACCTCGTCCAAAATCTCCCCTGGTGCGCGACTGCGCGGGGCACCTCGCGTCATGGGGACCACGCAATAAGCACACCGAAAATCGCATCCATCCTGAATTTCAACGGAGGCCCGCACGGTTTCGAATTGCGGCGATTCCGTCGCCGTTTCGGAAGGCGGAGGATATCGAAGGGGATCCATTTGATGCAACACGGCGGGAATACGGAATTTATCCGCCTGTTCCGCCAAGCGCATAAACGAGGGTTGTTCCGGCCACTTGAGCAACGGGTACGCCGCGGCACAACCGGCCAGCAAAACCAGCGGATTTCCATCCCGGCTCAGCACCTGTCGCACCGCTCGCAGGCTGTCGCTCTCAGCCTTCTGAGTAACGGCACAACCGTGAATTACGGCCACCTCACAGGCTTCACCAAAAGGAACGGTCTCGTAACCAGCCGCCCCGCAAACAGCCGACATCCGCGCCGTTTCCGCCTGGTTGAGGCGACAACCGATTGTTTTGAAGGAAATCCGCAAGTTGACCACGTGGCTCCCCTCACCCGGCCCCGATTCGCCATAACGGCGATCAGCTCCGACCTCTCCCGCTCCGGGGAGAGGTGAACGACAGGCCGGATCGAGAATCCGAACAATTAATTGGCATACCGTGGGGTTCACCTCTCCTCCCTCTCCCCTTGCGGGAGAGGGCTGGGGTGAGGGGCGCGACGAGAACCCTACCGACGACTGCCTCTTACTCAACCACCGCACCGGTCCCGGCACTCGTCACCATTTTCGCATAACGATTAAGGTATCCATCCGTAATTTTGGGAATAAATGGGGACTGACGCGATTTGCGACGCACCAATTCCTCCACACTGACCTCAACCGACAGGGTTCGGTTGGGAATGTCGATGGCAATCATATCACCGGGTTCCAAAAGACCGATGACTCCCCCAGCAGCAGCTTCGGGCGAAATGTGCCCGATACAGGCACCCCGGGTACCACCGGAAAATCGGCCGTCGGTGATCAGTGCGACACGTTCGCCTAATCCCTGGCCCATGATGTAGGATGTCGGCGCCAGCATTTCCTGCATTCCCGGCCCACCGCGCGGACCTTCGTAACGAATCACCACCACATCACCGGCTTTCACCTGACCAGCCAGAATTCCGGCGCAGGACTCCTCCTGGGAATTGAAAATAACCGCTGGTCCCCGAAAAGTGAGCATTGCCGCCGCCACGCCGGCCTTCTTCACAACGGCCCCACCCTCAGCCAGGTTGCCCCGCAGAATCGTCAATCCGCCATCCTGAGAATACGCATTCGTCAAAGGATGGATCACTTCCGGATCCATCACTTTGGCACGAGACACATTCTGGCCCAAAGTCTTGCCGGTCACCGTGGGAACGTTGAGTTGCAGGAGACCCGGGATCTGGGCAATCACCTTGATGATCGCACTGATCCCACCGGCGCGATCCACGTCTTCCATATGATACGGCGAGGACGGCGAGACTTTGCAGATATTGGGACATTTCCGGCTGATTTGGTTGATCCGTTCCAGATCATAGGCCACGCCCGCCTCATGCGCAATCGCCAGGGCATGTAAAACCGTATTCGTACTCCCCCCCATCGCCATATCCACGGCAAAGGCATTGTCTAAAGAAGTGAGCGTCACAATCTCCCGCGGACAGGGACCTCCTGCCAGGGCCATCTCAACAATCCGGCGGGCCGCCTGGCGAAACAACTTCTTTCGACGGGGGTCGACGGCCAGGATCGAGCCATTCCCGGGAAGAGCCATGCCCAACGCTTCACAGAGGCAATTCATCGAATTGGCGGTGAACATTCCCGAACAGGATCCGCAGCCAGGACACGCATGCTCCTCCAGCACCTCCAGTTCACCTTCGTTGATCCGTCCGTTTTTCAGCGCGGCCACGCCTTCGAAAACACTGATCAAGTCCACCGTCTTGCCGGCCGGCGTATGGCCCGCCTTCATCGGGCCGCCGCTAACCATCAAGGTGGGAATATTGGCCCGCAGCGCACCCATCAACATTCCGGGCACAATCTTGTCACAATTGGGAATGCAGATCATCGCATCGAAACAATGGGCCTTGGCCATCGATTCAACACAATCAGCAATCAATTCCCGACTGGCCAGGGAATATTTCATCCCCGTATGCCCCATGGCGATCCCATCACAAATGCCAATCGTGTTAAATTCAAAAGGAATGCCGCCCGCCTTGCGAATCGCGGTCTTGATCAAGGCCGCAACTTTGTTCAGATGCACATGGCCGGGAATGATCTCCGTAAAGGAGTTGCACACCCCGATAAAGGGCCGACTGAATTCCCCACTCTTCACGCCAACCGCCCGCAATAAACTCCGATGCGGCGCGCGTTCGAAACCTTTTTTGATCTGGTCGCTGTTCATAATGAGATTCTCCGTTTCTACCCGAATTCGGCTATGAATAATACTCCGCCGGTGTAATCCGGACAAGCGGAATTAAAACGACCGGGGTTAAGTGATCGGACGGGTCAAAAAACAACCCGGTGGATTGCGGAGTTGCAAAATTAAAATGGCCCGTTATAATTCCCCGTTTGTTCATAGGGCGTAAAATCGCCCGGAAGGAGTTCGGTCCATGCATAAAGGTTTTGTGGATATTCAGAATAACGGATGGAAAAACACCGATTTCACCGCCGCCGGCCTGACGGTTGAGCGCGTCAAGGAAATCACCCGTGACCTCGTCGCCCGGGGCACCATCGCGTATTGCCCGACGGTCATCACCGGAAAGCCCGAAGTTTACCAGCAGAACCTCGCCGTCATCGCCAAAGCCATGAAGGATCCCGAACTCGGCGGACATATCCTCGGCATTCACATGGAAGGCCCGTTCATTTCGCCCAAGCCCGGCGCGATCGGTGCGCATCCCAAAGAATGCGTCTTGGACCCCGATCCGGCAGCGTTTGACCGTTTTCAGGAATGGGCCGAAGGCAATATCCGCATCATCACCGTGGCCCCTGAACAGCCCGGATGCGAAGCCCTCATCCGTCATATCGCCGCCTCGGGCGTGGTTGTTTCCATGGGACATCACCTCGCATCCGACGAGGATATGGCCCGTGCCGTCAAGGCTGGCGCCCGTCTCTGTACGCATGTCGGCAATGGGATCCCCAATGAAATCCATCGCCACAACAATCCCCTCTGGTGGCAACTCTCCTGCGATGAGATCTTCGGCATGTTCATCACCGACGGCCATCATCTTCCCGCCGACCTCATCAAAGTCGCCCTCCGCTCCAAAACCACCGATCGGTTCATCGTAACCAGCGACGCCTCTCCGCTCGCCGGCATGCCTCCGGGAAAATATACAATTTTCGGCGGACTGCCCGTCGCGATCGACGACACCGGACTGATCTATTCAGAACAATCCAAAAGCCTGGCCGGATCGCATTCCACCATCATCGAATGCATGAACCACCTCGCCTCTCTCAACCTGCTGTCGGAAGCGGATCTGTGGACCGTCGGATTCGAAAACCAACTCAAATTGCTCAAAATTCCGGCCGCCCGAATCGACGCGCTCAAGGGCCCCGGAGTGAGTTTCAAAAACGGCCGTTTTGCCGTTAATGGTTAATTGCCAACACGAAGGATGCTCCATGACTCTCGCTAATCGTCACCCACTCGCCCAATGGAAAGCCTGGCTCAACAGCCCGAAAAGTCCGCTCGTCCGTCAGATCGCTGATCTCTACGGCGGGGCGGATCTGATTGAGAAACCGCTCGGCCTACTCCGTCAGGCAATCGATGAATTCGCCCGCTCCTACGGCGCAGACCGATCGGTCTTCGTTGTCCGCTCAACCGGACGGGTCAACATGCTCGGCATGCACGTCGACCATCGCGGTGGATCGGTCAATCCCATCGCCATCAAGGAAGCCTTTTTTGTCGTCGAACCCCGCGATGATGACCAAGTCATTCTTCGCGATATCAATGGCGACAAATTCCCCGAGGAATCCTTTGGTATCGGCGACTGCCTGCCCAAGGGTCGTAAAATCGCCAATTGGGATACCTGGTGTCATGAGGAACTGGAAAAACGCAAAGGCAATCCCCGGATTACCTTCTCGAATTACGTTCGCGCCGGGGTCCTTTATTTCCAACATCTCAATACCGACGATCAAGGCAGCTTCATCCCTGCGTTCAAAGGCATGAATGTCATGATCGCCAGTAATGTCCCGCCCGCGGCAGGGCTCAGCACCTCCTCCTGTCTGGTGGTGGGTGCCGGTTTGGCCGCCCTGCACGTCAACGGCTTGGAAATGGATCCCATGAAGTTCTGCGAACACTGTGGATTCGCCGAGTGGTACGTCGGAACGCGCGGGGGGTTCGGCGATCACGCCGCCATTCGCATGGGGCGCACCAACAGCATCGTCCACATGACGTCGTTCCCCTTCTCGCTCGAAGTCGTACCGTTCCCCGCCGGGTACCGGGTGGTCCTTGCCGACAGCCTGGTCGAGGCCAAGAAACAGGCCGGCGCCAAGGATGGGTACAACATGCCGCTCGCCGCCTATGCCTTCGGGCTCTGGCTGGCTCGCAAACAAAACCCCGCCTTGGCCGACAAGATGGGGCATTTACGCGATATCAATTCCCAAACCCTCGGCATTTCGGAAGCAGAAGTAATGCGGATTATCAAGCGGCTGCCGGAAACAGTTACACGCGCCGATATTCTCGCGCTCCTTCCGGAAAAGAAAACCGATCTTGAAAACATCTTCCGTTCCCACAATGAACCCCGCGACGGGTACAAGGTGCGGCGCGTCTGCATGTATGGGATATCGGAATGTATCCGCTCTAACCTTTGTCTTGAAATGATCAAGGCGGGCGACATCGAGGGTTATGGACGGCTCATCACCCTGCACCATGATGGGGACCGCGTTACTCGTCTGGTCAAGGGCGAAATGGTTCCGGTGGATAAGGATTATCCCGATGCCCTGATGGATCGGTTGATCGCCGATCTTGAATCCGGCGATCCCCGCCGGATCGCCGGCGCGCACCTCTGGGCTCAGCCGGGCGGATACAATGTGTCGGTTCCGGGAATTGACATGCTGGTCGATCTCGCTCTCGAAATTCCGGGCGTTGTAGGCGCCGGACTGGTTGGTGCCGGATTGGGTGGCAGCATGATTGCTCTCGTCAAGGCCGCTCAGGCTCAACAGGTGGTCGATCACCTGGCAGATAAATATTACAAAGCCAAGGGATTGCCGGTGAAAGCTGAAGTTGTCGCCGCCGTCGGCGGAGCCGGCATTCTGGCCCCTTAACCCAACATTCGCTAGTCATTATTGCGCTATTTAACGCCTACAGATGCCGGCTCTCGTCGTCTGTAGGCGTTTTCATGTTTAAATCAGGACGCACCTCGTCAAAATCAATGATCAATCTTCATTTAAACGCAATTTGTTCTATTTCGCCTCGTTGAACAAAAGTTTTTATTAAAAAATATTAAAAAATATTAAAAAAATTATTGACGGAGAAGTCAGCTTGGACTACGGTGTGCCTTGTTGATGATAACTACTACTTATGGGGGGTACTTAAGATAAGCGTCATATATGTGGCGGACATTGAGTCGCAAGTGACGACTCGGTCGCATATGCTTGTCGGTTGTATTTATGAGTGAACCTGCCATAGCAGACAATCAAGATGTTAATCGTGCGCAACGCCGCGCTGGGCGCACTCATAAACGCCTGTTGGATTCCGCCTTGGTTCTTTTCACCGAAAAAGGTATCGATGCCTGTTCGGTCGAAATGATCACAGAAAAAGCCGATCTCGGCAAAGGCACATTCTATCGCCACTTCGACGATAAATATGCCATCGTTAATGCGCTTCTCACCCAAGTCCTGTCCCAATTGATTGAACGCATTGCCAAGAAAACCTCCTCCCCCGTTTCATGGGAAAGTGCGGCGGGACTTATCATTGACGAGCACGCCGCCTTCTTTATTGAAAACCCGACCTACCACGGATTCATCCTGCAAACCCGTATCATCGGGCATATCCGCGAAACGCTCGATCAGAAAAACAATTCTCCCGTTGCCGCCTATCTGGCCGTAATCGAAAAAATCTTCAAACCGATCCTGCCCGATACCCTCTCCCCTCTTCAACTTCGGCGGTTGGTATGTGCCCTCTCCGGTTCCATCATGGGCTTTCTGGCTTTTGCGGGCATCGGAATGAAACGGGAAGAAGTATCGGCCAGTTTGCCGATTCTTCGCGACGGTTTTCTGAAAGGGGCCGGCGCCTGGGTGAACCACACCCTGTAAATAGGACTCGCCGGTCTGATTGGGTTTTAACAAGCGCTCAGCGCAGAAAGGGTAGCGGGCTGACATGGAAACGATTACGGCGCGCGAATGTATAACGACGGTTGATGAACCTCCCCCGCCGGTTGCGGTGGATTCCCCGCGCAGCGCACCCACCTCGCTACTCGTCCCGGGGGCCAACTCCCGCTGGAATGACTGGCGCTGGCAAGTTCGGAATCGCATCCGCACCTACGAAGAACTTCGCCGCAATCTTCCCGCGGTTGAAAGCATTCCTGAAATCGATCAGGTCGCAGCCAAATACCCCTTGGCCATCACTCCCTACTACGCCTCACTCATCCGTAGGGCCGATTGCTCGGATCCGATCTATCGCATGGCCGTTCCCCAGATTCAGGAACTCCACGATCCCTCCTTCTTGCATGCCGATCCGCTCGAAGAAGAGCACGACATGCCCGTTCCCGGCTTGGTCCATCGATACCGGGATCGCGCCCTGTTAATCGCCACCACCATGTGCGCCATGTACTGCCGGCATTGCACCCGCAAACGCGTTGCAGGGACCAAGGAAAGTTCCATCTCCATCTGCCGCCTCCGCCAGGTCTCGGAATACCTGACCGCCCACCCCGAAATCACCGATGTCATCATTTCGGGTGGCGACCCCCTGACCATGCCCACCGCCCTCCTCGAGCGCGTCCTCTCGGCTGTGCGGTCCGTCCCCTCAGTTGAGATTATTCGCATCGGAACGCGGGCGCCGGTTGTCCTTCCTCAACGGATCACCGATGAACTGGTCCAAATGCTCCGTAAATATCACCCGGTCTGGATCAATACCCATTTCAATCACCCGGCCGAACTGACCGAGGAGTCGATCTCCGCCCTGGCCCGTTTGGCCGATGCCGGCATCCCTCTCGGGAACCAGTCGGTCCTGCTCCGCGGCATCAATGATGATCCGCGGGTCATGGAATCGCTCTGTCGCGCGCTAGTCCGCGCGCGAGTCCGGCCCTATTATCTCTTCCAATGCGATCTGGTCCGCGGAGTTGAACATTTCCGCACCCCCTTGAGTCGCGGCATCGAAATCATGGAATATCTGCGAGGCCGACTCAGCGGTCTTGCCATCCCCACCTTTGTGGTGGATACGCCCCATGGGGGCGGAAAAATTCCACTCTTGCCCAATTACATCCTCTCCACCAGCCCCAGCCATACGGTCCTCCGTAATTTCGAAGGCATGCTGGTCAATTATCCCGAACCGCTCACGCTCCCCCCGGAACGCGTCCGGGAAGCTGCCCCTGAGTCCACCGGGGTCTGGGAACTCGCCAGCGGCAAGGCTTCGGTTATCGTTCCTCAGAACTCGGGCCGAGCCCGCCGCCGTAAATCCCACTCCGGCCTCCGCCCCGTGGAACGGTTCATCCCCGACTGATCGCGAGTTGTGACATGCTTTCCATCGGACTGACCTACGATCTCCGCAGTGAATATCTGGCTCTCGGCTTTCGCGAGGACCAGGTCGCTGAATTCGATTCCGATGCCACGGTTGATGCGCTCGAAGCCACCCTGCGGGATCTCGGGTATCGCCCGGTTCGCATTGGTCACGCCCGGTCCCTCTGTCGACGGCTGGTCGAAGGAGAACGCTGGGACTTGGTATTCAATATTGCGGAAGGTATCCATGGGCGCGGGCGCGAAGCCCAAGTCCCCGCCCTCCTTGAACTTTACGATATTCCCTATACCTTTTCCGATACGCTCGTCTGTGCCGCAACCCTTGATAAGGCCGTGACGAAACGCCTTGTCCGGGATGCGGGATTGAATACCGCAGCCTTTGCCGTTATCCGATCGGCTGACGAAATCAAACGGGTCGCCCTCCGCTATCCCCTTTTCGCAAAACCGATCGCGGAAGGCACCGGAAAGGGCATTGATCGGAATTCCCGGATTGATTCATCTGCGGCTTTGCAAACGGTCTGCGAAGCTCTCCTGCAACGCCATCATCAGCCGGTCCTCGTTGAGGAATATCTACCCGGCCGGGAATTCACCGTCGGGATTCTGGGCACCGGTGAAAAGGCCCGGGTGCTCGGCACCATGGAAGTCAACTTTCGACCGCATGCTCAAACGCTGATCTATTCTTATGAAATGAAGGAAAAATGCGAGGACTTCATCACTTATACCCGCCTCGCCGAGGGTCCCCTGAAGTCAGCCGTCACCGAACTCGCCCTGCAGTCTTATCGCGTACTGGAATGTCGCGACGCCGGCCGCATCGATATCCGTATGGATAACGCGGACCGTCCCGCCTTTATCGAGGTCAATCCGCTCGCCGGACTGCACCCCCAACACTCCGATCTGCCGATCCTCGCCACCCAGGAAGGCTGGTCCTACCGCGAGTTGATCAAGGCCATTGTCGAAAGCGCTTTGTTGCGTCTGGAACCCGTGCATGTCTAAGGCCCTTTCCCTTCCCGTCCTGATCCTCCACAGTCTTCCCTTATCAACTGATGCTGCCGTCTTTGAGGAAAGCGAAATGGGGGTCCTCACCCAAGTCCGGGCGGTCGAGGCCGATCTGGATCGTCTGCACCGGTCCCACCGAACCTTGGCGGTGCGATCCCTTGTGGAAGCGCTTCAGGCACTCGAATCCGCACCGGAACCCATCGTCTTCAATCTGGTCGAAGGTTTTACCGGCGACACCGAAGGTGCGCAACTCATCCCTGCCATCGCCGGCTCATTCGGAAAGTCCTACACCGGGAACGACACGGCGGCGCTCCTGCGCACTCTGGATAAGTGGGAAACCAACAGCATTCTCGCCCGATCAGGTCTCCCCGTGCCCCCCGCGATCCGGGTGCCGCAGGGCGCGACCTGCCCCTCTCGCCTGCCGTTTCCCGGCCCCTATATTGTGAAACCCGCAGCTTCTGATGCCAGTGAAGGCATCGATTTCGATTCCGTGGCCCCCCGAACCGGTCCGCGCTTGGCGACCGCAGTTCGCCGGGTCCATGCCCAGATCCGACAGGACGCCCTCATCGAAAAGCTCATCGGCCGCCGTGAGTTAAATGCGGCCCTCATGGAAATCAACGGCAAACCTCAGGTTCTGGCGGTCGCCGAAATTGATTTCACCGCTTTCGCAGCCCATCAGCCTGCCATCATCGATTATGCCGCCAAATGGCAGAAAAACACCTTCACGTACGATCATACCCCCCGTGTCTATCCCCCCCACATTCCGCGGCGTCTTCTGCGCGAAGTCGAACAGATCGCTTTGCGCGCATGGGAGGTCATGCGCTGCCGGGATTATGCGCGGGTCGATTTTCGCCTCGATGAAAACCTCAAGCCTTTCATCCTTGAAGTCAATGCCAATCCGGATATCTCGCCGGACAGCGGTTTTTCATGCTCGGTGCGCGATGCCGGATTCCAACACGTTGATTTTGTCCGTTTCCTCCTCGCGAATGCCCAGCGGCGTCAACCCCGCCCCAAAAAACGCCCATCCGCAAACAAAACATCCATCCTGGATGCCGGAGCCCCCCAAATTCGACGCCTTGAACCGTCAGATCGCGATTCAATTCTCCTTTTACTTGAAGCGACCCGCTTTTTTCGGCCCGACGAAATTGAAGTCGCCCGTGAAGTTTTGGACAACTGCTTGGAAAAAGGACCCGGCGGGCATTACCAATCTTTTGTCGCAACCCTCGATCAGCGCCCCGTCGGATGGGCCTGTATCGGTCCGACGCCTTGCACGTTGGGAACCTTTGATGTCTATTGGATTGCCGTTGATCCCGCGGCCCAAGGCCGGGGCGTTGGGCGCATCCTGATGCAGGCTGCTGAACAATTGATGCGTGAACGGGATGGACGGGTCAGTGTCGTCGAAACTTCTGGTCGCCCGCAATACGAATCGACCCGGGCCTTCTACCGCCGTCTCGATTACCAGGAAGTAGCACAATTGGCTGATTTTTATGCGCCGGGTGACGATAAAGTCATTCTTCTCAAAAATATCGGATTATCTTCTGTCTCCGACCGGGTGTAATCCCGTCAAAGGATCCGTTATCTCCGCACCCCATCGTGGGTGCTGGCTTTTAGACGGCCGGACTCGTCATCTATTTTAATACTTGACTCACCCCCTTTAGATCGACTACATTCCCTGACATTCGGGATACATGCGGCAGTTTGAAAGAGTGGGCGTGTCCCACTCTTTTTTTCTTCCGTAATCGGCTAAACCGATTGATGCGAATGAGGCAACCGATTATGAATAACGAACTTACGGCCGTTTTGAACTATATGGAGAAAGAGCGCGGGCTGGACCGCGAAATGCTTGTCCAAGCATTGGAATCGGCTTTGGTCACCGCTGCCCGGAAAAGTTATAACCCGACGCAGGAAATCCGCGTCCATATCGACCGCAAAACCTGCCGCATCAGAGCGTTGACCAATGTGACCGTTGTCGAGAAAGCCTCTGACCCGCATCTCGAAATCACCTTGGACAAAGCCAAGGCCATTAAGCCTGACGCCGTCCTGGGAGATTCAGTTGAGATTGAGATCACGCCGAAGGATTTCGGTCGAATTGCCGCTCAAACCGCCAAACAGGCCATTCTTCAAAAACTCCGCCAGGCTGAACGTACCGTCGTTTTCGAGGAATACCGCGATCAAGTCGGCAATATTGTTCCTGGAACCATCCGTCGATTCGAACGCAGTGACATCATTATTGACCTCGGTAAGGCTGAAGCCGTCATGCCGTCCAAGGAGCGGATCACTTCCGAACTCTATCAGGTCGGCGACCGGATCCGCGCCTATGTCATGGCCGTTCAGGAAAATTCAGCCGGCCCCGGCATTATCCTCTCCCGGGCACATCCTGATTTCGTACGCCGCCTCTTCGAACTCGAAGTTGCGGAAATCGCCGATAAAACGGTCGAAATTAAAGGCATCGCACGGGAGGCGGGATATCGCACTAAAATCGCGGTTCATTCCAGAGACTCCAAGGTCGATCCGGTCGGCGCCTGCGTCGGCATGCGAGGGATGCGGGTTAAAAATATCGTTCGCGAACTGTCTGGCGAAAAAATTGATATCGTCCGATGGAGTGAGGATATCAAAACCTACGTCAATAACGCCCTTTCTCCGGCAAAACTGAACAAAGTCGAAATCGATGCCGAAAAGCCGAATGTGGTCCATGTCACCACCGATTCCGACCAGCTGTCTCTGGCTATCGGTAAGCGGGGACAAAATGTTCGCCTGAGCTCGAAATTGATCGGCTGGAAAATCGATATCCAGAAGGAAGAAGGGGAAGTCACCTTCGAGGAGAAAGTCGCCCGCGCCATCAATGAATTGGCAGAAATTCCCGGTATCGGCCGCGAACAGGCTCAGAAACTGGTGCAGGCCGGGTTCCTGTCCATCGAAGGTATTCTCGCCGCGGAAATCAAGGATCTCGAAGAAAACACGGGTTTGGATGCCGCCGCGGCCCAAGCCATCTACGAAGCCGCCGCCGCGGCCCAGAAACACGGAGCGGAAGAATAATTCATGAGACTTCACGAATTGGCCAAGGAACTTGGACTGTCCAGTAAAGCACTGATGGAGCGGATGCATGCCGCCGGCATTCCCGCAAAAAACCAGTTGAGCGCGTTGGACGATACCACCGTCGCCCGGGTTCGAAAAGAATTGACCTCCACCCCCGCGTCCTCGGCAGTGGCTGAACCCCATAAACCCGCATCAAAGCCGATTGTCTCACCCACTCCTCCAACCCCGTCAGTCTCAAAACCGGTGGCTGTGACCGCACCGGCAAAACCCATAACCACTCCTCACGCCTCGCCCAAGCCCGTTGCTGCCCCACCTGCGCCCCCCAAGCAGCCGGTTGTTGTTACACCGACCCCACCCCCGCCCAAGCCGACAGCTGCCCCTACGCCACCTAAACCGGTAGCGCCCCCGACCGCTCCCAAACCACCTGTTGTGGCGCCGCCCCCACCGCCGGTAGTCGCCCCGTCCTCGGCCCCGGTTCTTCCCCCTTCAACGCCTAACCCGACCGGAAAAACCATCACGCTCAAGGCCGCCCTCACGGTCAAGGAATTAGCCACCGAACTCGGAATCCGGCCCAACCAGTTGATCGCCGAACTCATGCACTCCAATGTTCTGGCATCGATGAACGAAAAGCTCGACTCCAAACTAGCCCAGAAAATTGCCGAAAAACATGGGTTTAATGTCCTGCGAGAAGAGAAAAAGGCAGCCGGCCATATCTTGCCCAAATCGCAGACCATTGATCAGGAAACACTTGCCGACGACCCAGCGGATGTCGTTCCCCGTCCCCCTATCGTAACCTTCATGGGCCATGTCGATCATGGCAAAACGTCTTTGTTGGACCGGATCCGCAATGCAACCGTTGCCCAGGGGGAACATGGTGGAATTACCCAACATATCGGCGCCTATACGGTTCAACAGGGCAAACAACTGATCACTTTCCTGGATACACCCGGGCATGAAGCGTTTACCGCCATGCGTGCACGCGGCGCCAATCTCACGGATATCGCGGTGATCATCGTTGCCGCCGACGATGGCCTCATGCCGCAGACACGCGAAGCCATTCTCCACGCCCAGGCCGCCAAGGTCACGCTTATGGTCGCCATTAACAAATGCGATCTCCCCACCGCCAATCCCCAGCGGGTCCGCCAGCAACTGGCCGCCGAAGGGTTGACCACGGAGGATTGGGGTGGCACCTTGATTGCCTGCGATGTCAGCGCCGTTACCGGTGCCGGTATCGACAAATTATTGGAAATGATCCTTCTCCAGGCCGAAATTCTCGAACTACGCGCTAATCCCAAACGGCGGGCCAAAGGATTTGTGATCGAGGCCCGGCTGGAACCCGGCACCGGCCCCACCGCCAATCTCCTCGTACGGCAGGGCACCATTCATGTCGGAGATATCATTCTCGCCGGCCTCCACACCGGCCGTGTGCGCGCCTTGATCAATGATCGCGGCGAGCGGGTCCGTGAAGCCGGCCCCTCCATGCCCGTCAAATGCCTCGGTCTGTCCGGCGTTCCGGATGCCGGCGCAGATTTCAGTATTTTTGCCGACGAAAAAGAGGCGCGCATCATCGCGGCCGAACGCCAGGCCCAAAGCAAAGCCGAACAATTGGTCCAGCCCAAACGGCTCACCATGGAGGCCCTCCTCCAACAAGCGCTGACTCAGGGCGACAAGATCGAGCTGGGCGTTATTCTCAAGACCGACGTCCAGGGTTCGCTCGAAGCCATCCAGCATGCTTTGATGGAAATCAAAAGCGAAAAGATCACCCTGCGCATCCTGATGGCGGCCGTCGGCAACATTAATACCAATGATGTGCTACTGGCCGACGCCTCCTCCGCCATCATCCTGGGTTTCCATGTCAGCGCCGATGAAGAGATCAATCGCCTCGCCAAGCAACATGGCGTCGATATCCGCCTGCACAGCATCATCTATGAACTCGTTGACCAGGTTCGTGAATGCATGACCGGCCGACTGGCGCCGATCATCAAGGAAAAGGTCATGGGGCACGCAGCGATCAAACAGGTCTTCGAACTTTCCAAGGGCGGGCACATTGCCGGTTGCGGCATGAAGGATGGATCGGTTACGCCCAAAATGCGCGTGCGCGTCAAGCGGGGTGGAGAGGTCATCTACGAAGGCTCCATCAACTCCCTGCGGCGCTTCCAGAACGACGTGAGCGAAGTCCGCGAAAATCAGGAATGCGGTATCCGGCTCGATAACTTTACCGCCTTCGCTGCAAATGACATCCTCGAGTTCTACCTGACTGAAAAAATCGCGCAAGCTTTGTGATCCCCGCCGGGGCGGCTACCATGAAACCCGATCGTCTCACCCGTCTGAACGAACATCTCCGCCGAGAAATCGGGACATTTCTGTTCCGCATCGCAGCCCGTGAGACCCGCGATCTCTCCGTGATTACCGTCACGCGAGTCTCGATCAACAGCGACTTGCATACAGCCCAGGTGTTCGTCTCGATTCGCGCGCCCGAAGTCGACCGCCCGGCTTTCCTCGCCGCCTTGAATCGACATCGTATTGAAATCCAGGCTCATCTCGCTCAAACGGTTTGCCTCAAATATACCCCCCGTCTCTCTTTTAAGCCCGATACCTCCCTGGAAGAAGGCTATCGAATTCTGTCGATCCTCGCCACTCTTAAAAACGACGATTCCTCTCCCCCGCCCTCCGACAACACCCCCAATCCCCTATCTTCCCTCGAGGACACTCTATGAATTCCCATTCGGTTGACTTCTTCGATGGCATCCTTCTAGTCGACAAACCGTCGGGAATTACCTCCCATGATGTAGTCGACCAGATCCGCCGTCGCTTCCGTTTCAAAAAAACCGGGCATGGCGGGACACTCGATCCACAGGCCACCGGACTTCTGGTCATCCTGCTTGGACGCGGTACCAAGATATCCCAATACCTCATGTCCGGCGACAAAACCTATGAGGGCACCATCCATCTGGGCAGTGTTACGGATTCCCAGGATGCCGATGGACAGGTTATCCGGGAAGCCGATGCTTCTGGAATCACCCGGGCGCAACTCGAATCCGCTTTCGCGTCTTTCCGCGGCGATCTTCACCAGATTCCGCCGATGGTTTCCGCCGTAAAAAAAGCCGGTGTCCCCCTCTATAAACTGGCTCGCAAAGGTGAAGAAGTTGAACGCGAACCGAAATTAATCCACATTTATGAATTTCGAATGGTCGACTTTACCCCACCGGACGCCCGGTTTGTTGTGAGGTGTACCAAGGGGACCTATGTCCGAACCCTCTGCCATGATATCGGTGAACAACTCGGTTGTGGTGCCCATCTCAAGCAGTTGCGTCGGACCCAGTCCGGGCCTTTCAATATCAATAAAGCCACTCCATTGGCTGATTTGCTCAATCTCACTCCGTTGGAACTTATGCAGAAATCCGTTCCTCTTCACGAATTCCATCAATTTCTTCAGCCCCCATCCAGTCCGACCCGTACTCCATGAAGCTTGCGCGTCATCCCCGCGATTTGGTCGATGTCTCCGGACCCATCGGACTCGCTGCGGGTTTTTTTGACGGACTCCATTGTGGACATCAAGCGGTATTACAAGCCACCCGCAACTGGGCTCTTGCCAGAGGGGGGACCCCGTGGGTCATGACGTTCGACATTCATCCCGCCAAAATCATCCAACCCGCAGATGCACCCCCTCTCATTACTTCCACCCGACATAAACTGGCCCTGCTTGAACGCACCGGGATGGCCGGTTGCCTGCTTCTGCCTTTTAATCGAATCCGCGCACAACAGGAACCGGAAGCCTTTCTCGATTGGCTATTCTCTCAGGCACCCGGTATCCGCGCGATTTTCACGGGTGAAAATTGGCGATTCGGAAGGCAGGGCCGAGGCGACCTATCCCTCCTGAGGAATTTCGCCAAGCCCCGCCAAATTCTCGTCAAAACCATCCGCCCCAAGATCATTGGCGGCGCACCGATTTCCAGCACCCGTATTCGAGCCGCCGTCCGGGACGGTGACCTGACTCTGGCGGCGCACCTCCTCGGTCGTCCCTTCAGCCTTATGGCAACCGTCGGCGGCGGACTTAAAATCGGCCGTAAACTTGGGTTTCCCACCGCCAATCTCACCCCCGATAACGAAGTTCGTCCGCCCTTCGGCGTCTATGCGGTCCATGCCATGGCCGAGGGATGCCCCTTCGAAGGGGTTCTTAACTACGGCCGGCGCCCCACCCTCGGCACACCGTCGTCACCATTGATGGAATTGCATCTGCTCGACACCCGCCTCCATCTTTATCGCCGAACCATCGAAGTCTTCTGGGGCCCCCGCCTGAGAGACGAACGCACCTTTCCCTCGCTGATGGCCTTGGCCCGGCAGATCGCGGACGACATCAAAATGGCCCGTCGAGCATTACGGCAGCCTTCTGAAAAAAAACTCTGGAAGAAGACTTTACAAGACTTGGGAATCCGGTTATAGTCGGACTTCAAAAACAAATAGGAAAGCAGTTTTAAGGTCATCGGAAAGGGTGTAAGGAACTGGAACGATTATGGACCAAGTAAAGAAATCCGAAATTAGGGCGCAGTATCAACTGCATGACAAAGACACCGGTTCCTCCGAGGTGCAAATCGCTTTACTTAGCCAGCGCATCGAGGAGTTAACCGAGCACTTGAAGGTGCATCAGAAAGACAATAGTTCCCGTTACGGCCTGCTCAAAATGGTCAGTTCGCGACGGCGTCTTCTGAATTACCTCAAGAATAAAGATGCCGAGAAATATCAGGACATCGTTAAACGGCTCAAGTTGCGCCGTTAACTCTTCTGGTTTCCATCCATATCGGTTTCTGTTTCCTCCGCATGCGCTCCGCTGAGTGGCGTTGGGTTGCTGCGGCTTTATCCGATTCAATCAAGGTTATACTATGCAAAACACGACATCAGTTGAAGTTCTCGTCGGCGACAAAAAACTCCTTATCGAAACCGGGTTGCTGGGTCGTCAGGCCCTTGGCGCCGTCACGGTTCGCCTGGGCGACACGATTCTCTTCTCCGCCGTTTCCGCCAGCGAAACCCCTCGCGTCGGCATCGATTACTTCCCGCTCCAGGTCGAATATCGCGAAAAGTTTTATGCCGCGGGTATGTTCCCGGGTGGGTTCTTCAAACGCGAATCGCGCCCTTCCGAAAAAGAAATCCTCACCGCGCGCTTCACTGATCGCCCGATCCGCCCCCTCTTTGCCAAGGGTTTCCATAATGATGTCCAGATCTACAACATGCTGCTCTCGGCCGACAAGGAAAATGACTGCGATATTTTGAGCGTTGTCGCCGCCAGCGCCGCCTTGCAATTGTCCGAACTTCCCTTCTTTGGCCCCATCGCCGCTGTCCGCGTTGCTCGCATCGCCGGTCGCTGGGTCATCAATCCCACCAACGCCGAGGCCGCCCAAAGCGATTTGGATCTCATTTACGCCAGCACCCGTGACAAGACGGTCATGATTGAAGGCGGTGCCACCGAAATCCCCGAAGCGGATCTGATCGCCGCCATGCGTTTCGCCCATGCCGAATGTGTCAAGCTGTGCGATGCCCAGCTCGAGCTCCGTCGAAAAATGGGTTTGCCCGAGAAAAAGGTCGTCGACCCCGTTTGCGATGATACCCTCTTCAAGACTGCACAGACCCTCGTCGGAAATGACTTGTCCGCAGCCCTGTTGATTCCCGGGAAGCGCGAACGTCGCGCCAAGATCCATGTCATTCGCGACGCTTTGAAGGCCAGCCTTTTGGCAAAGGTGCCCGACATGGCTGATGAGGCGTTTCGTGCGGCTTTCGATGAACTCGAAATCTCCACGGTCCGCGCCAATGTCCTCGAAAAGAGCCGCCGTATTGACGGCCGATCTTTCTTCGATCTCCGCCCTCTCCACGGTCAGGTCGGATTGCTTCCCCGCGTCCATGGATCCTCTTTCTTCGGCCGTGGTGAAACCGAATCGCTTTGCGCCGCCACGCTGGGAACCAGCTCCGATTCGCAGGACATGGACACCATCACCGGTGGCGCTCCGTCCAAATCTTTCTACCTGCATTATAACTTCCCGCCTTTCAGCGTGGGCGAAACCGGCCGTGTCGGCACCCCTGGCCGACGGGAAATCGGACACGGCGCCCTGGCCGAACGCTCACTCGTGGAAGTAATGCCCAAGGACTATCCGTACACGGTCCGGTTGGTGTCCGACATTATGAGTTCCAACGGGTCCACCTCGATGGCCTCGATTTGCGCCGGAACACTTGCCCTGATGGACGCTGGTGTCCCGATTCGCAAGCCCGTCGCCGGTATCTCCTGCGGCCTCTTCACGGCCCCCGGAAAATCCCAGATCGTCGTTGATATCCTGGGCGATGAGGATCATTGCGGAGATATGGATTTCAAAGTTGCCGGTACCCGGGATGGAATCACCGGATTCCAGGTCGACTTGAAAATTCGCGGATTGGACTGGGCCACCGTTACCGAGGCCTTCGAACGCGCCCGTGTCGCACGTCTGCAAATTCTCGACTTCATGGCTACCGTCCTTCCCACTACCCGTGCAGAACTCTCCCCTTACGCTCCGCGGATTCACCAGATGACCATTCCCCAGGACAAGATCGGCGAGTTGATCGGCCCCGGAGGAAAGAACATTCGGCGCATTACGGAATTAAGCGGAGCCCAAATCGATATCGAAGACGATGGGACGATCAAGATCTTCAGCGCGACGGCCGCCAGTTTGGAATTGGCTGTCCGCGAAGTCAGCATGATCACCGCCGAAGCCGAGGAAGGTGCCATCTATAATGGTACCGTTGTTGGGATTACGAATTTCGGCTGTTTCGTCGAAATCTTCCCCGGACGTGATGGATTGGTTCACATCAGCGAGTTGTCCGATCGGCGTGTCGGAACCGTCGATGAAGTCTGCAAAGTTGGCGACCAAATGTGGGTCAAGTGCATCGGGGTTGACGATCGGGGTCGCATCAAACTCAGCCGCAAGGCTGCCATGGCCGAACGCGCGGCCTTGGAAGAATCCAAGTAATCCCCGGATTTTCCGGCGGTAACCAACCTGTAAAGGTCGTGGTGCTATGGCGTCAAAAAAACGCTCCTCGGTTTCCACCCCGCCATCCCGCCGCCGGTATTTGATCACCGGCGGCGCCGGCTTCATCGGCTCGCATCTCACCCGCCTCCTGCTGGATGAAGGCCATCAGGTTGCGGCCATCGACAACTTGTCCACCGGCCGACTTGAAAACGTCGCCCCCTTCATCGGGCGCCCCGGCTACCAGTTCTCGCGGACCAGCATCACGTCCGAAGTCGTGCTGGACCGGTTGGCTGCGGAAGCTGACATCATCATCCATCTGGCCGCGGCCGTCGGAGTTGAACGGATTATCGATCACCCCGTAGAAACCATTGAAACCAATGTCATGGGCACCGAATTGGTCCTGCAGGCCGCTCTGCGATACAATTGCCGGGTCCTGATCGCCAGCACCTCTGAAGTGTATGGTAAAGGCGCCAAGATTCCCTTCGCCGAAGAGGACGATGTCCTTCTCGGCCCGACCTGCCGAAATCGTTGGGGCTACGCCGCCAGCAAAATGGTTGATGAGTTTCTCGGATTTGCCTATGTCCAGGAATATGGACTGCCCGTGGTCGTGATGCGCTTTTTCAATACTGTGGGACCACGCCAGTCTGGTCAATACGGCATGGTGGTCCCGCGTTTCGTCGAATGTGCGCTTCAGGGAAAACCCATCTCGGTCTATGGCGACGGCTTGCAAAGTCGCTGTTTCTGCGATGTCCGCGATGTGGTTCGCGCAGTCGCCGGGCTCGCCATCCACCCCGACGCGGTCGGGCTGGTCGTCAACGTCGGCAGTCATGCTGAAATTTCGATTGCCGGACTCGCCGAACGCGTTAAAAAGCTCCTCAAAAGCAATTCGCCTATTCGCTATATTCCATACGATCAGGCATATGCGCCCGGTTTTGAGGATATGCAACGACGGGTTCCGGATACCACTCGCATTGAAAACCTTCTCAAATGGAAACCCCGGATTAAACTCGACGAGACTTTGCTCGCAGTGAGAGATGATATTCGCCTTCGTCAAAAACAGGAAAAATCATGAAGCTCGGCGTTAGTTCCTACAGCTTTTGCCAACTCTATGCGTCCGGCCGGATGAATTTCCTCGATATCCCCGCCAAGACGCGGGAAATCGGTTTCGAAGTGATCGAGTTTTCCTCCCTGCAAGTGCCGGAAGGGCTAACCCCGTTGACATTTGCCCCCCAGGTCCGGGCCGCCTGCGATGCCGTTGGCATCCCCATCATGAATTACACCATCGGAGCCGATTTTATCAATGGCTCTAATGGCGACTGGAAAGCTGAAGCCGATCGGCTCAAAAGCGAAGTCCAGACGGCCAAAATTCTCGGCGCGCCGGGTATGCGCCACGATGCGACCCGCGGGTTTAGCGCCGATAAGGTGGGAGCCAAAGGGTTTGACGATGCGCTCCCCATCCTCGCCAAGGGATGCCGCGCTGTAGCCGAGTACGCCGCAGATCTCGGCATCCGCACCATGGTCGAAAACCACGGTTACTTCTGTCAGGACAGTGTGCGCCTTGAAAAACTGGTCAATGCCGTCAATCATCCCAATTTTGGAATTTTGATCGATATGGGGAATTTCATGTGCGCGGACGACTCGCCTGAAAAGGCTGTCGGCCTTCTTGCCCCCTATGCCTTCCATTGCCACGCCAAGGATTTCCACTTCAAGCCCGGCACAGCGCCCAATCCCGGCAAGGGTTGGTTCCGGTCACGCGGTGGGAATTTCCTGCGGGGATCCATCATTGGACATGGCGATGTCCCGGTGACCCAATGCATCGGCATTCTCAAACGCGCCGGATTCAAAGGCGTGCTTTCCATTGAATTCGAGGGCATGGAAGATCCGATTAACGGGATCTCGGTCGGCTTCGAAAACCTCAAACGGTTCGTAGCCGAAGCCTGATCGGTCGGGTCTGCAAACGATGCGGATCAGGCCGGTTTTCCTATTTCATCACTCTTCTGGACGATCCTTCGGCATTGCCGACAGTCGACGGGAAGCAAAGCCCAGGGCCGTCAACAAGGCGGCCACCATCAGGATGATCGCTCCGATCATTAGAAATCTTAGATGGCGTGACATCCACCCCCGGGAAAATCCCTGCCGAAAGGTTGGATTACCCTGTGTCGCCCCCAAAATCCAGTCCTGCCCCAATTCGGGATCGGCGCGGGCTAACACCTGACCGATATCGTAAACCGGCAAGGGTAACCCCTCTCCGTTATAATACAGCCGATACTGAGTCCCGCGCGGCAGGAAGAGGAGCTCGTGACAGTTCTCGTGTGCCGACAACCGGTTCAGCAACAGGGGTGGATTGTCATTGTTCTGAATTAGAATCCGGTATTCGTCCCAACGATTTTCAGCAGGAAAATCGAGGGTTAATTTGGAATCCTGCACGGCCCCCAGTTGGATGAAATGCACCGTCGATTCGGCCACCTGCCGCCATTCGCTTTCACCTCGATTGCGCGCCATAACCTGGATGGACCGCACAAAATTGACCTCGTCGAAACCAAATTCAAGCGCGACCAGCGGGCGGCGCCCTCCCTCAAAATCGATCGCCGTCTTGCGCTCTTTGGCCAAATCAGAAACCACATAATGAGTCACGCCCGTCACCGTGGTCACCGGCTGAAGAGCCCACGCCTCTTCACGTGATTCCAATAAATCGGCTTGATCCATGCGAAAAGGAATTCGTTGAAATGTCCGGCGCTCGGTCTCGGTCGGAAAATCACCGGATCGGGTTTGCCGGGTCGTTTCGAGCAAAGGTGTTTCCCGGGCCGCCAAGCCGGTCCCAATTTCAACCCGGAACCAAGGCCCCTCATTCGGGGTCAAGGCTACCCGATCCCGCCGGACATCGGCGAACCGCGAATAATCGTAGATCACCGCACGGGTAGCTACTGGTGTCCAGGTCTCGCCATCCGGCCCCGCCCATACCTGGACCTCTTTCTCGAAATCACGCAAGCCGGTCTGTAGCCGTAGGCCGGAAAAAACAATCCGATTGGTTTCTTCAACTCTCAATACCAATTCCAAACGATTATCCGCTAACTCCCTGAGCTGAACCATCCGCGCACGATAAGGAATGTCGCGAACCTGTCGGCGACTGAAGGTTCGTTGCCGAATGAGCCAGGGCTGTTCGCGATCGTTTTCTCCCGCCAGTCGCAGATTGGAATAATCAGCGGACGCCGTGGCATAGATTTCGGGATCCAGCAGAAACTTGGCCAATTCGGACGGCCTGGTCGCCCCGGGCGTAACCTCTTTAAAAGCGGGAAACCGGTTGGCGTCAACAGTGCCCGCCAGAAGAGGGGCCATCGCACTTAAAACCAACCAGGCCCCCACCCACTCTATCCATCGCATTTTCATCGGGCCTCCTCCGACTCATCACCCGCTCCGTCAACGCGAAGGAATTTGCGATGAGCCCGCAGATAAACCAACGATCCCAGGATCAATAACACGCCCACACCCATCGAAGCCATGATCCGGTAAATTCCAGCCATGTGTGACAGATCCGACATAAAGACCTTGGCAATCACCAAGATAAAAAGACCTAAACCGACATAGCGCATGCAGCGACTATTCCGAATGATTCCGGTCGTTAACAGGGCCAATGCAAATATCGTCCAGTAAACCGAAACCCCGCCCGACCGGAAACCCGGCAACATCCAATAAAGGCAACTATTGACTTCAAGGGTTGTGAAACCAAAGAGTAATAGCAAACCGCCGTATCCCAGCCAATAGACCAGAACATCGCCGGCATCGGCTGACCGAACCCAAGTCCATACCCAGCCAATTGAACCGAGAATCAGCAGGAGATCAAGCCAGCGCCAAGCCACCAACATCGCAGAATAACTCGATGGGCGAAAAACGGAGTCGATGAGTTGCCAGGACTCTAAATCGAAGACTATGGTTTTTGCCAGGGCGGCAATCAGGAGTATCAATCCGACCCAACGGAACGAAAGCGATCCTTCCGTCCGATAGCGGGACATCAAGTAGACCCCCATGCCACACCAAACCCCTGTCAACAAGGCCGGTCGCGCCGGAAGGCAAAAACGGGACAGACATCCCAATTCGAATTGCAAAAACATCACCAACACCGCACAAAGAATCCAAAACAGGATCGTTCCGGCCAACGAGAAGGGGACCGTTACGGGCAGGTCATTCTCCGCCGTTCGTTGAGCGGGTTCTGCATTACGGGCTTTGCGTTCCAGCCAGAAACTGCTGAACACCGCAATCAGTACCCCGCCAAAAGTCCACACTCGATGCATCAACCCATTCCGATATTCCTGAAAAGTCCATCCCACCGGCGAATGCCGGAGGTAGTTCCGCCCGAGATCGAGACTGACCAGGCGCAATAGGCTCACCGCCAGCAAACCATGGCCCAGCAGGCGCATGAAGCGGTTCTGCAGACGGTGTCCCAGCCAGACCAGCATCGCGGCCATGAGAGCCCAGCAGAGGGTCAGGGATTCTTGCTCGACGGCCAGCGGAAGGGTCAGGATGGCGAAACATCCAGCCAAGGCCATCACGGTCAGCGTCAGCGGTCGATCGGGCCGGGGACGGGCCAGGAACCACACCACATGAGCAATATAGAAAATGGCCAACCCCAGCGTCATCAGGGCTGGATACGGCCGGCCCCACCGCCCCTGAATCAGGTCATATGCCGCCAGGGCAAACAACCCCGCATTGAGGATCAGGTGAAGAATATCCAGCAAGCCGGCCCGTTCGTCGACCCGACGCAGGCTATGCCACCAGCTTAAAAAAGAATGTAAGAAAAAAAACAAGACCAGAAAAACAAGGACGACATTAAAATCACGCACCGCTTGGTATTGCCCCAAGGAGGCGGCATAAAGGGCATAGGTAAACAAAAAAGCCAGGTAGTTCAGCAACCGCCAGGACCGGTAATGGGCGATCCCCAACACCCCCACCCCCAACAACAGCAGATAGGAAAAGAAGGCGAAAAATTGAGGCTGGCCGGTACTGAGCATCACGGGGGTCCCGTAACCTCCAATGATTCCCAATATCGCCACCAACATCGAGTTGCAACTCACCGCCATCACCCCGGCGGTCAGCGTCACCAAGATCATCAGCCCAAAAACGTAGGGCGTATCGATCAAGTGATACAGGGGCCCCGCGGCATACAGGCTGAAATAAAGCACGGCAAACGCTCCCCCCAAAAGGCCTTGCCCGAGAATGGTCCATTGTCGCCGGTAAACCACAAAGCCGCCAACCATCATCGCCACCCCGACCAATAGACTCGACGCCACCCGCGCGATCGGAGGGAACAACTGGCGGTCTATCGACCATTTCAGAAAATACCCAATCCCAACCACAAACGCGATGATCCCGGCACGGATCAACCAAGTGGTCGCCACCGCGAACTCCATCGAAACGCCCGCCGGTCGGTGCTCCTCGTTCACCAGCAACCAATTCCAGATTCGGCGCAAGGCCTCTTGTGTGGCGCGAATCCACGCCGGCATTTCAGCCGGCACTTCCGTCACCGGTCGATGGACTTGCGCCACCGGTGCATTTTTCACCGCCTCGGCAATCGTGTCCTCGCTCACCCAAGGCACCGCACGCGTTGACGATTCAGGCAAAACGGGAGGCAGGGGCGGGGGGACAGGCGGTGGAATCGTTGCGGGAGCTGGAACCGGAGGCGCGGAAACGATGGGGGAAACCGGCCCTTCATGCGGACTGGGGAGAGGAGAAATCGTCAGAGGACTATCGTTTCGCAAACGGAATAGTTTTTCCTGGATCAACTTGATGTCCATCTGCATCACTTGCAGAGTGGACGACAGAAATTTGAGCTGGACAATCACCACGACCAAAACGACCAAAGCCGCAAGAGACAGAATGATTTCCATCCGAGTTCCTCCCTGTTTCCGGAGACTAGATCACAGACCGTGTTCGGCCAGGAATCGCTCGGCTTCAAGGGCGGCCATGCATCCGCTTCCCGCTGCGGTCACGGCCTGCCGATAGATCGGATCCTGCACATCCCCGGCCGCAAAAACCCCTGATACCCGGGTGCGGGTCGATTGCGTGATCAAATATCCACGGGGATCCATATCCAACTGTCCCTTGAACGGATCCGTGTTCGGTTTATGTCCGATGGCGACAAACAGACCTTCCAGGGCCAGATCGCTTTTCAGGCCTGTAACAACATCCCGAATGCGCACGCCGGTCACCTTGTTTTCCGCAACCCCCAGGACTTCTTCAACCAACGAATTCCAAGATATTTTGATTTTGGGATGATTTTTAACCCGCTCCGCCATGATCCGGGAAGCCCGGAATTCATGCCGACGGTGAATCACATGAACGATCGAGGCAAATCGCGTCAGGAAAAGCGCATCCTCCATCGCCGTGTCTCCCCCGCCTACGACCGCCACCGGCACCTTCCGGTAGAAGGCCCCATCACAGGTGGCGCAACCGGAAACCCCACGCCCGATCAGCGCTTTTTCCGATTCGAGCCCGATATATTGGGCGCTCGCCCCGGTTGCAATGATCACGGCCTGACTTTCCAGAACCGCCCCGTCGTCCAGCGTCAGCTTGAAGGGACGGCCGGAAAAATCGACCGACAGAACCTCCCGGCTCAGAACCCGGGCGCCGAAGCGTTCAGCCTGGGCTTGCATCTGCCCGACCAAGGCGGTTCCATCAATTGCTTCTGGAAATCCGGGAAAGTTCTCGACTTCGGTGGTCGTGGTCAATTGTCCGCCGGGTTGTAAGCCTTGGAGCAGAAGCGGCTGCAGATTAGCGCGGGCAGAGTAGAGGGCGGCTGTCAAACCGGCAGGGCCGGTACCGAGAATGACCAATTTTTCCATGCGCCGGAGCCCCTTCCCCATCAGGTATATTTCATTACTTCGTCGACCGTCGTGTAACCATCGAGAATATTTCGAATACCGTCCTGCCGCAAGGTCCGCATGCCCAACTCGATCGCCCGGGTGCGAATGATCAGCGTAGGTTGGCGCTGGTTGATCAAATCGCGGATGGGATCCGTAATGGACAAGTATTCATAAATACCTTTCCGCCCCCGGTATCCGGTATTATTACACTGGGCACAACCAGCGCCCTGATAAAAAGGCCGGTCGCCAATATCACGCTCGGAAATTCCGAGCCGATCCAAGGTGGTCTTATCGGGCTTGAATGGTTTTTTGCAATTTTCACAGACTTTCCGAACCAGACGTTGCCCCAGCACAGCTTCCAAAGTTGAAGAGATTAAAAACGGCTCGACTTCCATGTCGATCAAACGGGTGATGGCTCCAGCCGCATCATTGGTATGCAAAGTACTGAACACCAAGTGACCGGTCAGAGACGCGCGAATGGCGATCTGGGCAGTGTTTAAGTCGCGAATTTCACCGATCATCAGGATATCGGGATCCTGACGCAAAAAGGCACGCAATACCCGGTCAAAGTTATTGCCAATGGCATCGCTGATCGGCACCTGGACAATGCCATCGATCTCATATTCCACCGGATCTTCGGCGGTGAGGAGTTTGTTTTCGATGGTATTGATACGATTGAGCGCTGAATACAGAGTGGTGGTTTTTCCAGATCCGGTGGGCCCGGTGACAATGATAATCCCGTTGGGTTTGAGGACATCGGTTTCGAAAGCGCCATAGACATCCTCGGGCATGCCCAGATTGGCGAGATCGAGCGAAACCACCGAACGATCCAGCACCCGAAGCACCACACTTTCACCGAATTGCGTCGGAAGGGTGGATACACGGAAATCGACGGGGCGTCCGGCAACTGCCATCTGAATACGACCGTCTTGTGGCAGGCGGCGTTCAGCGATATTCAGGCTGGCAATAACTTTGATCCGGGAGATGATCGGCAGGGCGAGTCGTTTCGGTGGGGGCAGCATTTCGTACAGGGCGCCATCCACCCGGTATCGAATTTTGAATTCATGCTCGAACGGCTCGAAATGAATATCGGAAGCGCGTGCCTGAACAGCCTGGTACAAAACCAGATTGACATAACGAACCACCGGCGCCGATCCAGCCGCCTCCTCGATCGCCGCGGCGTCTTCGGTATTGGCGATTTCGGGAACCCCTTCCCCGGCTTCGAAATCAGATTCAAGGTGGGAGAGCATATCATTGACGGCCGCGCTGTCGTCACCATAAAACTCGCCAACCCGGGCACGGATATCGTCCTCGCGGGCCAACACAAAATTGACATCCTGGGACAGGACGAACATCAATTCATCCATCATGGCGGGATTGACCATATCGAAAGTGGCCACGGTAACCGAATTGGCCTCGCGCTGAACCGGCACCACATTATACATCCGGGCCAGGCTGGGTGGAACCGATCTCACCACCTCGGGTGGAATCTCGAGCGTCGGCAGGCTGATCACCTTGGTCCCCAAATTCTCGGCAATCACGGCCAACAGGTTGTCCTCGGAAATCAATTCCAGGTTCAGGATGATTTCTCGGATGGACTTGCCCGTGCGGACATGCTCCTCCTCGATATCGTCCAATTGCTCGGAACCGAGAACGTGTTGCTCCATCAGCGCCTGGATCAGGGGATCTTTAAGGATCACATCCGCCATACGAGCCGCCTACTTCCGTTTCTTTTGTTCTTCCTGCAATTTCAGCACAATACCTTCAGGATCCTGGGCCTTGGTGATCAGGTCCTCGTAGTGGATCTTACCTGCCTGGTACAACGCCATCAGGTGGAAATCGAGCGTCACCATTCCCCATTTGGCACCCGTCTGGATCTCGGAGGTAATCCGGTAGGTTTTATTTTCACGGATTAACGATTGAATGGCCGGAGTTGAAATCATGATTTCGAAAGCCGCAGTCCGTCCTTTGGCATCCGCGCGGACCAGCAAGAGTTGCGAAATGACCGCCACCACACTTGAGGCCAACTGGGTCCGGATCTGTGCCTGCTGAGTGGTGGGAAAGGCATCCACAATCCGGTCAACCGTCCGTGCGGCCCCGGTGGTGTGTAGCGTGGCAAACACCAAATGCCCGGTTTCCGCTGCGGTAATCGCCGCCGACATCGTTTCCAGGTCGCGCATTTCGCCCACGAGTATAACGTCCGGGTCCTGCCGCAGGGCACGGCGCAGGGCCTCACTAAATGAGGGCACATCGACCCCGATTTCACGCTGGGTCACCAGGGACTTGTTGTGGGTGTGGTAATATTCGATCGGATCTTCGACCGTGATCACATGGCAGTCCCGCTCGGTGTTGATCACATTGATCATGCTCGCCAGGGTCGACGTCTTCCCGGAACCCGTCGGCCCCGTCACTAAAATCAGTCCCCGCGGGCGGTAGAGCAGTTCTTTGACCTGCACCGGCAACCCGATATCTTCCAGCGTCATCAACCGCGAAGGGATTTGGCGTAGAACCATGCCGATATACCCTTTGGCCTTGAGCACGCTCACGCGGAAACGAGCCGCCGTACCAAACCCGAACCCGAAATCAGTCCCCCCCTGCTCTTGGACCTTTTGCTGGTGTTCATCCGAGGTGATACTTTTCATCAGTCTCTCGGTATCCTCAGGGCGCAAACACGGCGCATCGATCGGCTGCATTCCCCCATGAATTCGCAGAACGGGAGGAACTCCCACCTCAATGTGCAGATCCGAGGCGCCCTCGTCCACCACCAACTGCAACAAATCGCTCATTTCGATATCGGCGTTATTCATCAGGATTCATCTCCCATGGTCACGCGTACCACCTCGTCCAATGTCGTGATGCCCGCGATCACCTTGCGCATCCCGTCCTCGCGCAGGGTTCGCATGCCGAACTCGCGGGCGCGTTCCCGCAATTCCGCCGAAGCCACCTTGTCAAAAATCATCCGCTGGATCTCTTCATTGACCTCGAGAATTTCGAATATTCCTCGTCGCCCCGTATATCCTGTCAAGGCACACTTGGCACACCCTCGGCCCGAAAAGAATTTGATGTGTTCAACCTGCTCCGCCGTCTGCCCTAACAGGCGCAATTCGGTGACCGTCGGCTTATGTTCTTCCTTGCAAGCCGGACAAATCATCCGGACCAAGCGTTGGGCCATGATCCCTCGCACTGCGGAAGCAACCAGGAAGGGTTTGATCCCGATATCGATCAAACGGGTGATCGCACTCGGCGCATCGTTCGTATGAAGAGTACTGAACACCAAATGCCCGGTCAGGGCCGCCTCGGTCGCGATCCGGGCGGTTTCCAAGTCGCGAATTTCACCGATCATTACAATGTTTGGAGCCTGACGCAGAATCGACCGCAAAGCAGACGCAAAGGTGAGACCGATTTCCTCGCGAACATGCACCTGGTTGATACCGGATAGCTGATATTCAACCGGGTCTTCAACCGTGATAATCTTGCGGTCCGGCCGATTAATCTGGTTCAAAGCCGCATAAAGAGTGGTCGTTTTCCCAGACCCGGTTGGCCCTGTAACCAGCAGAATCCCATCCGCCAAGCTGATCATCCGCTGAAAGACTTCCTGATCATCCGCTAAAAAACCCAGATTCGGCAAGCCCAAGGCCAGGCTCTTCTTGTCCAAAATACGCATCACGATCGATTCGCCGTGGCAGGAAGGCACCGACGATACGCGCAAATCGATTTCGCTGCCTTTGATATTGACCTGAATACGGCCATCCTGCGGCACCCGCTTTTCGGCAATCTTCATATTGGCCATGATCTTGACACGGCTGATAATCGCCGACTGCAGGCGTTTGGGGGGACTATCCACCTCATGCAATACCCCGTCAATTCGAACCCGGACCCGGAACCGTTTTTCCATCGGTTCAAGATGGATATCCGATGCCCGATTGCGATGAGCTTCATACAAAATCAAACTCACCAATTTGATGATCGGAACATCGGCATCGCTCACATCCGAAGATTCGCGAATCGTATCGGATCCCGACTGAACCATGTCAACCGTACCTTCGGTCAACTGGTCAAGCATGGTTTCGACATTGGTCTCTGTAGTATAATATTTCTGCTGTGCGACCTGAATCTCCTCGGGCGGGGCCACCACCCCTTCAATGTCGCATTTCAGGAGATAGCGCAGGCTGTCCAAGGTATCCACATCCAAGGGATCACCCAACGCCACGGTCAGACTTTTTTCGGTCTTTAGAATAGGTACTATTTTGTATTTGCGAGCCACCTCGGAAGACAGGGCGGCAATGGCGTCGGCCGGAATCTCGTGATCCTTCAAGGAAATCATTTCCATGCCAAAACGGCCGGCTAAAATACCCAGCACCTCATGGGGATCCAGGATGCCGCGGTGGATCAGCTCATCGAGGGGCGTCGTCCCCTCGGCCATGAAATTGCCGCGAACGTCAGCGATCTGCTCGGGACTTAGCAGCCCTTCTTCTTGCAGGACTTCCAGGACATATTCGTCGTTTGAAGTCAAAATGTACTCCTCCGCCCAGATCAAAAAGCACCGTCTAATTGGTATGGCTTTTCGCAAACTTCACGTCCAAAGTCAAGCCTGACCGCAAATCGGGTGTCAGACGACCTGAAATGCCTCTTGACGCACCGGCTAAACGTCCTAGAGTACGCCTAGTTCAGGAGATCACCTTGCTTCCGCTCAACAGATCATTCGTTTTGGTGTTCCTATTTGTTTCCTTCATTTTCCCCTTGTTTCTTCCGGCAGGACTGCATGAACGACCGGTTCCACCCCGGCCTGGCCCGGCAACCCCTATCATCCTGCCTGTTCCACGGGGCCAAGGTGCTGTCACCCGTTGCTGGAACGGCCCCTTAAATGCGGTCTACGGCTTGATTGAAAGCGATTCCATCAGTTACCCTAGATATTTTATCCTCCCGGTAGGTGCTCCCAGAGCCACATTAATCCCGAAATTACCCCCATCCTGGGTTCAACCCGCTGATCTTCGCGCTTGGTCCGATATTAAGGCCTGGACTTGGGATGCTTCCGGGAGCATTGCCTATTATCTGAACACGACCGGACACCTCTTTCGTCTCCAAAAAAACAAACTCCCCGAAGCCCTCGGTCAAGTTGCCGGAACTCACCGGCCTGATTTCAACGAATTTCAAGTCTCCCGGGCCTTCTTTTTTGACCCCCTCGGGCGCCTCTATACCGGCGGCAAAAATGGCGTGCTGTATCGATATACGCCGGGCACTCGAAAACTGGAAGCCCTCCCGCTTAAACTACCCGCCCTCCCCGGACGCGAAGCGTGGGCATCGCTTGATACGGCGGTTGAAAGCCGAGGGGGAATCATTTGGGCGACCACGAGTGAAGGTTTTCTTTTTAGTATCAAACCGGATTCCGGCGCCCTGCTTAATCTGGGAAAACCATTGTATCCATCGAAGATCGTGGGACTCGTCTGGGTGGGTGATAAAATAATTGGCGTAGGCGCAACCGAAAATGGGCCGGCACGCGCTTTTATTCTTGATCCGGCGACGCATTCACTGGAAAATCGCGCCTTCTTGATTCCGGGTTACGCCCCCCCAGCCTGTCTCACGACCGATTATTCAGGAAACATCATTGTCGGTGCCACCGGCCGACTAGGAGGACTTTATCTATGGTCGCCGTAATGCTTGCCCTCTTCCTTCTGTACCCAGCCCTTACAATCCAAGCTGTCGCCGCGCATCGAACGGCACCCGAACAGGCCACCGATACGATTGAGTTCACAGCGGTCGAACGGTGCGGGGAATCTTTTTCTGCCTGGCCCATGATTGTCCGCGTGGTCTGCCCTGATTCCTGGAACCCCGAGAAAGCCGGCGACTGGACCTTGATCGAACTCGATACCGACCACATTCCCCGCCATCGGTTGCCTTTTCAAAAACTCGATGCTTTTGACGCCCTTGGGGCTCCGAATAAACTCGCGCCCGTTCGGGCCGTGGATCTCTGTTTCCCCATCACCCTTAAAGCGGGTGAAACCCGTTCATATCGACTTCTCAGCAAAGCGTCACCGACCAACCTGCCATGGACGCCCAATCGCCCGGCTGACTTAAAAATTGAGGGACAAGGACCCGGTGCCCAAATCGATACGGGAAACACGGTGTTCGGTTTTCATCCCGCTAATGGCCAATTCGGATGGTACCTCCCCAAAAATGCCGGCATCACCAATCATCTCGGGTTTCGTCAGGGGGCCGAAGCCGCCTGCCATCATAACCCCGATGTCTGGTGCTTCCCACGCGCTTGGGGACATACCAGCGACTGGCGGTGCCAATCTACCAATGGGTCCGCCCCTGCACAAATCGTTCAACAAGGCCCCTTGGTCTACCGTTTTGTCCGTTCGGGATGGATGCCGAATTGTGACGGAATCAGAGTCCGGGTCAGCTATACGGTTTTTGCCGGCTTACCCATTGTCATGGAGTCCTCTTTGATGGAATTCACCCAGAGCCTGGTCGTCTATGCCGTCCGCAATAATGAACTGGTTTTTAACCGCGGCATCCACACCCATGCAGCCTATCCCGACGCCACTGGACGACCGATTTCGGTCCGCGCGTTCGACCCGGATCACCCGACTAATTTCCTGGGGCGTTTGCCGATTCCAGATCTGGATCCAGATATTCCGTGGGTTGCCCTCTACAACGAGACCAATCAATCCGGTGTGGCCATGCTGAATCTTGAAAGATGGTCGTTCACCGGTGCCCCCAACCGCCCCCTCAACATGCCTGCTTATTATTACTTCAATGATTATGGGTCCCATGGAACCGGCGCCCGCTTCGATTGGAACTTTTTATATTTCTGTCGCGCCGAAGTTTTCACCATCTCGGCCTTGCCGGCGGGTTCACAGTTCGGCGAAAGTTCAGCGATTTTCATTCTTCAAGACGGAACGGTCCGTCCGGATCAGCTGGAACAAATCGAGTCCTGGCGCAAACGGCTGGAATATCCGCCGTTGATAAAATTCACCGGTGAATATCTGCCGCTGTAACAAGAGCTTAACCCGGACGGGGTAAAATATTAAATGACCCCGTCAGCGCAACAGCATTTCTCGAAAAATATAGGGTAGTTCTTCGATCACATCCGACGCCATCATCCCCACTTGAGAACGTCGCCAGGACGCATAATCGCCCGCCCGGCCATGCAGACTCACCGCTGCACAGGCCGCTTCAAAAGGCTTGATCCCCTGCGCCAGAAGGCCTCCCAGTAGACCCGTTAAGACATCTCCGGTTCCACCCGTGGCCATCCCGGGATTACCCGTCAAATTGAGCCCCACCGGACGATCGGCCGTGGCCACAAGCGTTGCTGCCCCCTTAAGCACCGCCACCGCACGGGCCCGAACAGAAGCTTCCCGGACCGCCGCAGCCCGATTCGCTTGAACCCAGTCGGGGTCCCGTCCCAATAACCGTGCCATTTCGCCGGGATGCGGCGTTATCACCAGGGGACCGGATGCGGCCTGCAAGGCCTCCAATTGGCCCCCAAAAACAGTCAGCGCATCAGCATCCAAAACCAACGGGGACTTGCAGATGGAAATCAATTGAACGATCAACTCGCGAATTTCCGGCTCTGTTGTGACCCCTGGGCCGACAGCAATTGCGTCAAAGGGCGCCAAGCCCCGCGGCAAACCGGCCAGAGCCGTGACGGCCAATTGACCCCGGTCTGCGGTCGGTGCCGCATGGACCATCGCTTGCGGCACCGCGCCCGCCACAATGGCGGCAATCGATTGCGGAACCAACAAGGAAACCAAACCAACCCCGGATCGACAAGCAGATTGGGCCGCCAGGATCGCCGCCCCAACATAACCCGGCGATCCGGCGATGATCAGCAGATGACCATAGGTCCCCTTATGCGAGTCTCTACGTCGACGTGAAAACAACTGGCGGACTTCCCATCCGGTGATGAGTTCAGGGTCAGCGGTTAAATCTCGAGTCAGTTCCCAGGGAATACCGATATCGATCACTTCCAATCGTCCCACCGATTCCAGGGCTGCGGGCTTGAGAAGGCCGACTTTGGGCAGCCCCATTGTTGCAGTGATATCCGCACACACCGATTCCCCGTCTGACAATCCCGTATCGGCATCGAGCCCCGAAGGAACATCGATTGAAATCACCAGGCTTTCATGAGATAAAGAATTGATTGTATGAATCGCCCCGGCAATCGGCCCCCGGGCAGGCCCCGAGGCCCCGATCCCGAGGATGCCATCCACCAGCAGGTCGGCCGGCTCGGCTTGCGCCAGGGCCTCGTCCCACGCCTCGACAGTGGGTAACTCTCGCAACGTAACGCCACAGGCCCGCATTTTTCCCAGATGGCGAAGGGCATCCCCGCGGATATCGCCAGCCGAGCCAGCCAGCCAGACTTCGGCATCCATTCCTTCGTCATGAAGACAATGGGCTGCGGCAAAAGCATCTCCCCCATTATTCCCCCGCCCAGCCATGAGGAGGACAAAGGGATGGGCCATGCCACAGCGTTCGGAGAGACGGCAGACAACTTCCGCAATACCGTCACCGGCTCGCGCCATCAGTTCTTCGCCGGGAATATTGTAATCCTCGATCACTTTCCGGTCGAGGCTGCGCATCTGTTCGGTTGTCACAGTTTTCATTGATTCACGCTTCCGTTCCCGCCCGGACTATCGGTCGCTCAATAACAATGCCTGGGCTATGGCGAAATGATGGGTATGCGACAAGCTGACCAAAACGTCACCCACTCCACGCCGTCCAGCAAACGCCCGCCCCTTCTCACTCAAGCGGACAGAGGGTTTTCCACTTTGGGCATCGCGAACAACCTCGATATCCAACCAGCCCAGGCTTGTTCCAATACCGGTTCCAAACGCCTTGGATACGGCTTCTTTGACGGCAAACCGTCCGGAATAGTAGAGCCATGGCGAGGCTTTGCTCTCGCAATAAGACTGCTCGCCGGGCAGGAAAATCCGGTTGCGAAACCGATCAGACCAGCGGGCGAGCATTTCCCGCATGCGCTCATTCTCAACCAGATCAATCCCCGTCCCGACCACCCCCCCCGTCACGGTTCTCCTCCCTGATAAGCACGCATGCCGGCCAGCATCTCCCGCGTCGCCCGCTCCACCCCCACACTCACGGCCCGGCAAATGATGCTATGGCCGATATTGAGCGTGTCCAAATAAGGCAGGCGCAGAATCGACGGCAACGTAGCCAGATTGATTCCATGCCCGGCATTTACGCGCAGCCCCAAGGCATGGGCCGCACGGGCACCCTCGATCAGACGGGCGAGTTCACGTCGGGCGAATGCGGGGCGTGTCGCGTCGCAAAAAGCACCTGTGTGCAATTCGACATAGGGTGCCCCCATCCGCGCCGCCGCCTCTAATTGGCGAAGGTCTGGATCGACAAACAGACTCACCCCGATGCCGGCTCGAGTGAGCGCGTCACAAGTTTTCCGCAAGGCCGTAAAATGACCGATGACATCCAGGCCACCTTCCGTCGTGAGTTCCCGCCGTTTTTCCGGGACCAGACAGACTTCCGTCGGACAGACATTGAGGGCGATCCGCACAATCTCCGGTGCATTGGCCATTTCGAGATTCATCGGGACCGAGAGCTGTTTTCTCAAATTGTAGACATCCGCATCCTGAATATGCCGACGATCTTCACGCAAATGAATCGTAATTCCCTTGGCACCCGCCCGCTCGCAGAGGCGGGCAACTTCCACCAGGTCGGGATAAAGGGTCCCTCGAGCCTGACGTAAAGTTGCCGCATGATCGATATTCACACCCAATCGCAAGACCGGCTTGGTCATATACATCTCCCAGGAAACGATTTCGCTTCAGGATTGAATACTAAAGTAATCCAGTACATTTGACTACCGTGTTTTTTTATTTATGATTTCGCAAAAAACACAACTCGGCGCGCAAACGCTCGACCTCGTTGAAGAGATGGAAGAACGAATTGAGCCAAGCCATATCATTACGGTGCCCGGCCCGCAAGTACTCGATCCGTCGAACCTTATAAATGGCTTCTTCTGTAAATCCCATCACTCCATAGGGCGGCTGAAAAACAGGTCGTACCAATCCGGCCCGGCAATAGATCAGAAGAGAGCGACGGGGAATTCCCGCGAGATGCGCGGCGGCATCGAGATTGTAAAGCGTGTTCGGCTCCGGTTGAAAGACTTCAACGGACAGGGAGGGCGCGGGCCTTGTGGGTAATCGTTTTTTCATGAAGATTTCCTCGGATTGAACGTCGATTGGGCAGCTACCTGTTCCCACGCCAATTTCTGTTTTGCGGTCAGATCTGACGGGACTTGAATGGACACAATGGCATACAGGTCACCCCTGCGCTCTCCACCGGCAGGCAAGCCCTTTCCCGTCAATCGAAATTGACGTTCTGCGACCGTCCCCGCGGGTATAATCAAAGAAACCAGTCCATCAAGAGTAGGAATATGAATCTTAGCCCCTAACACGGCTTCCCATGGGGATAATTCCAAATCGTGATACAGGTCGACCCCACGAACCCGAAACTCGGGATGCTTGGCATAAGTAACATGCAAATAAAGATTGCCCGCCTCCCCTCCCCCGATACCGTCCTGTCCTTTACCCGCAAGCCGGATGAGTTGGGCCTCCCGTACGCCGGGCGGGATTTTCACGCGCAAGGTCTGCTGGGTGGACAATCGCGTCTGCGGATCCGTCCGCTGCAGCCGAATCACCCTAGATGCGCCATGCAACACTTCGTCCAATGTCACCAGGATGTCACCTTCAATGTCACCCCCCTGCTGCATAACCGGATGATCGTTCCCCCCTTTGTTTCTTGCGTTACCGGAAGGAGTAAATCCGCCAAATGAAGATTCGTGACGACCAAAGAACTGTTCAAAGAAGTCACTGAAACCGGTCCCTTCGAAATGGAATTCAGAACCTGCCCCTCGTCGATCCTCAAATCCGCTTTCGGGCTCTGGAGCCTGCCGTTCGGGATGGTTCCAGTTCGCCCCTAACGCATCATATTTACGTCGTTTTTCAGGATCACTGAGAACTTCATTGGCCTCATTGATTTCTTTAAACCGGACTTCAGCGGTGTGTTTATCTTTGGCGACATCAGGATGATACTGACGGGCCAAAGCCCTGAACGCCTTCTTAATCTCGGATTCCGTCGCATTTCGATTCAGCCCGAGAACCTGATAGTAATCTTTAAATTCAACCGTCATATTTCGGAAACTCCTGAACCCGATTCCTTGATGGCGAAAAGGGGAATGGCGTTAATTTGAATCCCTTTAAGGACGGATGTCACGGCACCGTTTTCCAGTGGCGCCTTGGATTCCGGGATAATCGGTCCATCGATCGTGTCGCAGTGGGCACGAGCCGTAGGCGAAAAGAGCAAAGATAATAGAGCGCCAAAGATTACGCTCCACCGCCTGTTTGATCCTCGGCTTGCACGTATCATTTGATTTCTCCTTTGATTGGATCATTTATACTGGACCGGCATCGATAGCGCAATGGGGTATAGTGCGTAGTCGGAGTGGCTAAAATCCTTATGGATTTAGGATCAAATCTAAGGTCGAAACGGACTATAGAAGGGGAAAAGGCGGATTACCCGGTATCTGATTATTTTTCGGGGTCACCTAAATAGTGCTACCCGAAAACGACCGAGCGAATGGCCGTCACCAGATCTTCAAAAACCCTTTTTTTTGCACAAATCCCAGCCCCCTCGCGTCCAGGACGGCATGAACCAAGGCGGAATTCAAATGGTGGGAAAGAGCAAGGATTCGTGTTTCCGGCCGCACGGCCAGAATTGCCCGCATGGCGTCAATCCCTTTCATTCTGGGCAGCATAATATCCATGCCGATCACATCCGGATGGATCTGAACCATCGTTTCGACCGCTTCTTCCGCAGCTCCCACGGCAGAAATAACCGCCAATGGCAGATCAAAATTCGATCCAGCCTATTCGATTGTACGCTCATGGGCTCCCTGCAAATCTCGCCCCTTGTTTCCGTATTCATTTTGCATTCAATCACTTGCGAACCGGCATCGTTCCCGGTATACTCTCCAGGAATGAGTCCTATTCGAAAAATTCAACAGGATCACGGCATCGTCGGTCGCGATGAAGAGTTGGCCCTCTCCTTGGCCATTCTCAAAGCCGACCGCCATCTCCTGCTTGAAGGTCCCGTCGGCGTCGGAAAAACCACCATTGCCCTCGCCGTTGCCCGGCATTTGGAACGACCGTCCATCCGGGTTGATGGTGACGACCGCTATACCGAGGCCAAATTGACCGGTTGGTTCGATCCTCAGCAAGTTCTCGCTGCGGGCTATGGTCCCCACTCCTTCATCGAAGGGCCCCTCACCCAAGCCATGCGTCAGGGAGCGATCCTCTTTATCAATGAGTTGAACCGTATGCCGGAATCAGTCCAAAATGTTTTATTGCCTGCCTTGGATGAGCGACTTCTTATCCTTCCCCAGATCAGCACTATCCGTGCCCAACCGGGCTTCTTGGTGATCGCCACCCAAAATCCTGTGGAATACATTGCGACCGGACATCTTTCCGAGGCACTCAAAGATCGCTTTGAACATGTCGTTCTCAATTATCAAACAGAAGACGAGGAAACCCGGATCGTCCAACACGTCACCGCCTGCAAAGATGACACACTAATCCGTGAAGCGGTCGCCCTGACCCGCCTGACCCGAATCCACCCGCTCTTCAAAAAAGGCGCATCGATCCGAGCCGCCATTGCCATGGTCCTCATCGCCCGGCATTTAACGGGCGCGGACCGCCTCACACGGGCTGCTCGGGCTGCGTTGGCCACCCGGGTTGAATTACGGGACGAGGAAGAACGGGGATTAAACGTGGCACTCGATGAACTTCTGGTTGACTTAAAAAAAAAGGGCTGAAGCCGCCCCCTGATTCCACGCCCTCCACCAGATTGGCCTTCGCTCTCGCCTTTGAAACTCGGGGCCTGCCCGCCGATTCCGACGACCTCTTCGCTGACGCCGACCCCCATGCCGAACTTGCCGAGCATTATCAGATCGATCCCAACCATTTGGATGGCTGGTCCATTGCCGAACAATTGTCAAAATTAGGCAAGGAAATCGCCGACCCACAACTCCGCGCATTTGCCCGGAAAATTGCAGCTAAGTCGGTTTTACGCCGAGCCGCTCGCCTGGTCGGTCCCATCCGCCCCGCCCTTCGACGCATTGTTGAACCCTTCCGTGAACCTTTTCGCGGCGAATTGGATATCGATCGAACACTGGAGAATGCCCTGGGTCGACGCCGCCCAAAGCCGGAAGACTGGATGATTTCGGACCGGCGCGAAAAACAACCCCAAGTCGTCCTGATGATGGATGTTTCCCTGTCCATGTCCGGCCGAAATCTAGCCCTCGCCGCCCTGGCCACCGCCGTACTCGCCTTTAAAATCCGGCCGCCCGATCTGGCGGTCATCGCTTTCGACAGCAGTGCGCGAACGCTTCATGAACTCGGGCAATCCATCGGCCGTCAGCGACTGGTTGAATCCATTCTAGCGCAACCAGCGCGCGGCTTCACCAACCTCGAAGAAGCCTTGCGATGCGGGGCGCGCGAACTTCATCGCGCCCGTTCTGTGGACCGGGCCGCCATCCTGATCACGGACGGAGTCTATACCACCGGCGGCGACCCCCTGCCACTGGCCAGGAATTTCCGCAATCTGCATGTCATCCTGACCGAAGATTACAAAATGAACGAAGATCTCTGCCGGCGAATGGCCAATGCCGGAAAGGGGAAGCTTTTCAAGGTCAAGGGGTTCGAAGATTTGCCGGCGCGGATGCTCGATATTGCCAACCGGGTTTTGCGCTAACCGTCCCGGCGCTGGATTCCCCGCGGTCTCCTTACCTCAGGTTCCCCGCCCTTACAACATCGGCCACCCGCTTGAATTTTTCAACCGTCACCCCGGGCGGACAGGAATCGGAATTCGCCAACAGATAAGGACCGCCCTGCCCGTCGGTCAAAACCTGCGCAATATAATCTCCCAGCTCCATTTCAGATAGATTTAAAAAATGAACAGGTTCAATCCCCCCAATGATCGCCATCCCGGGCCCCACGCGTTTCCGCGCCTCCTGCAGGGTTACATTCCCGGTGGGCGGGGGCGAGAGACTTTCGACTCCATAAACGCCACTGTCTCGCATCCGTTCCACCAGCTCCCGGACATGTCCACAGGCATGCTGGATATAACGACGCCCTGCTTTCTTTAAAATCCGGCACCATTCCCCGATTTCCGGACCAATATACCGGTCGTATTGCGCCGGCGAATAGTTTTGCGTGCTCGAATCCTCCCATGTGATGAAGTAATCGTAGGGGGCTTCCATGGACAATCGAACCGCTGTTCGATCGTTCTCCACCATCGCCTGCCACAAAGACTCCACCACCTCGGGCTCATCGGCCAGAGCATAGGTCAATGCTTCCGTTCCCACATGTTGTTCAACCAGTGACTGGAATGCCGATTTATAGCGGGGAATCAGCATGCCCAGGGATAACCCTTCCCGTCCATCCCCTGCCATGAACTCCCGGATCGGTTGAAGATCGACCGTCATCCGGGTATGCTCTTCAATCCACATTTGAATCTTGTAATCTTCAATGCGCTTCAGGGGATGTTCCAATAGGAAACTCGTATTGCCGATTTCGCTGCGCCGGTATAACCATCGCAGAGTCCCCACCGGAGTCCGGCATTCATGCTGGGTATCCAATCCCTCGGTTTGTTGGACAAGCTCCAGCCCCGGCACTTCCGATCGAATCGCACAGGGAGCCCCCCGCCATAATGGATCGGCACCTATCATCTGGTGGAAGGCCAACGGACCCCGGGATCGGACCGATTCTGGAAAGAAATCCCAGACATAAGCGAGGAATGGACAGAACGGCACGGGGTCGACCACCTGCCCTTCCAATGCCGCGGCAATCCGTTCGCGTGAATTCACGAGAAAACAAGCCCCTCATCGTTCAGCGCAGGTCAGACCCCGGGCAACAACCTTTATCCGACAGGACCTTTATATGTTCAGTTAACACCAAAGAGCGAAGTTGTCCGTAGGCCTTATCCAAATCATCATTTACGATCACATAACGGTAATCCCGCCAGGTGTCCATTTCACGGCGAGCGTTTTGCAGGCGCCGGGCAATCGTCTCGGGAGCATCTTCACCCCGGCCGGTCAGACGTTGTTGCAGAACCGCCTCGGATGGCGGCAGGATAAAAACATCAACGAAGGCACGCCGCAATAAATCACCCGCCGGCGCGACCTGAACGGCCGTGCGAATCTGGGCGGCGCCCTGAACATCGATATCCATCAAAACATCGTGACCGGCCGACAGGGCGGTGACCACTTCAGAACGAAGAGTACCATAGCGATTTCCATGGACTACCGCCTGCTCAAGAAAGGCTCCGGACCGGGACCTGCATTCGAATTCGTCCGGAGACAAAAAATGGTAATGAACATCCTGTTGTTCCGTGCCCCGGGGCGCCCGCGTTGTGCAAGAAACGGAATAAGCAATCTCAGGGAATTCGGCCCGAAGCCGGGTGCACAAGGTTGTCTTTCCCCCTCCAGATGGCGCGGAAACAACCAATAATAGGGGGCGGTCAAGGGTTTTGCTGACGACTTCCCAAAGAGTTGGTTCTTTTGCGCCCATATCCTGTTCTCCGTCTATTCGAGATTCTGAACCTGCTCGCGAATCCGTTCCAATTCGGTTTTGGCTTCAATCACCTGCTGGGCAATCGTCAGATCGTTCGCCTTGGAACCGATCGTATTGACCTCACGAAACATCTCCTGAACGAGAAAATCAAGCGCCCTGCCAACCGGCTCATCGGACGCCAGATTCCGGTTGGCCTGTGCGAGATGACTGTCCAGCCGCGTAATTTCCTCGCTGATATCGCATCGATCAGCAAACAAGGCGATTTCGCGAACAATTTGCGGATCGTCAACATTAACCCCCACTTCGGCCCGCTCCAAACGCTCTAATAACGTCCGGCGATATCGTACCGCAACACCTGGAGCACTGGCTTGAATGGTCTTTAGTGCCCGCCGCAAATGATCCAACCGCCCCCGTAAATCACGGGCCAGGATTTGCCCTTCCCGAAGGCGCATGCGCCCATGTTGCAAAAGGCCCGCTCGCAAGGCTTTCACCAGCAAACCTTCCAGGACTGCGGTATCCGCAAAGGGATCATCCGGCCGGATCACATTCGGCATTTGCAGTAACTGTGCCAGGGTTCCGTTTTCCTGAAGTTTCAACGCCCGGGCCAGTTCGCGTATTTCACGAAGACCAGCCGCCGCCACCGCATGATCTAGTCTGAATCCGGCATGCGACCGTCCCCCGACCACCCGAACCTGGACGGACACGTTGACTTGCCCCCGACTGATCGCGGCCTGAATCGGTTCGTGCAACAGGCTTTCACAATGACCCAACCCCCGGGGTAGATTCGCCCGGATATCGAGTTGCTTGCGATTGACAGAGCTGATTTCAACTTCAACGGCCAACCCCACCGCAGTGGCACGGCCCCGCCCAAACCCCGTCATGCTTTTAACCGCCATATCACATCTCCCGGTTATCTACCGCCAATGGTTTGATCCCATCAACGATGGGGCGGATTATTCCCTTTTTTTCATAGAGCCGCCACATAAAACGGAAACAGGTCTGCATCTTTGGGTTATTTCAACACCACAGGGGGGTCGGGCAATTCGTTGACTGCGGAAGTTGTAGCTGGATATTCTTGAGTCAAAAGATCCGTAATCGCCTGAATGCCCTGCTTGACCCCGGCCTCGAATCGACCCGCAGAAAAATGTTGCTCCATCCGACGGCAGATGGGATCCCAGCCCTCGGCCCCCACCCGCGCATGAACACCCCGATCCGCCACGATTTCGACATGTCGGTCTGCAAGCAGGAGATAGATCAGGACCCCATTGTTCTCGGCCGTGTCCCATACCCGAAGGCGAGAAAAGATGTCCAGTGCCCGTTCCGACGCCGATTCATCCCGGACCAAACGTCGCCAATGCAACACGCTCTCAACCGCAAAACGGATCTGGCCCCGATGTCGCATCTCACTTTGCTGGATCGCCTGTTCGATGGCACTCATAACCGTCGTCGGAAATGCCCGATGAACGCTCCGCTGAGAAATCCACAGATGTCGCCAAACTCGAAGAAAGTTCATATTCTGACCTCACCATCGCCCCGAGGCGCCACCTCCACTAAAACTCCCACCCCCGCCGCTAAAACCCCCGCCGCCGCTCCATCCTCCCCCTCCACCACCGCTGCTCCAACCTCCACTACGGCTGCCCCAACGAGGTCCACCGCCTCCCTTGCTCCCGGTCCGCGGGAGACGCCCGATGGCGGATGCGATGGCAGTGAAGAGAAAGAAAAACACACCAAAAGCAATACTCTCAGCCCATTTTCCAGAGATCACATAGGTTGCGGACCCCATCAGGCATCCGGCGATCAGCCCTGACATTAAGGCGCCAATGAGAGAGCTGAGAAATATCGTTATCATGGGAACGCCCAGAAACATAAAAGGATAAATCGTTTCAATTCTCAACTTAAACCGCGACTGGTTTGAGTCGGGGTCGGGCAGAGGCTCACCCTGAATCACCTTGATAATTTGTCCGACACCTGCCTCAATCCCTCCCCCAAAATCGCCTTGCTTGAGGAACGGCACGATATTTTCATTGATGATTTGACTGGCCGTAGCATCCGGAATTGCCCCTTCCAAACCACGGCCCACCTCAATCCGCACAGTACGGTCATTCTTCGCGATCAACAAGATCACACCATCACTCACCCCACTCCGCCCGATCTTCCACCGATCCGCAACCCGGATCCCGTACTGTTCAATCGATTCATCGCCGGTTGTTGGAACGACCAAAACCACTACTTGCGAGCCCTTGCCGAACTCAAACTGCCGTAGGGTTGCCTCTAATTGTTGGGATTGATCCGAAGTCAGTGTTCCGGTCAGATCTGTCACGCGGCTCTGCAAACGGGGGATTGGCTCCGGCACCGCCCAAACCCCGGCACCGATGAATACCCCTGCCAGGCAGGCCAGGACCGATTTCCAGATGAGCTTCATTTGAAATCAACAATGGGGGGCTTGGCCAGATCTTTTTCGTTTTCAACCGCAAATGGGGGCTTGACCGAATAGCCAAACATGCGGGCAATGATATTCCCCGGGAAAGAACGGACCGTAATATTATAGTTTTTCACCGCCTCAATGAAACGATTGCGGGCCACCGCAATGCGGTTTTCGGTTCCTTCCAATTGCGCCTGCAGATCGCGAAAAACGCCATCGGCCTTGAGTTGAGGATAGTTCTCGGCAACGGCCAGTAAGCGCCCCAAACTGCTCGATAATTCCTGCTGAGCGGCGGCAAACTTGGCAAAGGCCTCGGGATTATTGATTAACTCCGGGGTGGCCTGGATCGCCCCAACTTTTGCCCGCGCTTCCGTAACCTGGGTGAGAATCTCTTTTTCATGGGCGGCATACCCCTTGACCACATTCACCAGATTAGGCACCAAATCGGCACGACGTTGAAATTGATTCAAGACCTCTGACCAATCCGCCTTGACCTGCTCGTCCGAGGATTGGATCCGATTGAATCCCAAAATAGCTGCCCCCAAACAGACTACAGCCAGAACGACTATTATGACCCATGTTTTCATCCTGTATGCTCCTCGCATTATGTTCTTATCGCATCCTTTTAAGAAAGTGCCAGAACTGTACCTCGAACACAAGCGAGATATTCAGGATGATATTCATAGCCGAATCCCGCTATGGAATGCTAAGGTTGTGGAGGTTGGTCAGCATGGCAGGTACGAAGCGGGGCGCAAGTCGGTCGGGGAATGGGATTTGAGGGGAATACACAGGAGGGAGATGGAGCCCGGTGGCGGGCGGGAGACAACCTGTCGGGAATAACCGTAAGCGGATGACGTGTCTGTGAATGCTCTTGCACACAAACCAAGCAGGAGGTTCGAATGGCTCGTTATTCATGGCTCGCGGGATTGGGGTTGTTGTGTTCGCTGGTTTGCTCCGCGCAAACCTTCACCGGACGGGTCGTCGGGGTGGCCGATGGCGACACCGTGACCGTCCTCATCGAAAGTAACCGGACCCAGAAAATCCGGCTCGCGGGGATCGACGCCCCGGAAAAAAAACAGGCCTTCGGTTCACGCGCCAAACAGGCCCTGTCCGACAAGATTTTCAATCGCACGGTGACGGTGGTATCCAATTCAACCGACCGGTATCATCGTTGGGTTTGCGACATCCATCTGGAAGATCGGTGGATCAACCGCGAAATGGTCGCCGAGGGCTGGGCCTGGTGGTATCGCCAGTATTCGACGTCCGAAATTCTCGCTCAGGCCGAAATCGATGCCCAGACCCAAAAAAAAGGCCTATGGGCTGATCCCCAACCTCAACCGCCCTGGAATTTCCGCCGGCAAGCCAAAACTCAGCGAGCCCAAATCCGGCCTACAACGGTCCTTGATACCAAGGATGACCTGTGATACGGTTAAGCCGTTTTTCACGGGAATCATCACATGAATACTGCATTAAAATTCAGGCTCGGCGTCCCCGAAGCACGCCGCATTGTCGTCAAGGTTGGAAGTCGTGTTCTCGTCCAGAAAACCGGACGCCCGGAATTACGCCGGATCCGGGCCTTGGTTGAAGACCTGGCGAACATGCGGCTCCAGGGTCTGGAGGTCATTCTGGTCACCTCCGGCGCGGTTGGCACTGGCATGGCGACCCTGGGTCTAAAAACCCGTCCCACCACCCTACCCGATCTTCAAATGGCCGCAGCTGTTGGGCAATCCCGGTTGATGGCCCTCTATGACAAGTTGTTTTCAGCCAAGCGATGTACCGTCGGGCAGGTCCTCTTGACGCACGATGACTTCCATCACCAGATCCGTTTCGCCAATGCCAGTCGGACCTTTGCCCATCTCCTCCAACACGGAGTTATCCCGATCGTTAACGAAAATGATGTCGTCGCCGATGAGGAACTCAAGGCCGATCTGAAAAAACTCGGCGACAACGATCTACTGGCGTCCTTGGTCGCCAAAATGATCCGCGCCGACTTACTCATCCTGCTCTCCACCACGGACGGTCTGCGGTCTCCGGCCAAGGATGGAAAAACCCGTCGGGTTTCAACGCTCGAACGCATTACGCGCGAAACCTTCGGCTGGGTGGGTACCCATAACAACCCCATCTCGACCGGGGGCATGCGCACAAAGCTCCAGGCCGCCCAATCCGTGGCCCGTGATGGATGTGCGGCAGTCATTGCCGATGGCCGAAAATCCGGCATCCTGGCCCGGATCATGCGCGGCGAAGATGTCGGCACATTTGTGGCGGCGTCCCTGATTTCCTGACCTGCACGGAGTGCCCATGACAACCTTACACGATGAACTTCTGACCATGGGCGATGCCGCAGTCGAAGCCGCCCGGCAACTCGTCCGTCTGTCCGCCGCCCGCAAAAACAAAATTCTTGCCGCCATGGCCGACGAGTTGGAAAACCGGCAGGCCACGATCCTTGGCGCCAATGCCGCTGATCTCGAAGCCGGCCGCGCCGCCGGACTCAACACCGCTCTTCTCGATCGATTGCAATTAAATCCCGCCCGGATCAAAGGGATGGCCGAGGGCTTGCGTGCCATCACTCATCTGCCCGACCCGGTCGGACGAACTCTCCGACGCTGGACACGTCCCAATGGTCTTAAAATCCGCAAGATCAGTGTTCCCCTCGGAGTCATCGCCATTATTTTCGAGTCGCGGCCCAATGTTACCGCCGATGCAACGGCTCTCTGCCTGAAAAGCTCGAATGCGGTCATCCTTCGCGGCGGCAAGGAAGCACTCCGCTCCAATCTGGCCATTGCCGATGCCCTCCAGGCCGGTGGCGCCAAGGAAGGGCTCCCTCCCCATTCCGTCCAAATGGTTGCCACTCCGGATCGGGATGCCGTCCGTGAACTGGTCCAAATGGAAGGCCGTATCGATTTAGTCATGCCACGGGGCGGCGAGAGCCTCATCCGGGCTGTTGTGGAACAGGCGCGAGTCCCGGTGATCAAGCACTATAAGGGCGTCTGCCATGTGTACGTCGACAAAACCGCCAAACTCCCCATGGCCCTGTCGATCGTGGAAAATGCCAAATGCCAGCGCCCGGGAGTTTGCAACGCCATGGAAACCCTTCTGGTACACCAATCCATTGCCGGAAGCGTTTTGCCCCAAATCTGCGAACGTCTGATTGCGCGCGGGGTGGAATTTCGCGGAGATGAAGCCTCCCGAAAGATTGTCCCGGGCATCAAACCGGCAGACGAGACAGATTGGTCGGCTGAATATCTGGATCTCATTCTGGCGGTCAAAGTCGTTCCTTCCCTTGAAGCCGCTATTGAGCACATCAACCGGTATGGCTCCCGTCATTCAGATGCCATTGTCACCCAATCGGTATCCGCCTGGCGGCGCTTTTCACGCGATGTCGATTCCGCGACCCTCTACTGGAATGCGTCAACGCGTTTCACCGATGGCGGAGAATTCGGATTCGGCGCAGAAATCGGCATCAGCACCGACAAATTACATGCGCGAGGCCCCATGGGCCTGGAAGAATTGACCACCTACAAATACGTGGTCACGGGAACGGGACAGGTTCGGATCTGACATCCCGGAATAGCGTCGGTTTGCCAACTATCGGGCTAAACAGACATCGCATCAACATCGGTCGTGCAGTCCACCCCGGACGGCCATTTGAATTCATCCAAGGTCCGCCGCAGAATTTCCGTCATCCCCATAATTCGCGTCGTTCGCAACAACATCTGGAATCGATAGGATCCCTTGGCTTTAGCCAATGCAGCCGGTGCCGGTTCGGTAATAATCACCTCGGATGGCAAACGCGGCTGAAGGCGCTTAAAGAACTCATCCAATGCCGTCCGAACCTTGATTTCGTCCCGACCTTGAACCTGAAGACAAACCAGATGAGTAAAGGGCGGATAATTCAGCTCCTTGCGAAATTCCAATTCCTGATCGCAAAATCCGTCGAAATCCAGACGTCTCGCCATTTGAATGGCTGGATGAAATGGGGTATAGGTCTGGATCAAAACTTCGCCCGGTAAATCCCCGCGCCCGGCGCGGCCCGCAACCTGGATCAGCAACTGGACCGTTCGCTCGCCGGCCCTGAAGTCAGGCATATGCAGACTCAGATCGGCATTGACAACACCGATCAACGTCACATTGGGGAAATCCAGACCTTTTGCGACCATCTGGGTGCCCACCAGAATATCGATCCGTCCCACCCTGAAATCATTCAAGATCCGGGCATGAGCGTCTTTGCCGGAAGTCATGTCGGCATCCATTCTCTGAATTTTGGCCTTGGGGAATAATTTGCATAAAAACTCCTCTACCTTTTGGGTGCCGAGCCCTGAATAGCGAAAAGCGGGATCCTGACAGGTGGGGCATACGCCTGGCACGCCCTTGACTGCGCCGCAGATATGACATCGCAATTGCTCGCTCTGGCGGTGATAGGTGTAAGCCAGATTACACTCCGGACACTGGGCGATATAGCCGCATTTGGGACACAGTAACGAGGTGGCGTATCCACGTCGGTTCAGGAATAAAATCGTCTGTTCGGCACGGGATAGCCGATGGCGCATCGCCTCGACCAAGTCGCTGGAGAAGGCGTTGATTTTTCCGGTTTTGGCAGCTTCCTGTCGCATATCCACCACGCGGACGCCCGGCATTTGTCGATGATCGACTCGGTGCGGAAGGGAAATCAACCGGTATTTACCTTGCCGGGCATTGCGATAACTTTCCAGAGCCGGCGTAGCGGAGCCCAGGACGACCACGCATTTTTCCAGATGCCCCCGCATCACCGCCACATCCCGGGCATGATAACGAGGCAATTCATCCTGCTTATAACTCGGTTCGTGTTCCTCATCCACCACGATCAATCCCAGATTTTTTAAAGGCGCAAAAACAGCCGACCGGGCGCCGATCATGATCCGGGCCCGACCTTCCCGAACGCGGTGCCACATATCATGCCGTTCGCCATCCGACAAATGGCTGTGCTGAATGGCCAGCGGCACGTGAAATCTCCCCAGAAATCGTTCGATCATCTGGGGCGTCAATGCGATTTCAGGAACCAGGACCAGAGCGGTTTTTCCCTGTGCCAGCACATGGTCAATGGCTTGCATGTAGACTTCAGTTTTCCCGCTCCCCGTGACCCCATGCAGCAGAATGACCGGCGGACGGGGTTCCGCCATTGCCATCTGGATCGCCTTCAAAGCCGTTGCCTGAGCGGCCATTAAGGGTAAGGGGTCCGTCGGCAGAATCTCACGATCCTTGGGCAAGAGCGGATCCCGCTCCTGTGTTCGCGGCGTCAGGGTGACCCAGCCTTTGCGAACCAGGGCTTTCGCCGCCTCTGGCGAAGCTCCACTTTGGCGCAAAGCATCCTGCAGAAACAATCCACCCGGTGAGCGTAAAAGCAGGTCGAGCAAGGTTGCCTGTAAAGGAGACTTCTTTTTAAGCGTGGGTGGGTCAATGTCCGGCAGAGGCTCGACCAGGGCCAGAAACAAAGGCGACCGGAATGCCTGTCCGCGTTTTCGAATGACGGCCGGAAGCACGGCCCGAATGGCTGACTCGACCGGCGCACAATAATACCGGCTGATCCACTTGGCCAGCGCGAGCAACTCGGACTGGACCATGGGTCCGTCACCCACGATTTCCTGAATTTCTTTCAATCCGGCATAAGGCGAGGAATCGGCCAAATCGATGACATAGCCCCGGGTCGCGGCCCGCCGTCCGAAGGGAACGGTAACCATTGAACCGGGAACCACCTGTCCTTGTAAACGTGTGGGAATCGCATAGTCAAATTCACGGTTCAGCGCGATTTCAACTACGACTTTGGCAACCAACAGCATACAACCGGCTCAATTCTGGATACAACAGCCGCCTTATGGGCAAAAAAAAGGAGCGGATATGATCCGCTCCTTTTTAACACAAGCATCGGTGATTACGGCAGCAAAATTCCATCAGAAAAGGTTCCCATGGCATTAAAGTCACTGACCGCAACGGTCTGAGCGTCGGCCGTATTCTTCATCGGGATCTTGCGAACGCCGCCATCGCGGGTGACCATGATATAATACTTGGCCTTGAACTGGTAGTTATTGGCCGTGTCGGTTTCATTCGTGTTGATCCCGGTCATCGTGTTCAGGGTCGCACCGGAGAACGTCACATTCCGCGTGATCAAAAGAGGCGCAGGAATGCCACTGTTTTCCGTCAGGGTCGACGCGATCCAGATATTATTGGTGATGGTGAAGTCATCCCAATTGAGGGAGCGAAGACGAGGGCAACTGCCACCACCCAGCATGGAAGGCGTCAGCACGGGCATGAGCTTACCGAGACGCTTGAAAGATTCCGTCGAGGTGCTGTCGGTGGTGACGGGAAACTCTTGAGATTTATAGGCCGACTCAAGATCCGCGTTTAACGCGAATAAGGCGATGGCGAATTGACGACCATCGCTGGCCACGTTGGTCACTTTGCCATTCAACATGGCCCCGTTAATAGCCGGGAACAACAAGGCTGCCAGAATGGCGATGATGCCAATGACGACCAACAATTCAACCAACGTGAAGCCCCGCCCATTCTTACGCAACATTTTGCTCATCGTTACCTCTCCTGATTGACTGTTAATCGAAATGGCACTTGCCTGTGTGATTTGAATAATGGCACTTTTTTGAAAAATCGTCAATAGTTCAAAATAGTTTTTTTAAGCGGCGACGTCACCAACTCCTAATCGGAGAGTTCCCCCGCCCGAAAACCATTTATAGCGAAACCCCCACCTCAAACGGCGAGGCAGGCAAGCCTTCCGCATTGAATAGTTCCGGTTCTGCTTCCGTCGCAAAACCATAGCGAACCCGTGTCGGGACGGCCACCTGATCACTCCAGACCCGTACGGTTGAACCTTCAATGGTCGCCATGGCGTGCACAAACTGGCCATCGGCCCCAGCGATGTCAAACCAACTCAACGAATCGCCCTCCCGCCCCACCAACCCCCCGCCCCACCCCTCGAACGTCAGTCGCAGGTTGCCCTCTTCGCGCACGGCGGCCTTCACCAGCGGCCCGGAACACACCACATTCGTTTGACCATACGTCTGCGCCAGAGCCCACAGGGCCAACCGTTCACCCACCTCAACCTTGCGTCGGGGGTGAATATCGCGCATATTCCCCAAATCGGTCGTCACGGCCATTCCGGTGTTCTTAATGGCCAACGCCTGACGTTGAGCATCCCAGAGTTGCGGCAATACGAGGGTGTTGGTTCCATACACATAAGGCGCCAGTTGCACATAATAAAACGGGAAATCCCCCTGCCCCCATGCCGTCCGCCAACCTTCGATCAACGCCCGCATCTTATGAGTATACAGAACACCTTCCGAAACATTCGCTTCACCCTGATACCACAAGGCCCCGCGAATCCCATACGGAACCACGGGATTAATCATGGCATTATAAAGCGTGGTCGGAGTCGCTGTTGAAGTCGGCGATTTCGGTACCGGGATAAATTTCAGGGCAACCTTGTATTTCCAATTTCCCGCCAACGCCACGCTCAAATCGGTTTTTCCAGAGGCCAGAACCAACTTCATATCGCCCGGAGCGGCACCCCAGATCCCCCCCGCATAGCCCGTGTCGATCACGCGAACCGTGATCGTGTTGCGGCCGGCCTTCACGGCCGAGCCCGGAACTTTGTAGACCCGTGGCACATCCCAATATTGGATCTCTTCTTTGCGCATCAAGCCCATACCGCCAACCCGAGTCTCATTGAACCAGGTCACATCCATCTCGTCGACGGGTCCCAAGCGCATCTCCAAATCCTGCCCGGCCCAGTCAGCCGGAATCTCAACGGAATGCCGATACCAGACCACCCCGTCGAAATTGGTTAAAACTGTTTTTTCCCAGTTCACTCCCTGAACCGCAATTACAGGCCAGTCTCGATCGTTGTAATCCGCGCGTCGGTACTCGGAGCCTTGCGTCTCATCGGCTTCCAACGCCAGGGCCGCCGCTCGCTTGGAATGGGCTTCTTTAATCTGCAGTTCATAGTCGCGCATCAATTTATCCATCCCCGCGCGAAGCGCTTCCACCGACGTGATCTGTCCTTCAAACCCGGGGATTTTTCCCAGCGCCGCAAAAGGGGTCCAGGGTTCAATCCGGGTCCCTCCCCACGAGGAATTAATCAGGCCGACCGGAGTTTTCAGTTCCCGCTCCAATTTTCGTCCGAAGAAATAAGCGACCGCCGAAAAACCGGCCACCGTCCTGGGATTGCAAACCTGCCAGGTTCCTTTGCAATTTGTTTCCGGCAGGATGGAGATTGCCCGCTCGACGGTGAAAAGCCGAATCCGGGAATTGGCCGCCTGTGAAACGTCTTGAGATGAAAAGCGGGTTTGCGACACGGGCCATTGCATATTGGATTGCCCGGACCCCAGCCACACTTCACCGACCAGAACATCGGTAAATTGGAGGGTATTCACCCCTTGAAGGGTCAGGACCTGATCAACCGCCGCGGGACGCGCCGGAAGCCTGACTTGCCAATTCCCCTGGGGATCGGCCGTCGTCAGAAGCTCCGTATTGCCCAGCCGAACCGCGATTTTTTCGCCCGGGGCAGCCCAGCCCCAGACGGGAATCGGCTGATTCGCCTGCAAAACCATGTGATCGCCAAAAATAGAGGGAACGGTGATGGCCGCTATTAAAGTCCCCCCAACCGGCCCCAACAGTCCGAATACACCCAACACCAGTCCTACCCATCGCGATGCTTTCCGTTTCATTTTCCTCAACTCCTACTCTGAAGGGTTTCGCGAATTGACCTCATCGGCTAGTGCATAAAAAAAGGGTGATTTGGGCATCCATCCAGATACGAAGGGCCCGTCGTCCGCCAAACGGACGGGTGCTAATTTCACAGACAACATATGAAAATGGTCGGGCCGACGAGATTTGAACTCGTGACCTCTTGCACCCCAAGCAAGCGCGCTACCAGTCTGCGCTACGGCCCGAACAAGGGGTGATAAGGTAGCAGGCGACCTCACCCTCGTCAATCCCAATCCGATGAGATAAAATGACTTGTCGAAGCTCGTGAATCGGTGGAGAATCGCCTCCATGCAATCACAGTTCAAACCTCTACGCGGCGGTGAGCATACCGTCGGGGTTCAGGCTGAATCCAAAATCATTAAAGTCACCTCCCCGTATTGCCGGGTTACACATGACCTCAACCGGGGCGGCGCCATTTCCGCCCTGAAACTCACCCATGCCGGCCCCCCGAACCTGTTTCTCAATCCCATCGGCATGGGCATCGGCTTCACCGGCGATCCCAATCGGTTCGACCAAGCCGCCCACGTCAAATATGCCATCCAGCCTTCTGCCGAAGGAATCCGTCTGACGTTTGATTACTCGCCTTCTGATGCCACAGGAAAAACTTGCGGCGTCCGGTTTCGGGTGATCTATAGTCATGAATCGGGTTTTATTCGCATCCGTCAGGAATTGATCTTTCCCGCCAGCCGTCCCTCCGTCGCCTGGATCATTCTGCAGCAGTGGACCCTGGATCCTTCGCTTTGTCATTACGGACTTCGGGTGGGCGCACCCGATGACCATTCCCCCTTTCCGAACAGCATGGGGATTTGCCAGTGGGGCCGTTTTTCGCCCGGATGCGCAGCCGAACCCGTACTTGAAAATCGTCATGTTCCCCGATATGTCTGCTTTGCTGACCCCGGCCACTATGGGATCGAATGGTTCCAGGGTTCCGATCTGGCGCAATGGAATTATCAACTCACGGGTCGGACCGGAACGGGCAGCCTCTGTATCGCCCCGCACGGCGATCCTCAGGCCGTCAGTCTCATTATCTGTCCCCTGGATCTATCCGTCGGCGGCGGAGGCATTCCGCTCTCGGGCCGCCAGGTCTTTGACTCTTTCATCGGAATTCCCCGCCTAAGTGGGAAAGCCAATCGCCTTTTTTTACACGAAGGATTCAATCGCAGCAAATGGCCAACCGCAGACGAAATCGCAACCCAGGCGGAACGGGGCATCGATACGGTCCACTTCCATCATGACGGCGACGTGGCGAATGATGGCCTGTTTTGGCGCGACGGTGTTTATCCCCCCTTCGATCCGAAGGATATGCGAGAATTCGACCGTGTCATCGCCGACTATCACCGCCACAAGGTGCGCGTGACCACCTATTTTTCAAACAAGGAATTACATCCCTCAACCGAGGCCTTTAAGCGCCAGGGTCGCGAATGGGCACGCATCCCCGGCGATCGCGGCGATCTGATCACCAACCGGTTCGGCAACGATGTCTTCGGAGTTCAAATGTGCCTGCGCTCGGGTTGGCGGAATTTTTTTAAAGAATATATTGATCAGGTACTGTCCCACCATGACCTGGACGGCATCTATTACGATTGGAATGTGCCGCTCTATTGCCATAACTCTCACCAACCCGACGGCCACCCCACCCCGGGTGGACTCGGGGTTCAGGCGGATTCACCCCTGGGCCATTGGGATGTGGAGGAATTGCTTGATGTGATGCAATGGACCCGGCGTCGCGTCGGTCCGGATGGGCTGGTGATCATTCATAATTCCATGACCCCCATGGCCGCGATGGAAAATTTTGCCGATTATGTCATCGGTATGGAATTCGGCTACCAGAAAATGACCCAAGGCGTTCCGGCACTGCCCGATTTGCCTCTTGAAATGAACTTCATGGGGGCTCGCCCTCGCGGCATCATTTCCTACGGCTGCCTGGCCCCGACCGCATCCGACCACGTCAAACGGCAATGGCGTATCCGCTGCCTGCTCTCGGGTGCAACCCCCTGGTGTGCGGACTCCATGACGCTGGATCTCTTCGCCCCGCTGGCGGGTCGCGACCTGTCTCGATACCGGTTCTTTGATTGGCGTTCGCAGGCCGTTGTTTCATCAACACCCTGGATTCAGCCCGTCAGTTATGTCCGACGACAGGAAGCCTTGATCCTCGCCGCCAATCTCACGGGTGATCGCTCGCGGTCCGCCCTTCTACGATTGGATATGTCACAACTGGGACTGGCCAGGGCCCCCAAACTTCACCTTGAATTCAACGGCAAACAGAAAATCGTCAGTCGGGCTGCGTTATTGAATCCCGGGGTGCGTGTCACAGTCCCCCCCGACAGCGTAAAGGTCCTGTCGATCAGGGTCTAGTCGGAACCCAACTGGCTACTTTTCAACAATCCATGAGCCGGTCGCTCGGAGCAAAGCCGATCGGGCCAACTGACACCCCCAGTGGGACTGGACCTGCCGGGCCTCGGCAGTGGTGAGCGCCGTTTGCGCATCCAGAAGATCAGTGACCGTTACGGCGCCGGCTTTATAACGGGCCGCCATCAGCCGCATATTTTCCTCGGCATCCCGAACTTGTGTCCGGGTTGCCAAGACCAGCTCTTGGGCTTCCCGAACACGGGCGTAAGCGGCCCAAACATCCTTGTGAATGGCCAGATGAACCTGTTCCAACGCGGTTTCCGCTTGGGTCAATTCAGCGCGTGTCCGGGCGAGTTTATGTTGATTTGAAAAGCCTTCGAAAGCGGCAACCTCGACGGTTATCCCGGCAGACCAAACCTCATCCCCTAGCGAGGCGGAATCATCGCGCCAACCATAACTGCCGTCGGCATAGACCTTGGGACCAAAGGCGCCTTTGGCAACCTGAACCTGCTGCTGGGCGATGGTAACCGCGCTTTGCGCAGCCTTGATTTCAGGCCGTGACTTGACTGCTTTTTCAAGAAGGGCGGAAAAACTCATTTCGACATCCGCCGCCTGGGCGGCGTCACTCACATCTATTTCAAACGGGGTCTCGGCAGATAATCCCATGACGGTATTGAGATCGCCTTTGGCGATCCGAATCAGGCTTTCGGTCCGGATCAGTTCAGCCTTGGCGTTATCCACCTCGACTTGCGCTCGCAGAACGTCAGCGGGGGTGGTATCCCCGGCGGCGATTCGATTTTGGGCCACGCCAAGATGCGCTTCCACATTCGTCAGATTATTTCCGGCCACACTCCGCAATGCAAGGGCAACGGCCAATTGGTAAAACGTCTGATGAACGTCAAAAATAACATCCAACCGGGTGGATTCACCTTCCTGGACCATCGCCGATTGCCGGGCCTTGGCGCTCTCAAGCGCAGCTCGCCGGACACCGCTGTCGTACAACATGTACCGTGCAAAACCACCGGCGCTCCAGTCATCCGTCGGGCCGATGATCGACGAGATATCCGGGTTGCTGAGTCCGGATGGGAGAAACGCATGACTTTGCCAGCGACTGGCCCCACCCCGAACACCGAGCGTCGGGTAATAGGCCCCTTTGACTTCGCCTACAGCCTCCCGGGAGACAATCTGATCTTGGGCGACAGACTTGAGGCGAGGACTCTGCGCCAGTGCCAATCGAGTACAATCCCGCAACGTCAGCGCGAGCGCCGAAGACGGATTCGGCCCGTCGATCTGTGCGACGGCCAGATTTGCACCTGACAGCCAACTGAACAGCAGGCCGGAAAAGATTGAGAAGGTTCGAGCCAAACGAAATACTTGAGAATGACATTGATTGGGCATCTGATTATCTCCTTAATTAGGACATCGTTTTATGAAACCGGCGCGACGCCGTCCACATCGTAAACAGGCCCATGATCAACAGGACCAGCAGGTGAGGCCATAGCACGGAAAGCCCCACGCCTTTGAGAAAAATCCCGCGGATGACGATCAAAAAATAGCGAAGCGGGTTCAAATAGGTCAACCACTGGATGACCTGTGGCATATTGGCGATGGGAAACATGAACCCGGACAGCAAAATGGCCGGCAAATAGAAGAAAAAGGTACTCATCAAAGCCTGTTGCTGTGTCTGACTGATAGTGGAAATCAGAAGCCCGACGCCCAGTGTGGTCATCAGGTAAATCGCCGTCGCCATGAAAAGCAGGACTAAATTCCCGCGGATGGGAACCTCAAACCAAAACACACCCACCACGGTAATAAGGAGCACATCAAAAAAACCGATCAGGGCAAACGGCAGGCTTTTGCCCAGAATAAACTCAACAGGAGTAATCGGCGTGACCATGATCTGCTCCATGGTCCCCACTTCTTTTTCTCGGACTACGGCCATACTGGTCAACATAAGAGTGATGAGCATCACCAGGATGGCGATCACCCCGGGCACATAAAAGTTGCGACTTTCAAGGTTGTCGTTGAACCAGGCCCGAGTCTGCAAATCCACCCCGGGAAGCGGGCGAACCCGGCCCGCAAAGCGGGAGAGGCGCGCAATTTGAATTGCTTGCGAAAACTCATTGGCAATACGGGCGCTATAATCCAGAACGATGCCGGCGGAATTGGAATCCGTACCGTCCAGAAGCACCTGAAGCTGGGCTGTCTGACCTTCCTGCAAAGTCTGCTCAAAACCTTTGTTCAGGCGCAGCACCGCACGCACCCTCCCGTGATCGAGAAGGTCCTGCGCCTGGGTTTCAGTCTGAATATGCGTGACTACGGTGAAGTAACCGGATTTCACAAACCGGGCGACGAGTTCACGACTGGCCACACTTTGATCAAGGTCGAAGACGGCGGTGGCAACATTCCGGACATCGGTCGTCACCGCATACCCGAAGACCATCAGCTGAATCAGGGGCGCCAGAAAGATCACACCTTTCATCTTAGGGTCGCGAAAGATGTGGATGAACTCCTTCACGAACATGCACTTGACGCGTTCGAAAGTCATTCGGTAACCTTTTTTCTAAATTTCAGATTGGCAACGATCATCACGCCGATCCCCAGGGCGGTGAGGAGTCCGGCTTCAACGGCCATGATTTCCAATCCGATGCCTTTCATATAAATTCCTTTCAGGAGGGCGACAAAATACCGGGCGGGAATCAAGTAACTGATGATCTGCAGGGGCTGGGTCATATTATCAATCGAAAACATGAAGCCCGACAGGAGAAAGGAGGGAAGAAAAGTGAAGACCATGGCCAATTGACTGGCCAAAAGCTGGCTCTGAGTGACGATACTGATCAGCATACCCAGGGACAGTGCGCCGGCTAAAAAAACAGCCGTCAGACCGAACAACAGGGCGATATTGCCGCGAAGTGGGACATGGAAGACATACTCCCCCATCAAAACCGCCAGGAGGACGTCCACCATCCCGATGGCGAAATACGGCAACAGTTTGCCCAAAATCAGCTCCGGACCGCTGACCGGCGTGGAGATTAACTGCTCCATGGTTCCCCGCTCCCACTCCCGGGCGACGGTCAGGGAGGTCAGCAAAGCCGCAATCACCATCATGATCACCGCAATCAGGCCAGGAATGATATAGTTTCTGGACTCCATATCGCTATTGAACCAGACCCTTGACCGGACTTCGATCGGCACCGGCATCGCCCCCCTCCCCTGACGGTGAATTTCACGAATCGCCATTTGCCGGGAATAGATCATCCCCACTCCCCGGGCGTACCCCATGGCAATCGTCGCCGTATTGGCATCACTGCCATCTACAATCATCTGGACTGGAACATTTCGCCCGGACCCGATGCCGTCAGCGAAGTCTGCGGGAATAATTAACGCCGCGAGGGCGTGCCCGGAGTCAAGGACCCGTTCGATGTCGCTATAGTTATGAACCGAAGAATGGAGGGTGAAGTATCGGGAAGCGGCGAATTGGCTGATCAGATCGCGACTGGGCGGGGATTCGCTCTGATCCCATACCACCAGCGGGACGTGGTCCACATCCAGCGTCAGGGCAAAACCAAAAAGGGTCAGAAGGAGCATGGGAATGGCAATCGCCATACCCAGACTCCGGGGATCGCGGCCCACGTGGATGAACTCTTTGCGGGTAATGGCCCAGATTCGGAATAATTTCATCGCCGCACTCCCTCTTGCGGCTGTTCGGCGCGATCGCGCGCTTCAATCAAGGAAACGAAGACCTCCTCGAGCGACGGCTCCTTCTGTGCAATTTTAAGCGCCGACGGAGTTCCCAGGGCAATCAATTCCCCCCGATAAATCAGCGCCAGTCGGTCACAGTATTCCGCTTCATCCATATAGTGAGTGGTCACAAAGATGGTCACGCCTTTACCGGCGAGTTCATAAATCAAATCCCAGAATTGACGGCGGCTCATGGGATCCACGCCGGACGTGGGCTCATCGAGAAAAAGCACGGGAGGCTCGTGCAGAAGGGCGCAACCGAGAGAGAGGCGCTGTTTCCATCCACCGGCGAGAAAGGAGGTCCGCAAATGCCGATGGACCTGAAGCCCGGCCATTTCGATAACCCAGGCCTTGCGGTCAGCCTTTTTATCGGGGGGAATCCCATAAATACCGCTATAAAAATCAATATTTTCCTCGACGGTCAGATCGTCATACAGCGAAAATTTCTGGCTCATGTACCCGATGTTGGCCTTGATCTTTTCCGGTTGAGTGAGGATATCCAGACCGACAACCGTCCCGGTCCCGGACGAAGGGGTCAAAATGCCACAGAGCATGCGGATGGTGGTGGATTTTCCAGCACCGTTGGGACCCAAAAAACCAAAGATCTCACCCCGCTGAACTTCGAATGAAATCCGATTTACGGCAACGAACGATCCAAAGCGTTTCTCCAGGTTGTTGACGTGGACCGCGGCATTCAAACTATCCATGGCGCACGCCACCTTCCTCGTGGGCAAGCACAGAAATAAAGACGTCTGCCAGGGTGGGCGCAACGGTCCGCGTGTCACTGACGCCGATCCCGGCCCCGTTCAGCATGACCCCGGCCCGGACTTGGGTGAGGCTCAGATCGCGCGACGCCACATGGACACGGTCTCCAAATAGTCCAACAGTACAGTCCGGCAATCCACTGCGTAATATCGCGGCAGCCCGGCGGGGATCGGTTGTCCGTAATTCCAGAATCGTATCGCGCATGAGGGTCTTGACTTCATTCGGAGTCCCCAGGGCCAGAAGACGGCCCCGATTAATCAGCGCCAGTCGGACACAGCGTTCCGCCTCGTCAAGATAGGATGTGGAGACGAAGATGGTGACCCCATCCCGAACCAATTGATGAAGGATCTGCCAGAAGTCGCGGCGGGAAACCGGGTCGACCCCATTGGTGGGTTCGTCCAGGAAAAGGACCTTGGGCGTATGGATGAGCGTACAGGCGAGGCCGAGCTTCTGCTTCATTCCCCCGGACAAATTTCCCGCCAGACGTCGCCGGAACGGCTCGAGATGACTGAAGGCGAGTAGGCGATCGATTGAATCCGAGCGGTTACGACGCGGCACGCCATAAATATCCGCATAGAAATTCAGGTTTTCCAGGACCGTCAGATCGGCATAGAGGCCAAAACGCTGGCTCATATAACCGATCGAGCGCTTGATCTCCTCCGATTCCCGCACGGAGTGATAGCCGGCAACCCAGGCGTCACCGGCGGTCGGATCCAGGATTGCCGTGAGCAGGCGCATGACCGTCGTCTTGCCCGCGCCATCCGGGCCAACCAAGCCGAAGAGCTCCCCTTCAGCAACCGAAAAAGTCAGCCGGTCAACGGCCGTGGTCTCCCGGAAGGTCCGGGTCAGATTCTCGATCCGAATGGCCTCCATGGCACCGTTATCCCCCATTGGGCCAGATTTCAGCATCGGCGGGCATGCCTGGCTTTAATTCCTGGCCGGGATTGGTGACATTCACTTTGATTCGATAGACGAGCTTCACCCGTTCCTTGGCGGTTTGGACATTTTTAGGGGTGAATTCAGCCTGTGAGGCGATGAACGAGACCCGGCCCTCATAGGCTTTACCAGGATAGGTATCCGTAGTGATTTTGACTTTCTGCCCAATCTTGATCCGACCCAAATCGGTTTCATCAACATAGGCTCGCAGCCAGATATTCACCCAGTCGCCAACCGTCACCACGGGCGTACCGGGAACAACATATTCGCCATTTTCGATGGTGTTCGCCATCACAATTCCAGTCAAGGGTGAGGTTAGCGTGGCATCGCGAAGACGCGTCTCCGCAAGCGCGACAGCCTGTCGGGCCTGTTCCAAACGGGCCCGGGCGGCACCAATCGTCTCCTCGCGGGGGCCTTTTTTGAGGAGGGCTAAACGGGCCTCGCTTTCCTGCACTTTGGCAGACGACATTCGGGACGCTGCTTCCGCGGCTTCGAATTCACGGGGAGAAATGACCTTCTGCTTAAACAATTCCTGCTGTCGCACAAACTCGTTTTGCAGCCGAACGGCCTCAGCTTTGGCGATTTCCAGCCCCGCGACAGCCTGATCGACTTCCTCAGGCCGAGTACCGGCCTCCAGTTCTGCCAGCGCGCCATGAGTGACCTCCGCGCTCGCCCGAAGCATGGCGACCTCCTGCTCTAATTCGGTCTTGTCAAGGAGCGCGACGATCTGGCCCTGGACCACGGTTTGACCTTCAGAAACCAGGCGCTGGACCACTCGTCCGGGGATTTTAAAACTCACTTGAGCGGTCGTAATCTCGAAATTCCCGGAAAGACGGATGGCCCCGGGAACAGCCCTGTTCCGGGCGCGAATGGAATGGACTGCGAGCAGTCCGACAAGGATCACAACGAAAATTAAAATCAGGAGCCTTTTCTTCTTCATTCGATTCCTCCTGGCGCATAAACGTATAGTTGAATTGGATTCCTTTCAGCCTAAAGCATATTAACTGTGTTATCAATGTGCATTTTAGAGCCCGGGATTTCGGAGGAAATCACACGATAACCGGCGGGCGGTTCGGCCAGAACAAGCCCGAAGTCGAGGTTAATCCGAGAAAGAAATCGATGAAAATTCAAATCAAGATGGCGTCCATCCAGAAGCGGCACGCTTGCTCTGCTTCGCACCTATGACGAAACGGGAGCAGCATCTGAACCGGAATCCGCTGAGGACCGGGGAGGCTGAGGGGCCAGGACGCGGTTGATTGCAGCCGCCAGATCTTTCCGTTCCACCGGCTTGAAGAGCAACTCTCGCACCCCAATTGCGCGAATCTCTTCCGGGGTCACTTTTTCGATAAAACCCGTGCACAGAATGATGGGGATATCCGTCCGAATGGCGAGCAATTCTTTGGATAGCTCTGATCCCGACATCTCCGGCATGACCTGATCGGTGATCACCAGATCAAAGCCGTCCGGATTCTGTTTGAAAAGTTTCAGCGCATGCAGGCTTTCCGGTGTCGTCACCGCTTCATAACCAAGCGATTTGAGCATGAAAGAGGCCATGCGGATAATCTCGACCTCATTATCGACAAAAAGAATCCGCGCCAGGGTGACCTGTTGTGGCGCTGTTTCCCGATCTGAAGCAGCCTCAACGGCCGGCTCGACCAGCGGGAAGACAACCTGGAAAGAGGTGCCCTTGCCCAATTCGCTCTCAACGGATATGGCACCGCCCAACCCGCTGATGATACTCTGCACTACCGGCAATCCCATACCCGTTCCGGAACCGGCCGGCTTGGTGGTAAAAAAGGGCTCAAAAATACGGCTCACCGTTTCCGTCGACATGCCGGACCCATTATCCCGAACAGTCAATCGTAAAAATCGTCGTTGATCGCCGCTCCGCAGATATTCCGAAGTCACCAGTTGGGGAAACTCGGACTTGTGATGCCGACTCAACACAAAGTTGGTCAACCGGATGTCCAGAACCCCTCCCCGGTCGCGCATGGCATAAATCGCATTCGTGCCCAAGTTCATCAAAATCTGATGAATTTGTGTCGGGGTGGCGAGAACCAAGTCCCGATCGGTTTTAACCGCATGTTGGATGTCAACTCCGGACGGCGCCGAAGCGGCCAATTGTTTGACGATTTCCTTGACGATGGGAACAAAACTGATCGGAACACGGGGGTCCTCTTTTTGCCGGCTAAAGAGCAGGATCTGCTCAACCAGCCGCTTGGCACGCTGAGACGCCAGGACGATTTGCTGCAAAAACTCGTGCATCTCTTCACCGGGCGTACATTTATCCGTCGCCAGTTCAGCATAGCCCATGATCGGAGAGAGGATATTATTAAAATCGTGGGCAATACCGCCGGCAAACGTGCCAATGGCTTCGAGTTTTTGAGCCTGTTGCAACATCCGTTCCCTTGCACTCAACAGACTTTCGGTTGTTCTCAGGGCGGTGATATCGATAACCTGCACCAAAAAACCCCGCAGCGAAAAACTGGAATCCGCCCCACGGTTATGCATCATGACATCGAAATAACCGGTTCCCTGCCGACTGGTGGTAAACAGCCCCTGACTCATGGCCTCATTAAAGTTCAGCACCATTTCAAAACGGGTGTATTCGCCCCGTTTCATGGATTCCCGGGCCGAGAACGGGACAAAGACATTGTCCACCAAGTTAAACCGTTTCAACTCGGAGGCATCGGGCATACCGAACATCTTCAGACAGGAGGGACTGGCTTCAACCACTTCCCGGCGACTGTTGTAGAAGATCAGGGCAATCGGGGAAAGCTGAACCAAATCGTGAATCATCCGCTTGCGATCCAAGGCCTCGGTCTGGAGTTTGGTGCGATCGGTGGTATCGCGCGCGACGCAGACGATGACCACCCGGTCGGGCAGATCCAGGCGCATGGCATGCACTTCCACCGGGATCATCCGGCCACTCTTCGTGATATAAGTGGCCTCATAGACAATCCGAACCTCGCGCAAGATTCGGCGCACGAGCAACTGCATTTTTTGTGCGGCAAAGTTATCGCGCTGGCCCAGCGGCATATCCCCGGCCTCCCGAATCCGCTGCATCGCCTCCGAACCGGGCTCCACGGAGGTTTCCACATCAATGGGCGACAGGTTTAACAATTCCGCCCGGGTAAACTCCAGGCAATGGACGGCCGCATCATTGAGTTCACAGTATCGAGACGGCAGATCCTCTTCCGTGATCGTGTAAGACAGAACGAGGTCGTGTTCCGTGTCGAGAACCGCCCGGTACCAGGATTCCTTGGAGATCGCCTCACGCAACAGATTTTGTGTTTCGATGCCACTGGCCTTGAGTTGCGCGTTCTGGGAGCGGATAACCACCATTGCCGTGGCCTGATCCTTCCGGAATTGCACATGGTAAACGGCAAGAATGACCAATCCAACCAAACAGGCTCCGAGTAATATGAGGACAATGATCATCAGCTTCTCATTCTCCAGCCGTAACAACCCTTTTATGAACCATATCGTTTACCGGCACCTAAACTGACCGGAAACGACCTTTCCAACGATAGTACATTCCATTGACTAAAGATCGGTTAAATACGAACAATTAATACAAAAATCCTACCCCAATAAACCTAAAAACACAAGCAAGATATTGAAACCTGTCGTGGAGCGCGAATTGCGCCACATTAAATGTTACCGAAGCGAAGAAGGTGAATAGGCAGTGAACGGCCGGTTGCGCCATAATTGATGTTACCGAAGAGGAAGGAGCATCGGATTATGGTTAGCCAATCGAAACGGGAGTATTTGGCCAA
>CAIJXV010000018.1 GCA_903824675.1 uncultured bacterium
GAGGGCGCGACGGCGGTAGCCGAAGTCGCGGCGCTGTCGCATGAGAAGGCCGTGATCGATGCGGGGCTGGCGATTGTGGGCGCCGGGACCGGCAAGACCTGGAATGCTGCGGCCGATCCCATCGCGGACGTGGATGACGCCATCCTGTCGGTGATCAAGGCGGCGAAGTATGGCTCGCTCATGGGTGTCGGTGTCCTTTTCGGGGCGACGGCGTGGAAGATCTTCAAGAACCAGGAGAAGGTCCGGGGCCGGTTTGTGGTCGGCAATGGCGGCGGCAAGGCCAACCTGGGGTTGGCGGTGCCGACGGAGCAATCGGCAACCCAGATGTTCATCGGGTCTCCCGATGTCCGCACTTCCTACATGATCTATGACGCGAATCCCGAAGGGAAAACGGAGAGCATCAGTTTCCTTCTGGACAACACGATCCTGATCTTCGCCCGGAAAGATGCCCCTTCCCGGCGCGATCCCAGCTTCATGAAGACGTTCCGGTTGATGAACCGGTTCATGGTGCCGGGGTCCTACATGCGCGATGACGGCCGTGTCGAGGTCGCGAAGTTCGATTGGTCCGAAGATGTGAAGGTGACGAATTCAGCCGCCTGTGTGCGGTTGAACATCTCTGCGGCGTAGTTCTGTTTTGCCGGGTCGCCCGGCGTCGCCGGCCTGACGGTCGGCTATGCCGCGGCGGCGTCCCTGCGGACGCCGGAGGTGAATCGTGGCGGGTGCCTGGACTGAATTGACGGTCGATGTGGTACGGAATGCTTTCCCAACCGACTTGGCAACACTGTACGCCTCGTGGGTGGATGCGAATCCAGCCAAGGTGAATCGGTTGAGCGAGGTTGTCGCCGAGGTTTTGCGGACCTTCCGCACGGCCGTTGAGGCGAATCCGGCCAACCGGTTGGATGAGAATCCAGACACGGTGCCTTCCACGGGTTTTCTACATGCGCTCCATACGGTGATTTTCAGCATCGGCATGGAGATGGGCGTTCAGTTTGCGCCGGAGGTTTACGGCTTGAACGTGCAGGCGAATATTTGGTTGCGGATGGTTCAAAACGGGGGAATTCCGGTGGATACGACGGAGGGCGAAGGCTCTCCGTCGTACCGGCCCCCAGAAAGAGAACGATGGCTACTTTGATCAAACGACTTTTGCCCCTCCTGATGGGATTGGGGCTGGTATCGGGATGTCAGGCCGGATGGCTGAATCCCTCTCAACAGGGCTTTGTCATTCAGACATTCACGTCTTATCAGCCGATCAGTGGGAACAACAGCGGCACGATTGTGACGAATGGGAACTCTTACCAGGTCGCCGGCGACAATACCGGGGCCATTTACATCGGCGGCCCCGGTTCTCAATTTCGGGGCAAGAACGATGGCAACCTCTCCATCGACGGTGACGGGGCGTTTGTTCTCGGGGCGTTTGGGAGTTTGGCGGCAGTGACGAACCGGGGAAAGGGATCGCTTATTCTGGGGAATCTCTCCGTCGGGCAAAAAGCGATGATCACAGATGTGGGCAACGCGGCGATTCTGATCGGGGCTGGAACGGTCAGCAATAGCCAGTCGATTGTGGTGGGCGACGGGAATTCATCCCATGGGAACAAGTCCGTCACTGCCGGATCGTTCTGGGGGATGGGGAGTGGGTTCTTCGGCAATGGTGCTGGGCTGACGAATCTGCCCACGGACCTGAGCCGATTTGCAGTGGCGGATGCGACGGTTTTAAGCGGGCGGGTGACGATTATCGAGGCAAAAGAATATCTGCCCACTTCAAACGGGTGCTTTGTGATCAGCGATCCAGCCCCGGCGGGGATCTGGAGCCTGACGGGGATGACCTATACAAGCGGATCGTTGGCCAGGGACACGCAGTCAGGATCGGCCTATGCCACCGGCATGGCCGCGGTTGTCGTCGGGAGAACGTATGTCGTGCGGTTCCGATTGTTCCAGACTTTAACCACTTTCAGCAGCGTGTTCTTTGGCGGGCATCAATGGGATTTCAGCGGTGGGCATGCCGGGGATTCACTGGCGTTCACGGTGACAGCGGCGGATACAAACGTATTTGGGTGCAGTTATGGCACGACCGTGGCCGGGCAATTCGGGTTGGACACCCTGAGCGTCTACCTGGTTCCGCGCGCCGCAACGACCGGGGAAATCGAGGCGGACAGCGGCGTCATTTTTGGAGGCGGAATGCTGAAAGTTGTCGGGAATCAGTTGGTGTTTGTGGTCGGCACGGTGACCAACGTCATGGATGCCGACATCACGCAACCATGAGGAGTTTGACGATGAAACGGTTGATTCTGGTTCTTTTGATGGCGCAGGCGGCAAGCGCGGCCTGGGCCGGTGGATGGACCGCGACCTATTCCCTGGTTGGTAGTTCGGTTGGCCTGACGAATACGCAGGCCAACAGCAGTTGGGTGCCGGTTTCGGTGATGCTGAAGTTCAATTCGGCTGGGAGTGGAACGGCGGAAGTCTGGCGAGTGAGCCAGGAGCACAGCTTCATGCTGGCGAACTGCCTCTTCAGCAATGTGACGACGGTCGTTTGGGTGCCGGATGCTGAGTATCCCTTCACGCTGGACGAGGCATTGGTCATTCGGAGCAGTCTGACGAATGGAATCGTCCAGGTGATTCGGAAGGGGGATTGAGTGCGAGCAAGATTCATTCCCATTCTGCTGGGGTTGTTTTGGGCGATGCCCTGCTTGGGTGGATGGATTCTCGACGGACAGTCGTCGGCGCCCGTTGGCGGCGGCGGGTCGTCGGGCGGGAGTACCGGTGTTGTCGTGGCCGTTGAAGAAGGTACGTTTCCGGTCCTACGGCTTGAGTTAGGCGGGAACTGGACCGACTTTGAGTTGAAGGCGAGCACGAACAACTTCACGAACCTGGCCTACTACATCAAAAGTTCGGGGACGAATGCCGAAGCTGACGATACGAACGTATGGGTCTACTTCACCGATGACCATTCGGCTGACGTGCGGCAGTGGCATAGGTCCACGCGGGCAACGGCGATCGGGAATCAACTTGTGAACCCGACGAATTCAGAGGTCGAGTTCGTCATGGTGTGTCCGTCGCACGAAAGCGCGGTCGCCTGGCAGCCTTGGATGTCTCGGACGAACAAGGCGCTCGTTTGGAGTTTCGTGCGGTATGACGGGATCGGGTTGGAGATGAATGCGTCGGGTACGAAGTCGCACTGGAATCCGGTGGTTCCGGTGGAGTGGCGTAAGGAACGAATTGCCCCGTGACGGGGCGGAAATGTAAAGGAGACGGTTATGCGTAAGTGCTTAATTCAGTTGGTTTGCGTGGGGTTGGTGGGTGTTTCGGTCGCGAGTGCGGGTCCGTTGGTTGGGTCCAGGATGGCTGTCGAACAGGGTGGAACGAACAAGGCGACCCTATTTCTGGCTTGGCATGGGATCACGAATGCGGCCGACCGGGAAGCAATTACGAGTGCTTGGGACGAAGACGCGTTCATCGATGTGGCGACGAAGTATCGGGCATTCGGTCTGATAGCTTTTGTTCTGAATCAGGACAAGCTTGCCGCCGCGAGCATGGAGCGGATCAAGGCAGCGGTCCTGGATGAGAAGACGCCGCCTGTCAATACGCCTGAACTCGCCTTGAAGTACCCGGTGTCTCACCGCGATGCGTTCAAATCCGCGGTGGCTACCGTGTGCGCAAAGAGGTATGCGGCACAGCCGGAGTATGGGCGTTTGGTGGCAAAGTATCTATTCCTGCAGGGCATCACGCTCGTATCCCCTTCCGTGGCTGAGGATGATCTGGCGGCATGGCTACTGGCTCCGGAGCCGATGGCGCTTAGTGATGCGGATGTGGTTAAGCGGTCAATCAAGGAGCATGCGATTGTCCTGGCGAGGGTGGTGCTGCGGGCGGAAGGGAAGTCGTTTGTCGCAAAAGACGGGGTCAATCCACTTGCGGCCAAGGTGCAGCCGGTTGTGGACGCTCTGAACGCGCCAGCGTGCGAGGGGTTGGAGGCGGCGATGAGGGGGCTGGGTGCTGACGTCCGCGACTACGACCGCAATTCGCTCGTGAAGTTTGCCGACACCTGGCGAGAGCCGATCATGCGGGGCGACCTTTCGGCCAGTGAGGCCGGTCGATACCTGGGGAAAATGGCGATTGTCCTGGGGACAGACGGCTACAACCGTTTTGTGGACGAGTACAACAACGGGAAGGCGGGCGGGAAGTGAGACTGTTCCAGTTCATCCTATGCCTTGTGGCGTGCGCGATGCCGGCATGGGCCGGCTTAGCGCATGTTCAGCCCGTCATTGGTGATGCCCGGTCTTTTGTCCGGTTGGCTCGGGTTGAGGCGGTTGACTATGGCGTGCCGCAAGTTATCGCGGCCCCTGGGGTGAATGGGATTAGATCGGACATAGTTGCTGCGGATACGTTGCCTCGACTGTCGAAGGATTGGGGATCAACGGCTTCGCCTGTTTTTGGGCGATGCGTTGGCTCTGGCCTGTTGACAGGGAATTTACCTTTCGCCTTGGCCTTGCCCGGGAATCGACTGTCTGTGGGTGGCGATCTACCGAGTTTTCGGTGGGTCGAAACGATTGCTGGCATGGAAGTGGATCCCTTCCTGACCTGGTTCGACATTTGGAATGAGGGTGCCCTGGGCGAACTGCGTGCCGCCGCGGTCGAGGCCGCCAAGGGTGGTGACGATGTCGGCTTCCGGAAACTGACCGAACAATATTGGGCGGGCGTGGCAATCGCGACGGAGCGGCGCCGAATTCTGGTGGGGAAGCCCGACAATGATGGAAACGGCCTGCGTGGGTCACGACGAAACGGACCTTGAGGTGCAATTATGGACGGTAGACTTGAAGCGATTTTAGCTGGTGGTGCGGGCCTTGGCGCGAGCCTGGCCGTGGCGGTGCCGGACAGCAATACCGTCGAGGCGGTTGGGCGGTGGCCTTTGACTGTCGTGCTGGGAGCAGTCTGTTGCTTCTGCGTCTGGATCATCTACAAGCAGGGCTGCAAATTCGGCGAACGGCTCGACAAGTTGTCAGACGCGATGAAAGACCTGACCAAATACCTGAGCGAGCGGCCGTGCATCCGGCATAAGGAGAACGATTGATGAGCGGGCGTTGTGGCATCCTGGGCCTCGGGAAAGGCCGTAGCACGGGCTTGGACCGCGATAGGGAGTACCGCCGGATCATCGAGTCCTTTGACGTTTTGAACGTGCCCGTGGGCGTTCAGGCGCTCGTGCGTGCGGCGCTGGACTCCGACAAGTGGGATTGGTTCAGGGACTGCGACGGCTGCACTGGCGTCTCGGAAATCTATTGGCCTACGATCTACTTCCCGCCCTGCCTGCGACATGACTTTGACTGCCAGACCGGGCACAACGGATGGCAGACGAGCGTGCGCTTCTACCGGGTCCAGCGCGCCTACGGCGTGGATGCGATCCGCGCCGGCATCCGTGCGGTTGGTGTCACTCTGGCCTGGTACTGCTGGGTGAAGTGGATGTGAGGCGTTCCTGTGGCCGTTCAGTAAGGCCGACGGGTCATGCCGTAGCCTGCTGCGGAAACGGGATGACGCCCTGATCCCGTGCGGGTTCCAGGGCCCAGAACTTTTCCGCATCGATTTTGTCGACGAGCGGATTGACATAGTGGCGCTTCACCGTCTTGATTGTATCGCCGAGCATCACGGCAACCTGGCCCTCATGCTGGCGGCTGGCGTACATATAGGTACCGCACGTATGCCGCAAAACATCTTTTGGAAAATCGATTCCCGCCTTTTCAACAACGGCGGCAAGCGCCGTGCGGGTGAAGAAGATCGGACCATGGTCACGCCGACATGGAAGGAGCCAGCGGAGAAGGTTATCTGACATTTCTACGCGGCGCCCGTCGCGCGTCTTCGTCTGTTTCGCAGTCACGGTGATGATCTTCCGTTCGAAATCGATGCTGCTCCAGTCGAGCGGCGGATGATCCGTCTTCTCGCCATGGATCTCTGAAGGGCGGAGACCGGCGAACATACCGAGCGCGATGTAGGGCAGTAGGTCCGGTCGTACCTGAACCGTCGTGTGGAGCAGCCGCTCAGCGTCAATCACGGTTAGGTACGTCACAGCGTTGCGGTCCTCACGCGGCGATTCGATGGCCCGAACCGGATTCTCTGCCACGAGTTTCTTCTTCTCCGTTGCCCACTGGAAGAACGCATTGAGGGCGCGCAGGTACGCCTTGCGGCTCCCCACAGAGACCTTGCGCTTCTGGATCCAGTCTTCAACGACTGCCGTGGTGACGTGGCAGAGCGGCTGGCCATCCGTTTGGCGAGCAAACATCGACAGTTTGGCCTTGTAGTCGGCGACAGTCACGCGGCGCAGGTTCTTGTCCACACGTGACTGCAGGAACTTCTCAACAGCCTCGGCGGTGCTGACACTGCCTCCCATGGGGTGATTGTGAAGCATGTAGAATTTGGCCGCCGTTCTGAGACTGACAGTACGCTGGAGGATGTCGATGGCCGACGCGGCGTCGCGGAGGTCAGCGTCTTTAAGACCATGAGCTATTCGACCGATTCTTGATTCGAGGGTGGCGACTTTTTTGAGGTGGGCTTGGGCCTCGGTTTCGGTCTTGAAGGTCTTGCGCTGGCGCTTGCCTTCAGTGGTACCCAAATCTACGACGTAGCGCGTATAGCGATGGCCCTTGACTGTGAGCGTCTGAACATTTATCTTACCCGCTGCTTGTTGCATGGTTTCGCCCTCTCTTTTCTGATCGCGAAGGCATGTTGACATAAACACGGCATAAACGGCAAGCATGAATTTGTAAAATATGACGTAAGTACTTGAAAATAAAAGCTGGAGGGGTGGCAGAGTCCGGTTGAATGCGCATGACTCGAAATCATGTTTACCCGCAAGGGTAACGGGGGTTCAAATCCCTCCCCCTCCGCCATTCTTCGCTCTGCGCCCCAAAGTGGGCTTGAGCTACGAATGGCAAGCCATTTGGGCGCAGAGCGTAGCAGAGCCGACCTTCCGATGTACTATGTCTATTTCCTTCGTAGTCTGAGCAGACCCAACAAGACCTATGTTGGCATGACCGAAGACACCACGGCACGTTTGTCTGTGCATAATGCAGGCGGTTGTTCTGCAACCCAGCGTTTCCGCCCTTGGTCGCTCATCGCGTATATCGCCGTGCAGTCACAGCCACGGGCTGCCGAACTGGAACGATACTTCAAGACCGGATCAGGGCATGCTTTCTGGCATAAGAGATTTACACCCTAAACATCCGTCCTCGCATCAGATGTTTCTATCCATCGCGAACGGCAAATCAAGCGATGGAGCCGCGCAAAAAAAGAAGCGTTGATCCGCGGAGACATGGATCGATTAAGCCTTCTGAGTCGGAGTCGCGACTGACCCCTAAACGATCCAGGTACTAACGCCAGATGCTAACGTTTCGCCCCGCATCAATACCGTTTAAAGCTGTTTTATCGCGTGCATTTTTTATCGGTTTGGGGTATTCGCAAAACGCCCGGCCCCGGTTGTGCTGCCGTTCCGGTGGGGTGTCGGTGTCTATGCGTTGACACTCCCGACGGTCCCGCGCCTGTTGTGATCGCTAGGCTATGCATAGTGAAAATAACAATAAGAATCAACGGGCAACTTTGATCTATCTTTGAGCAATTATTTGAGCAATTATATGCCCATGCCTGAACATATTCCTGCAACACCCAAGCAAGTCGCCTTTCTGAGATTTATGGGTTTCAAGAATTCCGACCAGCTATCTAAAGATAAAGCACACAGTGTAATTGACAACTTACTTGAAGTTGACGACCCCGATGAGGCTGACCGGCGCCAAGAAAAAATATATGAATGGGGACGCGTTAAGTTTTTACAACACCCTGATCTTTATGCTGCCGAACTAGATCAATATTTAAAAAGAGAACTTATCGACGATTTACACCGGGATATTCGCAAACGAGTTGTCGGTGCTAGCGAGCGGCTTACAAAAGGAAAGATCAAAACTGTTTGCGATATTTTGGGCGCCGAAGATGCCGATTGGTGGAAACAAGATGCCTGCAAAGATTCTTTTTATTTAAAGCTCATTGAATTCTATCCGGGGTGTTGTGACGGGAAGCCTCCTATTGTCCAACCAAGAACTCATCCTGAAATAGAGGCCAGGAAAGCCCCTATTCCCCAAAAGTTGCCTAGCCGATCGCCCAAGTTTATTATTCACAAACAGCAAAACCATTTGCCCAATACAGATCCATACGTTACTGCAAGTCCACCGAAAAAAAGGGGGGGTCTTGTTCTAGTTGTTAGCGCGATATGCCTTGTTTTAAGTGGTTTTATTTCATCAATGAACCATGCAAATAAAATTTCGATAATGGCGAACACTCTAAAAGTATCCTCCGCGCCTAGCGTTGGGGGATTTATTCTTTCTTCGGTTGCGCTTCTTTTGGCGATTGGGGGATTGACAAAGGGGAGAACCTTTCTTGGTCTTCTCCTCATATTGCTTTCCATCGTCGGCTTGGCAATGGCTATTAAAGGTTGACCATTCTACCAGATAATTCCTAACGGCTCTGGCGATTCGGCGTTGGATTGGATCATGGCGGAAAGAATCCGTTCCACGTCGGCTAATCCGCCGGACGGAATAACAATCTCAACCCGCCGATCATTCCCGGATTCAGTCAACTGGGCATGCCCAAACTGAGCGGGGCGCAGAGCGAAGAATGCCCGTGTCAAAAGTTCTTCCACAGCAACCATGTCTTGAAGAATGGGTTCACGAATTTGTACTCACCTTGTGCCGGCAAACTATTCAGGTCGATCACGGTCTTCCAGTCGCTCGGCTCGAAGACCGATCCCGTATTGCATGTCCGGTTCCTGGCCCCGTGGTCGATTATCGTCCAAAACCAGGCCATTTCAAATTGGCATGCCTTTTTTGTAAATCATTTTAGTCACCAGCTTGTTTCACTCAAAAAACTGCTTGCCGATTGGGGGTTCATATCGGATATTTCAAGACCATGTCAACAGACCTTCCATTATGAAGCGATCCCTCTTTTCACTGGACGATGTATTGGCTCGTTGGGATTTCCATAATCCACCTTCCGAGTGGCCGGAAGCTTGGGAACGAGCGGCGGCTAACCAACCTGACCAGATCCCTTTCCTCGCCGATTCAGCCATCGCGCAATCGGCCGTTTTCTGCGGAATTTCTCCGGAAGTTCACACTGCACTGCTCGACGCCGCAACCCTCATTCGCAGCGATCCGCTAATGGTCCAGACCGCCTGGTTCTTGTATTCCCTCTATTTCGCCGATTCCATCCCCTCCGCCGCAACCATCTGGACCTGGCCGTTCGTCTCCCAATATGTCAAAGGCCCAGCTGCCCTGATCCCCGCTCTCGTCCTCCTCGCGGGCGTGCCCCACGTCCAGGCCGCGCATGGCAAAAGAAACATCCCGACCGCCGTCACCCGGGACACCCTGGCTGACATCGAAATCTGGATTCGCACCTATCGCCGCCAACACGGCGAATGGGGTTTTAACAACATGTCCTGGCTGTCCCACGCTTTTTCCGGGCACCTCTTCCGCCTGGGCCGACTACAATTCATCCACAAGCCGTTCGCCGGCCCCGCCCATGCCTTCATCCATAATACCAGCGGACGCGTATTGGCCCTCTCCGCACCCGACGTCAAAATCCGGACCGACGGATTCGTGGATGGCACCAACGACCTCTTCGATCCCCTGGCCTTCAACCCGGTTCTGACCCAATCCGAAGGCGCCGTCACCGGCCATCCCATCCATCCCCTCGGCTGGGTCGAAACCCAACCCCTTACCTTATCCCTCGCCGAATGGACCCCCACCCTGGCCCCTGGCAAACCGATTCTCGATATTCATATCCCCGAAAGCGGCCCCATGGATTTCGATCTCTGCGGCGAAGCGATCCGGCAGGCTCTCTCCTTTTTCCCCCGCCATTTTCCCGAATCGATTCCGGCCGTCGCCTTCCATTGCAGCACCTGGTTCTTCGATTTTCAATTCCAGAAAATTCTGCACCCCACGTCCAACATCATTCGCTTCCAACGGGAATTCTATCTCTTCCCTCTCTTCTCCTATGACCGGGAGGCCTTTCGCCGGGTATTCGGATCCCCCCCCACCGATCTGACCACCGCCCCGCGCGATACCTCCCTACAAAGGGCCATCCTCGACTTCACCCTCGCCGGCCATCGCCTGCGCTGTGCCGGCGGATTCCTGCTGATCCCCGGCCTGAAATGGGGCTCCGCCCGTTACCAGGTGACTTTGCCGGAGACTTTTCCGTGATCCGGGCCTGCGTGCCCATGGCTCTCCAGATCGTCATCGACGACGTGGGGTGGTGGACCGCCGAAGATACCAGCACTCAGGGCGGGCCCTTCCGAACCGCCATGCCCCGCGATCACGTTCCCGCCGATTACACCGCCATCATCGAACTCGGACGCCGTCTTAATATGCGCCCCCAGGCGGCCTTCGTTCTCTGTGATTGGGATCGCGAAAACATTCTGGCCAAAATCCCCTCCGCCACCTGGATGGGCAACAACTGGCAAAACCCTCACCGAAATAACCCCCAACTTGAGGAAGCTGCCGATCTGGTCCGAACCCATCCCGATCAGATCGAACCCACGCTCCATGCGCTCGGCCATGAATATTGGATAGATGGCCTCCCCACCCGCGCGGAATGGCACGATCGATCCGGCCAGATGCGTTCCGCTGATGATGTCCGGCGACACCTCGACGCCTTTGGCAAAATCCTCGACGTCAACCGGTTGGGACCGTTTCCAACGGCCTTCGTGCCTTCCGCCTTTCTTCATCGGTTTGGCGTTGCCGATGGCGGGTTCGCCGCCATTCTGGCCGAATACGGCATCCGTTACCTGTCGACGCCCTGGCAAAGACTCTTCATTGATCGACCGCCGGAAGCCCCTGATTTCGGGTTCGATGCCGGCATCCTCACGGTCGATCGTGGAAACGACGCCTGCCGGTGGTTCGAGGTGGACCCCCGCCCCAACCCGGACGCTTTCGGCGGCCCCATCATCGGCATGCACTGGCCCAACCTACTGGCCCGGAATCCCGCAAGCAATGGGGAGGTGGTTGAGCGCTGGGTCGCCGGGTTAAAACCCCTGGACGTCCGTTTCGACCGGTTGCTCGGGGTCAACACCGCCAACGCCTTTTCCCAATTGGTGCATCACCGCTGGGTGGAACTCGCCGTAAGCGATGCGTCGGTCAATCTGGATTGGACCCGGATCGCAAAAGTCGGCGGGACCGGATTGCTCAAAACATTTTTCTTGAAAATTCAGGTGCCCCGGCCGGTCCGGTTCAGCGCGGAAAATCTCAGACTGCTGGCTGTGTCCGAAGAAATTCCCGGCCAATGGCGACTGCAACTGGAACGACCCGATTCCCCGCCACAGGGCCGGATCACCGTCCAATAATTGAACTCCTTGACCCGTCCGATCCAGCCCTATTATCGACCACCGGCTTGGATTTCATCTTCAGAGAACACATCCAGCAAAATCTCGCCGGCCCCATTCCGATCGCAATCATGCACGGCATAGATCCGGCCATCGGGTCCCTGGACGGCATCCGGATAAGACACTTTATCCCGGGGATCCAATTCCAACCCGGCACTGAACCGGGAATCATCCTGTAAATCGCTCAGGCAGGCGCGCATCCCTTTACGACACTTTGGATCGAAGGTATTAATCAGGAGCAAGCGGCCTGAAGCCAGCCGCCGGATAAAGAAACGAACCACGGGATTGATCAGGGTCGTCGGTGACCCGTCCGACCAGGTTCGCCCGCGATCCGTCGAAAAACTCTCCCAGATAAAGCCGCCTCCCGACCGAATCAACATCCACACCCGTCCATCGCGGTGTTCAACCAACATATTTTCGAGTGCCCATTCAGGGGCTTCAACCCCGCCGTGGAGTTTCCACGTCTGCCCGCAATCCAGGGAGAGGGCAACCCCTTGAAGTTGACGCTGTTTGGGGAACCAATCCGCAGGCGCGGCGGGTGCCCAGGTCACCGGCAATAACCATTCTCCGGTCGAGAGAACCGTGGGCTTATTCAAGCGAAACGCAAAGGGTACCCCAACCTCGATCTTCCGGGGCGAACTCCACTGCGGATGGGGATGCGTTGATTGCTCGGTTATAATCGCCCAAACGGAATAATCATGGGTCACCAAATCCGCCAGATTGTAGAACAACCAGAGGCGCCCGGCGGGATCATGCCAGAGGGAGGGATCATAGGCCCGCGTCGAGCCCGGAACATCGATAATGACCTGGGGAGGAGACCAGGTGTCCCCATCGTCTGGACTCGTCGTGAGCAAAATACAGTTGGCCGGATCAGGCTCTTTCGGCCCCCCCCGTTAAGAAGGAGCACCACAAGCGCCCATTGGATGCGCGTTCAATCGCAGGAATTCCCATCCATTGCCAAGTCCGTTTGGTCGACACTCTGATCCGTTTCATTCTCCACCACCCCGGTTATTGTGATTTCGATTGGATACCACTCGAAGATAATACCCAACGATATTCTTCGGCGATGCTCTCCGCCAGGGGCAAGGCCCGCAAAGCGTCGGGTAAAACCGAATAGGTATAGGTCTCAATCTCCCAATGCGGGATGGGCGCCCGTTTTAACTCCCGCCAGAAATCGGGGTCCAGTGCGTCCCGGGTGGTCCGCAATCCCGCCCCATCCCCCGCCCAATGCAGCGGGACATGAAAATGGATCCGCCATTCATCCGTCGGGGGATGCCGGGACGCCTCACCCAACGCCTCCGGCAAATCGGGATAAGCCTGCGAAATCACACCCTCTCGTCCCGCGCGAACCTGGTGCAAATAAACCGCATCCTGAAAGGCCGCCAACCGGGTCGACAGGTCGGGCCCCGGGCATACCTGCAACGCCGCGCTCAATTGTACTTTCGAAATCCGAATTCCCGCCGCGACCAGCCGGCGGATCGCCTCGGCCGGCGATTCAAACTGAACGGCAAAATGACAGGTATCCACGCAATAGCCCAGATGCCGCCGCAAGACCTCCTCGGCTGCCGCCCCCCCTTTCCCCATGAGTTCCTGGACCCGGGCCACTCCCTGGGGAATCAGAAAATCCTGAAAAAATTGAAGGGCATCCAGGGTCGTATCGATCCAGCAATCGGGTTCGGGTTCCAACCCCAGTTGAATTTCTTTTCCCGTCCGTGAATAAATTCCAGCCAACGCTACGGCACAATCCGCCAGATTCCGAACCACTCCGGCCAATTCGGCATCCGAGTGGATCGCGGCTCGATAGGCCACCGGTACCGTACTGATACTTCCCCCAACCCCGTCCGGAAGCAAATGCGCCAGAAAATGAGCCAGGCGGATGGTATAATCCCGCCGAAGCGGCGAGCGCCAGTCGGGTTCATACACGGAAGTCTTGACCGGGACGTCATGAAAACGACCATAAGGAAATCCATTGAGGGTAAAAACATACAGGGATTCGGCGTCCATAACCGACCGCAATGAATCCCACCCCGCCGTCGCTTCGGCTTCGGCCAAAGCCCGCTCGCCGATCCGCAACCCCAACCCGAACGGCTGGGAACACCCCACCCATTCCCGGATCCGCGGCGGATAGGTCCGTACCGCCTTCAAGATATCGGCAAACGTTTCGCCGGAGTGGATGTTCAGACAATACGTCAAATGTCGGCCATCTAACAGCATGCGCCTTCTCCTCCTGCGGATTTCCCACTATCCAAAGGAATCCCAAAGATCGTTCGTAACCATATCACAGGGGGAATCGCCCCCGCAGTCTTTAGGGGGTCTTTGGGGGGAGCCGAATACGTTGATAACTCGATCTCAATTGTACTACCAACTTCCGGATTCCAAAACCTATCTTCGGTCTCCTGATTTCCGGGACCAGCTCCTCGTCACCACCAGCCTTTGCGGCGTAAAAACATATAAAGCCCGGCAGCGCATAAAGCGCCCAATCCCAAGACCCACCAAACATGGGCCCAATGCCATTCCAATTCCGGCATGTGCCGGAAATTCATCCCGTAAAAACTCGTCACGATCAGCAAGGGGGTTGCCAGGGTCGCCATGACGGTCAAGACTTTAATCACCTCGTTGACCCGCGATTGCTGTAGATTTAAATGAATCTGCAAAACGTTGGTTAGCGAATCGCGGTAATTTTCCGTAAGATCCGTAATCCGGACCAATTGATCCAGCAAATCGCGATAGTAGGGAAGCATCGTCGAACGGATAATCTTGAACTGACCATGAGACATCCGGGTAATGATTTCCCGCTGCGGCCAAACGATCTGTCGCAGACGCTGCACCTCGGATTTTAATTCGATGACATCGCCGAGGAAATCCTGTGTGGGTTCCTGCAGCATATTCCGCTCGAGGTTGGCCATTTCGGTCGACAATTCTTCCAAAGCCGGGCCGTAATTTTCCAAGAGATAATCCAGCAAGGTATAGGTCAGGCGGTCCGGCGCGCGGGCCACGGTCGGCGCATTTTTAAGAATACGGTCAATCGTCGCCCCCACGCAACGCAGGGGTTCCCGGTGATAGGTCACCAGAAAATTAGGACCAATGAACAGATTCAACTCGGTGGTGGTGAATGTCCGGGAGGCGGGAACATAATTGACCGCGTGGATAACCAGGAAAAGATAACCCTCATACTCGTCGATCTTGGGCCGCTCGCTGACCGTCAGGCAGTCTTCGACCGCCAGGGGATGGAAATTAAAGACTCCTTCCAACAGCGACTTGGCTTCCTCATCGGTACTCTCGCCCGCATCGATCCAGAATTGAACGCCTTCGTCCGCCAGCACGACCCGCAATAAGTCCAGGGGTAAATCCTGGCTCACCAAGCGTCCCTGTTTCTGACTAAAAACGAATGACCGGATCATGCTTCTCCGTAGGTTGCCTGAGGGAAAACATATCGAACGATGTCGAACCGCACCTGATTTGCAAATTGTCACAGTTGCTTCATTTTGACAAGCACTAATTCCTAAAAATCGCGATCGATTGGAAAAGATTGTCGGCCTCATATTTTTTGCTATTATTATGTGCTTATGTCGAAGCCAAGCCCAACTGATTTTTGGTATGCCGTCAGCCAGACCCGCATCCTGGTGATGCCGTCCCGGCGACTTGAAACCTTTGGGGCCACCCTTCTCCATTACCACTTGATCAGCGAATTGATGGATACCGCCGGCCAAATCCGGATCCGGGAAGGTCGGATCACGTCGCAGCGCCCGCAAATCATCACCCCAACAGCCTACGCCACGGAAATTCTGGAAGGGTTCGGTCCCGAGGCTGGACGCTATGCCGATTGGCTCCGTGAACACGCCCAGGATTTACGCATGATCCAGTATGGCTTTAAAATCCGTAAAGAAGAAATCCAGCAACACATCGTCACCGACAGCCTCAGCACCGTCATGGAGCGGGTTGAAAAAGCCGTGCGGGCCAAGGAAGACCCCCTCGCCGCCGTCGTGGTCGGAGTCGACGAACCCTGGGAGGTTTGTCTTCTCAAACTCATGGTCGACGTCAGCGGCGGCTCCTTTAGGGGCAACGTGCGCGATCTCGAACGCAGGCGCATGTTCGATCTCAACCCCGGGGTTCCGTCGTCGATCCGCGAAGAGATCGAAATCGCGTTCTCTGAAGCGGGCCGCGATCATTCCAAGATCAAGGAACTCGGTGCCAAACTCCAAAAACACGGCGTCTTCAATGAATATGAGGATCGGTTTTTTGAGCTGATGAAAAATAAACCCGCGGAATGATCCGCGGCAATTCCACCAACGGAGGCGGGGCCGACCCCCGATAACCACATGGCGATGACAATCACTGAAAAAATACTGGCCCGGGCGGCGGGTAAAACCCGGGTTATCCCGGGCGATAATATCTGGGTTAAAGTGGACATTCTCCTGACGCATGACATTTGCGGCCCGGGCACGATCGGGGTCTTCCAACAGGAATTCGGCAAAACCGCCAGGGTCTGGGATCCCGACAAGGTGGCCATCATCCCCGATCACTACATTTTCACCCGGGATGTCAAGGCGCACCGGAACATCGATACTCTGCGGCAGTTTGTCCAGGAACAGGGCATTCGCCATTTCTACGATCCCGCCGAATCCACGTATCGCGGCGTCTGTCATGTCGCGCTTCCGGAAGTCGGCCTGGTCTGCCCCGGAACCGTTATCTTCGGCACCGATTCCCACACCTGTACCCACGGCGCCCTGGGCGCATTCGCCACCGGCATCGGCAATACGGATGCCGGATTCATCCTCGGCACCGGAAAACTTCTGATCAAGGTTCCCAAAACCCTCCGGTTCCGAATCGACGGGACCCTGCCCCCCCGCGTTATGGCCAAGGATATCATCCTCCGCATTATCGGGGATATCGGTTTTGACGGAGCCAGCTATTGTGCCATGGAGTTTACCGGCGATGCCATCGCGGCCCTCTCCATCGAAGAGCGCATGACCATCTGTAACATGGCCATTGAAGCCGGTGGAAAAAACGGCATCATCGCCCCCGACGAGAAAGCCTTCGAGTATATCCGGGCGCGCACATCCGCGCCGCTGGATCCGGTCTATGGGGATCCCGACGCAACCGTCGAACACGAATGGCGCTATGACGCCGCCACACTCGTCCCCTGCGTCGCCGAACCGCACGTGCCCTCCAATTACGCCCCCGCCCGTGATCGGACCGGGGTCAAGCTGGATCGCGCCTACATCGGGTCTTGTACCGGGGGAAAAATCACCGATTTCCGTGCGGCCGCTCAAATTCTCAGGAATCACAAGGTCTCCGTGCCCACTTTCCTGGTCCCCGCCACGGTCGAGGTCGCCGAAGCACTCCTCTCCGAAACGTTTGACGGCCGGTCATTGGTCCAGATCTTCGCCGATGCGGGTTGCGAGGAAATCGCCCCCCCGTCCTGCGCCGCCTGTCTCGGCGGCCCCGAAGACACCTATGGACGAACCTCCGGCAGTGAGGCGGTCATCAGCACCACCAACCGCAACTTCATCGGGCGTATGGGTTCAAAAAATTCCCGGATCTGGCTGGCATCCCCGCTGACCGTGGCGGCTTCCGCTGTCACCGGCCATATCACCGACCCCCGGGATATCTCTTAATCACCACGCGGCAAGGAGCACTTCTCATGAATGCAACAGATACTCAAATCATACGCGGTAAGGTTTATGTGGCGGGCGACAATATCGACACCGACCAGATCATTCCGGCTCAGTACCTGAATCTGGTTCCCACCATCCCTGAGGAATACACCAAACTCGGGAGTTATGCCCTCTGCGGCCTGCCCGATACCTGCCTGCCTTTCATCCAACCGGGCGCCGTTACATCTGAATACACCATTCTGGTCGCCGGCCGCAATTTCGGGTGCGGATCCTCGCGCGAACATGCGCCCATCGCCCTCGGAGCGGCCGGCATCAAGGCCATCGTGGCCGAATCCTATGCCCGGATTTTCTTCCGTAATGCGGTCGCCACCGGTGAGTTTTTCCCCTTCGAAACCGCGCGTCGGCTCTGCGACACCTTCCAGACCGGCGACGAAGCGATTCTCGATCTGAAGGCCGGAACGCTCACTCGCGCGCCCTCCCGCGAAACCTTTGCGCTCAACCCCCTCGGCGCCGTCGCTCCCGTGGTCGCCGCCGGAGGGCTCTTCGCCTATGCCCGGCAAACCGGCATGATCGGGAAGAAGGGTTGAATATGTCCTGCACGGTCACGATCCTGGCAAACCAAAAAGGCGGCGTCGGCAAAACCACCACAGCGGTCAATCTGGCCGCTGGGCTCGCCCATCGAAAACGGCGGGTACTGCTGGTCGACCTCGATCCTCAGGCCAATGCCACCAGCGGTCTCGGGGTTTCTCCCACCGAAGGCGGCAGTATCTACCGCGCCCTGCTCGGCGAGGAAAAAGTCATCGAGAAAATCCAAGCCACCACAGTCGACAATCTCTACCTCGTCCCTTCCGAACTGGACCTGGCTGGCGCCGAAGTCGAAATCGCGCGCGCCGATAACTATTTGCATCGGCTCCGCGAAGCCCTTCAGCCCGTACGCGAATTGGGCCGGTATGATGACCTTTTGATCGATTGTCCCCCTTCTTTGGGGATCCTGACCATGAACGCCCTGGCTGCCGCCGACACCCTCGTGATCCCTCTCCAATGTGAGTATTATGCCCTCGAAGGACTGAGCGTCATCCTCCGCCTGATGGAGCAGTTGAAAACGGGTGGCGTCAATCCCGGAATCGAACTGGAAGGCATTGTAATGACCATGTTCGATGGCCGAACCAATCTGGCCCGCCAGGTCGTGGAAGAAGTCCGCGCTCATTTCCCCGGAAAAATCTATGAAACATTGATTCCGCGTAGTGTACGGATCAGTGAAGCCCCTAGCCACGGGCTCCCGGTGACGCTCTATGACCCCCATTCACCCGGAGCCCTCGCCTACAAAGCGTTTGCCCGTGAATTCATTAAACGGCGGCTTAATCCGCCGAGTCCGGTCGTTGCCGAACAGCCGGTCGCGGCCGAACCCGTTGTGGTGGAAGTCATCGAAGAAGCGCCCGTCCCGATCGAGATCGATATCGTTGAAACCGCTCCGGAAATCCCGAACGCGTGATTTCGCGCCTCTCGCGGCGCTACTACCAACGGGAAGTCAGACCCATCGTTCGTTCGTAGTAGGCGCACATGAGCGCCGTTCCGCTCACCTCACGCGCCTCTCGCGGCGCTACTACCAACGGGAAGTCAGAACACCACAATAAAGGAGCCTTCTCATTCGTTCGTAGTAGGCGCGCATGAGCGCCGTTCCGCTCACCTCACGCGCCTCTCGCGGCGCTACTACCAACGGGAAGTCAGAACACCACAATAAAGGAGCCTTCTCATTCGTTCGTAGTAGGCGCGCATGAGCGCCGTTCCGCCCACC
>CAIJXV010000019.1 GCA_903824675.1 uncultured bacterium
CCCCTCCCCCCTCCCCGTCCCCAACAGGTCATCCTCGCCTTCTTGTTGAGCCTCTGGATTTGTCCGGGAGATAATGATGGGGGAATCAAACGGGCTCAAAAATTCTTGAAATAACCAACCCTTTTCGCCCTCTTCATCCCAGAATCTCCCGGATTATCTCCCGGAACTGACCCATCCCTTAAAACCCGCCTTTTTGACAATAAATGGCAGGAAATGCACAATTCATTGCAAGCAAACGACAAAGGATTGTAGGGAGGGAAAGGCTTTTGACAAATTATTGTATGGTTGCCCGACTAGGATTTGAACCTAGACAAACAGATTCAGAGTCTGTTGTGCTACCGTTACACCATCGGGCAATGGAGGAATAAAAACGGGCATATCATACAAATGCCCGGGGGGCAGGACAAGTCCGAAATGCGCTCGTGATTTACGTAGGGCGCAGGACAAATTCTGGGGCATAGGGGAAGCCTCGTTGTCCTGGGAAAAGCACCTGAACTACGAAATACGCAAACGACGCGAAACTAATCGTTTACTAATCAATTCCGCACACAGATCAATCTCCTCGCCAAACGATGCACCCTGGAGTGCACCGTTTTGCGCGGAGAGGTTGTTTGCCTTCCCATCTTTTCGCGCATTTTGCGTCTTTCGTAGTGGACTCAACAGAAATTTATCTTACACCCATTTCCGTATTGTGGCGCCCCGCAAATAAAAGCTACACTGGCCATGAAGCGGCGGGCTCCTGTTTCTGAAATATAACCAAGATGAACATTCATGATATTCAATGCCGAACGGTTACGACCGGTTTCGAACTGCAGGCGCAAATCAGTGAGGGTTCAAAGGTCCATCCGGTTTGGTTCCGCTGGCCCGGCCCGACCTGTCCCACCCCGGGGGATGTTTTCCTGTTGCTCGGTCTCCTGCCGGCCATGACCATCGGCGGTCAACTCCGGATTGAAGAAACAGTTTCCGAACGGCTGTTCCAAGCCCTTGCTTCCATCCAAAAATTCTTTTTAAAACTCGATCCCGCTTTGCACGCCGTTGAAGTCGTTCCTCAGGGGGTCTGTTCCTGGCCAGCGCCATCTTCCGGCTTACCGGAGGGCAAAGCCTGTACATTCACCGGGGGGGTCGATTCGTTTTATTCCACGCTCCTTCATCTGCCGGAACTTCAGCACCTGATCTTCATTCACGGGTATGACATTCCCCTGTCACAGAATCCTCTGCGCACAAAAGTTTCATCCAACCTGCGCCACGCCGCTGAACAATTGAACAAACCCCTGATTGAAATCGAAACCAACCTGCGTGATTTTTCAGATCGGTATGTCAATTGGGAGTTGCTCTTCGGCGCAGCCGTTGCGGCCGTGGGTATCTTGTTGTCCGGCGCCCATCGATTGCTCTATTTTCCCAGTTCTTTTAGTAGCAACCATCTGATCGAATGCGGATCGCACCCGCACCTGGACCCGCTGTTCAGCACGGAACGCGTGGAAATGATCCATGACGCCAGCGACGTCACGCGCTCGGAAAAAATAGCCTCGATCTCCCGCAACCCCATTGCGATGCGAACCCTGCGCGTTTGCTGGGAAAATAGGAATGGCGCCTATAATTGCGGACAATGCGAAAAATGCCTGCGGACTCTGGTGGCGCTACGTCTTGCCGGCGCATTGGACCGCTGTAGCACCTTTCCATCCTCCGTGAATCTGACGCACTTGTTGTCCATCGCCGACCTTCACATTCTGGTCCGGCCATTGTGGTTTGAGAATTTATCGGTCGCGGTGGATAAGGGAACAGATCCCGACTTGATTGCCGCCTTAAAACAACGGGTTCGTCGCTCCTATCCCTGGCACTACCTCCTGTGGCGCCTTCAGATCCGCGGGCACGCTTCGAATCCCCCTTCTTATTAGAAAGGACGCATGGCTCATTTTGTTTTAACCGTTGATCCCGATCCCGAACGGCGCCGCCTCTTTATCGCCCAAGCCCGTTCACCCCAAGGGTCCGCACCCGCAGGGCAATTTTTCGAAATCCATTCGGGGTCCCTGTCCTTCGCCGGCTGGCGCCAGCCCTTGGAACCCTGGTCGAGCGAAGCGTCGGCCGCCGGCATGACTTTGATCGCCGGTAATCCCATGCGGTCCGAGCATTACCAACCGGTCGTTGCCGCCGATTTAAAAACCGCCTGGCAGGAGGTGCCGTCGGTGATTCCCCGGGTGTTTGAGGGGATATATGGCGCCTTTTCTTTCAGCTCACAGTCGCTTCAACTCGTCGCCGGTGCGGATCTGATGGGCATTTTCCCAATCTACTATTACGCTCGTGGCGATTTCCTGCTGGTGGGTACCTCTCCCGGCTTATTTCAATACCATCCCCTTTTTAAAACCCGCCTGAATCTGCTCGGTCTGACCGGTATCCTGCTCTTCAATGGATTAGTCGACGGGCAAACGCTGTTTGAGGATGTCCACCGCCTGGGCGCTGGCAATCTTCTGGTGTGGCAAAGCCAGAAACAACCCGGGAAATTGAACAATATCGGATCCCGTTCTCAACCCGTTATTTTTCCGAGTCGCATGATCAGATATCTCGACGCGTGGGAGAAGCTGTCGATGCGGTGATTCGCGGCCGTCTGAAGGCCGACCGATCCTATGGGTTTTCCTTTTCCGGTGGATTGGATTCGCGTCTCCTGGGCGGCTTTCTCGCGCAGCAGGGAATCCGGCCCCAGGCGATGACGTTCGGCAATCCTTCTGACATCGAAATGCGTTGCGCTCAAAATGTGGTCCGGGCTTTGAAGTGGCCCCATCGTCAGGTGCCCATTGATGAATCCGCCTACCCCCGCTACGCCGGGCAGGAACTGGACTCCCGCCACCTGGCCAATGGGTTTAGCTGCCTGATGCTCTGGCAGGATATCCCGGGCGCCGAGACCTGCAGGGATGGCCAACTCACGGGCTATGCCATGGATAGTATCCTCGGGGCGGATAATTTGTGCAATGCCCATGGGCCCCAGACCCTGGTGAATTTCGATAACTCCTTCAAAACCTTTAATCGGTGGGGCATAGACCCAAGCGTTTTACAGAACCTGCTGACTCTCAAAGGAGCTTCCGAAGCCATCGCTTGGGCGATGGATCGGTTGCGCCAGATGTATCACTCCACCCCAGGCGAAGAATTTCAAAAAGCCTGGCGGTTTGGCTTGAATAATCGCACCCGGTTCCACACTTCGGCCGCCATCGGCCTGCACACTACCTGGCCCTGGCCACAGATTCCTTATATGGACACCTCGATTTTTGAGATCATGGGCAGCCTGCCTTTTGCCTCGATGAATGGCCGGCGAATTCAATACACCCTGTTGACCACCCGTTATCCAGACCTGGCCCGGCTTCCTTTGGATCGCAATCAATTCAATATCCAACCGCTGTTAACCCGTTATCATCCCACGTTGGACCGGATTCTCTATTCCGGTATTGAACGGGCCTATCGATGGGAACATCGCTTGCGGGGTCTGCGGGGTGAACGCCGTTATTATTACCGGCTCATTGATTTTAACAATCCGGGATGGAAACGTGTACGGCGACAAGCGGAACCGTTTCGCGATCATCTGCACGCCATCATGGATTGCAAGAGGCTGAATCAACTCTGGCCTGCACCGGACATCGCCCTGGAGTGCCGGGATGCTATTATTGATTCATCCAAGGCCAAACTGTTGACCGGATTGGCCCTTTGGGCCTCGCGTTATTTGTAAGCCCGGCGCATATCTCGTGGGCCAGAGATCAGACCGCAAGCGACAGCCGGATTTTACCGGTGTGCCGGCTCCACGTTAATGGTCAGGGTTTAGTTCAGGGTCGTCAGGGTCCGTTCGGTATTTTCTTTCAGTCCATCCCGGGCAAAATCAAAGGCAAAGTCCACATGATTTGCCACCGGGGATCGGTACGGGATATCGACACAAAACAGGTCATCCTGCAATTTTCGTTTGAGTTCGACCAGGCTCGACACCTTGAAATAACGGAATAAACCCGGTAACGCTTCGGTGGTCGGCATGCCCAACCACGACGCCGGATAGTCCACGGGTTGCCAGGTCAGGGTCCGGAATAATCGATCCCGATGATTCATGGAACCCTCTTACCCCGAAGCTTGCGGCGGGCGAACCCGCCGCCTTCCATCGCCTCCCGGATTTAGTTCACCCGCATGGGCATGATGACGTAAATGAAGGCGCTGTCGCACTTCATCACGCCCGGGCTGAGCTCGTCGATGATCTCGAAGAAGATCTCGTCGTTAGCCAGGTTGCGGAGGGGATCCATCAAAAATTCGCCGTTGAAAGAAACCGTGGTTTCTTTGCCGGTGTATTTGATCGGCAGGGATTCGTGGGCTTCGCCCACATCCGGCGAGGAGACCGCCACGGTGAGTTTGTTTTTGCCAAAGGTCAACTTGACCGCCGTGGCCTTGTCGCTGGCTAAAATCGAAACCCGGCGGATGGCGTTCAAAAGAATCTCCCGATCGATCGCAACGCGTTGTTCGCATTGGCCGGGGATGACCTGACGATAATTGGGATATTGTCCTTCGATCAGCTTGGATACGAGTAAAATATCGCCGAATTCAAACGCTACCTGTTTATCCACCACATGGATTTTCATCGGACCTTCGCCTTGCAATGCCCGCATGAGTTCCATGACCGTTTTGGTCGGCACTACGACATCGGCTTCCGCTTCCTTGGGAAATTCCACTTCCTGTTCGGCCAGGGCCAGACGGCGTCCGTCCGTGGTGACCACCACCAGTTTTTCACCTTTGAAGCTCAGGAGGTTCCCGTTCAAAATATACCGCATCTCATCGGCGGATGCCGCATAAGCTGTTTTCTGCAGCATATCCTTGAACACCATTCGATCGATCGTATAGCTATATCCACCCGTCAATTGCGGCAAGACCGGAAATTCATCGGCCGCCAAACCCAAAATTTTGAAATAGGCCGATCCGCAGGAAATGGCCGCATTATTCTTTTCATCAATTTCGAGCGTGAAATTATCTGAAGGCAATTCCCGAATCACATTCAACAACCGACGCGCCGGAAGCGTCGTTACCCCGGGTTCCTGAACTTCCGCTTCAACACTGGCTCGAATGCTGAGTTCCAAATCGGTGGCCGTCAGCCAAATCTTATTCTGTTCCCCCTTCAACAATAAGTTGGATAAAATGGGAAGGGTGGTTCGCGATCCGACAACACCGTTGACCAGTTGCAGACCGTTTAAAAATTTTTCCTTCGTCAAACTGATTTTCATGAATCGCTTCCCTTCTCTAATATAATATTCTTCAAAGCAGTATTATTATTATTACTGTTCACAACGTCAACAAGTTACCAACGGCTTTCCAGTCCGGCTTGATACCCTGTTTTCCCCTGTTCACAAACCCTAAGGCTGATTTTGCCAATGATGATAAGACTCCATATCCCCCAAAACTGTTCACAGCCGCACCCGACTTGCGATTACTTGTTGACAGGGTTGTTGAAAAACGCATAAGTCACTCATAATAAACGAGTTCAGTCCCGGCGATCCAATGCGTGGGAAATTCGGGAAACATCCTGTTTAAGCGTCGGATCGGCGGCCATTCGTTTCTCGATCGCATGGTAGGCATGCAGGATGGTGGCGTGGGTTTTGCCGAAGGCAGAGGCGATTTCCGGCAGGGAGGAAGACGTCAGGGTCCGGCATAAATACATGGCCACCTGCCGTGGACCCGAGACCGCCTGCGGGCGCCGCTTGCTGGTCATATCGGTCAGCCGGATATCAAAATGGTCGGCCACCGTCCGCATGATCAGGTCAAACGTCAGATCTTTTTCATGCTCTTTTTCCAGGATATCCCGCAACAAGTTTTCCAACTCTGGAATGGACAAATCCCGGCCCTTGAGCGAGGCATAGGACGCGACCCGGGTTAGCGCGCCTTCCAGGGAGCGGATATTGGAGCGAACCGATTGGGCGATGAATTCGATCACTTGATCGTTGACGTGGATTTGAGCCTGTTCCTTCTTATACCGCAAAATGGCCAGACGGGTCTCAAATTCAGGCGGCTGGACTTCGGTTACCAAACCCCAATTAAAACGGGTCACCAACCGTTCATCCACCCCTTTCAAGTCCGACGGCGGGCGATCACTGCTTAAGACGATCTGCTTGTGGGCATCGGACAGGGCGTTGAAGGTATGGAAAAATTCCTCCTGGATCCCCTGTTTGCCGGCCAGAAAATGGATATCGTCGATCAAGAGGAGATCGATATTGCGGTATTTATTGCGGAAAGCATGATGAGATTTATTCTGAATGGCATCGATGTATTCATTCAGGAACGTCTCGCAGGATAGATACGCCACCTTGAGGCGGTTCATTTTCAGCACGGAATGACCGATCGCCTGGATCAGGTGGGTTTTACCCAGGCCGGATCCGCCATAAATGAAGAGGGGATTATAGGCCCGGCCTGGCGACTGCGAAACCGCCAGGGCGGCCGCATGGGAAAAGTGGTTGGACGGGCCGACGATAAACTCTTCGAACGTGTAACGCCGGTTCAAGTTGGTTTCAAACCCCGCGGCCGGCCGGCGTCCAACGGAACGCGGCGGTGTGGCCCGGCGGCGCGCGAGGGCATCCGGTGAATCAGTGGAAGCGGTGCGGTCCATCGACAGGGACGGCGCGGAGGGCGGTGCCACCTTGAAGGTGATTTTAAAGGTTTTACCGGAAACCGCAGCCAAGGCATCGCGAATAATGGGCAGATAATTGTCCTCCAACCAGGACTGATAAAAATTATTGTCCACGCGTAATCCCAAATCATCGCCGGATAAGGAATCCGGCACGATCACGGCAATCCAACGGGAATAAACGTCCGGATGGAGTTTTTCCTGTAGATGGGCCGCCGCCTTGGCCCACAAATCCTGAACCGTAAAATCATTCACAAAGGCATCTCCCCATATCCGCCGGATCGGTAAAACCGGATGGCATTGAAAACTTCAGGCGACTCTTTCAACATGGCCATTGTTCTGCTACAATTCCCGCCGCAACGATTTACAAAACCACGGAACGCCCGAATGGCCACTTGTTAACAGGTTATTAACAGGCCTCCAGAGGAGGTTCCAAACGCCAAACTGGCGCGGAGCATAATATAGGGGTCCCTATTCTGCAAGGGAAATTCTAACAAATATTAAACATTTTTTAATAGTAGCACGGAATGGGGTTTATCCTTAAAGGACCACTAAATAGAGGGGTCTCCGCGTTTGGCGACCGGAATGCATGGGGACGCGCGGCGTACATATATTAAAAAATGCTTATCAAAAAAAGCCCGAATTATTGGCAAATTTAAGGTTTTTAAAACCAACGACAGGAGACGAAAAATGGCCGGGAAGTTAACAGCCCCGATTTTATTGGTCGGAACGCCGATTTATCACGCCGATCTCGCTTACGCAACGCGCTTTTCTGCACCGGATCCGGTGGTTTTTTTGCGGACCGGCCGGCACGCTTTTCTGGTGGTCAATCAAATGGAACGGGCCCGTGCGCAAAAAACCGTGCAGGGAATTCAAGTGATGACTCCGGATGAACTCTCGCTCAAACCGGAAGATCGGCACCGGTATGCCGGGTGGACCTTGGGGCTTTTGCGGAAATGCCGCATTCGCTCCGTGCGCGTGGCCTCCGATTTTCCGTTGGGCATTGCGCGCTATCTGGAAAGCAACGGCTGCCGGGTGGTGTTGGATGAATCGCCCTTGTTTCCGGAACGATCCGTTAAATCCGCCCGCGAAATTCGTTTCATTACACAGGCCCAACAAGCGGCCGTGGCGGGATTGGCGGTTGCGCAAAAAGCGATTCAAACGGCGCGCGCGGATCACCGCGGCGTTTTGATTCTGGATCGCAAGCCCCTGACCTCGGAACGAATGCGCAAGCTGATCCACACCGCCCTCTTAGATTTCGATTGTCTCGGAACCGAGACCATTGTCGCCGGAGGACGCTCGTCCGCGGACCCGCATCAGGTGGGCCATGGCGCCTTACGCACGGGTGAACCGATTGTCATCGATATTTTTCCCCGGCATATTCCGAGTGGCTATTGGGGTGACATCACCCGGACGATGTGGCACGGAAAACCCGCCCCCGCCCTGATCCGGATGTTTAATGCCGTGCGTGCGGCTCAACTCGCGGTGCTTGAAAAAGTTCGCCCGGGCGTTCAAACCCGAACATTGCATCAGGAAGCGATTCGGATTTTAGCGGAGCACGGATTTGTGACCCGCAGGGTAAACGGTCGCGCAGAGGGTTTTATTCATGGGACCGGGCATGGCGTGGGGTTGCAAATCCATGAGGCGCCGTCTCTCGGCGGAGGGTCTGATCGTTTGAAGGTGGGCCAGGTGATCACGGTGGAGCCCGGCCTTTATTATCCCACCCTGGGCGGGGTGCGGATCGAGGATACCGTGGTAGTGACATCGAAGGGGTGCAAAATCTTGGCGAACTATCCTTATTTTCGTGCGGCTCCCCGGAAAAAACAATAAAACAGGGCTGATCCCGTTCTATGGCTATAACAAACTCAAGGAGGTCGGAATGAAATCGTTGAAACTATGGATTCTCATCAGTTTGCTGTTGGGGGCTTGGATGGTGACCGGACGCGCCCAGGAAATAAAGGGCGGCGGTATGGGCGAGCGGCCGGGCGCGGGTCTGCGGGAAGGTCGGATGCGCGGGGGAATGGAAGAGCCGGGATTCCAGGATATTTTGCGCGATCCGGACATGGTCCAGACGTTGGCCTTGGATGAAGGGCAAATGGCCAAGATCAAGGAGCTGAATACTCAGTCCCAAAAGGAACTGATCGATTGGAATGCCAAGCTTAAACATTCCGCCCTGGCTCTGGCGGATTTGATGGGTCAGGAAGAAGCGAAAGAAGATGCGGTTTTGAAAGCGCTCGATGAATCCAGCCAAATCCGCAACGAAATTTCCAAATTGCGCATCAAACATCTCTTTGCGGTGCGGGCCATTCTGACTCCCGAACAACGCCTGAAAGCGCGTGAGTTGATCAAGGCGAAAATGGGGGAACGGCGTAAACCGGGCGAAGGGAAGGGTGGAAAAGGGGTTGACCGTGCTGCTCCCCCGAAAACTCCTCCGGACGAGCAGGGAAACAAGGCCGTTGAATAAGGTTTAATCGAAGACCCTCCGGCGGAGCTGACGGCAAATACCTTTGGCTCCGCCTTTTTTTTGTGATCGCGGCCGATGGTACAGGAACCCGTTCTGGAGAATAACGGAAAATCGGTTGATTCATTTCGGGGTCCCGGAGATAATGGGTCATGTTTTTTTCCCGACCGACCCGGCGAATCATTTTCTGGTTAATCTTGGGGACCGTGGTTTTGGCCGTGGCCGTCTGCCTGCGGTTTCGCGAAAAGCCACTGAGCGCGCCGGAATCCGTTCGAGTGTCCGGATTACTTTTAGTGCGCGAATATTTGGACCGTTTGGCGGGCACCGACTTTGGACACACCGAACGCGGACACCGACTGATTCAGCAGTCCCGTGATTTGTTGACGCAGGAGCGGATCGATTTCAGCGCCCGGTTAAATGGACCCCGGGGAGTCACGTGGCGTCCTTTTTTCTGGAGTCGGGACCGCGTTTTCATCAAGGTGATCGAACGGCCGGGAAAACAATACTTGCATCAATTACCGCATCAGTTGATGGAGGCATTAATCCACGAGTCCCTCCACGCGATCAAGGGCAGTCATCGGCGCGCCTCGTGTCAGGAGGAATGGGATGCCTTCGTTGCCGGGTTGCAGGCCGAGTCCGCCATCCAGGGGTTGGCTCTCCCCTTGCCCCTTCGGATTGACGGAATCACCATTGCCGAATTTGTAGCGCGCTATTATCCTGACGCCGGACCGGCGCCGGACTATCAGCCGGTGGGACAATCCCGGGACTGGTTGGAGCGGATGGCCACCCGGTAAGAAATGGGCACTGCGTTTGGGGAGTAGCGCCGCAAAAGGCGCCGGGTGTTCTCCGACCAGCGTAAAACAGCCCTTCGGTACGCCGATGCTTCACTCTTTACGGAACCGCAGGACCTTTCCACGCCCCACCCCCATAACCGGTCACATAGATGGCGTCTGGCTCACTTGGATCGAAATGCACCCGGTGGGCGCTGCAGAAGGGATAATCGTTAAATGGCCGCCACGTCTCGCCACGATCTTCGCTCATCCATAATGGCGCCGCCAACCCTTCATTGTAGGTCAGGGTCATGTAAATGCGGTTGGGTTGATGCGGGGCAATGATGGCACTGAAATGCAACGCGCTCTTCCGGGCCAGTTTTTTCCAGGTGTGTCCGCCATCCTGGGTGCGATAGAGTCCCCCCTCCGCCAAACCGCGCGAGGGATCGTCACAGGCGGCCAGATAAATCGTCCGGCTATCAGCGGGGTCCACCGTAAAATCGGTAAACCAGCGCACATCCAGACTGCCGGTGATTTTTTCCCAACGGGTTTGCTTGGGCGACAGGCGGTAAAGGCCAACCCCTTCGGGCATTAACCATTTGTCGCGCATTTTTCCGGTCACTACGCAAAACAGGGTGCCATCCGCATGGAGTAATACCCGGCATACCCGAACATTGACTCCGGTCACGCCCAGCCCCTCTCCCACCGGGTTCCACGTCAGGCCGGCATCGTCACTGCGATAAACACCGTTTTCAAAGGACGAGGCATACAAGCGCCGGGCGTCTCGGGGACTGCGCGGATCGACGATGACCGAGACCACCGGTGCCGAAGGCAGACAGCCGGGTCGGGTCCGATCAAAAAATTTGCCTTTACCATACCATAATTCGTCGTTGATCTGCATTCCGACCGTCCGGTCAAACCAGGTTGCGCCGTGATCTTCCGAATAACCCACCGTTCCATAACCCTGACAGCGATGTCCGCCGGTGACGATATTATTGTTGGGAATATCGTGGACTTCGGAAAACCCGGCCCACATTTTTCCCGGCACTTCCGGATCGAAGGCGAGTTGAAAGGTATTGGCGGCCGTCTCCCGGCACCAGATCCAGGACTGAGCGTGATCGATCGAGCGGCAGAGCCCGATATCGGTGGCGGAAATGAAGTGACGGGCCCGGTCAAAGGGATCAATATCGTAATTCCAGGTGGTGGTGATATTGAGGCCGTTGTTCATCCAACGGCTCCCATGGACCGGTTTTCCCTGACCGGGCGCATAGACGACATCGAGATTCTTCCAGGTTTTCCCGCCATCGCACGTCAGGTATTGGGTGCAATAGTCGGATACCAGCACGCGGTTGGGATCCGATGAACAAATGGCGGCAACGGTTATGGACCAGCCTTGCTTTTGAGTGAAATACAGGCTGATATGATTGTCAGCGACATTATAGGCCGGATCCATTTTATTTCCGTGGAACAGCGACCGCCAGGTTTGTCCGCCATCCTCACTGCGATAGACCGCATGCTCGGCATCCAGTACCGGGCTGATGGCATACAGGGTCAGCGGTTTAACCGGAGTCACCAGCAGGGTACGGGGCGCGTCGATATATTCGGCGGGCGGGAGAATCGGGCCGTCGCACGTTTTCAGCCACTGGTTTCCGCCGTCCAGCGACCGGTAAATTTCACCGGTCGAGAGTGAGTCCGGGCCTCGTTCATCCACCCAGATATAGAGAGCCGATTGACCGGAGACGGTATCCGAAGCGGCAGCGAAGGCTTGAATTCTTTTCAGCGGCAAGCCGTTGCCGCAACTCACCCACGTGCGCCCGGCGTTCGTCGAACGAAACACCGCTTCCGCGGTGCAGACGAAACAGGCCCGTTGAGCGGTTGGAGAATTCACATCGAAATGCAAGCCGCGAATGGGCGCAATGGTCCGTCCGCAGGGGGACCAGTTTTTTCCGGCATCGTCTGAGCGATAGAGCGCGGTTTCCGTAGAGGCGAGCATTCGGTCGGGCTGGGTCCCATCGATGCACAGGTGACGCAGGTCGCCGGGTAACCCCTGGCCGATCGGCTGAAAGGTTTGTCCCCCATCCTGGCTGAGACGCAGGGTTGACGGATACCCATACGCCGCGTAGATCCGGTTAGGATCCTGCGGGTGCCAGACGGGAGTGCAGAACGGACAGCCGAGCAATTCCTGCCAGGGGAACATGGTCCAGGATTGTCCGCTGTTTTCGGAATGATAAGCCCCGCTCATATCGCAATTGATAATGATGCGGTTGGGATCATGCGGGGAGAAGACGGCGCATTCCGTGCCGCCGCCACCGCTGAATCCGAGAGGTTTCCATCGGCGCATAGAAGGAGACGATGAGGAAGGTTTCATGCGGGCCATCGTGCCAGAACTCGCAGATTTTGTCAAAGGCGGGAGGCGGAGAGACGAAGTTCGTTGACTTCATTTCGGATCGCGTTATTCTTTCGGAATTGAAGCGGCAGGGAAAATCAGGGGGACCGCCTATGAATAAGATTCGTCCGAGTGGTGGATATCGCGATCTACGTTCATTTCAGACAACAACGCTCATCTACGATGCCACTTATTGGTTTTGCGAACGGTTTATTGATCCGCATTCCCGTATGCGCGACCAAATGGTTCAAGCCGCCCGGAGTGGTCGGCAGAACATTGCCGAAGGGAGTCGTGCTTCGGCTACCTCTTCCCAAACGGAACTCCGTTTGGTCAACGTTGCCCGCGCCAGCCTGGAAGAACTCCTGCTCGATTACGAAGATTTTCTCCGTCACCGGCACCTGCGGCAATGGACACCGGATTCACCGGAAGCACAGGCCGTCAGGCAGGTGGGGCGCTTACCCACCGATCATCCGGCTAATCCGTCGGACCTGACGGATACCCAACGCCAGGCTCTCTATGCTAAATGGCTTGAGCCAGAAAACCCAGCCATTCGGGCCAATGCGCTCATCTGCCTGATCCACCTGGCCAATGACCTGCTCGATCAGCAGATCGCCGCTTTGGAGGCCCGGTTTATCGAAGACGGTGGCTATCGTGAGCCATTGGCCTCCGCCCGCCTGATCGAGCGCAAACGGCAAAACCCGATTTCAGCGGATCCGCTCCCCGCCCGAATCCCTCCCTGTCCAACCTGTGGAAAGCCCATGGTTTTACGCACCGCGCACAAAGGGAAGAAGGCGGGTGCGCAATTCTGGGGCTGTTCCGGTTACCCCGACTGTAAAGGCCTGATGAATGCTTGAGGCCCGACTCCCCTCCCCGCCTTCACCCGCCATAAACATTAATAAATAATATCTATATCTTACGTAGGAGGACAGCCAGCACGGCCAGGTCGGCCGGGCTGACGCCGGGGATCCGTGCGGCCTGGCCGAGATCGCGCGGACGGATACGCGCCAATTTTTCCCGGGCTTCCATTCGCAGGGCGGCCACGGTGGCGTAATCGAAGTCAGCGGGAATAGCGCGATCGTCCAGACGTTTCATCCGGGCGATCAAGTCCCCTTCCCGGACGATGTAACCGGCATATTTGGCGGCCACCTCGATTTGAGGGATAATTTCAGGGGGCAAGGCGGGGTCGATGTCCGGCAGATCGGAGTACCGGGTTTCCGGCCGGCGCAACCATTGAAGCAGGGAGACTTGCGAATGGAATGTTTTTTCGAGACGGACCATTTCAGCGGCGATCAGCGCTTCCTGGTGAAGTGTTTCCGCGTGGTACTCGGGTGGGTGAATTCCAACCCGTTCCGAAAAGCGTCGCATTCGCGACCGTGTATTATCCTGCCGCAGTAACAAGCGATGTTCAGCTCTCGATGAAAACATCCGGTAAGGCTCTTCAGTCCCTTTTGTGACAAGATCGTCAATAAGGACGCCTATGTATCCTTCAGATCGAGAAATAATGATCGGATTTTCACCACGTATTTTCAATGTCGCATTAATTCCGGCCATTATCCCCTGCCCTGCGGCTTCTTCATATCCTGAGGTGCCATTGATCTGTCCTGCAAAATACAGATGCTCAATCTTTTTAGTTTCAAGCGAATGTGATAATTGGGTTGGATCCGAGTAGTCGTATTCAATGGCATAGGCCCAGTTAATGAATTCGGCTCGCTCAAGTCCGGGTATGGACCGGATCATTTCAATCTGAATTTTTTCGGGTAGACTACAAGATGTTCCGTTGGGATATATCTCGGCAACGTCTCTCCCTTCGGGCTCGATAAAAACATGATGGCACTCTTTGTTACCAAATTTGACGATTTTATCTTCAATAGATGGGCAATACCTGACGCCAGTGCCAGATATGGATCCACCATACAGCGCGCTCTCTGAAAGATGGTCTTTAATAATGGAATGAGTGATTGCTGTAGTGTGTGTCAAATAGCAAGGCATTTGACACGATCCAGGATACCAAGGTCTAAGGGGATTCGATTGTTCCACGTGGAACTTTCGCTCGTATTCAATTTTATGTTCCACGTGGAACAATTGGCGGACCTCGTTTGAGAAGAATGGTGGCGGTTCATCGCCCGGTTGAATGGTCATGGAGCGTAAATCGATGGAATTTTTATGTAAACGAGGGGGTGTGCCTGTTTTGAGTCGTCCGAGCCGAAATCCTAGGGTTTTAAGAGAAGAACTCAAATGATTAGCAGATTGCTCGCCAATTCGGCCCCCAGGGAAAGATTGTTTCCCAATATGGATCAATCCGTTCAAATAGGTTCCGGTTGTGATGATAACCGCTATTCCTTTAATAAAGGATAGATCTGCAAGAATAACCCCATCTATTTTACCATTGGATGTAGATATTTCGCGAACATTAGACTCTATGATGGTTAAATTTGTTGTGTTGAGCAAAACGGCTAACATCCGATTCGAATATGCAGGTTTGTCGCATTGGGCACGCAGGGCTTGGACGGCCGGTCCTTTTTTGGTATTTAATGTTTTGAATTGGATCCCGGTGAAATCGGTATTTTTACCCATTTCACCGCCCAGCTGGTCGATTTCAAAAACGATATGCGATTTTGCGATCCCGCCGATCGAAGGATTGCATGACATTCGCGCCACCGCTTGTCGATCCATGGTAATCAAGGCGGTTTTCATCCCCATACGTGCGGCAACAAGGGCGGCTTCGCACCCGGCATGGCCGGCACCAATGACAATGATTTGAAAAGTAGGGGTCATTTTCCAACACAAAAGCGTGAAAAAATATTTTCGAGTAATTGCTCGGAGTAAACGTTTCCGTTGATGGTTCCAATCAATTCAAGCGCTGAACGAAGATGGCTGGATATCAGGACGAGATCAACGGTGTTTTTTTGAGGTAGTTTGTCGAGTGCCAATAGAATTTCATTCTTGGCATTGTTCAAAATTGAATAATGCCGTTCAGAAATGGCAAATGAATGAATCGCTGAAATTTTAGACTTAATAAGCGCTAAAATAGCTTTTTTAAGTTCATCAATTCCGACGCCATTAATCAGGGAGCCCCTGATGATTTGTTGTGAATAAATTGATAATAACGCCAGATTCGGCGCGGATGCGAGATCTGTCTTATTTGCGAAAACAAGGGTTTCTTCGCTATTAATCGCTGATTTAAGCGCTAATTCATCCTCAAGGCTGATTTGAGATGCGTCCATCATTTTGATGATAACATCAGCCTTTTCAAGTAACAATCGCGCCTGGCTGATGCCGATTTTTTCAATTTTACAGTCGGTATCGCGGATCCCGGCCGTATCCGCCAGACGAATTTGAAAACCATCTAAAATCAGGCCTTCTTCAATAATATCTCGTGTTGTCCCTGGAATGTCGGTCACAATGGCGCGATCAAACCCCAAGAGTGTATTCAGCAGTGTTGACTTGCCGACATTAGGTGGTCCCGTAATAACGACCAGAACACCTTCCCGGATAACGCGGCCTTGGGTCCAACTTGCCAAAAGGTCATTGAGTACGCCAAGCGCCTGATTAATGAGAGATTCTGATTTTTCGAAGATTTCACGGGGAAAATCCTCTTCAGAAAAGTCGATCGAGTTCTCCACATATGACGACGCGGTCATAATATTGTCGTATATGTCTTTAATATAGTGACTTATGCTGCCGTTGATTTGGTCTAAGGCCATTATGGATGCTCGCTCAGAATGAGCCTGTATCAAATCCGCCACGCCTTCAGCTTGAACCAAGTCGAGCTTTCCATTTAAAAAGGCGCGTTGTGTAAATTCGCCTGGATCTGCAGGGCGAGCACCGCAAGCAAGCAGGGCATGCAGGAGGCGACGGGATTGAATCGGCCCCCCATGAATTTGGAATTCAACCACATCGTCGCCGGTATAACTATGAGGCGCGCGGAAAATCAAAATAATGGCTTGATCTAAAATCAAATTGGGATTCAGGGGATCTGCGATATTGGCCTTGAAGAAAGAGTGGGTGGGGTGGGAGGAGGGCGATGAACCCGGTGGCGCGACCAAACGATCTGCAATGCGGAGACTATCAGGACCCGAGAGACGAACAATGGAAATGGCGCCCGGTCCGGGAGCGGTGGCCACGGCGGCGATGGTATCGGAGAGATGGAGAGCAGACATGGAGAGAAAATTTATACTATTTTCGGGCTGGCGGCACGAAAATAACTTGTCTGGAGTCTCTCCCTGAGAATTGTAATGAGAAATGCCGCTTTATAACTGCGTGCTGTGAGCCCTCTTATATTCAGCTCCGGCTCGCTCGGAGATCTCGCCCTACCCATTGTCATCCCGAGCGAAGTCGAGGGATCTCATGAGGTTGCACAGTTTCTGGCCGTATTTTGTGCGGCATTTAACTTTTCAATCCACCGTCTGGAGTCTCTCCCTTATGAAACCCGGAGGGGTGCGACGATACAAGAATCGTTACGATGTATTTTCGCGGTCATCCAGCGGATCTTTATCGCCCAGTCCTGATGTTAACTGGCGGACCCAGCCGATGGGGATCTGGATGAACTGAACCGGTAGAAGATCCACCAGATACCCAAAGACATCACGGGTACTGGAACTTTTCGGCTCGCGAATTCGATGGGCGAATAGAACGGCGCCCCAACGCAGCACCATGCTGACCATAAACATCAGATGATAGTTGTTCCAATGCCGGCCCAGGAAGGTGAGATCAAATCCGGTGGTCTGTTTGAGCAGGGCTCCGGATAGAAGCGCCGCTGCGCAACCGCAGAGACCGGCCAGGCCGGTAATCGCCGCCACAAACATCGAGCGTTCCATGGGGGGCGCCATTTTGAACATGTAGCCATTGGTCGCGATCGAAAAACCACTATTGAGCATGCCGTCAAAGAAGAAGGTCGCCGCCAATACCGGAATGGCGACGGACGGTGTGACCAGGAGAAATGAAATAACCACCAGTGATTTGGCCCAGACACAGACGGTCAAAACCGGACGATTGCCGTAACGATCGGCCAGGCGGCCCCAGAGTCGGGCGGTGGGAATATTAGCGATTCCATACAGGCACCAGAGAATCGTCACCTGCCAGGCCGATACCCCTAAAACTTTGAGCACATAAAGTTGAGTAAACGGCGCGAAGAAGTTGACGGCCACATACCAATAACAATGAAATCTGACAAACGTGCGATATTCCGGATGTTCAAACGGGGCGCGTAAAATATCGACCATCGAATAGTTTGGGGCCTGCGGGGGAATGGGTTCCTTGATTCGGAGATAAATCAAAATATCGAGGATGCCGGCGAGACATCCGCCCAGCACAATCACGGCATAAAGAACGCGGATGGGCAATCCGGCGAAATAAGACAAGGCCGCTACTCCCAGGTAAGCCAGGGTCCAGGTGGATTGTACCCATAAATGTCGGCGACTCCAAAAGCGATTGGTCAGGGAAGGGGGAACGAGATCGCCCATCCAGGAGAACCAGAGGGGTAAACTGAAATTGGCCAGCGCCTGACTCAGCGCAATGATCAGGATGGTATAAAAAACCCAGGCGCCCTGGGATAAACCGGGGCAGAGCAAGGGCATCAAGGCCACGGGAAGATAGAGCAGGCGGCTCAACAAAGTGAAGAGAATAAACAGGCCTTTGCGGCGGCGGAGTCGGGGGGCGATCAGGGCGCCGACAAATTGCAGGAAGAGCATGATCATGGGCACCCCGCCCAGGAGACCGAAGTGGAATTCATTCATGCCCAAGGACCGGAAAAAATCGGTTGCTGCGGGCGAAGCAATACCCGCAGCAAAAATCATACTGAAACAACCCGCTACGGTTACGAGCCGAAGCGAGGATTTGATCGAAGACGGGGTTGAGGTCATGGTCGATATGAAATTCAACATATTTGGGATGTGTCCGCCACATAAAAATAATTGAAGTTGCAAAGCGGATGAAAAACGAGATATTCTGAATTTGTTGTAAAATTTACACCTATGAATGGCAGATTTCGGGTTAGACCGGCTTTAGCAGGGCTAAGAGATGCTCCAAGCGTCCGGCGGCGCGGCAGCGTTGTCGAACCCGTAGAGGCAGAGTCATTGAACCAGTAGCATCCCATAGGATACAAAGGCGATAGGTGTTTGGGCTGTAGGCTGTTAGAAAAGTCCCAAAAACCGCAAAATGCGACCCACCAAATCCAATGTTCTATTTTTGATTTCGTAAGCGTCTCGTTTTGTGCTTTGACCTAACAGCCTAAGCTCCTACAGCCTTTGAGTCCCATGGGCGTCCGGGATTATGATTGAAGAAAAAAGTTCGCATTGGTAGCATCCCCGCATGGAAACTCTGAATGCGCCTCAAACTTAAAGTCAACTGGACCTGGAAAGAATGGCAATCAAGTCGGGCCGTTCGACGAGCCGTGTCAGAACGGGTTGGCCCCCCGATTGTGCGGCGGAAAGAAAGTTCATCGGATCGACGGCTACGTGCTGGTTTTAACGGACAGAGAGGACCGGCTTTTAAATGAAATATTTCTATGCCGATGCGGCCAATCGTCCCGCCGGGCCGGTGGAGCTTGATGAACTCCGGCGGTTGTATTCGGCCGGCCAGATTCGGATTGATACTTATGTGATTGAGGAAACCGGCGCCACGTGGAGACCCTTGAGCGCCTTTATCATTCCTGAATTGCCGCCGATCCCTCCTCCGCCCTTGCCTCGGAGGGGTTCGCCCCCTCCGGAGCGCAGATCGAAATTGGCCGGCGGATTATTGGGCATCTTTCTGGGATGGCTGGGGGTTCATAATTTCTACCTGGGCTATTATGGCCGGGGCGTGGCTCAGGTGCTCCTGTCGCTCGGCTGCTGTTTCGTTCTTGCGCCCCTGGTTTCAATTTGGGGCTTGATCGAAGGTATTTTGATTTTGACCGGATCGATTTCAACCGACGGTAACGGGGATCCGTTACGAGATTAGCACTTCACCATTTAGAGCCTAGACAAAAGAATGAGTACCACGGATGGTACGGATGAAACGGATCGGAGGAGTAAAAAGATGCAATGGTACTATGTGACGAATGGACAGCGACAGGGACCGGTGGGGGACGAACATATTCATCAGTTGGTTGCCAATGGCTCGATCCAACCCTCGGATCTGGTTTGGAATGAAGGCATGGGTCAGGAATGGAAAGCGGCGGGCCAGGTTCCCGAATTAGCGGGATCGTTTACGGGAACCCTCCAACCTCCACCCGCACCTCCGGTCGGCGAACCCGTTTTCCCCGTGACGCCAGGTTCTCTGACCCCCAATCGTGATCTGATGGCGCAAGCCCGGGCCTGCCTTGAAGGGAATTGGGGAGTTGCGATCGCCGTGGTTGTGGTCATCAACCTGATCAGTGGCGCACTCGGATTTATTCCCGGTGTTGGTCCCCACATCAACCCGGGGATCAAACTGGTGATCAACTTGGTAATCGCACTGGTGATTGCAGGGCCGTTACAACTCGGCTTGGTCATGTTTTTTTTGAGGATCGCCCGTCAGACGGAAGTGGAGTTTGGTCTCGCCTTTGGTGGATTTAAATATTTTGGAACCGCTTTTTTGACCCTGCTGCTGGTGGCGATCTTCACCTTCCTCTGGACCTTGCTGCTCATCATCCCGGGGATCATCGCCTCCTTGCGCTACTCGTTGACGTTTTATATTCTGGCCGATCATCCTGAGTTGGGCCCGATGGAAGCGATCGACCAGAGCAAGGCGATGATGAAGGGGAACAAGTGGAAATTGTTCTGCCTGGGCTGGCGCTTCTTCGGGTGGAACCTCTTGGGAATCCTGACGTGTGGCATTGGTTTGTTGTGGGTCTTGCCCTATCTGCAAACCAGCATGGCCCGGTTTTACGAAGATGTGCGCGGGGCTCAGAGCGCATAAGGGTGAAGCACATGGGATGACAGCCCTACAAAATAACGCGCCTCACACGGCGCTACTACGAACGCGAGCGAAACGATGTTGGTGATAGGCGCGTGTGAGTGCCGCTCTGCGACCTCCTCAGCATCCCACCGGAAGCACCGGCGATTTGTGCGTTGACCCAACAGCCTAAAACCTAAGCCCCTACAGTCCGGGGTGGCCCCGCGTCCCCTCATCTCATAGGCATTGTCTCGCCTACACCTTATGCCCGTCTCCCTGATGCCGAACGTCGCGGCCTTCGACCACAAAGATGGTGTTTTCTGCGATGTTCGTGGCATGATCGCCAATGCGTTCCAGATTTCGTGCAATGAGGATCAAACCCATGGCGCGCTCGATGATAGCGGGATCCGCGGTCATGAGGCGAAGCATTTCGGCGGTGACTTCCGCCTTGAGGGCATCAACCTGATCGTCGCGCAGAAGTACCGCACGCGCCAGGAAGACATCGCGATTCACAAACGCATGCAGGCTGTCGGTGACCATCCCCCGGGCGATATCCGCCATGCGGGGAATTAACACGAGCGGCTTGAGGGCCGGTTGTATGATCAGGCGGCGCGTTTTATCGGCGATATTGATGGCCTGATCGGCCAGTCGCTCCAAGTCCGAATTGGTTTTGGCGGCGCCGAGAATGAAGCGTAAATCGCCTGCCGCGGGTTGATGGAGAGCGATCAGGGTCAGGCAGGCTTCGTCGATATCGACCTGGAACCGATTGACTTGTTCCTCGCGCGCATCCAGGCCGACGAGCGCTTGGGGATCACGCTCGACGAGGGCTCGGACGGCATCCCCGATCATGATTTCGGCGAGAGCGCTCATTTTGATGAGTTGGTGTTTCAGAGTGGCGAGTTGCTCGTCGAAATGCCGTTCCATGCTGTTGCTCCTTTGCGGATGCGGTTAACCGTACCGTCCGCTGATGTAGTCCTGAGTCCGCGGATCGCGCGGGCTCGTGAAGAGAGTTTTTGTAACGTCGTATTCAATCAGATCCCCGAGCAACATGTACCCCGAGAAATCGGAGATGCGGGCGGCTTGTTGCATGTTATGGGTCACGATCACGATGGTATACTGGCGGCGTAAATCGAGCATCAACTCCTCAATTCGGGAGGTGGCGATGGGGTCGAGAGCCGAACAGGGTTCATCCATCAGGATCACCTCCGGCTCAATGGCCAGGAGCCGGGCGACACAGAGCCGTTGCTGCTGATCGAGCGGAAGCTCCAGCGCGGGCTCATCCAGTTTATCGCTCAACGCGTCCCAAAGCCAGGCCGCGCGCAGACTGCGCTCGACCACGGCATCCACCTGGGCCGGATCCGACTGGCCCGCCACGCGCAGGCCGAACGAGACATTATCGCGGACGGACAGGGGAAAGGGATTGGGGCGTTGAAAAACCATGCCGACTTTTTTTCGCAAGTCGCACACATCGATGTCACTCCCATAAATATTCCGTCCGTCGAGAAGGATGCGGCCCTCGGTCCGGACCGTCGGGATGAGGTCGTTCATCCGGTTGAGGCAGCGAAGCAGGGTGGATTTACCGCAACCGGAGGGGCCGATCAGGGCGGTGATTTTTCGATCCACAAATTTGATGGAGATATTTTTCAAGGCATGAAAGGCGCCATAGTGCAAATTAAACGCCTGCACGTCGACTTTGGTTTGAGTTGATGCGGTCATAAGCAGCCCTCCAAAAAGGGCGTCGCCCGCAACCCCATTACCGGTGAGATCTTGTGATTAAGTTTGTCATTTCGAGCGAAGTCGAAAAATCCCGTCGTCGCACGTCCGATCATCGTCGGATGAGATCTCTCGACTTCGCTCGAGATGACCCCTGAATTTTGGAGGGTCGGGTTCCGTCCCGACCATAGGTTTAAAAGGGTGCTCATCCGAACCTCCCGGTGACATAATCGCCCGTTCGGGAATCGCGGGGGATGGTAAAGATGCGGCGGGTCTCGTCCACTTCCACCAATTCGCCCATCAGGAAAAAGGCGGTCCGATCCGCCACCCGGGCGGCCTGCTTGGTATTGTTGGTGACGAGTACGACGGTATACTGGCTTTTCAAAAGCGTGAGGGCCTCCTCGATGCGGGCGGTGGAAATGGGATCGAGCCCGGAGCAGGGTTCGTCGAGGAGAATGACTTCGGGTTGCATGGCGAGAGTGCGGGCGAGACAGAGCCGTTGTTGCTGACCGCCGGAGAGGCGCATGGCCGAACTGGAGAGGCGGTTCTTAACCTCATCCCAGAGAAAGGCGGACTGGAGACTGGTTTCGATCAGGGCGTCCAAGCGGGCGCGGTTCCGGATGCCGGCGAGACGGGGGCCATAGGTGATGTTGTCCGCAATACTCATGGGCAGCGGCATGGGAAGGGCAAAAACCATACCGACGCGTTTGCGCAGGCTGACGACATCGAAGGCGGGATGGTAGATATCCTGGCCGTCCAACAGAACCCGCCCCTCGATCCGGGATTCGGGTTTTAAATCATTGAGCCGATTGAGTGTCCGAAGAAAAGTAGTCTTGCCGGAGCCAGAGGGCCCGATGATGCCCAGGATCGACCGGGCGGGAATGGGCAGGTTGATATTGCGCAAACCCGGGTCAGGCCCATAAAATGCGGACAAGCTTTCGACGGCGATTTTGATGGAATCAGGAGGGGTCATGTGTGACGTCCCACGAAACGGTTCATGATCCAATAAGCGGTGAGATTGACTCCCAGGACAGCGAGGATCAGAACGGCGGCTGTGCCATAAGCGTTTTCATTGGAGATTCCTTCCCGCGCCAGGAGATAGAAATGGACCGCCATGGTGCGGACGGAATCATAAACGGAAGTCGGCATTCGCAAGGCGGATCCGGCCGTGAAGATGACGGCGGCAGTTTCACCGATGGATCGTCCGAGACTGAGCATGATCCCGGTTGCGATTCCCGGAAGGGCATTGGGCAAGACCACATGGAGTACGGTTTCCCAGCGGGTTGCGCCCAGGGAGAAACTGACTTCCCGGAAAGTATTGGGAACGGCGCGAATGGCTTCTTCGGTAGTCCGGATGATGGTCGGTAGAATCATCAGGGCCAGGGTCAGTCCGCCGGAGAGCAGGGACCAGCCGAAACCGAGAATGACGACAAAGAAGATAAAGCCGAACAATCCAAAAATGATGGAGGGGATGCCGGCCAGGCAATCGGTGCCGAATCGGATGACGCGGGTCAATCGGGTTTCCCGCGTGTATTCCGTGAGATACACCGCGGTTCCGACGCCGAGCGGCAGAGCGATGGCAATGGCCAGGAGAGGTAGAAGAAAAGTTCCAACGATGACGGGAAAAATGCCGCCGGAACGGCCCATATCCCGGGGCGCCTGGCTCAGGAATTGCCAGGTCACGGCGGGCAGCCCTTTTTCCAGAACGAAAAGAATGATGAAGAGCAGGACCAGGAGCGTCAGCAGAGTGGCTCCGCCCAATAAGGCGATGGCTATGCGTTGAGTATATTTGGGAGCGATCCTCATGACCTCCGCACCTTCTTACGGAGGACCAACCCGGCCAGGGAGTTCAGAATCATGATAAAGATGAAGAGGACCACCCCGGTGGCGAAAAGCGCCTGGCGGTGTAGGCCGGTGGCGTATCCCATTTCGAGTGCGATATTCGCGGTCAGGGTTCGAACGGAATCGAGCGGACCATGGGGAATTTTAACCGCATTGCCGGCGACCATGATGACGGCCATCGTTTCGCCCACCGCCCGGCCCATGGCCAAAATGATACTGGCCAGAATGCCCGAACGGGCGGCCTTCAAAATCACCATATGCACCGCTTGCCAGCGGGTGGCCCCGAGGGCCAATGCGCCTTCCCGGTAAGAGGCGGGGACCGCGGCGATGGCGTCGGTGGAAATACTGATGACCGTCGGCAGGATCATGATGCCGAGAATCAAGGCGCCCGCCAATAACGACAATCCGGGGCCGCCCAGATAAGCCCGGATCAACGGAGCCAACACCATGACCCCGATGAATCCGAAAACCACGGATGGAATCCCGGCGAGGAGTTCAAGGGTGGGCTTGATCACGCGCATGGCCGGCTTGGGGACAAATTCATTCAGGAAAATCGCGCCGGCGACTCCCAACGGAGCGCCGACCAGCATGGCCCCCAGGGTAATCCAGATCGAGGCCACGATCATCGGGTAAATCCCATAGTGTCCGTTGGCTGGATCCCAGTTGGAATTTAATAGAAAAGCCTGAGGACCGATTTTTAAAATAAACGGCAAGCCTTCCTTTAAAATAAACAAGGCGATCAGCAACAGGCCGGCGATCGACGAAAAGGCGATCACGGTCAGAACCTGCCGGACGATGGTTTCGCTGTTCCATTTCATCGGGACGGAAATATCCGGGGTTATTTAGCGTGCGGGGAGCAAGCCGTCTTTGAGGATCATGGCCTGCCCCTCAGCTGAGAGGATGTAATCGATGAACGCCCGAGCCACCCCTTGGGGTTCTTCCCGCGTCAGCAGATAGATCGGGCGCACCAGCGGGTAGCGTTTGGCCTGAATCTCTTCCCGTGTGCATTCGACTTTATTCACCTGGAGGGCTTTGATTTTGGATGGGTCCACCAGGCCGTGCGAAAGATAGCCCAAGGCATAGGGATCATTGGCGACCGTTTCCCGGATGGTCCCATTGGAGTCCTGGATGATGGCATTCGGTGTCAATTGGATGCCGCCTACAATTTGTTCGAAAGAGGAACGGGTGCCTGAACCGGCTTCGCGGGATACTACGGTGATGACGTGCGCCGGTCCGCCCAACTCGCTCCAATCCACGATTTTTCCATTGAAAACGTCACGAATCTGATCGAGTGAAAGAGAGACCACGGAATTGCCGGGATGAACCACCAGGGCAATGCCGTCCTGGGCGACGACCGTAGGATGAAGCGATTGTGCTTCCGGGGGAAGTTTGACCAGATCGGCCATGCCAATGGACGCCGTGCCGGCCAGGGTGGACTGAATCCCGAGGGCTGAGCCCCCGCCTTGCACGGAAATGACCGCTTCCGGATGTTTGGCGACATATTGTTCGGCCAATTTTTCGGCAAAAGGCTGGAAGGCGGTTGACCCCGCCACAGTGACGGTAGCGGAATTGCGTCCACAACCACCGGTCCCTGCAAATAATAAGGCCAAGAGACCCGACCATAGAACGTTAGTGCGATATTTGAACATGATGGACTCCTTTGAATTTAGAGAACGAGTATGGCCCATACGGCGGGTCTTTTTAGCCGCCGAAACACATCAAGACTCTAACCTAGACCGGATTGAATGGTCAAGGTGGCTTTTTGTCCTTTGGGCCGGGGCGAATTGCGCCACATTAAATGTTACCGAAGCGAAGAAGGTGAATAGGCAGTGAACGGCCGGTTGCGCCATAATTGATGTTACCGAAGAGGAAGGAGCATCGGATTATGGTTAGCCAATCGAAACGGGAGTATTTGGCCAA
>CAIJXV010000020.1 GCA_903824675.1 uncultured bacterium
GTTACCGAAGGAAATCTGCCTATAGGGAGGGGGAATAGTCGGCTGCGCCAGAATCAATGTTACCGAAGATTTGGCATGTCATATCCATGATGCCGATAAGATTGCTTAGAATAGAGCCTACCATTCAAGGTGGTATCCAAGCGCTTGGATGCCTATTCTCGGGCCAATAGTCAATTTGGTAGGGAACGATGAAGCCCGGCTCTTTAACCCGGCGTTACTGTTGGTATTTAAGGCCTGGGCGATCCGGATCTAAAACATGCATGGGACGCAAGCAGGCGGATAAATGGGTGATGATATGGTAACGTTTTATTATGGCGCAACGCGTCAAAACAAGAACGGGAGATCTCCATCCCCCCGAACCCCATCTCATTCAAAAAGCGCCGGCTGCCCGGTGGCGGCCAGGACCGACTGCCACCAGACCTCATCGGGATTCAACCGTTTGTGGTGCGCCACCAGCAATTCAATCGGGATATGAATGAAAGCATCATGCAACATGCCGATCACCAACCCGGTTTTTCCGGCCATCGCCGCATGGACCGCATCGCGCGCCAGCAAATCGCATACAATCGCATCCTCAGAATCCGCCGGGCGACTGCGGATCAGGTAACTGGGATCGAAATACCGCAGGACAAAGGGGAATTTCTCAGCCCGTAGATAGCCCTCGATCCGGTCGCGCAGATAAACGCCGATGTCACCCAGTTTGACATTGCCGGAGGCATCCCGCTCCCCGCTGTTCATGGCCAAAAGATCTTGCCCCGCCCCCTCGGCTACGACCACCACGGCGTGCGCCCGTCGGGACAATCGGTCCTTCAGCGCCGCCAGGAATCCCCCTGGCCCCTCCAACTTGAACGGCACTTCGGGGATCAGGGTGAAATTCACATCCTGGCTGGCCACCGTGGCCCCCGCCGCAATAAACCCGGCGGCACGCCCCATCAACTTCACCAGGCTGATTCCGTTCAACACGCTGTGGGCCTCGCGATGCGCCCCATCGATAACCCGGCAAGACTCCTCCACCGCGGTCAGGTAACCAAAGGTTCGAGAAACAAATGCCACATCGTTGTCAATCGTCTTGGGAATCCCCACCACGGACAACGGATACCCCCGCCGCCGCGCTTCCTGGTAAAGGTCGTTGGCGCCCCGCTGGGTGCCATCCCCTCCGATGGTAAACAGGATCTGGATCCCCAGTCGCATCAGGCTATCCACCGCTATCCCGGTGTCCACGGGGCCGCGCGAAGTGCCCAGCAACGTTCCCCCGTCCCGGTGGATATTCTCCACCAGTTCCGGCGTCAAGCGCAGGGGCGGTTGGCCCCGTTGGGGATCCAACCCTTGATAACCGAAACGGAAACCCCATACTTCGGGGACGCCATAGGAGTAATACAAACCAAAAAACAGGGAGCGGATGACATTGTTCAAACCCGGGCACAAGCCGCCGCATGTCACAATCCCTGCGCGAACCTGACTCGGATTGAAATAAAGCTTTGCGCGCGGCCCCGCCACCTCGAACATCAATTCGGTATGCGGCGTATGGCCCGGATGCCGTCTAATGTTGGCCGGAATGCGCAATGCGTCGTCGGTGAAGGTCCTTAAGGGGGATGGGTAAACCGCCTCCCCGAGTACTTGAATTTGCATATTGAATCTCCAAGGGGAACCCCAGCGGGGATTCGCCACTCCCGCAGACTAGCGCGGGAACCCCCGCCGCGCAACCGATATATTTACGCGTCTTCTAAGGGGAAGGAGGAAGTCTCCCCAACAAAGCTCGACCGCAAATAATGGAAAACGATCAAACCCAGCAGGTCAGGACAGAGCCCGACCCTCCAATCAAAACAAAATGGTTTCATGTGCAAATGGAGGGTCGGCTTCGGCTCCCCGAACCACAAAACTTATGGGGACGTGGTACACCGCAATAGGGAAGTAGACCACCAAGGTTGTCGTTCCAAGATCCGGATGGCATTGCGTCCCAGGATATTACGCTGGTCGTCCTCGCTAATGGAGGAATAGGCCAGCATACCCGGCCCGAACGCCAAACAAAAGAGATTGAAATCGCTCCCCACCAGAAGTTTCTCGCTGCCCCGCGCGCGCTCTACCGCTCCGGCCATCTGATTGGGCGTCTGGGCGGCGCAGGTACACACATAATAATTGGAAAATCGTCCCGCCAATTCCATCATCTTATAATCCATATGCCCATTGATAAAGGTCAGGTCGGGATACCGGGACAATGCCCATTCCAGATCGGCCAGATTGAGATAGGCATGGTTCATGTAAACCATTCGGCGTTCATTTAAGATCTCCAAGACCGGCTGGATGAAGCCGCTCTTCAGGGTGTAGGCCGGCTGGTCGTAACGGTGCATCTTGACCCCGATGCATCTGGGATATTCCAAACACCTCCGAAATTCCGTCAAACACAGGCCGGGCTCGTTGGAGGATAACGTGCAATAGGGCAGAATTCGGTCAGGATGGGCCCTGGCTAAACCTAAAATCGTATCGTTCTTGTCGCGCATCAGCGCTCCAAACCCTGGCTCGGAAGCCGTCATCCAAACCTGATCGCACCCCCACCGGTCCATTTCGGCAATCAACCGGCCAGCGTCCAGTGCGGCGGGTACCGCGGTTTCAATCCAGGTTCCGAAATGGCCATGCACATCGATAAAGGGCGTAAAATCCAGCGGGGCACCCCGCACCACCGCGTCATAGATCGTGTTCATCGGATATCCTCCACCAAACGGGCAACATTCGCGCCTGCCACCCGCTCGCGGTCGGCAACACTGATTCCGGAATAGTTGACCCAGGCTTGAAAAATCCCCGGATCCCAAAACGGATAATGCGAAGCCGTAATCAGCCGCCCGGCGCCCCATCGCTCCACAACATATTCGATGAACCCTCCCGTCACGCAGGTCAGATCGAACCGAATATTCGGACACTGATCCAAAAGTGGAAAGACGTGACGCCCATTACGCATACCGCTCCACAGCAAGATCAGGGGCAACTCCGGAAAAGCGAGGGCCGTTTCTGCCAGGTTTTTCCATCCCGTCCGATACGCCCACGCATGGCTTTCGGAGATATGCACAAACACCGGAATTCGATGGACTTGCAGTTTTTCCAGCAGAACGCCAAAATTAAACGGATCGAAATCGCAGGCTTGGAATTCTGGCCATACCCGAACCCCTTTGATCCCTTCCGCCAACAAAATCTCTCCCATTTCGTCGGGCGGTGGATTTTCGCCCGTCGCCGGCGGGGCAATGGGAACGGTGGGAAACAAACGATCGGGTGCTTCGCGGCAAAATCTGAGTATCCGCGAAAAATCCCGAAATTGGCCACACTCCAACGCCCCCCGGTCGTATACCAGGGCGCGCGAAATATGATAATGGTCCATCCAGGGGATCATCGTCGCCGGCGTCTCGAAACAGTCCAATCCCCGTCCCGAACCGATGACGGCGATATCGGCGTCAAAAAAAAGGGGCATGCGTTCACTCCCTCGCTTATACCGGTTCCACCGGCGTCTTGATGGCAATGGCTCCGGGTTCAATACCGATTTCAAAAACGGAGGCCGGTGTCAGTTCTTCTCCGTCGCATTGCGCCCCTTCCGGGCCGCTCAGGGTCAATCGCACCCGACGGGCCTGAACTTGGGACGACAATTGCGATAACTGTTCCGACCATTTCCGGATTCGGGATGGCGTATTCCGCATCGAAAGCAGATAGCGCGCCAGGTAATCATTATGGTCGTTGAATAAAACCAGATCCAATTTGCCATCATTGGCAAAAGCATTCGCGCTGAAATCGAATTCACCCGCATAGATTCGCGAGTTATTGACGACCAGATTGACGCACAGTCCAGCATACCACAACCGGCCGTCCACCTCAATCCGGCACTGCAACGCTCGATGCTGCATCAAGGGCCGGCCGCTCGACAAGGTATACAGCAGGCGGCCCCGGATCAGGTTTCGCAGAATGGGAATACGGCCAATCCATTTTTTCTGGAGATTGCGCTCGCACAAAATATAGGAATCCAAACCGATCGTCACCGCATCGGCAAAATACAAACCATTAACAATCCCCAAGTCCATCCGGTAATCGGCGCCATACCGAATCGCCGCCACGGCCCGGCGCACATCAGTGGCAAACCGGTCATCCCGCGTCCGAATCCCCAGCGATTTGGCAATGTCATTTCCGGTCCCCATCGGGATAAATGCATAGGGGGGCAATTGAAAACCGGACGCTGAATGGCGCAAAGCCATCAGGGCATTGAGGATCACCGAGTGCGTGCCATCGCCTCCAATCCCGGCGATAGCACCGTAAACCGACGGCCCAACCTGGGTAAGGTGCTCGGTCACCTGTTGCGCCAGGGGAACATCGCCGTCGGCCAGTAAATGATAATCTAACTCGAATGAGCTCAACAGGGCTGATATCTGGGGCCACCACCGCATCCCCATCCCGTCGGCCGCCCGCCGGTTGAGCACACACAAAACCTTCATCCGGCTTTCACTAGGGGCGCCCGCTTCGACTTCAGCATCTCCCGCAGGTCAACCGCCGTCATGTGCTTTAATTGTTCGTCGCCCACACCGAGCGCCTTTAGCCGCTTGATGTGCGTATTCATCCGACGTCGACGCTCCAGCCCGCTTTTACGCGGACGGAGAGCAACCATATCCTTGGTTTTGCCAGCCATTTTAACCCTTCGCTTTCTGTCATGGATTCCTACAAAGAGCCTGTAATTTGGAGATTTATGGCTGAATTGTCAATGAAAACGTGAGCCCATTGACTTTAACCGGTCCTTGGCGTAAAGTTTAGGGAGAAACGACACATTGAAAAGGCGCCTATGTCTAACGTGATATCCCCTGGTGTCAGCGTCCTCCTGGCCCGAACCAACCTGTTAACCCCGGCCCAGATCGAACGGGGAATAGCCTTGGCCCGTGCGGAAAATCGGAAAATCGCCGAAATTGTCGCACAGGAGGGGTGGGTCGCCGAGGATGTCTTCCTGAAAGCGCTCGCTCTGGCCCTTAATCTGCCCTTCGTCCAATTAGGCCCCCTCGATGTGTCCACGGACATTCTCGAAAAACTCCCCACCAAGGCGGTTTTTCAGTATGCCGTCTTCCCGTTTGCCGTCCACAACAACATCCTGCAAGTGGCCACCAATGATCCCTTTGATTCAGGCTTGACCGACGCCTTGCGGCTCGCTTCCAACCTGCGAGTCCGTCTCGCGCTGGCCACCACCGAGGATATCGCCAACGCGACCAAGAAATTTTACGGCGTCGGCGCCGAAACGGTCGACCGCCTGATGCAGGACGACCGGATTGAGGTCGAACCCCAGGGAAACCTGCTTAAGATGGACCTGAATGAGATGGATCAGGAGGCATCCATCGTCAAGTTCGTCAACCAGATCATCTGGGAAGCCTACGAGGAACGCTCGACCGATATTCATCTGGAGCCGATGGAGAGTTCATTGCGGATCCGCTACCGGGTCGACGGTGTTTTGCACCAGACCCCCCTCCCCGCCCAGTTGGCCCGTTTTCAGAATGCCATCATTTCCCGTATCAAGGTCATGGCGAATATGGATATTGCCGAAAAACGCCTGCCGCAGGATGGCCGTATCGGCATGCGCATCCAGGGCGAAGATATCGACATCCGGGTTTCCACCATGCCCACCGTTTACGGGGAAAGCGTCAGCCTTCGTTTGCTGATGCGCAGCAAGGAATTCATCGGTCTCAATCAACTCGGTCTCCGCCCCAACGATGTCGCCTCTCTGCGGCGGTTGATCGACCGGCCCAACGGCATCATCCTCGTCACCGGCCCCACCGGTTCCGGCAAATCCACCTCCCTCTATGCCTACCTGCACGAAATCAACACCATCGATCAGCGGATTATTACGGTTGAGGATCCGATCGAGTACGAAATGGCCGGGATCAACCAGATCAATGTCCGCGCGGATATCGGCCTGACCTTCGCCACGGCCCTGCGCCATATCCTGCGCCAGGACCCGGACGTCATCATGATCGGTGAAGTTCGCGATTTCGAAACAGCCGAAATCGCCATCCGCGCTTCGCTCACCGGACATCTGGTCTTCAGCACCCTCCATACCAATGACGCCGCCGGCGCCATCACCCGGTTGCTCGACATGGGCGTTGAACCCTTTCTCGTGGCCTCTTCGCTAGAAGCCGTCGTGGCCCAGCGCCTCGTCCGCAAACTCTGCCCGGCATGCCGCCGGCCCGCCCAGCCCGATCGCACCATTCTTCAAAGCGCCGGATTTCCCGTCGCGGAACTCGATCATGGCCGTCTCATCTACGAATCCGTTGGTTGCGAAAAGTGCCGGAATACCGGCTTTCATGGCCGGCTGGGCATCTACGAAATCCTCTTTATCTCCGAAAAGGTCGAACCCCGCATCATCGACCGGTCCTCTTCCCACGCCATCAAGCAGATCGCCATCTCGGAAGGCATGCAAACCCTGCGCGAGGACGGGTGGAACAAGGTTCTTGACGGAATTACCACCTTCGAAGAAATCCTGCGCGTGACCGAGGAGACCGACTGATATGCCTCGCTTCACCTACTCCGCCCGAACGGCTAAGGGCGAAAAAACGGAGGGTTCCCTCGAGGCATCCGACCGTCGAAACGCCTTGCTGCAGGTCGAACGGCTCGGGCTGACTCCCATTTCCCTCCGCGAGGGGGCGGGCACCGCACCGCCCTCTTCCGCCGCCAAACCCGGCGCCAAACCGGGAACCAAGTCTCCCCATAAATTTCAATTCAAACTCACGCTCCCGGTTCGCAAACGCCTTTCCCCCTCTGAAGTCCTGTACTTCTCCACCGAACTCAGCGATCTGCTCGCTTCCGGCATGAACCTCGGCACCGCCCTCAGCACCCTGGCGAATCGTAAAACTGGCCGGGCGGGTGACGACATCATCCGTGAATTGCGCGACGATATCGTCCGCGGCAAAAGTCTGTCCGATGCCATGGCGCGTTTCCCTGACTCCTTCTCCCCCCTCTACATCAGCATGATTCGCGTCGGCGAAGCCACCGGAGCCCTCAGTGAAGTCATGACCCGGCTGGTCTCCCATTACGAGCGCATCCAGGATGTCAAAGAAAAAGTCACCATGGCCCTGGTGTATCCCTCCATCGTGATGACTTTGGGTATTGCTACGCTGGTCTTCTCCATGGTTTTCGTCATCCCTAAATTCTCCGCCATTTTTCTGGAATTAAAGGGGACCCTGCCCCTCCCCACCAAAATTCTCATCGCCGCCAGCCAATGGCTGGTCCGGTATGGCTGGTTGCTCCTGATCGCCATCGTGGCCGGGTCCATTGCCGCCCATCGGGCCATCCAGAAACCCCGGGGCAAGATTTGGTGGCATCGGCTCCAGTTGCGCATCCCCATGATCCGCAGTATTGTATCCACCAGTAGTTATGCCGGTTTCGCACGGACCCTCGCCACCCTCCTGTCCAATGGCGTCCCGGTGCTCCAAGCCCTCGCCATCGTCGAAAAAACCGTGGGGAATGTCATCATTGCCCAGGAAATACATAACGCGCGCGAACGCGTCACCGACGGCACCTCCATCTCGGGTCCCCTCGCCGCGGGCAAGGTGTTCCCACCCCTGATGACCGATATGATGGCCATCGGCGAGCAAACCGGCGATATGGTCGGCGCGCTCAACCATGTCGCCCGACGCTATGAAAACGAACTCGATCGCAGCGTTAAAATCTTCACCACGGCATTGGAACCCATCCTGATTGTGTTGGTTGCCGTCATGGTCGGATTCGTTGCCGTCAGCATTCTAATGGCGGTCTTCAATCTGACCAATGGGTTGAATGTTTAACCCCCGCCCCGGAACTATCGGATTTCTTTTCAATGGATTGCAGGATATAATAAGCGACGAAATAAGGAGTGATCATCATGAAAAATAAATTGCATCGCAGGCTGATGGGAACCGTTCCGGCCAAGCGCCCCGCCACGGCGGGCTTCACCCTGGTTGAAGTGCTGCTGGTCGTCGCCATTCTGGGCATTCTGGCCGGAGTCATCGTCGTCAGCACCAAGGGTCGCATTCCCGCCACTCAGATCAGCGCCTGCCGCATGAGCATCAAGGGACTTGAAACCGCCGTCGGGACCTATGAAATCGACAATGGAATCCTGCCCAACTCGCTCGACAGCCTCATCACCAAATCCTCCGAGATGAATTGGAACGGACCCTATGTTCCGTCCCTCAACGATCCCTGGGGTAATAAGTTCAACTATACGCGGGAAGGCAACGCCTATAAAATCGTCTCAGCCGGCCCGGATGGACAGTCGGGGAGCGGCGACGATATCTCCAATTAATGCCTCTCCAACCCCGGACTGACCTGCTTATGATGGGGCGCAATCACCCTCGGCGTTTCCGATTTAAGGCCGACCGACGAGCTCGCTGGACGGCATTCACCCTGGTCGAAATGCTCCTCGTCGTCGCTATCATTGGGATCACCTCTGTTATCGCCATCCCCTACATGGTCCGGTCCATCCAAGGGAACCGCCTGCGGACCGCCATTCGAACCGTGGTCATGGCGGGCCGGTACAGCCGGAGCATGGCCCTGCTCCGTCAGCAGGAATTAACCCTGACTTTCGACCTCGCTCACTCCTCACTCAGCGTCCAACCCGTTTCCGGCACCACCACCCCGCCGCCCTCCCCTCTCCCCAACGAAAAAACCCCGTCTTTCCCGCCTACCCCAAACACCGATGAACCCGCCCCGCCGCCGACCTCCAGCAGCGAAGCCTATCCCATCGGCATTCAGCGCGACCTCGACCAGGTGACGATCGAGTGGATCGAGATCGACGGGGAGCCGCCCCAAACCGAGGGACCCGCCATCATTCATTATTTCACCAACGGCCGGTGCCAGCCTTATGCCCTGCGCATCGTCGATGCCCGCGGCATCGCCACCCGCATTACCGTCGATTCCCTGTCCAAAGCCCGCACCGTCGAGGAGAATTGACCGTGTCCTTGCGCACCACCTCCCGTACCGGTCTCACCCTGGTCGAAGTTCTCCTCGCCATGGTCATCCTCGCCACCGGGGCCATGGTCCTGATGACCGCCGTCTCCCACTGCCTTGCCGTAATCCGGATTTCCCGCAATTATCACACTGCCCGCCATATTTTTGACCTGGGCGAATTGGAATATCCCGTCTTTATCAAGGACGAGAAAGTCGTCAACCTCGAACTGAATCAGATCGAATACAAAAATGGTTTTACCTTTTCCCGAAACTCGATCGAAGATCCCGCGCACAAAGGGATGCGGATCATCCATACCCGGGTCGATTGGTCCGATCGCGGCAATCGCCGGGGCGAAGAAACGGTCAGCTATCTCTACTACACCAATGATCTCTCCCTCAATTAAATCGAAACGTCGCGGCTTTACCATGGTCGAACTATTGGTCTCGGTCGTCATCCTCGGCCTGATCACCTCCGTGACCTACGGCATCTTTTCCGCCGTAACCCGTGCCTGGCAAAGGGGAATGGCGCTCAGTGACGAGATGCAACACGGCGATTTCGTCATGGAGCAACTCGTCATGGGTCTCCGCTCAGCCTATTATCGCGACGCCGGCAAAAACAGCGATGTGCGCTTCGGGTTTTGGCTCGACGATCAGGGGAGCGGTTCCTCTGCCGATGACTCCATCAGTTGGGTCAAACTCGGCCCCAGCCTCATTGGTCGTGGAACCGAGCAATCCAAAGGGCCTCACCGGGTCAAGTTTCAACTGGTCCCTGACCCCGACAATGAAGAATCCGCCGCCGCTATCACCGTCTGGTCGCCCGACGAATTCCTGCAGCCGGAGGATTTCGATCCTGACACGCTCAAACCCACCCTCCTGGCCACCGGGATCGTCGGCTTCGACTGCCGGGTCTCAACCAATGTCGATGAATCTGAAATCGTCTGGGAGGAGGAATGGGAAGAGACCAATTCCATTCCCCGCCTGGTCGAATTGACGCTCTATCTCAAGCCGCTCCAGGAAGGTGAAGAACCGGTCGCCATGAAGCGCTGTATTGAAATCCCGGTCGGCAAACAATTCTGGCCCGTCCAATGAAACTCGCCCCCTTCCATCTTCCCCGCCGACGCGCCGCCTCCGCCCTGGTCGTCGTCCTCTGGGTCATCGGCCTTCTCGCCATTATCGTGACCTCGTTCGCCTTCGACATGCAACTCGAGACCATCATCACCTCTTATTGCCGCAAACGGCTCAAGGCCGATTACCTCGCCCAATCCGGTCTCGAAATGGTCAAGGTCGTCGTCCAAAAAAAGGACACCATCACCGGCGACAAGGAAACCGACGGCGACGATGCCGCGGACGCCTGGTATCCCCTGGCCCGAGCCCTCAAATACGGCGGATCGGTTTCGGGTTTCCGCCAACCCCTCGGAGATGGCGAAATCGTTATCGATATCATTCCCGAACCGGCCCGCCGGAATATCAATAAGCTCGACGAAAAGGATTGGGAAGGCGTGCTCGAAGTCGCCAACATTCCCGAAGATCTCTGGGATACCCTGATCGACTGTTTTTTCGATTGGACCGATAACGAGACCCCCACTGCGGTCCGCCCCTTCGGTGCCGAAACCGACGATTATTACGCGCGCCTCCCCAATCCGTATAACGCGCACAACGGCCCCATCGAAACCATCGATGAACTTCTGCTCATCAAAGGGTTCACCAATACCGTCGTTTATGGCGGACGACCGCCCGACGCCGACCCCGAAGATCCTCCCTGGCTGGGAATCGCCGACCTTCTGACCACCTACGGCGACGGGCTTGTCAATGTGAACGCCGCGTCCAAACGGGTGCTCAGAACCCTTCCGGAAGTCGATGACTTACTGGGCGATCTGATCACCGAGGTACGCGAGGAAGTTCTCACCACTGGCGGTAAAGATGAAGACCCCCATTTCAAAAGCCCCGACGATTTTTTTGCGCGAATCCCGGAAGCCAACCGGGCCATCCTGGCGCCGCGAATCTCGGTCTCCTCGGCGATTTACCGGATCAATTCCACCGGTTTCGTCCAAGGCGTCCGGCGCACCATTTCGTGTATCGTTGAATTCAACGGGGCCAAGATGAATATTCTTCGCTGGCAGGAACAGGAAGGCCAATAAGGACGGTCTAAAACCGGGCGTGTACCAATGGATACGCCGGCCAAAAACCCTCCGGATTCAAATTCAATAAACCCACCTGAACCCCTCGGAAATCACCGGCGTAATTGATCAACCCCAATTGAAAACCCCGGAGGGTACGGGCGGTATTTAAGGTTACCCCCACCTGAGCCCCCACCACGTCCCGGGCATGATTGCCTCCCAACCCTATATTGAGTTGCACCCCGTGTACGCTCCCCGCGTAATTCATCGCCAAAATTCCAACATTGATCTGGGCTCCTCTGACATCACCCGCCCAATTCAGGGCCGTCACCAAGCCGGCCCCCAGTTGTGCGCCCCGTACCCGGTGCTTGACATAATTGACCTCGGCGACTTGCAGGCCGGTCATGGAGCCATTCACTCCGTTCGCAAACAAGGCCAGTTGCAATCCTGCGCCCTCGTCGCGCACCCAATTCAGCCCCACCGCCACTTGCACGCCCCGGAACCGATCCACTCCATTGAATCCGCCGGCGCATTGAACCCCGTCATACACCCCGGACTCCGGCTCCGGGACTTCATCGCCCCAATTCCCGACCAGCCCGATCGCTAATCCGCTCCCCCCGTTTTTTGTGCGATTGAGCAACCCAAGGTCTAACCCGTCGACCCGTTCATTTCGACCATAGAATAGATCTAGACGCACTCCGGACACGGGATCCTCAGCGGACACTAGCTGCAGGGGATCGAAAAAAGCAACTTGGACGACGCCGGCCAGCGTCGATTCCACCGCTACCGTTAATCCCCACCCTAAAATCAAGCCGTAAAATAACTTGGACATCGTTTCACCGGGCCCTATGATACCCGCATGATCTGGTTCGCCAAGCTTAAAACCACCGGAGCCCTTCTCCCGGTTGCCGTCCTGCTGGCAACCACTCCTTTTTTGCGCGCGACCGAAGCCCCCCCTTCAGACAATTACACTCGTTCCACCTGTCATCAAATGATTGGCTTCTACCGACATTTTCTCCGCCCCTTCTCTTCCAGCCGATGCCCGCTCTATCCCTCCTGCTCTCAATACAGCCTCGAAGCCATCGGTAAGCATGGTGCCGCGCGGGGAATCCTCCTTACGGCCGATCGGCTTATTCATGAAGGCAGCCTGATGTCCCGCGCCGCCTCGGTCAATACCCCCGCCGGCCCGAGAATTCCCGATCCGTTGTCAGATAACGATTTCTGGTGGAGATCCCCCCGATGAAACGATGCCTGTGTGGAGCCGCTTTAGTCCTCGTCTTTTGGACCCGCCTCGCCGGTGCCCTCCAAGCCCCCGACCCTGACGCTTTGCTCGCCTTTGCCGCACACCTCGGACAACAGGACCAGTTTGACAAAGCCCTGGTGGAATACGACCGATTTATCTTTTTCCACCCCCAAAGACCGGAAGTCCCGCTCGCCCAAATCCAAATCGGCGCCTGCCATGCGCGACTGAATCAGTGGGATGACGCCGAACACGCCTGGGAAAAGGTCAAACAGGCTTATCCGAATACCGCATGGTCAGATCTGGCCACCCTTCTCCAAGCCGAAGCGGATTACCGGCATCAGCTTTATCCCCGGTCCACAGCCCGTATCGCCCGTTTCCGCGCGGAACACCCGGACTCCCCTTTCTTCGATCTCTCCGCCATCCTGCTCGCTCGCAATGAACTACCTTTCGATAACACTCCTTTCGCCAATGATATTTTGCGCACGGTGTCAACCAATTCAGTCCTCGCCCCCGTGGCCACCGGTTTCCGCGAAAGCCTCGATGACTTTTCCGGGCGCCCCGTCAAATCCCCGCTCCTCGCCGGTAGTTTGTCCGCCTTGCTCCCGGGGGCGGGACAACTCTACACCGGCCACCCCGGCGACGCCGCCACCGCTTTTCTTCTGAATGGCCTTTTCATCGGCGCGGCCGTCTGGGCCTACCAGGAAGATGAACCGGTCACCGGTTCCCTTCTGATCGGATTCGATGCCATCTGGTACTTCGGCAATATTTACAATGCGGCCAATCATGCCCACCAATTCAATCAGCAGGGCCGCGATGATTTTGCCAATCGTTTGCAACTTCGTTTCGGCGCGACCCTCGATGGATCCATCCACGATCGCGGGGGCCGGGATCTCGTCCCCGCCCTCCTCATGCGGTTCGAGTTTTAGGGAAAAGATCTTGTCTTCCCCTCTATCGAGGGCCTATTCTATGTCGTTTGTTTTCTCAGGAGTATTCGTGCATGACCTCAAAAATCAGTCGCTTGGATCGGAATTTCCGCGCCCAAAAAATCGCACCCGGCGATTCGTACGTCTGGGTTGACGGCGCCGACCGCCGCCTGACCGTGCGAGGACTCCCGTGGTTCGATGAAAACCGCCCCGGCTATGCCCGCTTTCCCGCGCGGGCACAAAAAAAACTCCGCGAAGCCGTTTGGTCCCTCGCGCAATGCCCCGCGGGAGGGCGCATCTGTTTTCGCTCCAACACCACCCGCATGGCCGTTCGGGTCACCCTTGCCGAGCCTTCGGGCAATCAGCCCCATATGCCCGCCACCGGGCAGAGCGGCATCAGCCTGTATGCCGGCGCAGGACAAGCGTGCCGCCCCTGGAGCGGCACAAAACCCGATATCGCAAAGCTGGGTTACGAGGGCCCCCTATTCGACTCCGTGACGCCCGAATGGCGCGATTTCACCCTGTATCTTCCCCTCTACAACCCCCTCACGACCCTTAAAATCGGGGTGGCCCCCGGTTCATCTTTCAAACCACCCAGCCCACACCTCCTAGCTAAACCCGTGGTCTTTTACGGCACCTCCATTACCCAGGGTGGGTGCGCCAGCTTGCCAGGCAGTGATTTTGTCGCGACCACCGGTCGTATTCTTGATGTCGATGTCGTCAATCTCGGTTTTTCAGGAAACGGACAGGGAGAACCCGAAGTCGCCAAGCTGATGGCGGAAGTCGACGCGTCTTTGTTCGTCCTCGATTACGCCGCCAATTCCACGGTCGAGTCGCTCACTCAAACCCTCCCTGGGTTTGTCCAGACTCTTCGCAGGCGCCACCCTAAAACCCCCATCGCGCTCCTCTCGATCATCCCCTACTGGAGAACGGCCTGGTCAATACCCGCACTCAAACATCATGAGGGGCTCCGGGACGCCCTGATTCATTTTTATTCCGACCAGCGGCGAAAAGGTGATGCGCGCCTGCATTTTATCGATGGACTCGCCCTGCTCCCGCTGGGCACTTCCGGCGCCTCCGTCGACGGTGGCCATCCCAGTGATCACGGGTTCCAGGTCATGGCGACCAACCTGGCGCCCCAGATTGAACGACTGCTCTATCCGCCGCCATCATGACCACCCGCATTTCACTCCCGGCGCAAACCCATCGACCCGCCCCCCGGACCGGCGCCCTTCTAGCCCTCTTTGGCGCCATTCTCTGCTGGAGCAGTGTCCCGCTTTTCCTCCGCTATTTCACCGCCCATCTCGATGCCTGGACGGTCAACGGGGTTCGCTATGGCATCGCCGCTCTCCTCCTGGCACCGCTCCTGTTCCAGATCGAAGCCCCACCCGGACGCTCCATTTGGCGGGATGCCTGGATCCCGGCCCTGATCAATACCATTGGACAAGTCGGATGGGCCCTCACCCCTTATTATATCCCGGCCGGGGTGATGGGATTCGGGATCCGTTCGGCCTTCTTCTTCACTCTGCTGGCGGGCGTCTGGCTTCTGCCCGATGAACGCAAAATCATGAAATCGCCCCTGTTTTGGGTCGGCGCCGTGGCCTGTATCTCCGGCATCGGCCTCTTGTTTCGGGATTCGATCGCCACCGCCCATCTGCCGCTGCTGGGTCTCATCCTGCTTTTTTCAACGGCCGCCGTATGGGGATTTTACGGAGTTTCGGTCCGGCGCACAATGCACGGATATGCCCCGCATCATAGTTTTGCCGTGATCTGTCTTTACACCGCCGTCATGCTCGGGATCCTGACCCCGATCCTCGGTCATCCCGGCCAGTTGTTCCGGTTATCCCCTCAGCCCCTGATCCTGCTTGCGGTCTCCGCCATCGTCGGCATTGCCATCGCCCATGTCCTGATGTATCGCGTGCTACATCGGTTCGGGGCATTGGTTCAAAGCGGGGGAGAATTCATGACGCCGTTCCTGACCTATTGCGGCGCCGCCTGGCTCTTCGGCGAACGGCTCGGATCTGGTCAATGGATTGGAGGCGTGGCCGTCATCGCCGGCAGTCTGCTAATGATCCGGGCCCGAATCGGGATCGGAAAGCGTTAGTAGGAACATCTGTCCAGCAACCGGTCAGACTTACATCCGTAAAAGGCGGTTGATCAAGGCGATGCAAGCCGTTTAACCATCCGGGCCAGGCGCGTCATGGCTTCTTTGATGGCTTCCAGATCGGTCGCGTAGGAACATCTTAAAAAGCCCTCGCCGCATTCGCCAAAAGCGCTTCCCGGCACACAGGCCACCTGCTCTTCATCGAGGAGTTTCAGGGCAAATTCCTTGGAGGACAATCCACACCGGTCGATTTTGGGAAACGCATAGAAAGCGCCTTGCGGACGCTGACAGGCTAAACCCATTTCCTCCAGGGAACTCCAGATGAAGTTGCGCCGTTTTTCATAGGCCTGGCGCATGTGCGTTGTATCGTCCCGGGTTTTCAATGCCTCCAGCGCGGCTTCCTGGCTCAGGGTCGGCGCACACAGCATGGTGTACTGGTGGATTTTCATCATCGCTTCGCTCAACTCGGCAGGCGCACAGGCATAGCCCATCCTGAATCCGGTCATGGCCCACCCCTTCGAAAATCCATGCAACAGGATCGTCCGATCGCGCATTCCCGGACAGGCCGCAATCGTCCCCCGCTCCGCCCCGTCATAGGTCAACTCCGAGTAAATTTCATCGGTGATCACGACGAGGTCATGCGCCACGGCAAACCGGGCAATATCCTCGCGCTGAGACTGGGTCAAAATAGCCCCGGTAGGATTGGTCGGAAAATTCAGGATCAGCACCCGCGTCCGCGGCGTCACCTGAGCCTCCAGCATTTCGCGGGTCAGCGCAAACCCGTTCTCGGGACGGGTCGTCACCGCGACCGGAACCGCATGGGCAAAACGGATCACCGGATTGTAGGACACATAGCAGGGCTCATGGTACATCACTTCATCACCGGGCGAGACCAATGCGCGAATGGCCAGATCCAACGCTTCGCTGACCCCCACGGTGATTAAAATTTCATCATCCGGACGATAGGCGACCTGGAACTCCTCTTCGATGTACCGCGCGATGGCCTTGCGCAAGCTCATTAAACCCCGGTTTGAGGTGTACGTCGTCGCGCCGCGATCCAAAGAGTAAATGGCCGCCTCGCGAATATGCCAGGGCGTCATGAAATCCGGCTCTCCAATACCCAGACTGATGATGCCCTTCCGCCCGCTGACAATTTCAAAAAAATCACGGATCCCGGATCGAGGGATGTCCCGCAAATGGGGTGCCACGTAATTACGGAGTGACTTGGAGTCGCTCATCTTGTTCCCTTTCTTCCATCAAAACACCATGTTCTTTATACGTCTTAAGCATGAAATGCGTGGCCGTCGAGACGATGCCCTCGCAAGTGGCGAGTTTTTCCGAGACAAACAACGCGACTTCCTTAAGATTCCGTCCGGCGACAAAGGCCAGCAGATCGTAGGTTCCCGACATCAGATACAACGACTCCACCTCGGAAAACTTGCTTAAGCGCTCGGCCAGGCGGTTGAACCCGCCCTCCCGCTCGGGGGTGATCTTGATCTCGATCACCGCATGCACCAGGTCGAGATCCAATTGATCCTTATTGATCAGGGCCTGGTATCCGCGGATCACGCCGCTCTGTTCGTAGGCCGCAATCCGCGCCGCGACTTCCGTTTCGGAAGCATTCAGCAATCGCGCCAGATTGGCCGGCGTTTCACGGGCATTCAGCTGAAGCAGTTTCAATAAATCGTCCATGGTCGTTCCCTTACTGGGTAATTGCGTTTTCAATCCGCTTCCGGTATCTTTAACACCTTATTCGGCAAATATCAACTGCTTGCATTATGAGTCTTTTGAACAATATCCGGGTGGTACTGGTTAACCCCCTCTATGGCGGGAACGTGGGATCGATCTGCCGTGTGATGGCCAATACCGGCCTCAAACAACTGGCGCTCGTCACCCCCAGCAATCTCAATCTTCAAGAGGCCCGGATGCTGGCCTGTAATGCATGGTCCATCTTCGAACAACACCGGGAATTCGCCACCCTGGCCGAGGCGGTGGCGGATTGTGGTCTGGTCGCCGGAACCAGTGTCCGGCCCGGCCTCTATCGCGCGCATGCCCGCTCTCCCCGGGAATGGGCCCCCACCCTGCTCGAGGCGGCACGCAAAGCCCCGGTCGCCCTCGTTTTCGGTCGCGAAGATAATGGGCTCAGCAATGAAGATCTGACCCTGTGTACCCATTTCATCCGAATCCCGTCCACCCCCGAATATTCTTCGCTCAATCTCGCCCAAGCGGCCATGATCTGCTGTTATGAGATCTACCTCGCGTCCAACGAATTCGTGCCCGGCGCCGAAAAATCACCGGAAGCCCCCGCAGAACTCCGTGAACGCATGTTCGCCATGTGGGAGGAAACCCTCCTCGCGGTGGGCTTTATGGAACGGGAAAAAGCGTTGCATATGATGCTGGGAATCCGCCGGATTTTCGCGCGGGGACTCCTGACGGTTGACGACGTCAAAATCCTGATGGGAATGGCCCGTCAAATGCGTTGGAAAATCGACCGGCTCGCAGAACACGCACCCGACGCGTTTCCCGACGGAACCGAATAAAGGGCAATGCTTGCCCCTTAATGGCTCGCAGGGACGCTCGCTCCATCGAAGAAAGAGCGTCCGCTATTCAATCCCTTCCGCTGGAGGGCGAGCGTTCCAGCCTTCGTAGTCACGCCAAGGTGTGACGGAGTAGGCTCCCCGCGAGCCGTCCCCCAGCCCCTCACGCGCCATCCAATTTCCACATCTGATCCGGTAACCCTTTAGTGGTCGGCCAAGCAGCGCTGAAATCACCCCCCCGGACTTTCGCCTGCCCGGATCCGATTTCAAGTTGAACCCCCGTCGCCAGATTTCGTTGGACCAGGAAAATGCCATACAGCAAGGCCTTTTCAACCCCATCCCCCCGCCGATAATTCCAGACTTCATCCGGCTGGGCCAACCGTCCGGCTTCATCATAAATCGACTCCGCCTCCAGTTCATTCAGCCGGTCGCGAAGTTGATCCGCTGACCATTCGGCGGTGTCTTTCAAAAACACCGGGTTGCGTTCTCGGGCAGCCAACAAAAATGGCTCCGAATGGACTCGCGTCAAATCCCGGTAGGCATAAAAGGCCAGATCGGCGACCGGATTCCGATCCCGAATCGATTCCAGCCGGGCAATCACTTCGTCCCGTGTCATTCCGACGGTGATATTTAGCGGTTCCGACTCGGACATAAAGGTCTTCGTGCCCACGTCCGGTAGCTGCGGCACCACCCGGCAAAAACGAATCAGGCTTTCCATCGCCATCTCTTCGCGCAGACATTCACAGGCAAACTGCTGTTTCAGCAATTGGATATCCTCAGGCTTTTCCAGATCAACCCGGTTAGTCCGGATGTAGGACTCCAAATCATTGAGCACAATCCGGCTCTTAAAGCGGGTGGTACTGAACTCTTCCGGTTCGACTTCGGCCATGAGTTTCTCCCGGGTCGCATCCGTAACGAGAAAGGAACATCCGTTCTCGTAGGCAAAGGCCCCTTCCAACGGTAGATATTTTTCAACCCCGCCCACCGTCCATCGGAGTTGAAAACATTTCTGCAGATCCCGGTGATGCCGCAGGAAATTACCAATGATTTCATCGGTCAAGCCGGTGACCAGGAAAGACCGAAGACGGGACCCCAGTCGGTCGAAAGCAGCGGGATTAATTGTTGCCCGGGGATATATGCGGTGAATATGCCCGCTCTCGTGCGCCACAATGGTGACCTGCTCGTTCTCCAGGGCCCGCCGGGCTTGGGCTGACAGCGCCGTTCCATTGAACCACATCTTTTTGGTCACCAGCCGCCGGTTATTGGTCAGAATGCCATCCTCCAAAATAATGAAATTCTGGGAATGCAGGGGCGTCGCCAGGAGAAAGATGTCGGTCAGGGGAATTCTCGCCACGATATGAAGCGCCGCGGCATACAGGGCGGACAGGGAAACGCATTCCCCGGCCCCCATCGTATAGCCCGGCTTGAACCGGAAGGCGTCCATGGCCTCAACCGTCTCGGTTTTCCAGTACGGAATGGTATCGCCGTCGTATTTATCCAGGCCGAAATGAGCACGGATGTCGATATCGAAATAATATTTATCGCCCTCATAACCAAAAAGGGCGTTTGATTGGGCCAGCGTCTCGGGATCCAGAACCATCCGAAACCGTTCGACTTCGCGGATCTGGGTGGTTAAACCCCAGGTGTCCAGATCGAGGTTAAAGGCATAATGCTCCATGATAAACTGTTTCAATCGGGTAATCCGCCGGTAGGGTTTCATTTTCTGAATACCGTCAAACCAGGGATCTTCGCGCCAGCGCCAGATACGGGGAGACATCAGATTGGCCAGCAGCAGGCTGTACATCAACTCCGGAAAAACAAAGATTTCCATGTCCGAGAGCGTCACCGCCGAGGATTGTTTTTCCAGTAGAATCTTTTTTTGCATAGTCATTCAATTATCCCTATTGGGGATTAACTCTCAACCCATTATTTTTCAGCACGTGCATCCGCCAATAGCCGGACATCTTTCCCCCGCCAGGCAAACCACAGGGTTCCCAATACCCCAAATCCAAAAGCCACCAGCAGATTCAAACGGGGCGACACCATCCAAAGCCAGGCGCCCCCAAAAGCGGCAAAGGCGACCAGCACATCCCGAATCAGGTAATAGAGTCCGAACATGGCCGCCTTGCGATCCTCGGGTGCAAGATCCATGATCAATGCTTTGCGGGTCGGCTCACCGAACTCCTTCAACCCGCGGAGCACAAAAACCGGAATCACCGCCCACAACGACTGGGCGTGCAGTAACGCCAGGGGAAAGCAGGTGAAAAAGCCGAAGGTGATCAAAACAAAGGGCTTTTTCCCAAACCGATCGGCCATGTATGCCACCGGCAGATAGACCAGAACCGCCGTCATATGTTCAACCGCAGAAAGCCATCCAAACGTCAATTCCGAGACATGTCCGGCCATCGTTCGCGTCACCCATATCACGACAAAAGCATCGGGAATCCGTTCACAAAACCGGATCAAAATGTCTGAAAACAACAGGTTTCGCAAGGCCGGGGGCATCTCGCGCCAAAGCCGTAACGGGTTGGATTCCGGCGAGCGCCCCGTCCGGGTTTCGTCCTCGATCATCACCTGCTGTAGCACGGCCGCCACCAACGCCAAACCCAAGGCCAGAATAAACGCCGCACGCACGCCGTTTGCAACCCCCCACAACGCAATGCAGACCCCGCCCAACACCGGCCCCAGCATCTTCGGTATCCGTCGCACCAGGGCCAGGGCGGACACGCCCAGGGTTCTCCGGTTTTTCGGGACGATCCGGGCCACTAAATCCATCGTGGCGGGTAGCGAAATCGCCGACCAGGAAATGAAAAAAGCCGCCCCGAGCAGTACGGCCCACCAGGTGGGAATCAGGATCACGCACAAATAGCCAGCCATGGAGAGAATATTGAAAACCAACAATGCACGTTTGGTTCCCAGCCGGTCATTCAGGTACCCACCCGGAAAAGAATATAGCGCCGACAGCAGATCATCCATCCCGGCCAAAATTCCGATCGCCAGAATGGCTGTGGAAGAGGCCGCCAATTCCTGGAGATACAGCGGCAGGAATCGCTCGGCCAGGTGCTCGCCCATGCCGACGAGCACCACCATGCCCAGAAGCCCGGCCATACTGCGCTTGTTGCTGCTCATAGCTCTGAAAATAGCATAAGCCCGTGGGGCGGCAACCGAAAATTAGAAATCGATGTCAGCCTTTATTGCAAACGATTAGTTTCGCGTCGTTCGCGTATTTCGTAGTGTATCTTCCCTTCCCAGAACACGAAGGCTTTCCCCGTTCCCAGATTTATCCTGCACCCGTTGCCCTACCAGCAAAAAGAATTCGCTTTACCCTCAACACTCGATTGTTAGACTCATGCCATATCTGCTTAAGGAGATGCACCCATGAAAACTTTGAGAATCCGAATTCTCTGCCCACACCTGCCCATCGTCCAATCGCTCAAAACCATCACCCTGCGCGTACTTAGCGAACGAAACTGGCCCGCACCGGAATTCGTATCCGGCCCCGGAGCGACGGATCTGGAATGGGATCTGGTCAGCGGAATAGCGGCACAGGGATTCCGCATCGAAAACGGCACGGCCGGGCAAATCCGGATCGTCGCATCCGACCCCCAGGGACTCGTTTACGGAATGGGCAAGTTCTTGCGCCGCACTCGCATGGACAACGGTGAATTGAAACTCTGCCCCTGGCGGGGCACCTCCCTGCCCCGCTTGTCCATGCGGGGCATCTACTTCGCCACTCATTTCCATAATTTCTATCAGGAAGCGCCTCTTGAGAAGGTCGAAGCCTATATTGAAGATCTCGCCCTTCAAGGCTTCAATGCCCTTAATGTTTGGTTTGATATGCACCATTTCAAGGGCATTGACGACCCTGCGGCACAGGAGATGCTGACCCGCCTTAAAGCGTTGCTCCGGACCGCCCGGCGCGTCGGCATGTCGGCCGGAATCGGTTTTCTCGCCAATGAAGGCTATCGCACAACACCGGCCGCCTTGCGGGCCACCCCCACCGGTCGTGCCCATTATGGTGTGGAGGTCTGCGTGGCAACCCCCGAAGGCGAAGCCCTCGTCCTGAAGAATTTGCAGGGCGAGTTGGATGCATTCCGCGAGGTGGGCTTGGATTTCATCTGGCTCTGGCCCTACGATCAGGGCGGGTGTGCCTGCCCATCCTGCGGACCCTGGGGTCGCAAGGGCATGCTCAAGATTGGCGAAAAAGCAGCGCGATTGTTCCGGGATCGCTTCCCGGGTGGAAAGGTGATTTTCTCCACCTGGCTCTTCGATTACGGTAACGATCAAGGGGAATGGAACGGCCTCGCCAAAACCTTTTCCCCAAAACCGGACTGGGTGGACTATCTCTTGGCCGATTCCCACGACCGTTTCCCGAGGTTTCCCTTGGAACACGGAGTGCCGGGGGGGTTGCCCTTGTTGAATTTTCCGGAAATCAGCATGTACGGCATGCTCCCCTGGGGCGGCTTTGGCGCCAATCCGCTGATCCAGCGGTTTACCAACTTGTGGGGGGAAGTTGCGCACCTGGCAGATGGCGGGTTCCCGTATTCCGAAGGCATTTTCGAAGATCTGAATAAAGCCGCTTATGCCCAGTTTTACTGGACCGGACAGAATGATTGCCGGGAAGCAATGGAGGAGTATTTCGAATTCCAATTCGGCGCTGTCGATTTCGAAGCCTGCCGACGAATTCTCGATTTACTGGAAGCCAATCATGGGCCATGCTGGATGATCGGCGACATGGTCCGTCTGTGGGGATCGCCGACCGGCGGAATCCCGTTGCCCGGGTATCCCGAAGGCTCGATTCGTTTTCCTCGCCCGCAAGCCGATCAAGCGCGCGCAATCGAGGCCGTGGCATTATGTCGTCGGGTTGAATTGAGCCTGCCTGAGTGGGGACGAAAAAGCTGGCGCTGGCGAATCATCGCCTTGCGCGCCCTCCTCGACCTGGAACTGCTCACCCATGGCGACAACCCCAACGAAGCCTGCCAGAAAGCGTTCTTGGAATTGCAGGACATTTATAGTGCAGAAAAAGGAGAGGCGGCCGTTTCTCCTCCGGTCAAAGGTGTTAACCGGATTGATGACTCCGCCAACTGCGAATGATCGTTCAGTCGCTGTTACCATCCGGCACCTTTTTCGAATCCGGTTTCTGATTGTTTACCACAAACCGTTTATCTGTTTTGCTGAGTTCAGTCCAGACGATGACGATGTCATTCGTCTTATTTCCAATTACAACCAAAGGGTTGTGGATAATCATCTCCCCGGTCTCCTGCCGGACGAGACGGGTGCCGAAAAAGTCCAGATAGTAGTCCCCGCCGTTATGTCCGGTTATGCCTCTGACGCAGCCGTCCGCTGCGACGTCAAGTTCAAGTACTATGTTCGTGCCGGAGAACAACTCATCCGTTTTGTCTTTGCCATTATACACGGTGATTGAGATTAGCCCAGGGAATGGCGAGACATGAATCAGGACTTCACCCATTCCCATTGGAATGCGGAGATCCTTGGCCGGTTCGGCTCCCGTGCGTAACGTAAGCGCGAGGGTGGAAAGAATTATTGCAGATAGTCTCTTCATCTTTTCTCGATACGAAGGCACTGCTCGCGGGCGGCGAATCATCCTGCCTTTTCAATCAAACGGCCATTAATGTATTTATGCAGGATGCTGGAAATGAGTGTTTGGTAAGGTAACCCCTCATGGACGGCGGTTTTCTGAAAACGAATCAGGTCGCGTTCAGCCATCCGAATATTGACGCGTTTATCCTTTCGGAGTGTTGCGCGGGCCGCATCGCGGTAACGAACCGCTTCGCGCGCAAAGTTCGGGATACGCTTCCATTCCCCCTTCTCAACGGAGTCCAGCAACCCCTTCTCGTCCTGTGTCAGCTTCATTTTTCACCTCCCAAGTATATTTTCGTCATTTTACGACTGGGAATGATGGTTTTGAGAAAGATCCTCTCCTCATCCTCCACGAATGGCACGAGGCAGGCGTACCCCTCCACATTCACAATAAATATCCTCTGCCCGGGGTACTGTTGCTTATTGGGGTGCTCGATTGTGTCGAGTAAACCTCCTTGCGACAGATGGAAGACAACATCCTCAAAAGCGACGCCTCGTTCCTGTTGTAGCCATTCATTCTTCTCATCATTCCAGTCGTATGGCTTCATGATGCAAATGTATCACTATGTGTGCATTTTGGCAACAGGCGTCTTTGATTCATTTCCCTGGAAGAACGTTCAGGGTGTGGGTTGAGCTGGCCGCGCAGCGGACGGCGAATACGCCCTAACTCGCTCCTCGTCAATTCCTATCCTGACTAACAACCTGTCCCTGTTCCCTTCTGTTGTTAGGCGCTATTGTAATTGTCTGTATGCTGTTTTGAAAAGCTTAACGCTTCGTGCGCCAAGCAGAATACCGAACAGGAGGGAAACGGACTCCGTGAGCCAGAATTCCATTGGATTATCTTGTCTCTCAACACACCCGGGCTGGTGCCGTGAGAAGCCCATCGTTTTATCTGTCTTCAGCCCAATGAAGAATACGCAAAACAACACGATAGCAAGCAGGGATAGGGCAATCCCGGCGGCAATAGTCCGTCTCGGTCGGAGTGGCGACGATGTATCGGTATTCATGCTGTTACGATTCCTCACGTTTGAAAGGAGCGTCGGGCGTAGCCCGTAAGCTCACTTGACTGGTTGGGATTATTTGCATATTTAATTTGGGATTGAGAATGCTGTCAAATTTGTCCTCCGCATGCAATGCGCAAGGCTCCGGTGGCGTTATGCACCGTAGTGAGAGGTGTAAAGGTCGCAGTGATGGTGTAAGTGGCGGCCGAAAGAGTCTCGATGTATAAACTGTCTGCCGTCAAATAGCAGCCGTTCGTGCCCTGTGGTCGCGAGTTGATCCGTTCCGACCACCTCATTGAATCAGTACGCATTGTCACATCTATCAACGTCCTACCCACTTCGTCTGACGCGACAATGTGCAATGTACCGACTGGCGACTCAAATGGTGCGCCGATGACGTGTAAGTAAATCAGGCATTTTCGTTCTATGTCGGGTACGTGGGTTAGTGTGTACGTAGCAGAGAATGGCTGTTCTAGCGTGAACGTCGGGAATTGGATTTCATAGCCCTTGATTTTGGCCCAGAGAAATCTCAGGGATGTGTCGACCATTATTCCATCGCCGGTATATGCGGCGATTTCTTTGGTCATGTATGCCCTTGGATGAGGAGACGAACATCCTGAAAGAGGTAGGCAGAGGGCAAGCAACAGTCCGATAATTGGTTTCATATAGTATTTATCCCAACGCTCGCCTTGTACATCCGAGTGCCCGCAGCGGGCACGAGGTAGTGCACCAAGGCATTGTTTGCAGGGTTGTTGTTTTGTTCAAGTCGTTACGTTGCCCCCTCGGTCTATTTTTCGAGGCGCCCCTCCCAGAAGACGATGGATTCGCGTTTCCAGGTGTAGGTTCCTGCGAATCCTTCGGGAGTGGCTATGACCGCGGGATAGGAATATTCGCCCGGGGCGATCTCAAGCTCGTAAGCATCCTGCCAGTTCTGTCCGCCGTCAAAGGATGCGGCGAGATTCAAAGGCGTTCTTGATCCCCAGTTCTTCGGCACCTTGTTGAAAGCCAGCAGGATGGTGCCATCGGGTGCTTTGTCGAGGTCAATGCCGCTATTGTTATTGGGAAGGGGGGTGGGTCTCAGTTCGCACCAGGTGTTTCCGTAGTCGCTTGAGTCGCTGCGGCAGATGAATCCGCTTGAACTTCGGGTAAGCATGTGGACTTTCCCTGGCGATGATTCCCAAATAGTCGGCTGGATGGCCCCCTGACCGGTGATCAGTGTTCTATCCATAGTCACTTCAGGACTGGCCACCCAAGTGAGACCGCCGTCCTGGCTGCGGTCGGTCAGCACGCGCCACTTGTTACCGTTCTCAAGGGAATTTGGAGCGAGCCATGATCCGTCGGACAGGATGATGGGCTTGTTCTTTACGGGGCCACGTCCGCCCATGTCACCTGGTACAAGTTCGCTTGGCCTACTCCATGAACAACCACCGTCAAGGGATTGGGTAACCCAGGTCCTCCAATGATCGCACCTTTCGCCTTCCTTGAAGAAGAGCAGGACTGTTCCGTTTTTCGGCTGGAAAAGAACGGGGTTCCAGTGGGAAGAGTTGCAGGCCCTTGCCCACTGTGCGGGTCGGCTCCAGATCCCCTCCTGATTACGGACTGAACCATAGATGGCCACATCAACCGCCCCCTCTTTCGTGCCGGCGAACCATGCGGCCAGATAGCGTCCATCCTGCAGCCGGAGAAGAGTCGAGGCGTGGGACTGTCCAACAAGGCCCGGATCGAAGATCCGTTTCTGACTTTTCAGCGTGAACTTCATAAGGGTAAATGATCTTGACCGCACCTTCTCCAATTGCAAACGTCAACGCTGAGCATTTTCTGAAGGCCATCCGCGGCCTTCGGAAATATGCTCCGGCGTTTTGTTGGCATTATTTGTCTTCAACGAGCACTTGTCCAGTCCCCTCCTCTGATAAACGTTTCAGACGAGGACTTCCCATATCTCGCCGCCACCGTTGACAACGGTAACGAGGTAGTCCTTGATCTGCTTGCCTGTTAGGACTCCCTCGTGGACGACGTGATACTTGGGCGAACCGCTCTGGCTCGACATGCCCTCGTTTGTTGGACGCAACGCCGCTGCTGTATTGTCGGCAATGCGATTCAGAACTGAATCAGCATGCGCATGGTCCCGATAGAACGTGTGTAGTCGCGCCTTCGAAAAGGTATGATCGTCCACGAGGTCGCCAGAGATGCACTTGCCGTACTGCTGTTTCACTTGACCCCATGCCAAAGACATCGTTCCCTCGTGGGCAGGCGAGCCTGCCTGTCTGGCCGCGTCCTTTATCCACGCGGGGACTTGATATGGAACTTTCTGTTTCTGTGAGTTGGGGGAAGATGTCTTTGCATCTCCTGACTCCGGAAAGATATGGGCACCAAGCGCTGCAATCCCCGAGCCTACGAAGAACACAAAAACTACTCCGACGACTCGTTGTCCGACGGTCGCCTGCGCCTCTTTGTTGCAGAACGCCGCGACTACGGTGAGGACTACGATCCCTACACCTAGCGCACCCAGGATCCAACCGAGGATCTTTCGTAGTAATTGCATCTGTATACTCCCTATGCGTACTGATTCGGCCCAGGCACCTTTCTGTGCCAACTAGTATTATGCGTCAAAAATATCGAGAGGCATATTCGGGGTTAAAAGTGATAGGCCTCAAAGGCGTTGTTGCACATCAACAGGTTGCGACGCGAACCTGACGCATATGAATTTCGATAGGCCTCAACAATAGGCGTCATAATACCTGACTTTGGGCAAAACACCCGTCCTGTCGTATGATCGAAGGTAGCATGGGGGAGAATGGGGAGCAAGCGGTTTTGAGGGAGGGAGATGGCTAATGCCCTTACGGGCACACTACAAAAGGTTTTTTGTAAAATCCAGATGTTCGTAGTGAGGCCGTCAGGCGTTTCTTCGCCCTATTAGAATTACGGAGGTGCTCCGAGATCTCTGCGATCTCCTTGCCTTTGCGTGCTGGTTTTGGGAATATCGCACGCCATGACAACACCTGTAATCCCCGTTGAACCGGTCCTGTCGCCCGAAGAATATGCGGCGCTGGACCTTATCACCGCCCAACCCGGCCTGACCCTTTCCGATCTGTCCCGTTTCCTGGCCACCCGCTTCAACCTCGATCTCACGCTCGACCCGGATATCGTCGGGGGATTCGCCGCTGATAGTTCCAACCTGCCGGGCCGCGCCCAGGCGCTCTGCCGCCCCGCCACCGAACGCGATTGCGCCGTGATCCTCCACGCCTGCCATAAGGCCGGAATTCCCCACACCCTCTCCGCCGGTAAATCGAATCTGACCGGAAGCGCCACGCCGGATGACGGTGTCATCATCTCCACCGTCAATCTTCAAACCCCCACCCCGAGCATCGATGCCGTTACCCGGACGACCGTCGCTCCCGTCGGCCTGATCCTCGAGGATTTCCGACGACAGGTGTTGGAACTCAGCGGCGGGTCCCTGATTTATCCGGTCGATCCGACCAGCCGGGGAGATGCCTCCATCGGCGGCACATTGGCCTGTAACGCCTCGGGCTTCACTCCCGGCGAAGCCGGTGCCACTCGCCCCTGGGTCGCCGCCATCGATTTCCTCCTTCCCGATGGCTGGCGGATCCGGGCCACCCGCGGCCAATACGTCTCGGCGGATGGTTTCTTTCACCTCCACTATGGCGATGGACGGACCGTGGATTTGCCCGTTCCGAATTATCCGCGACCGGCCATCAAGAATGCGGGCGGTCCATTTTCGGCGTCCAATGGAATCATGGATTTCGTGGACCTGGTAATCGGCAGCGAGGGTCTGTTCGGCCTCGTCACCTCCTGCCGGCTCTCGCTTCAGCCACGTCCCCCCGCGGTTCTGGATCTGTTTTTTCCGCTACCCGGCGAGCCGGAGGCGTTGAAGTTTTTCCATTTTCTACATACTCAAATGGCGGGGCGGCTTGATAGCCTTTCGGCATTCGAATATTTCGGGGTCAACTGCCGGAAATACATGGACCACGAAAATGCCCTCTTCCAGGGGAATAATCAGGTCGGCATCAATCTGCAAGTGCCGTTGATGAACGCCGATGCGCTCGACTCAGCGGCCGAAGAGTGGCTGGAACGAATCCTATCCGCCGATTGCGGTGTCGATCCGGACGCCATTCTCCTGCTGGACAACGATCGGGTTCGCAAACTCTTCATGGAGGCCCGCCACTCCCTGCCGGCCAAATCCTTGGAAGTGGTTCAACATCGCGGAACTTTCACGATTATGACCGATGCCGTGGTGCCGCCCAACCGGTTCGACGAATTCCTCGCCTTCACTCACAACCTGATTCGTTCCGCTGGAATTGATTACCTTTCGTTCGGACATTTGGGAGATTGCCATCTGCATTTCACGCTCCTGCCGGAAAAAAGCCAACAGGATCGGGGTCGGGAAATATATGACCAAATCGTGGCCCGTTCAGCCGACTTGGGCGGCGTCTATTCCGGCGAACATGGCACCGGCAAACGCAAACGCCAGGATTTCCTGCGCTGTTACGGACCGGAGGGCGTCGCTTCCGTCCAGCGGTGCAAGGCCGCGCTCGATCCGAAGTGTCTGCTCAACCGCGGCAATGTCGTCGAGTGCATGTCGGATGTTCACCACTGATGCACAGGGGCACGGAAGAAAACACTCTCCCGCCTTCTGCGCCAAAGGTGTGAAAGAATTAAATCCGAAACATCTGGTTCATTCTTTGATTGTGTCATGCTGAGCCTTTCGACACGCTCAGGACAGGCGGAGTCGAAGCATCGCAATGCGAATCCGTTACTTATCGCATCGAGATCCCTCGACTACGCTCGGGATGACAGAAGGGGAAAACGGGATAACAGAAGGGAAAGACGGGATGACCTTCGATGACGTCCCCTGCTATTCCTTCATACCTTCTACGCGGAAACTTGGCACGCTGCGTGCAAAGGCGGCCTGCATCTTCGGGTTCCTGCCGGTCAGCTCTGTGACTCGGTGACTCTGTGGTTAATCTCGACGGTTATCCGTGAAATCCGTGTCATCCGTGGTTAATATCCGATCAGAATTTACCGGTCTTCAACAGCTCTTGGAATTGATCTTCATTAAAAATCCGGACTCCGAGCGAATTCGCTTTCGCCAGCTTCGAACCCGCATCCGCACCCACAATCAACCCGGAGGTTTTACGGCTGACACTATCGGTCACCGTTGCCCCGCGGCGCCGGAGTTCTTCCTGAGCCTGTTCCCGCGTCATCCCCTGCAAGGTTCCGGTTACAACAAAGGTGCGCCCCTTCAAAGGCATTACTCCAGCCTCGGGAGAACCCGCCTGCCGCTTGAAATTCACCCCCGCCGTCCGCAATCGGTGGAGAATATCGCGATTCCGGGAATCGCCAAAAAAGCGAACCAAGCTGCCGGCCAACACCGGCCCGATATCTTCCACTTTAAGCAGGTCCGCCTCTCCCGCCTCAGCCAGCATATCCAAATCGCCGAAATGATCGGCCAATTTGCGCGCAGCACCTTCGCCGACATGTAAAATCCCCAAGCCAAAAATCAAACGCCAAAGATCGCGTTCCCGCGATTGTTCCACCGCTTCGAGAACATTGCGCGCCGACTTCTCGGCCATCCGTTCCAACCCTGCCAACTGTTCCAGCCGTAGTCGATAGAGATCCGCAACATCCCCTACCAATTTCCGATCGACCAACTGCCCCACCAGAGCCTCGCCCAAGCCCTCAATGTCCATCGCCCGCCGGTGGGCGTAATGTTCCAAGTGACGCTTCAATTGATCAGGACAACCCAGGCTCGCACAGCGCCAGGCCACAAATTCGGGATCGCGCTCGATGGGGCCGCCGCAGGATGGACACCGATCCGCCAACTGTTTTGCCAGGTCAAAAGGCTCTGCGTCCGGCGTGCGCCGCGCCAGATCGACCGAGACCACGGCGGGAATCACCTCACCGGCTTTTTCAACGACCACCGTATCGCCCACCCGGATATCTTTACGCCGGATCTCCTCTTCGTTATGCAGAGTCGCCCGGGCGATCACCGAACCATTCAGTAAAACCGGCTCTAATTCGGCCACCGGTGTCAGCACTCCGGTACGCCCCACCTGGATGGAAATCGCTTTTACGCGGGTCACCGCCTGATCATGGGCATATTTATAGGCGATGGCAAAGCGGGGAGCTTTAGCCGTGGTCCCCAGGACCGGCCAGAGGGTCAGGTCGTCCACCTTCACCACCACCCCGTCGATTCCATAGGGAAGATCGCTTTCGAGCTTCTCCAGTTCTTCCGCATACCGGATCACGGCCTCGATATCCGCCCCCACCCGGTGAAACTCCGGGATGGGCAGCCCGGCAGTGGCCAGGTAGGGCAGCACTTCGGACTGTCGACTGAATTCGATTCCCCGGCACACCCCCACGGCATAGAAAACCGCCGCCAGGGGCCGCTGCGCCACGATGCGTGAATCCAGTTGTTTGAGCGTCCCCGCGGTTGCATTCCGGGGATTGGCAAACGCCTCTTCTCCCCGCTTCACGCGCTCGGAGTTCAACCGTTCGAATTCGGCCAGGGGCAGATAAGCCTCGCCGCGAACTTCCAGGAATTCCGGAGGATGGGCTACCTTCAAAGTGTGGGGAATACAGCGCAAGGTCTTGATATTGACGGTGATGTCATCGCCGGTCATGCCATCCCCGCGCGTCGTGGCCAGCATCAACTGACCGCGTTCATAACGCAGACTGATGGAACACCCATCCACTTTGGGCTCAACCGCATAGGCGACCGCATCCATGGGCCGGCCGGCAGCGGCTAAAATTTTGCGCACCCGGGCATCGAAATCCCGCAAATCCTGATAATCATAGGTGTTGTCCAAAGACAACAGGGGTTGCAAATGCGGGACACTCTGGAACTCCTTGAGCGGGCTCCCGCCCACCCGCCGGGTCGGCGAATCAGCGGACTCGAATTGCGGAAAAAAAAGCTCCAGGCCCTTGAGTTCGGCATATAACGCGTCATACTCGCGGTCGCTGATTTCGGGCGTGGCATCGACATAATACAAACGGTTATGTCGCTCGAGTTCCGCCCGGAGTTCCAGGATCCGTTGTTCGGCTTCAGCCGGTTTCATTCCGCCGCACTCCGCGCGGCCGGCATCGAGCTCACCCGGCGTTGAAAGGCACCGGACAACGCCCCGCTCTGGCCGGCCAACCGACTCAACATCGCCTCGGGTTGATGACTGCGCCAAGCCAGGATGAACAACATCGCCTTGCGCACTGGTCCGGCGCCATCTCCCAACCAACGGGCGCGGTCCGTCGGATCCACGTCGGCCAGGGCGATCGAATGATGACGCTTGAGAATCGACGTTTTCTGTTCCACGGTCTCTTCCAGTTCGATCTGATCGCCATTGATCGACATCAGGCGACCCCTGATCGGCTTGCCCTTCAGCATTACGGCCACTTCTTCGCCGGATTTCAAACGCATCGCCGACGCCACCGCGGTATTCAGTCCCGCCACTTGGGTGACGAATTCCTTGAGCGGCCGCGCGGCATGCCGCAAATCGTCATTATCCGAATCTTCCAGAATGATATCCAGGGCCCCCACGGAATTTTCAAGTTCCTCGCGCAATAAATAGGCGGCCGCCTGATCTTCCATTTCAAGGATCTCCCTCGCCGTTTTTTGACGCGGATCCTCCGGCGCGGGTGCTTTCGGCGCGCTCACCACCGGGATGACCGGAGCGGCGACAACGGGCGACGGGGGTTTGCCCGAATCGGACGTTATGGAAACGGGCGCGGCTTCCGGACGGATCATCGCCACGGGCGGAGGCAGATCCCGAACAGTAAAATCCAATCCCGTCCCTTGCGGCAGATGCCACAGCAACCAACCCACTCCCAGCCAGACGACCAACACCACCGCCCAACTCACACCCACCCAGGGTTGACCCGACGCGGGGACCGCCGCCTTTTCGCCAGTCATCCCTCCGCTTGGCGCCCCACCGGTGGAAACCGGATTCTGCTCCAAATTCGCAGCCACCACAAATCGTTTGGCCGGAGCACTCCGCACGATGGCGGGTTTCTCAACGGGAGCCCGTTCGCGATTCGGTATCGACACCGGTGCGCTGACCGACGCCTTATCCACAGGTTGGCTCACCGCCCCCACCCCGTCCGCCACCTTGAAATCGCGAACCACATCCGTCCACTTGGAATACCGTTGTTCAAGATCCGGCGTCGTCATTCGACGCACCATCTTCCAATCCGTCAAGGGCACGCCCGGCGGAGGATTTCCCGCCGTCGGAGAAGTGCCGTGCACCTCCTCCGGAACGGTCGGGAGACCGGTCAACATCTCGCGCCAAATAAGACCCAAGGCATAGATATCGTCGCGAACCGTCGGCCGATCCCCGGGCACCCGATCGAGCGGCAGATAAGATCCCTCACGCCCGCCGCCCCGTTGTTCGGCATCCAGACCGGCCAATCCCAAGCCCGCCAGTTTTGCCAGGTTTTGTTCGATGATGATTCGCCCGGGAGTCAATCCACCGTGAATCAAGGACGCCCGCACCCAGGCGAAGTCCAAGGCGTCGGCCACCGCCCGGACGATCTCCAGCGCTTTGGCTGCCGGTAATTTCCCGATCGATTTGAGCAATTGCTCAACCGACGCCCCTTCGACGTATTCAGTGATCAGGAAGATTCGGCCGCCTTCCTGGCCCAGATCAAAAACCTGCAGGATGCCGGAATGCTTCAGGCGCGCGACCTTCTTCGCTTCCTTCAAAACGCCGCGGGCCCGCTCCTCATCCGCCGAAAATTCCGGCGTCATCAAGGTCAGCACCACCCAACGGTCCAGAGCCGTCTGTCGCGCCTTGTAGGAGGAATAGACCGAGCCTTCGGAGATTTTTTCAAAAAGCTCGAAACCCGGTATGGCGTCTCCGCTCATCAGCCTTCCAACGGCATCGGATTGCACAAATTCTTGTCCGAATCCGCGGCACGCCCGCAATTAAAACAAACGAATTTCGGCTTTTTCACCAACTTGCGAATGGCCTCGAACCGGCTCTCGCTCGCCAATACGCAAAGATGTCCATTATGTCCGTCTTTTTTGCAGCTTTTATCACTCATGACCAGGTTCCTTTCAAATCGGTTAGGGGTTGACTATACGGAGTTTAGGTCAGGCAATCAAATCGAAAGAAGAGGGGGCTGACCCTGATCCTCGCGTAATCTCCGCGGTGCATCCGGCAGTAAAGCCAGACCTATGGGCTGGCTTGCGGGAGACCAGCCGCGCGATGCGCTCTTGGGCGAGGATTTGGCGCATCTGCGATTCGGTGCACAGAAACCGCCGAAAGGGCGTTTACACCAACCGTTTTCTGCCGATGTCGGCCCGCCCTCGGTGGTGGGCGCCTGGAGATGGAGCGGGCTGGATCCGCAGACGCCGGGCGCTGAGGCCCGGCCTACAAAAACAGGGAATCGGGTTAAGGGCGAACCCCCACCTGGGGCGATGTATCAAGGAAATAGGCGAACAGTTTTCAAAGATGTCGGCCCGCCCTGCATAGTATCTCTGTGGCGGGCGTCGGGAGAGGGAACGGGCTGGATCCGCGGACGCCGGGCGCGGAGGCCCGGCCGACAACAACGGAGAATCGGGTTACGGGCGAAGCCCCACCTGGGGCGGTTTATCAAGGAAACAGGCGAACAGTTTTCAAAGATGTCGGCCCGCCCTCGGTGGCGGGCGTCGGGAGAGAGAGCGGGCTGGATCCGCAGACGCCGGGCGCTGAGGCCCGGCCTACAACAACGGGGAATCGGGTTGTGGACGAATCCCCACCTACGGCGGTTTATCAATGAAATAGGCGAATTTTCCACCGAAACGCAGATTCGCCCGCGAGAATTTGGGGCTGAAAAGCGCTATTGCACCGCCAAACTGTTCGCGCTACTATAAAAGAAATTCAAGGATTCAACACGGTTTTATGCCTGATTCTCAAGATAGCGAAGAATTGATGTATGTCAAATGTGCCTATTGTGGACAATGGCTCGACGTTAAGCCTGGAAAGATGAACCTGATCAGTCACGCTATTTGTCCTGATTGCTTCGAGAAAGAGATGCAGGAACGGAATGACAAAAAACCAACCTCTCATGACAAGGGGGACGACACATGAATCCCTGGCTCGATCAATTCATTGCTCTGCTCCAAGTCATTTTTAACGCATCAACGGCAACAACAGTCCTCTACATCCAGGCTGGAGTCGCCTTCTTTTTCTTCTGCTTCACCCTGCGTCTTTCGGGCTGGGCGTTGCATGTTGGCTATGCCACATGGCCCCGCCTGATCTTGTCCATTATCCTGGTCATCGGTCTCCCTCTGGGACTGGCCCTCTCCTTCCAGGTTTTGGCCACCCCCCAACTTCCCGCCAGCATCCCCGTCTCCTGGGTTTTGGGTTCCATGATTGCGATTCTGCTCCTCGGCATTGTCCTCCCCCTCCTGACCTTCTTGCTTAAAACCGGTTTTATCCAAATTGTAATGATGATCGCCTTCAGCGCCTTCGCCGGTTTTATCGCCGCCCTTTTAGTCCTATTCCTCTCCGGCGCCCTCCAACGGGGCGCAACCGATTTCAGCAAGGCCGAACAACGGCGAAATGCCATCGATTCCGCCATTTCCGAACCCCTCACCCAACCGGCGGTTAAGCCGTGACCGGTGACGATTTTTTGTCCCTGGTCCGCCAACGTTTTAGTTGTCGCAGTTACCGGCCGGATTCAGTCCCTGAGACTCTGATCGCCCGCCTTTTGGAAGCGGTCCGACTGGCTCCCTCGGCCTGTAACAAACAACCCTGGCGGCTGGCCGTCGTTTCCGACGAATCCCAGCGTATCCGTTTGTGCGAGGAGGGACTTCTCCCCGGCATGCAGCGACCCTGGATACGCGGCGCACCGGTCCTCATCGCCTTGGGTGTAGCCCGAACCACGGTAACCCACCGCCTGGCCCCCCTCATTTCAGGAATCGATTATCCCGCCCTCGATCTCGGCATCGCAGGAGAACACCTCGTCCTCCAGGCAACCGCCCTGGGATTGGGCACTTGTTGGATCGGATGGATTCGCCCTCCCGCCGTCCGTCGAATCGTCGATTGGCCCCGATCCATCCAACCTGTCAGTTTGATTTCAGTCGGCTGGCCAGCTGAATCGTCTGAATCGCACCGAACGGGCCGAAAACCCCTGTCAGACTGGGTCAGTGGATTTATTGCAAAATAATGTTGACGCCTAAAAGCATAATTACTATTATCTCTATAGTTTTAGTTGTGATTAGTAAAAACAAATTGAAAGGACATTACAATGGCTGGTATCTATAAAGACAATTCGGAATCCATCGGGAATACCCCGTTAATCAAGTTGAATCGCGTCACGCAAGGGGCCCAGGCGACCGTTCTGGCCAAAATCGAAGGACGCAACCCCGCTTATTCGGTCAAATGCCGGATTGGGGCCGCCATGATTTGGGATGCCGAAAAAAGAGGAGTCCTCAAACCCGGCGTCGAAATTATCGAGCCGACAAGTGGGAATACCGGGATTGCGCTGGCTTATGTCGCCGCCGCCCGGGGGTACAAACTGACCTTGACCATGCCGGAGACCATGAGCATTGAACGGCGGCGGGTTCTAGCCGCATTTGGCGCCAACCTGATCCTGACCCCCGGTGCCGGTGGCATGAAAGCCGCTATTCAACGCGCAGAAGAAATCGCCGCATCGAATCCTTCGAAATACTTCCTCCCCCAGCAGTTCAAGAATCCGGCCAATCCGGCCATTCATGAAAAAACAACCGGGCCCGAAATCTGGAGCGATACCCAGGGTGGGATCGACGTACTCGTGGCGGGCGTGGGTACGGGGGGAACCATCACCGGCATCTCCCGCTACATCAAAAATATTCGCAAAAAACCGATCCTCTCCGTTGCCGTCGAACCCAAGGAGAGCCCGGTCATATCGCAAAAACGAGCCGGCCAGGAGATCAAACCCGGCCCGCATAAAATTCAGGGCATCGGCGCGGGATTCATTCCGGACACATTGGATCTCTCGATCGTCGACCGGGTCGAACAGGTGGAGAGCGCGGAAGCCGTGGCGTTTGCGCGCCGCCTGGCACTGGAGGAAGGTATCCTGGTCGGAATTTCCTGCGGTGCGGCAGGGGTCGCCGCCCTGCGTCTGGCCAACCAGCCCGAATTTGCGGGGAAAACCATTGTGGTGATTTTCCCCGATTCCGGCGAGCGATACCTTTCGACGGTTCTGTTTGAAGGCTTGGGCGGCTGATCGGAATTTATCCGCGCTGTCTCAATATTTCATACAAAGCCACGGCGCCAGCCACCGAGGCGTTCAGTGATCCCACGTGACCCCGCATGGGCAGGGTGATCACATAATCACAGGTCTCGCGAATCAGGCGGCCCATCCCCTCCCCTTCACTGCCGACCACCAAACCGAGGGGGCCTTTTAAATCGGTCGCCGTGTAAAGAGTAGCGGCGGGGGTCTGGTCTAATCCGGCCAGCCAGATTCCGGCCTCCTTGAGTTTGCCCATCGTCTGGTGCAAATTGACCACGCGGCAGATCCGCAGGTGTTCCGCGGCGCCGGCGGAGGCCCGGATGGCGGCAGGAGTCACCTCGGCCGCCCGGTCTTTCGGAAGAAAAACCGCATCCACTCCGGCCGCATCGGCCACCCGCAACAGCGCGCCCAGATTTTGGGGATCTTGAAGATGATCCAATAACAGGAACAGCGGGGGCTTACCCGCCTCTTCCAGGCATTCCTCAAATTCGCAATAGGGATAAGGGCCGGCTTCCACCGCCACCCCTTGATGATTGCCCCGCTGAGTCAATGTGTCCAACGTCTGGAGATCGACCGTTTCCACCCGGACCACCTGCCGCTGGGCCGCCTCCCGAATCGTCCGGATCACCTCGGCATCCTGACAGTTGCCGGCCAATAGCAACCGTTTAAAATCGCGCCTCCCCGCCTTCAAGGTTTCGCTCACCGGCTGTCGCCCGTAAATAATGTCAACCGCCATTCGATGCTCCTCTGTTCTGGTTCTTCTCGGTTGAAAGAATAATAGGGCAGAACGGGGAAAGCAAGGGGGATACGGGGCTCCCCTCGAGGGCGAGACTCTGGCGATACAATGCATCCGGCAGTAAAGCCAGACCTATGGGCTGGCTTGCGGGAGAGCTGTCACGCGAGGCGCTCTTAGGCGGGGATTCAGGTGGTTTGAGAAATAAAATGGCATTCCAAGGACCTCACCACTGAACCCGGCGATCCCTGTGGGAGCATTGACAACCCCGGGCGTCTCATCTGAATCTGCTGGAATCCCGTCTCCAAGACGTGTATCGTTACGCACATGCTTCAAACCCTGCGCATCAAAAATTTGGCGCTCGTTGAAAACCTGACCGTCGATTTCGAACCCGGGTTGAATATGATTACCGGCGAAACCGGGGCCGGCAAATCGGTTTTGATTGGCGCCCTGGGGCTCCTCCTCGGGGGACGGGCCGATAAAACCCTCATCCGGACCGGTGAGGATCAATGTGGTGCAGAGGCCCTCTTCACACTGGAACGCCCGGCGGGAATCAATGCAATCCTCCAGGAGAACGGACTCGATGCGTGCGAGGCCGGCCAGTTGGTTATCCGCCGCATCATCAATGCCGCCGGTACCAGTCGCAATTTCATCAATGGCGGGCCCACCACGCTTCAGGTTCTGAAGTCCATCGGCGATCAACTCGTCGACATGCATGGCCCCCATGACCACCAATCCCTCCTGAGCACCGACTTCCAACTGGAATTACTGGATGCCTTCGGGGAATGCGGCCCGACCGCCGAGTTGTATGGCGCCGTCTATGCCGAATGGAGCGCCCTCCGGGCTCAGCGCCAAGCCCTCGAGGGCGACGAGGGCCAGATCCAGCGCGAAATCGATCTTCTCCGTTTTCAATGTCAGGAAATCGAAACGGCCAACCTCGTCGAGGGCGAAGAGGCTGAACTCGAATCCGAACACCGCCGCGTCGCCAATGCCCAGAAAATCATCGAACTCAGCGATGGCATCCGTCGCGCCCTGACCGATGACGAAACCGCCGCCGCGGTATCTCTGGCGGCGGCCTACAAACTCCTGCACGAATTGGCGCCGGTCCTGGATGTCGCCGTCGAATGGCAGGCGCGGGCACAGTCCCTGTCCATCGAAATCCGCGACCTCGCGGAATCCGTTGCCACCACCGCCCAATCGATCGAAGCCGACCCCGAGCGCCTGCAATGGCTCGAGGACCGCATGGCCCTTTATCGCAAGTTGAAGCGCAAATATCGGCCCATCCTGGCCGAAATCACCGCCCTGCTGGCCGAATCCAAACAACGTCTGGTCGACTTGGAACAACGCGATTCCAAGCGCGCGGAGTTGGACGCCCAAATCGCACAAACCCGCACCCGTCTCGAAAAAACCGGCCTGAAGTTGCGCGCCGCCCGTGAAAAAGCGGCAACGGAACTGGGCAAAGCGATCACCCGCCAACTGCGCGATCTCGGATTTCCCAACGGGGCATTGGAAGTTACCCTCACCCCCACCGATCCCGCCCCGTCCGGCATGGATGCCGTCGAATTCGCTTTCGCCCCCAATATCGGCGAATCCATCCGCCCCCTCCGGGCCATCGCCTCCAGCGGTGAAATTTCCCGCGTCATGCTGGCCGCCAAGGCCGTTTTAGCGGGGCAGGATCGCATCCCGCTCCTGGTGTTCGACGAAATCGACGCCAACATCGGCGGAGAAATGGGACGCGCCGTCGGTGCCAAGCTCAAGGCCGTCGCCAAACACCACCAGGTGATTTGCATCACCCACCTGCCCCAGGTGGCGGTGTTCGGCCCTACCCACTTCGCCGTCTGCAAAGAAGTCACCGGCGGGCGGACCCGCACTCTGATCGAACGCTTGGAAGGCGCCGCACGGGTCGAAGAAGTAGCCCGCATGCTGGGGGGAAAAGATTCGACCGATTTCGCCCTGCGCCACGCCCGCGAATTGCTCAAGACCCCGGACACCAAGTAAGACCGGGTTCTTCGGATGTTGCCTCGTTCCGCCCGGTGTGATACGTTTAGACGGATTTGAGGGAAAGCGCACCGGGAGAAAGCACCATGACAAATACAAATTGCCCCTGTGGAAGCGGACACGCGTTCGCTGAATGTTGTGAACCCATCATTAAGGGCGAAAAAAACGCCACCATCGCCGCCGATCTGATGCGGGCCCGCTATGCCGCGTATACCACCGCCCACGTCAATTTCTTACGGGATAGCTCCGCACCCGCCCTGAAACGTAAGTTCGACGAAAAATCAACGCGAGAATGGGCACAAGGCTCCGAGTGGCGCGGATTGAAAATTTTACGCTGTGACAAAGGGGGAGCCTCCGACCCAACCGGTTCGGTCGAATTCATCGCTTCCTACCGTTACAAGGAACAAGACCATGAGCACCACGAAACCGCCACGTTCGTTCGGGATGACCAAGGCCAATGGTTGTTCGAGGATGGCGTTGTGGCCGGACATGATCCGATCCGAAGAACCGAACCCAAGATCGGGCGCAATGATCCCTGTCACTGCGGAAGCGGCCTGAAATTTAAAAAATGCTGCGCCCTCAAAACCCCAGCCGCTGAAGTTCCCGCCTCATGAGTGCCCTCCTCCCCGACGGGCGCCCCCTGGCCCCGATGATCGACCATACCCTGCTCAAACCCGATTCCCGCCGGGCTCAAATTGAAAAGCTTTGCGATGAAGCCCGCCAGTTCGGCTTCGCCTCCGTCTGCGTTCTCCCGGTGTGGCTGGCCGTGGTCGCCGAACGGCTCGAAGGATCTCCGGTCAAACCCTGCACGGTCGTCGGATTCCCACTCGGGGGAACGGCCCCGGAAATCAAGGCCCGTGAAGCCGACTACGCGCTCAAGGAAGGCGCACGAGAAATCGACATGGTCGCCGCCATCTGGGCTATCAAGGATGGCAAATTCCGGGCACTGGCCAGCGATATCGCCGCCGTCGTGCGGACCTGTACCAACCGGGCCATTGTCAAAGTCATCCTTGAAACCTGCCTGTTGACCGATGAGGAAAAAGTCACCGCCTGCAAGATCGCCGTCGATAGCGGCGCCCATTTCGTCAAAACGTCCACGGGTCTCTCCACCGGCGGCGCCACGGTCAAAGATGTCAAACTGCTCCGCCTGATCGCCGGAGAAACAGTCGGTGTCAAGGCCAGCGGCGGAATTCGCACGTTCGACCAGGCACGCGCCATGATAGAAGCGGGTGCCAATCGTATCGGCACCAGCGCCGGTGTCGAAATTGTCGGATCTGAATCGTCCCCGGCCCCAACATGACCGCTTTTTTGATCGTCCTGGATTCGGTGGGAATCGGCGCGGCGCCGGATGCCGACCATTATGGCGACCAAGGCTCGAACACGTTGGCTCATCTCGCATCCGCTCGCGGTGGACTCCGTCTCCCGATCCTGACCCAACTCGGTCTGGGTTGTATCCCCCCCCTGCTTCCCGGCGGTCTGCCGATCGCCGGCGTCCCTCCCGTCGACACACCCCTCGCCTCTTTTGGCGCGCTCCAGGAAATGTCGGAAGGCAAGGACACCACCACCGGCCATTGGGAAATGGCCGGACTCGAATTGCGGCCGGGTTTTCAATTGTTCCCCTCCGTCGCCCCGTCTTTCCCGGCCGAATTGACCGACGCCTTCAGCGCCCGGACCGGGCGCGCCATCCTCGGGAATCGGGCGGCCGGTGGTCTGGCTATCATCAAAGAGTTGGGCCCGGAACAGATGAAAACCGGAGCATGGATCGTCTATACCAGCGGCGATTCGGTCTTTCAAATCGCCGCCCACGAGGAGATCATCCCCCTGGAAGAACTCTACCGCGCGTGTGAAATTGCCCGTGAACTCTGTACCCCCTATCGGATCGGACGAGTCATCGCCCGTCCTTATCTGGGCCAACCCGGGGATTTCAAACGCACTGAAAACCGCCGTGATTTCTCCTATCCCCTCCCCGAACCGACCCTGCTGGATCGCCTCACCGCGAACCAGATCGACGTTTCAACGGTTGGCAAACTCGACGATATTTTCGCCCATCGCGGGATCCGCCACACCCACCACGTCGAAAACAATGCCGATGCTCAATCCATCCTCCTCGACCTGGCCCGCCAACGCCGGACCGGCCTGATCTTCGCCAACCTGATCGATTTCGACATGCTCTATGGACACCGGCGCGATTCCGAGGGATATGGTCGGGCCTTGGAAAACACGGATGCTTTTTTAGCGGAACTGTTGCCGCTCCTCGCCCCGGAAGACATCCTGATCATCACCGCTGATCACGGGAACGATCCCACGTTCACCGGAACGGATCATACGCGTGAATTCGTGCCCCTGTTGGCCTTCCGCCCCAGCCATCCGGGTCGCAATGTCGGGATCCGACGGGGCTTTTATGATATCGCCCAGACCTTAGCCGTGTACTTCAAGATCGCGCCCATGCCCCGCGGGCGATCTTTTCTGGACCAATAAAGTCGATTCCCAGTAGAGCCGGGCGTACCGGACGGCTCTGAAAGAACGAAAAATATCGCCGCATATTCCCAAGGCGGGCATCGCCTTAAGAAACCAATTCCACTGCGGTCTCGAAATGAGGTGTGCGCGGGAACATGTCGAAGAGGGCAACGGAACGGATCTCATAGCCCCCGGTGGTCAACCGTTTCAAGTCGCGCGCCAAGGTATCCGGACCGCAGGAAACATAGAGGAGGGAAGACACGGGCCGCTCCGTCAAATGCCGGCATAACTCCGGATCCAATCCCGTCCGGGGCGGATCGATCACCACCTGGCACGCTTTTAAATCCAACGTCGCCGCCATCGCCGGCCAGACGCGCCCCGCATCACCGGTCTGCCAGGCAACCCGGGCCGGATCAAACCCCAATCGCCCCGTATTGATCCGTGCGGCATCAATGGCCTGCCCGTGCGATTCAACCCCAAAAACCTTCCGGCCTTCGGCCGCCGCGATCAATCCAAAAATCCCCACCCCGCAATATAAATCAACCACGGTTTCACATGGGCTGGACCGAATTCGATCCTGAACCCATTTAAACAGCCGGTCGGCGACCGGGAGGTTGACTTGGAAAAAGGCGTTCCGGGGAACCAGTAAATCCCCCACCAACGTCGTTTCATGCAGCCAGGGATCGGATGATTTGGGCGAACCGCGCCACCAGTTGGCGCCATCCGGTTCCGTCCGCCGCAAGGTCAACCGCGCTTGGTCACGAAATCCCTTAAGAAATCCCGGTCGCCCCCGGAGTTCCGCCAGACAGGCATTCAAATCGGGATGCAACAAGGGACAGCCGGGGATGTCGAGCACGGTGTGATTATCTTCCTGCACATAGCCCAGCCGGCATTCCTCCGGCTCCACCGCCGCATGCAAGACCCCTTTATTCCGATATCCCATCGGCTCCAGCGCGCCTTCCACCTGGATGGGAATCTCTTCCGAAACCGCGTGGGTGAGAAAATCATGCAACTGACGGCGCTTGCTGTCGCATTCCGCGGCATAGGTCATCTGCTGATACGTGCATCCCGGACAAAACGGCGAAGTCGCCCACGGACGCGACCACGGAATGACCGCAAATGGGCAGACCGGAGTGATCCGTTCCGGCGCGGCATCGAGGATCTCGAGCAGGCGGGCCCGACAAAAAGAACGCCGGTGATCGACCATCAACACCCGAACCCGCTCCCCCGGCAAGACGCCTGGAATGAACACCACTTCCCCTTCCCACCGGGCGATTCCAGACCCGCCGAAGGCCAGGGATTCGATGGTCAATTCACAGGTCTCGCTCATGCTCCAGTCCCCGCTCGATCGGCCTTCGACAAACCTGTTTTCCGGACGCGCGGATCGCGAACCAGGACACAGAGCCAGAACAAGGCCCCCGCAGAAACGGCCAGCGACAGACCGAACAGCATGCGCAAACCCAACCCTTCCGCGATTACCCCGGCCAGGAGCGGCGCCATCAAGCCCACTCCGCCCAAGGCTAGGTTACCGATCGTAATATGGGCCCCCAAATGGTCATGGGGACAGGTTTCAAACAATAGATTGTAGTGCGACACCCACCCACTGGCGTTTGAAATCCCGGCAAAAAAATAAAAAATCAGGCAACCCCATAAACCCGGCACCACCAATAAGACCGAAAGAGCCACGATCTGACAGACAATCCCAACCAGCAGTCCCACCCGATGTCCCCGACGATCCCCCAGATAGCCCAACCCCAAATTTCCGGCAGCCAACCCGACGGTAATCGCCGCGCCACAGGAGACCAGGGTGCCGGGGTTCAATCCCCCGCCCTCGGGGCGGCAAAAATAAACCGCCACCAGCGGCACCATGGAAAAACCCAAAACGGTCAACAGCCGCGCACCCAGGAAATAGCGAAAATTGGAATCCCGTAAACTCTGTTTGAATTTTGAAACAATCACGCGGAAATCGACGACCGCCAACTGTTCCGGCTGCTCTTCCGCCGGATCGCGAACGTGGCTATAACCCCACATGGACAGCAACCCCACCACACCCGAGACGAACAGACAGATCGCGAACACCCGCGGCTCCGGATGATCCTTTAAAATATATCCCGCCATGAGCGCGCCCACCGATCCGGTCACCGCATAGGAACAGAGCGAGAGCCCCATCACACGGCCCCGAATGGCCGTTGGGAACAGCGCGGCAATCCATTCGCTCCAGACCGCTATCACAATTCCCATCGACCCCATGAAGAGGGCCAGTAAGAGCCAAACCAGCCGGGCAACCCATCGCGGCGGGAGATGCGGACTGAAATAGACGAGTCCAGCCAGGATGAAAAGAAACGGGATCACAATGCCGACATGCCATAAAATCAGGTTGCGTTTGCGATAGCGAATGGAATGGAACCAGAGCAGGCCCAGAATCTGCATCACCAAGATTCCCCCACTCTCGATGGCGGCAATCGAGCCAATCATGATTTTACCCGCCCCGAATTGGGACAGCAGCACCGCAAAAAAAGTCGCAGGCGCAATCATCGCGGCCTGAAACCCCCACGTTCCCTCGGACCCCATCAAGATGATGGCGTTATGGATCAGTGGATTGCGATGAAGACGCATAATGGCGACAAAACGTCAGATGAGAAACAAGTGGAGTTCGGATTTCCGGCGACGGGCCGCCTTGAATTAAAAGGCCATCTTCAACATCAGGCCATATTCCAATTCGCTGATTTGAAAATTGCTCAGGGGATCGAAATCCGCAAATGGATAGTAAGTGGCAAAATCGAGTTTCACCCGGCCCAAGGGCACGCTCACGCCTAACACGAATTGCCCATAAAAATCGCTCCATTCGCTTTGGGCTTCACGGCCATCCGGCAACGTGCCATCGCGCAGGATGTAACTCCAAAAACCGCCGATCCCCCCAAAAAAAGCGCCGTCTTCAAAAATCAAATTGATCTGCGGGGTCAACACCATGTCGACGGTATCGTCTTTATAAGTATCCAGTTTTCCGGTCAGCGCATTCGTCGAACCCGGTATTTCGACATCCTGGGCCGTTACATCCGGCGCAATGCCCAACCCCAACTGCCAATAGGCGTTGTTTTCATGATATTCATAGCCGATGACGTAGGAGATATCGTTATCTCCGAACGGCAGGTCTGCCCGGTCCGCACTCTCCGAATGCCAACGGGCGCCCAGATCGATGAAATTCACCCCTGCCCCTGCATAGGTCGATAAAACTCCCAGGAAGAGGCCGGACCCAACCAGACAACGCATCAGCAGTCGTAAAAAGGATGTTTTCATAGGGGCGAGTATTACCGCTTGCGCGCCGGGGCGCAAGCTAATTTATGCCCTTGGATTCAGGATTTCAGCCCGACCTCAGCCCTGTTCCAGCCCCAGAGTGCAGGTCACCGCATCAGCCACGGAGGAAGGACCAAAGTACTGGATGGGACCGGGATAGACATATTCGGTCTCGAGGGCCCAACGCGCCCGTGCGGCGGCAAAGGTTTTGAAAGGCTTGCCGTTGAGATCGACAAGACATTTCCGGATCACCGGCACATCCTTGCCCTTGCGCCGTTCGATATTCATCATCATGGTCAGAGGCACTCCGCCTGCTACCCATTCAGACGCCGGGCGACACAATTGGCGCACCGAGGCCATGTAGCCGGTCTTGCCGGCCAGCACCAACGCCACGGCCGTATACCCCAGACTGTAACAATAATCGGCATCGAAATTCGAGGGCGCTGCGCACCGGCCTTCGTATCCCAGAAAATGGGTTTGCGCGCTGAAGGACCCCGGATATTTGCCCTCTGCCGCCCATTCGCGCAATTGATCGTTGACCAAGTCCAGCAGCAATTTTTCGGTTTCAATCCGCGAAACCTGAACCTGCCCATGACTGTCGCGATCGGCCAGTAATTGCAGCTTGATCGTGCCGGGCAGGGTGTTGAAAACCTGGGCCGACCCCGCCGTCAGTTTCGAGGACACGAATTGCAGGCGATCATCCGACGTGGTCAACGCGTTGAAAGCGGCCTCATGAACCGCCAACAGATCGTTTAATTCGCCGATCAGGAGTTTGATTTCAGGTATAAATTCGATCAATCCTTCCGGCACCAGCACCACGCCGAAATTACGCTTCTGCGCCGCCCGATCACGGACCACGCCCGCCACATGCGTCACAATCGAGCGCAAGGTCTGCTTTTTCTCGGCCACCTCTTCCGAGATCAAGGCCACATTCGGGTGGGTTTGCAGGGCGCATTCCAAGGTGACATGCGAAGCCGAACGACCCATGAGCTTGATGAAATGCCAGTATTTCTTGGCCGAATTGGCATCGCGGGCGATGTTCCCGATCAATTCACTATAGAGCTTGGTCGCGGTATCGAACCCGAAGGAAATTTCAATCTGCTCGTTTTTCAAGTCGCCGTCGATCGTCTTGGGACAGCCGATCACCCGGATGGGAATTTTCTGCGCCTCGAAATATTCGGCCAAAACCCCGGCGTTGGTATTGGAATCATCCCCGCCGATAATCACCACCGCATCGATTTTCAACGCCTTGCAATTCGCCGCGGCCTTGTCAAATTGCTCGTTCTTTTCGAGCTTGGTCCGGCCGGAGCCGATCAAGTCAAACCCCCCCGTATTGCGAAAGGCATCAATAATGGCCTGGTCCAAAACGCGGAATTTATTATCGGTCAGCCCACTGGGTCCGCCGAGAAATCCGATCAGCTCACTCTCGGGGTGGACGGCTTTCAGCCCATCAAAAAGACCGGCAATTACATTATGCCCGCCCGGCGCCTGGCCACCGGACAGGATGACGCCGACCCGCAGGGGATTGACCGTCCGGCGTTGTCCGACGGCAAAAGTCAACATCGGCCGGCCATAGGTCTGGGGAAAGGACCGCGCAATGGCGGCTTCATCGGCAAGGGCGGTGGTGCGGGCGCCCTCTTGCACGGACACCACGGGGCCGTGGGCCGAATAGACGGCAGGCAGTTTGGGGCGGTAGGAAAAACGTTCCTGTTGCAAAGTCGATATGGTGGACATGGCGGGCTCCTCCTTGAGCAGGTTGATCACGGCATAAAAACCGGTGAAGAATAGAAGGAGCCACCCGATAATTCAATCAAAAACAACTTAAACTTCACGGACCAGGGCAGGCCGGCCCCAACCGGACCAAAAGTCATCGAACAGCCGGTTGATTTCCCTCTGCAGGGGCGCCACCCCAAAAGTTTCCGGTCGCCGCTCGATGTTCGCTGACTTGCGAATATGAGGAACCAAATCTTTGATACTCATGACAACCTCCTTTTCGGGAATATCCCATCGTTGTTAGTTATTCAGCCGCAAATGGATTACCATTTTGTCCGGATCGACCCCCGGCAATTCAGCCTGAATCACGACTTCATCCGGTTTAACCCAACCTTGCAACCGTGTAAAAATTTCTCGATCATTTCGATCGCCCATCCACCGAGACATCGAGTTCACCGGATCCAATAGATCATCAAGCCAAACCGCCGGCCGATAGTTGTAACTTGTTATATTAATAATTAAACAATTTTGACTTATATATTGGCAAACACCATTCCAAACAAGTTATAATCATGTTTAAATCTCTATATAATGCCTATTTAGAATGTCTTACGAATACTTTGATATAGCTGTAAACAAACTTATTGTGCGTCAATATGTCTCTTCGATAAAATCTAAAAATAGTAATTGCGTCGTTTTGGCGCATTACAGAAAAGATTTCGAATGGTTATTGGTATCGAAGGCGAGCGAAAACCGGCTTCATCATCCGCCCAAGGTACTGTCCCAACGAGAGGGGATCATGCCGTCACGAACCCAGAGGGCCAGTCGCTTGCGCAGGGGTGCGGGTTCCAGATTGCCTCGCCCCAGCCGGTTCAACGGAATCCAGCGAAAATCCAGATGCCCTTCGCACGAAACTGGCGAGGCATCTGCAGTCATCTTCAAATCCAGGGCAAAAACCAAATTTACCTCGCAATGAATTCGGCCCTTTTGAAGATACTCGTGCTCGATCACCCCCAGAAAACCCCGCACCCGCGACGGCACACCGAGTTCTTCCCGAATCTCACGCACCAACGCATCCGGCGCGGATTCCTGAAATTCCACATGTCCGCCGGGCAGATAGGTGTTCTGGGCGCCCCGGGTATGACACACCAGCAAATGCCGATCCCGGATACAAACCCCGCGCGCCATGACTTCGATCTGTGCAGGCCGATCGCTCATCTTAAAATCCCTTCTGCTGTTGACCATATCCATGAGCTTCCAATACCTCTCCGGCCAGGTAGAGAGATCCGGCAATCACCACCCATCCGCCCTCCCTCAAAGCCCAGTCGCGTGCCGCCGCGAGGGCTCCGGACACCGTCTCGACCGACGCCTCCCACCCCGCCCAACGGGCCAATGTCGCCAATTCCTCGGGCGACCGGGATCGCCCCGTCCGCAAGGGCACACACCAGCACCGTGTTCCCGCCCGACCCAGCGCCTTCCAAAAACCCGCGCTATCCTTGTCCGCGCACATGCCGCAAACCCAGCCGACCGGGCGTGAACCCGCCAATTCCCGCACGGTCTCCACCAAGGTCCGGGCAGCATCCGGATTGTGGGCACCATCCAAAATCGTCACCGGCTCGCGCGATAAGACCTGCAGGCGTCCCGGCCATTCCACCGCCGCAAACCCCTTGCGAATCCACTGGACATCGCATTCCATTCCCGCCGTGTCGGCAAAGGTTTCCAAGGCCGCCACGGCCGTGGCGCAATTCTCCCATTGATGCCGGCCCAACAACGGAATCCGCACCCGCCCGTAATCCTGCGAGGACGATTCGATCGCCAATACCTGCCCGTCCAGCGATCCCTCCAACCGGCGGATCCGGACGGCTTCCGGCGCAGAGATCAAGGGTGCCCGCCGCTCGGCCGCCACCGCCCGGATCACCGCCCGCGCGTCCTCCGGCATCGCTCCGCAAACCACCGGACAACGGGGCTTGATGATCCCCGCCTTCTCGCCCGCAATCGCGGCCAGGGTGGCTCCCAGATATTCGGCATGATCAATTCCTATCCGGGTAATCGCGGTCCCCAGGGGACGACAGACATTCGTGGCATCCAACCGCCCGCCCATACCGGTCTCCAACACCACCGCCTGGGCGCCGACCTGGCGGAAGTAAACCAGGGCCAGGGCCGTGGTCACCTCAAAAAAGGTGAGTTCCCGCCCCGCCTGAAGCCGGATCTTTTCAAGTGCCGGCTCGATCTGTGCGAACAATTCACCTAAGGCCGCATCCTCGATCGGTTGACCCTGCAGGCGAATCCGTTCATTGAAACGGATCAGGTGAGGTGAGGTGTAAAGACCCACTTTTAATCCGGCGGCCTGCAGCGTGGAGGCCAGCAAGGCGCAAACCGACCCTTTCCCATTGGTGCCGGCGACATGGAGAATCGGGAGCGCATCCTGGGGCCGCCCCAAAGCGTCTAACAACGCCGTCATCGATTCCAACCCCGGCTTGATGCCGAAGGTCCTCAGCGCATAAAGACGCTCCAAGGCCTGGGCCAAATCAGAAGACGCCGTCGTTGGTCTTTTTGTACCCACCCGATCCCTCCTCATCGTCGTTCCCAGTGTAGCCTCAAGGCGATTTGAAAACTGTAACGGGTCGGCCCACGTCTCGTAAATAAAAAAGCGGGAAATCCCGAAGGGATTTCCCGCTTACGACACGTGTGAACCGGCCGATTAACCGACCAGTTTCTTGGCCAGATCCGCCGCGGAAGCCGCGTCGGGAGCATAGCCATCCGCCCCGATCTCATCGCAGAACGCCTGGGTCAGGGGCGCACCACCCACCATGACCTTGACTTTACCCTTGAGATCCGAAGCCTTGATCGCATCGACGATTTCCTTCATGTTCGTCATCGTCGTGGTCAGCAGCGCGGACGCCCCGATCAGGGTGGCATTGTTGGCGCGGACGAGTTCGATAAATTTCGCGGGTTCGACATTGATCCCGGCATCGACGACCTTGAAGCCGCCGCCTTCGAGCATCATGCCGACCAGATTCTTGCCGATATCATGGAGATCGCCCTTGACGGTGCCGATGACCACGGTGCCCCGGGGCTGGACCTTGGCGGCCAACAACGCGGGCTTGAGCAGTTCCATTCCGGCCTTCATCGCGCGCGCCGCGATCAGCACTTCGGGAACATAGACTTCATTCTTCTTGAACTTTTCGCCGATGATGCCCATTCCGGCCAGGAGACCTTTGTTGAGAATGTCGCCGGCAGGAAGCTTGTCCTTCAAAGCCTGCTCCACGCCCGCCTTGACATCATTCGCCTTGCCCTTCATCAAATTCTCTTTGATCTGTTCTAACAATGCGCTCATCCGATCCTCCTGGGTTAAGTTCAATTTCACGGCCGCAGTTCAAACCTCTCGGGCTTGAAAAACAGGCGTTAATCTATCAGGGTGTGAATCCCCTAAATAGGTTAATTCTCTAAAAAATATAACGATCTTGCTGTTAACCCTGAAAAAGATGCTCACCGGGCGTAAAACTCAGCTTGAACCGAATAAATATCCCGTTGGAAATATCGCTCTTTCTTTCGTGACCTGATTGTGTTTTGATGGAAACGTTTTACAACAATTCATTCCGTCAACCCGCCATAATTTGCGATGGCCGACGGAAAAACGGGGATTCGCCATGACACGCAGTGAAATCGACCGCACGTTAAGAAACCTGATAAAAACCAGTTCCCGGGAGAAAAAAGACTGGGACCATGTGCCCGAATCGACCCCGATTGCATCGCTCGGTTTTGATTCTTTGTCGATTTTAGACCTGGTTTACGATCTCCAACAGACCTTCCACCTTGAATTCGAAGCCGAAGAACTACTGGGCATCAAGACGGTTGCCGATCTGATCGATTGGTTGAGCGCCCGGACTGCAAAGTCATAATGCGATGGGCATAAGAATTGGGAGTGCGTGATTTCAACTCCGCCTTGAAACCCAAAGCCAGGCTTACCTGCCGCCGTCCAAAATCTTATAGGAATCCGCACTGCTTGCGGGCGTGATCGATCACTCGCATCACCTCCACCGCCTCATCCAAGGAGACTGGATAGGGCTTGCGCAATCGCAGGGTATTGTAAATCGCATCCCAGATGCCGGTCATTTCATAGCCGTTGGAAGGCTTGACAGGAATCGTCGATTCCAGCCAGTCCAGCTTGTCCGGCGTCCCGAAATGTCCGATATCCGGCGTCCCGGACATCAAGCGCCGCGGGGCCAGCCGCCGGTGGGGATTCAAATACTTGAGGGTGATCTGGGATCCGGTTGATTTCAGGGAACCGCGTGTTCCCCAAACCAGGTATTCCGGTTCACCGAGAGCGGCTCCGCCGCTGATCTCCAGATCGACCAGGCACCCATTCTTGCCCTTCAGAATAATTTTCAAGTGATCTTCGGCATCCCCCACGGCCGCCACCCGCCGCAGATCGCTCCATTGATCAACCACTTTCCCGTCCAAAAACCGAAGGGCATGCTGGACGATATGGGGTCCCCAGTTCAAACCCTGGCCGCCCCCGAATTTCTTGATCGTCTGCCAGTCGTTCCGGCGCTGATAGCTCACCCGGCGCAACTTGATTTCGAAGACATCGCCCAGCAGTCCTTTTTCGATGATTTCCTGAATATGCTGAAAGCCCGGCTCCCAAAACCGATTGTGTCGAACCAAGACCTGACCAAAGGACCGTGCGGCAATCGCCTTCAACTTGACGGCTTCCTCATAGGTCCGGCACATGGGTTTTTCAATGCAAACCTGTTTGCCGGCCTTGAGCGCCATAACGGCATGCGTAAAATGATCGACCGACAGCGTGGCGATATCCACCAGTTCCACATCGCGGTCCTTGAGCAAATCCTCGTAACGGGCATAGGTCCGGCACCCGAAGGTCCGATCCATTAATTGCCGCCGTTCCTTCAACACATCACAGGCCGCCACAATTTTAAATTGTTTTTCGTGCCCCTTGAGTTCCGGCACATGCATCCCCCACCCGGCCCGGCCAATGCCCACCAAACCCACTCGAATCGGATCTATTGCCTTCATAAGAAATAATCCTTAACGTCAGACTGTTGTCGCAGTCTTCACATCTTTGGCTGGAATCGCCAGTAGCAACGATAACAGAAAAGGCATAATTGGAGGCGCGAACCGGAATTGAACCGGTGTACGAGGTTTTGCAGACCTCTGCCTAGCCACTCGGCCATCGCGCCCTAACATGCCCGTCAAGAAAATTGCATCGGAACGGCTGACGCCGTGATCGTCTGCAACCCCTACAAACACCCTCGACGAATTACTTCGACGCCGGTGTTTTTTTCTGTTTTTGAAGCTTGGATGCATCGGCCCGGCGCTTGATGTACCGGATCCGACGTTTCCGCTTTATACGTGGTTTAAGTTGTTGTCCCATAAGGGGGAAGACGTTTATCAGACCCCACCCCGTCCGTCAATAGAAAATTAACCCCCTGCTCCTCGCGTAATCTCCGCGGTGCGACGGTTCCCGACCTCATCGGGTTGCAGACTGACGGCTCACCAGAGTCTCGCCCTCCAAACGTCAATCTATACCAGAGGGATAGCTCTCTCCTGGAGGGCGAGACTCTGGCGATACGGTGCATCAGGCAGTAAAGCCAGACCTATGGGCTGGCTTGCGGGAGAGCAGCCACGCGATGCGCTCTTAACCGGAATGATTCAGTGTCTGACAAGGCGAGGATTTGGGAACCCGCCTTTCACAAAAAGGAGCAGGATCATTTTAAAACGGGGAACGTCTGCCGGATAGGCCGGCGAGAACGATTGGATTTATTTTACCGGCGGCTCCGCCAGCAATTCCTGCAAATGTTTCACATAGGCGGCCGCCCCGCCGGGTTGATATCCCGTCTGGGCCAACACGCGGCCTTTCTCATTCAATAGCAGGACGGTCGGAAAACCTTCCACCTGGTACTGGGCCATCAAGACTTCATTCTGCGCCTTTATCCCTTGTGGCTGGGGCGTCGAGCGCGGAAAATCGGCCAGAAATAAGACGAGATTATTTTGGGCAAAACTTTTGAACGCCTCCTGCCGGAAAACTTCCTTATCAAGCTTGATACACCAGCCGCACCAATCCGACCCTGAAAAATCGACGAGAATCGGTCGCTTTAACTCGACTGCGCGCGCTTTGGCGGCTTCAAAATCCGTCAGCCACATCCCGTCGTTCGGGGCCAGGGCCTCCCTGCGGTGGCATCCCCACACCAATATCAAGGCAACTACCCAACCCAACCATCCATATCGTTTCATGGTAACTCCTTGGGGCCCAAACCCCATCACGGATCGAACTTGAGCATGGGGGCGACTTGCTCCAGATCATCCTTCCCCTGGACCGCACTGATGTCAACCCGGTAATCGCCCGAAAAACAGGCGGTACAATAGTTGGCGGCATCGGGGAACGGCGACAGCAAGCCCTCGATGCTGAGATAGCCCACCGAATCCGCACCCGTCACCTGGCGAATCTGTTCGATCGACCGATCCGCCGCCACGAGTTCCTCCCGGGTGGCGAAATCGATCCCAAAAAAACAGGGGTGCGTGGTCGGCGGGCAGGAAATGCGCAAATGGATTTCCCGGGCCCCAGCCGCCCGCAAGGCGGATACCCGCCGTTGGGAAGTGGTACCGCGAATAATCGAATCGTCCACCACCACCACCCGCTTGCCGCGCACCACATCGGCAATCACCGCCAGTTTCATATCCACACTGCGCGCGCGGGCATCCGCTTTGGGCATGATGAAGGTCCGCCCCACGTAGTGATTGCGCATGAAACCATAATCGAGGTGAATCCCGCTCCGTTGCGAAAACCCGAGCGCCGCGGAATTGCCGCTATCCGGCACCGAAATCACCACGTCGGCCTCGACCGGGTGCTCCTCGGCCAGCCGCATTCCCAGTTTCATCCGGACGTTATGGACATTCTGCCCGAAAACCAGGCTGTCAGGCCGTGCAAAATAGACATGCTCGAAAACACACTGGGCCATGCGCTTTTTATCGAGATCCATGAACCGGCTGCTTTGCAATCCGTGTTCGTTGATCACCACCAGTTCACCGGGCTGAACATCCCGCAGGTATTCCGCGCCCAACTGGTTCAACGCGCAGGTCTCGCTGGCAATCATCCAACCCTCCCCCAGCTTCCCAATCGAAAGAGGCTTAAAGCCATACGGATCCCGCGCCGCCATGATCGAGGTCGATGTCATCAACACAAAAGCGAACGCACCGTTCAACTCCATCAAGGCCCGTGCCACCCGACGGGGACGGTTCCGGTACATCGGATCGGCCAGGAGATGAATCAACACTTCGCTGTCGGTGCCGGTTTGAAAAATAGCCCCCGCCTCCTGGTACATCCGGCGCAGGGCCTGGGCATTGACCAGATTCCCGTTATGGGCGATCGCCCAGATGCCGTCGACACATTCGGCAACCAGCGGCTGGACGTTCTGAATCCGGTCCGATCCGGTGGTCGAATAACGAACATGCCCGATCCCCAAGTGGCCTGGCAACTCGGCGAGTCGTCCTGGCAAAAACACATCATTGACCAAGCCCAGGCCCTTGTGGGACCGGATGCTTCGTCCATCGCTGACCACAATTCCCGCGCCCTCCTGTCCCCGATGTTGAAGCGAAAATAACCCAGCCTGAATAAGGTTGGCCACTGAAGGCACACCATAGGCTGCAACAATTCCACAAGCCTCATGAGGCCTATCCGATTCGTACATAGTCGGTTCCTTCCTGATCGGGAGTCGCTGTCGATCCCGCCGGCTGGTTATCCTATCCTTTTTCCTAACCGACCGCAAATTGTTTACCGCGCCAGGTAGGCCGCAATCCGCGCCCCAACCTGCCGCCCATCCGCGATTGCCCGGACCACGAGAGAGGCGCCCTGAGTCATGTCCCCTGCGGCAAAAATACCGGCCCCGGAGGTATTACCGTCGGCGTCCCGGGCCAAAAGCCCGCGCGCATTCAAAGTCAAACCCCACTCGGTCGCAAAAGGATTCGCCGCCAGCCCTGTAAATCCCATCGCCAGAAGGACCAAGTCCGCCGGGAAACGCCGGTCGCTCCCGGTCCGGGGTCGTGGCGTCGGACGCCCATCCGCCCCGGGACCCCAATCCACCGTACAGACATCGATCCCGTTCACTCGCGCCCCATCGCCGAGAAACCGAAGGGCGGTCATCCCCCAATACCGTTGGCCCCCCTCTTTATGACTGCTCGAAATCCGCAGTTGATGCGGCCACAGAGGCCAGGGCGTGGAATCCGCACGTGATGCGGGTGGCTCGGGCAGGATTTCAATCTGGACCACTTCCCGCGCCCCCTGACGCAAGGCGGTCCCCAGGCAATCCGAACCGGTATCACCTCCGCCGATGATCACCACATTCTTGCCTTCCGCCGAAATGAATTCATCCGGAGTCACCGACTCCCCTCCCAGCAGGCGGTTCTGCACCATCAGGTATTCCATCGCAAAGTGGATCCCGCCCAACTCCCGTCCCGGAATCGCCAGATCGCGGGGAACCCGGGCGCCGGCGCAAAGACAAATCGCTTCAAAACGATCCTTCAAATAGCGGGCCGATAAATCCCGGCCGATCGCCACGCCGGTTTCAAAAACGACTCCTTGCGCCTTGAGAAGGTCAATCCGGCGGTCGATCATCCACTTCTCCAACTTGAATTCGGGGATGCCATAGCGCAGGATTCCTCCCGGCCGGGCCGCACTCTCGTAGACCACGACGCCATACCCTGCGCGGCTAACCGCATCCGCCACCGCCAGTCCCGCCGGTCCCGACCCGATCACCGCCACGCGCCCCGCCCGCCGCTCGGCGGCAAGCCCGGGCTGAATCCAGCCTTCCGCGAATCCTTTCTCGATGATCGCCATTTCGATCTGCCGGATCGTCACCGGCTCATCATGAATGCCCAGGACACACGAACCTTCGCATAAAGCCGGACACACCCGGGCGGTGAATTCGGGAAAGGGATTGACCGTCAGCAACAGTTCCAGCGCCTCCCGCCAGTGCCGGCGGTAAACCTGTTCATTGAATTCCGGGATCAGATTATTGAGCGGACATCCACACCCATGGCAAAAAGGCGTCCCGCAATCCATGCACCGCGCGGCCTGCGCCACGATCTCCTCTTCACTGGCCCGGACCTCCACGGCCTTGAAATCGCCCAACCGCTCGGCGACCGGACGGTATCCCGGCTCGCGCCGGGCCTGTTCCATAAATCCACCCGGTTTACCCATGGACCACCTCCTGCCGCTCCGTCGCCTCGTCATCACGCATCATCCGACCCAGAACCCGACGGTATTCCATGGGAAAAACCTTGACAAAAAACGAGACCCGCTCGGGCCAGTCGTCCAAAATCCGTTCAGCCTTCCGGCTCCCGGTATAATGCACATGCCGCGCCAGAAGTTGTCGAAGCTCCGCCAGATCCTGGGGATCCTCGAGCAGTTCCAAGTCCACCATGTCCAGATTGCAGCGGCTGTCGAAACGCCGGTCTTCGTCATAGACATAGGCGATCCCGCCACTCATCCCGGCCCCAAAATTCAAGCCGGTCCGGCCCAGGATCACCACCCGCCCGCCGGTCATATACTCGCAGGCATGGTCACCGACGCCTTCCACCACGGCGCTTGCGCCGCTATTCCGGACCGCGAACCGTTCCCCCACCGTCCCCCCGATATAGACCTCGCCGCCCGTCGCGCCGTACAAAATCACATTCCCGGCGATGGTATTCTGCGAGGCGTCATACGCCGCCTCGGGTGGCGGCCGAATCGCAATCCGCCCCCCGGACAACCCTTTGCCGACATAGTCATTCGCCTCGCCCTCCAGGAGCAGGGTCACCCCCCGGGCGCACCAGGCGCCAAAACTCTGCCCCGCCGATCCCCGGAACCGGAAGGTGATCGTGTCGTCCGGCAAACCTTCGTGGCCATACCGCCGGGCGACTTCGCCCGAAATACGGGTCCCCACGGCGCGATCGACATTCGTGATCGGCGAATCCACGGTCACGGCGCGCCGCTGTTCCAACGCATCCGCCACGCGCGGCAGGAGACGCGCATCCAGCGTCTTATCCAATTCATAATCCTGCGCCCGGGTCTGGCGAACCGACACCCCTGGCGCGGCGGGACGGCTCAAGATGCGGCTGAAATCGAGTCCCCGCGCCTTCCAAAATTGAACCGCCGGCTCCGCATTCAACAGGTCCGAACGACCCACCGCTTCGTCCAGCGACCGCAAGCCGAGTTGAGCGAGATATTCGCGCACCTCCTGGGCGAGGAACCGGAAAAAATTCACCAGATATTCGGGCTTGCCGCTGAAAAATCGGCGAAGGGCCGGATCCTGGGTCGCCACGCCCACCGGGCAGGTGTTCAAGTGGCACTTGCGCATCATGACACAACCGCAAACGACCAGGGCGGTGGTGGCAAAACCAAACTCTTCCGCGCCCAACAAGGCGGCAATCATCACATCGCGACCGGTTTTCAACTGGCCATCCGTTTGCAGACGAACCTGTTCCCGCAGTCCGTTCAACACCAGCGTCTGCTGGGTTTCCGACAGGCCCAACTCCCACGGCACGCCCGCATGGCGGATGGAGGACAACGGCGAGGCCCCTGTTCCCCCATCATACCCACTGATCAAAATCATTTCCGCCTTGGCTTTGGCCACCCCGGCCGCAATCGTCCCCACCCCTAATTCCGAAACCAGCTTGACGGAAATCCGCGCCCGCGGATTGAGGTTCTTCAAGTCATAGATCAACTGCTTGATATCTTCGATCGAATAGATGTCATGATGCGGGGGCGGCGAAATCAAGGTGACCCCGGGAGTCGAATGACGCACACGGGCGATTTCGGCATTGACCTTATGGCCCGGCAACTGGCCCCCCTCCCCCGGTTTCGCGCCTTGGGCGATCTTGATCTGTAATTCTCGGCAGTTGACGCAATATTCAGCCGTCACGCCAAACCGACCACTGGCGACCTGTTTGATCGCACTGCACCGGCTGTCACCGTTCGTCAGGGGAGTGTACCGGGCGGGATCTTCGCCCCCCTCCCCGCTGTTGCTCTTCGCCCCCAGCCGGTTCATCGCAATGGCGATCGTCTCATGCGCCTCCCGGCTGATCGAACCAAACGACATCGCCCCCGTCACAAACCGCCGGCAAATCGATTCCACCGACTCCACCTCATCCAGAGGCACGGGCGTTACGGGCTTAAATCGGAAAAGCCCCCGAAGGGTGAAAATCTGTTCGGCTTGATCGTCGATCCGGTGCGTATAGTCCCGGAATAACCCCATATCGTTTTCACGGGTTGCCCGCTGGAGCGTGCTGATCGTAAAGGGCGTCCAGAGATGCCGCTCACCATCCTGCCGGTAGCGGTAGACCCCGCCCGACGGCAATAATCCCGTGCCGTCCCCCTCCATCCGGCGGGCTTCCTCTGAACGCAACCGGCACTCTTCGGCAATCTCTTTCAACCCAATGCCCTCCACCCGCGAAGGCGTCCCCGGGAAAAAAGCTTCCAGCAAGGTGTGATTCAGGCCCACCGCCTCGAATACTTCGGCGCCGCGGTAGGAGCGCAGGGTGGAAATGCCCATCTTGGACATGATTTTGCGCAGGCCCTCGCATAACGCGGTGATGTAATTCTCCAGCGCCTTGGCCACGCCGACCTCGACATCCAATTCGTGATGCAGAGCCAGCGCGGCCACGGTCTCGAAGGCCAGGTGGGGATTGACCGCCGTCGCCCCATATCCCAACAACAAGGCCATGTGCATCACTTCCCGGGCCTCGCGGGTCGAGACAATCACACCCGCCTGCGTCCGTAAACCCTCCGCCACCAGGCGCCGGTTCACCGCCGAAACAGCCAGCAGAGAGGGAATCGGCATATACCCCGGGGAAATCGTCCGGTCGGACAGTACCACCAGATTGCGCCCGCTCCGCACCGCCTCCGCCGCCTGGTCAGCCAGCGTCCCCACAGCGGCCGATAAACCGGCCTCGCCCGACCCGGGCTCGAACTCGGGGATCAAGGTCACCGCGGCAAAATCCTTCAAATTCAGCGACTGGATTTGGGCCAGATCCTCGTTGCTCAAAATGGGATGCCGCAACTTGATCAACCGGGCGTTCAACGGCGTCTCGTTGAGCACGTTGGGTGGATTTCCGATAAATGTCATGAGCGACATCACCAATTCTTCGCGGATGGGATCGATCGGCGGATTGGTGACCTGGGCAAACATCTGCTTGAAATAGTTGAACAGAAGCTGGGGCTTTTCCGAAAAAACCGCCAACGGCATATCGTGCCCCATGGAACCCACCGGTTCATGGGCCGAGGACGCCATCGGCGTGAGGATCATCTGCAGATCCTCCCGGGTATAGCCCCCCAGAAGCTGGCGCGCCCGCAAGGTATCCCACTCCGGCGTAACCGGCGCCACCGCGCCGAAAAACCCCTGCAGGGTGATCTTGTTCTCTTCCACCCACCGCCGGTAGGGATGACGGCGGGCCAGCCGCATTTTGATGACATCATCCCGAAGAATCCGCCCTTCCGCCAAATCCACCAAAATCATCTGGCCCGGCCGCAAGGATCCCTTTTCGCGGATCTCGGAGGCCGCCAACGGCAATACGCCCGCCTCGGAAGCCATCACCATCAGATTGCCGCGCGTAATGCAATACCGCGCCGGTCGCAGGCCGTTGCGGTCCAACATGGCCCCCACCCGTTCCCCGTCCGTAAAGGCCACCGTGGCGGGTCCGTCCCAAGGTTCAATCAGCCCGGCATGATATTCAAAAAATCCCCGCTGGTCGGGCCCCATCGGATATTTCACCCCCCACGCTTCGGGGATCAACATCGTCATCGCGTGCGGCAGGCTCCGGCCACAGGCGGTCAGCATTTCCAGCGCATTGTCCAAACAGGCGGAATCACTGCCGCCGGGATCGATGATGGGCAGGAGATCGCCGATCTCGTCACCGAATAACGGCGAAGCCAGGGAGCGTTCACGCGCCCTCATCTGGTTCAAATTTCCACGCAGAGTGTTGATTTCGCCATTGTGGGCCAATAAGCGGAAAGGCTGGGACAGTTCCCAGGACGGGAACGTATTGGTGCTGTACCGCTGGTGCATCACCGCCAGCGCACTCGCAAAATCGGGATCGACCAGATCGCGGTAAAAACCCGATACCTGGGCGCCCATCAGCAACCCCTTGTAGACAACCGTCCGGCAGGACAGGCTCGGCAGATAGAGCCGCAGCCCCTGCCCTTCGGCCGCACGGGTAATCCGTTTGCGCAGCAGGTAGAGCCGTCGTTCGAATTCGGCAGTATCCCCGTAAAGTCCCGTCACCCAGAATTGCGCCACGGTTGGACAACTCGCCCGCGCTTGATCCCCCAGCAAGCCCTCGTCGACCGGCACCGCCCGCCAACCCAGGAACTCCATCGGCATCGCGCGCACGAGGCGCTCGATCAGCACCCGCGCCCCCACGGCCTGGGCGACCTCCTTCGGCAGGAAGACCATCCCCACCCCATATCGACCGGCGGGCGGCAAAGCCACGCCCAATGTCTCCGCTTCCCGCCTGAAGAACCGGTCGGGCAACTGAAGCAAAACCCCGGCGCCATCGCCGGTCCGCTGATCGGCCCCCACGGCACCCCGATGCAATAGATTCTGGAGTACTTGGACAGATTTCAACACCAGGTCGTGGGAGGGCTTTCCATCCAGGTGAACGAGAAAGCCCACGCCGCAACTATCGTGCTCAAGGCGGGGATCATAGAGCCCCTGGGGGTCGAATCCCCGGGGATCCTGTCGGTGTGTTGGATTCATCAGGCGACCGCACCTTCCATCCGCAAACCAAAGGGTTTTAACGCGGACGTGTCCCTTGTACCATATCAACCGCAGATTGCCGAATATTAAACCGCAGAACCTTGAAGCCGGGTCCCTTCATTCGCGAAGGGGTTCCGTCATGATTCAGACCCATCATTCGTCAATCTGCAGTGCGTCGCGTATAAGGGTCACACGTCGCTTACATCATGAACAGCATCTCGGCATAACTGGGCAACGGCCAGAGATCGTGGGGCACCAGCCCTTCCAGTTCATCCGCCGCCGCCCGCAGGGCCGCCATTCCCGTCAACATCTTGTCAGTGGATTCCGCACTCACCGCTTTTTCGAGCGCGAGGGCCGCCACCAGGGCGTCATCGGTCAGCCGAGCCACTTGGGACAGCAGATCCCGGGTGGACTTGGACGCCTTGACCCCGCCGGTTTTCAACGAAGTCAGGGTCGCCCCCAGCCGGTTCTGATATTCCAAAGCCGCCGGAATGATCATCGTCCGGGCCACGGTGCCCGCACACTGCGCTTCGATTTGAACCGTCTTCAGATATTCGTGCAGGTAGACCTCATAACGCGATTCGATCTCGCGCGGAGAAAACACCTTGTATTTTTCGAACATCGCCACCGACTCTTTTTTCGTCAGGGCTTTAAGCGCCTCGGGGGTCGCCCGGATATTCGGCAAACCGCGCCGCGCCGCCTCTTTGCGCCACTCCGCCGTGTAATTGTCGCCGTTGAAGAGGATTCGCTTATGCTTGTGGCTGATGTCCGCCAGAACCATTTGCAAGGCGGCGTTGAAGGCCACCCCCTTCGCCAGTTCCGCTTCGATCCGGCTGCAGATCTGGTCGAGGGATTCGGCGACGATCGTATTCAGCACGGTCATCGGCAACGCACAACTCTGGTTCGATCCCACCGCGCGGAATTCAAACTTATTCCCGGTGAAGGCGAACGGCGAGGTGCGGTTCCGATCGGTCATGTCCTTGGCCAGTCGCGGCAGGGACGAAACGCCGAGATGGAGGGTCGCCGTTCCGTTCTTCTCGCGGGACTCGCCCTTTTCCAACTGGGCGATGACATCCGTCAGTTCCTCACCCAGAAAGATCGAAACGATCGCCGGCGGCGCTTCGTTCGCCCCGAGCCGGTGATCATTGCGGGCCGACGCCACCGAGGCGCGCAACAGGTCCGCATGTTTGTCGACCGCCTGCATCAGCACACAGATCATCGTCAGGAACTTGGCGTCTTCCCGCGGATTCGAGCCCGGGCTGAGCCAGTTTTTGCCGTCCGGTCCGCAGATCGACCAGTTGTTGTGCTTGCCCGATCCGTTGACTCCCGCGAAGGGTTTTTCGTGGAGGAGGCAGACGAAATCATGTTTCTCGGCCACCTGGCGCAGAGTATCCATCACCAGCATGTTATGGTCGATGGCTAGATTCAATTCCTCAAAAATGGGCGCGATTTCGAACTGGGCCGGGCAGACTTCATTATGCCGGGTCCGCGCCGGAATGCCCAGGCGCCAGAGTTCGAGATCGAGATCTTCCATGAATGAAAGTACGCGATTCTTGATCGCGCCGAAATAGTGATCTTCCATCTGCTGATGCTTGGCCGGCTTCCGTCCAAACAAGGTCCGACCGGTCTGGAGCAAATCCAAACGCGCATCAAAATATTCGCGGTCGATCAGGAAATATTCCTGTTCCGGTCCGAGGGTGGCATAGGCGCGCGCCGCGGTCTTGATCCCGAACAGGCGCCCCAACCGATCGATTTGCGCGGACAAGGCGTCCATCGATCGCAACAGGGGAACTTTTTTGTCCAATGATTCGCCATGATAACCGAAGAATACCGTCGGAATACAGAGGGTCGCGCTGTTGACCCCTTCCTTGATAAACGCCGGACTCGTCGGATCCCACGCGGTGTAGCCACGGGCTTCAAATGTACTGCGCAATCCGCCAGAAGGGAAACTCGAGGCATCCGGCTCCCCCTGAATCAGCTCTTTGCCGGAGAACTGCATCAAGGCCCCCCCGTTCCCGTCGGGCACCACAAAGGCTTCGTGCTTTTCCGCGGTCGCGCCGGTCAACGGCTGGAACCAATGCGTAAAATGGGTCGCGCCCCGCGAAATCGCCCAGGTTTTCATCGCGTCGGCCACTTCATCGGCAATCGACGGATCCAACGAATGGCCCTGGCAAATCGTGGCCACCAGAGAATTGCAGGCTTTCTCGCCCAAATAATTGCGCATCGTCTTGATGCTGAAAACATTCTCGCCGAATAACTCGGTCACCCGATTAGCTTCGCCCGCTTCCGTCCCCGGCTTCTTGATGTCAGCGCTCATTCATCCTCCCTTATTCCAAAATCCAATATCGTTATGCGTCAAAAACCTGTCGGCCACCTTACGGTAACCGGACCATTAAACACAGTTAATAATTAGCACGGGGCGTGCCAATCAAATCAATCATCCCATTATCTATTTATAAGATATTGATAAATAAAGAGATGAACAATTATTAGCCTCTCTTAAAAATCAATGCCGCCCACCATTTTATTACATTTTTGTATTCAATGAGGGCTACGAAAGCATACATTTTTGTAACATATAAATGGAGTTGTGATAAAAATGGCGGCCCTTTCGCGCGCAAAACATTTGTCGCAAAATCCCCCCGGAATGCCTATATTCAAAAGGTTGTCGCCTGAATATTCCTCGCGTTCAACAAACGAAAGGTCCTCTTATGCTTTTTGATTCCTCAGCCCGTTGGATCTGGCTAAACACCGATACCACCTCGTTCAATCAATATCTCAACTTCCAGCGCCGTTTCTCCCTGTCGCGCCGTCCGCGCCGCGCACTCCTCCAATTGGCCGTGGATACCCAATATGCCCTCTTTGTCAATGGCCAGGAAATTCCCGGACGCGCCTTTTCCGATTATCCACATTACCGCTCGGTCGATCGGCACGACATTGCCCCGTATCTCAAAGCCGGTGTGAATTCAATCGCCCTCCTCGGTTATTTCTTCGGTCGCGATAACAGCGAGTATCGCAAGGGACATCCGGGATTGATCCTCCAAGTGGACCTCGACGGCCAGCGGATCGTGTCCAATCGCGAATGGCGCGTTCGCCAGTCGCCGGCTTTCGTCTCCGGCCTAACCGAAGCCGTGACCGTCCAAATGGGATTCACGGTCCAATTCGACGCGCGCCACGAAGATAACTGGACCGCGCCCGGTTACAAGCCCGGTCGCGATTGGTCGCCTGCCGTCGAATTGGCGGGTTCGACGGACGGTTACTGGACTCATCTGGAACTCCGCAAACAATGCCAATTGGAACAGGGTCCATTGATTCCCGGCAAGCCCATCGCGCAGGGAGAAATCATCCGCCCTCCTGCCGCGAACGACATGACCCCCTCCCTGGCCTTTGCCGCCGATTTTAAACATGCGGTTTGTCCGGTGGAAGATACGCCCTATCCGCTGCAGATCCCGCCGCCCAAAGCGCCCGCCAATGGGGGCCTCCTCCTGGTCGATCTGGGCGCCGAATCGTTCGGTCTGTTCCACATCGAGGTGGACGCCCCTGCCGGCATGGTCATCGATATCAGCCATGGGGAACATCTGGAGGACCTCGGTGTGCGCGCCACCCCCGGCTACCGCCGCTTTGGCGATCGGTTCATCTGCCGCAAAGGCCGTAATACCTTTACCCTGCCCTTCCGCCGACTGGGCGGCCGCTATCTCGAACTCCATCTGCTCAATTTTGACCAGCCGGCGACGGTTCACGCGCTCGGCCTGTTCCCGGTTTCATATCCGCTGAACGTATCCGGCGAATACGAGTCGCCCGACCGGCTAATGTCGGAAATCCGAACCACCGCCATCCGCACCCTGCGGCTGTGCATGGCCGATCATTACATGGATTGCCCCTGGCGCGAGCAAAGCCTCTACGCCTACGATAGTCGCAACCAAGCTCTCTACGGCTATTATGCCTTTGGTGAATACACCTATCCGCTCCAATCGTTCCGCCTGCTCGGCTGGGGCAAGCGGCCGGACGGATTCCTTGAACTCTGTGCGCCAGCCCGTATCCAGCCTTGTATCCCCATCTTTCCGCTAGTCTGGATCAGCGCCCTGCGCGATCATTACCTGTTCAGCGGCCGGCCCACCTTGTTCCGTGAATTCCGCGAAACCGCCGCCGGACTTTTGCAGAAATTCCTCGATCATCGCGATACCAAAACCGGGCTGTGCAATATTTTCGATGGCTATTGGGGCTTTTACGAATGGGTCGATGGACTCGTTTACAAAACAGAGCCGACTTTCACTGCGGACGGCAAATTCCGATTGGATGCACCCCATAATCTCTATGTGGTCGAAGCCCTGCAAGCTTTTGCCGATCTATTGGAATTCTCGGGCGAAGCCGAAGCCGCCCGCGGCTACCGGCGTGAAGCGTCCCGCCTGATCCAGGCCATCCACCGCGTCTTCTGGGATCCCCAACGCAAACGCTATGCCTCATATGCCGACCGGCTCAGTCGCTGGCATTATGCCAAGGGCGTCCAGGGTCTGGCTCTCACCCTGGGTGTTTGCCCCGCGCCCTTGCGCACCGAATTGCAGAGCAGCTTCCTCTCGGATTCTACTCTGATTCCCGTCACGCTGTCGGCCATGTTCTACGCCTGGCAGGCGATGCTGAACGCCCCGAGCGCCGGACAACAAACCCTCCTCGACAACTGTCACCAATCTTTCGGTTCCATGGTGTTAACCGGCAGCACCTCGTTGTGGGAAGTGATCGGCGGCGGACCGGACTTCCGCCTGGCGGGCAGCTTTTGTCATGGCTGGTCGGCGGCGCCAATCTGGCTCCAACAGGCCTATATTCTCGGGGTGCGCCCCCTGACACCCGGGTTTAAGTCCTTCATCGTTCAACCCCATCCCTGCGGCCTGCCCTGCGCCAAAGGGGTCATTCCCACTCCTTCCGGTCCCATCAAGGTTGAGTGGGAAATGGGCCGGAGCGGGTTCACCCTGGACCTTCAAGTCCCCAAAGGATTGACCCCCATCGTCCGCCGACCACCCGGCTGGGCGGGTCCCTGTGGAGTGCGGATCAATGGACGGTTGAATTAACGTCTTGAAAGTGGGAGGCGCGCTCCGCCGCGCCGAATAGGCAGACCGATAATCTGGCCTCTATTCCTCCCTACCAAGTGGCGGCCTTCTCCAGAAGAACTCGAGCCTCAACTTCAGAGTTCACGTCGGTGCTGATGTAGACCCCGTTCCAACCGAATTCCCTGACAAAGGGCTCGACTAACGAAGAAGGGTTTTCAAAAACCTGGGCAGACCGGCCGGAGGCGAAGACCGGTTTCCAGATGATGTCCCACCACGCCGGATCCGCGGCAAATTCATGGGGATTGCCTGCACCGGGGCTCCATTGAACCGCATCGAGACTGGGGACCAACTCCAAAAGGAGCTTCAAATGCCGAATGCAACTGGGACCATCCAGATGGTAGAGGGAAAAATCAGCGCGGGCACACTGCTTTTCCAAGTGCGGGCAGACAAACTCCGCGAACATGTCCGGCGAAATCATGGCGGAAAAATCACATTGAACCTTGACCGTCTTGCCCGGCCCCCAAATTCTGAAGGCGATGAATGAATTTCCGTTGCGATCATCCTTGACCAACTCATAAATCGGATCGAAAGCCTGCCAGTAAATATCATCCAGTTGGTCCAGCAGGCGATGGATTTCATCGGGGCAATCGACCAGGAAAGTCAACAGTTCCTCTGTCCCGAAGAGACAGGCCAGAATATCCAAGCCCTCAACCAGGTCGGGCAGACCGACCAGATACTTCCCCTGCCCCGCCGTCAAATAGCGCCGGGTGGCGTCGAGGGTCCACAGCCAGTATGGGTTGTCGAACAGCATTTTGAGGTCGACTTTGGCCGGATCCTTGAAACAGGTTTTGTACCAGACCGTGGTTTCGGCGAAATCGGGCTCCGAGCCGGTGAAGAGCGCAAGACTCCCCGGCCCCAGGTAGGTGGTGAGGTAAGGATAGGCGAGCCCCCCGCGGAACGTCTTGGCGGCTTCCGCTTCAAACGCGGAGGCGATACAATCCATGTCCATCCATTTGTCCAACATCGTTTTCGGTTCTTTTGCCGGCGGGGCAGAAAGGGGCTTTTGACGGGGCGCGGTAATGGATAGAGCGGGAATCGCTGGAGTTTGCTGTTTCCACCAGGCGGCGAGTGAATCCCTGATGACATCCCAATCTTCTTCACAATATCTGAGCCGGGTCATATTCATTTTCTCCAAAACGGCTGGTTTTCCAACAAGAACAGTCTCGAAAATGGCAACAAGGACAGCAGGTTATTAGTTTCCCGGCGCATAATCAAGGCGCTGATTCACCTTTACCCATCTTCCCTCCCTCTGTGGGGGCAGACAATGGCCGCCCTTCCCCGGCTCCCCCGAAGGGCGTCTCTCACCGTGCAGGGTCGGACGGTTGGTTCTGTAATGATTTGAGTTGATTCTTCATTCTGAGATCGTGCAAACGTTGGGCAATCTGCGAATAGGTCTCATTCAGTCTCCGGATTCGGTCCTGAAGGTGCGTGAGTTCAGACTCGCGGGTCGAGGCTAGCACATACGCGGATCGCCACCTATTCTCCGATTCCTCCAGCGCACGGATCATTCGCATGAGTTCGCCGTGTCGTTGGCGCAGAGCATCATCCCCGAAGACGGAGGAGAGTGAATTCGTATTGGTGACGATGGGGTGCGTCGCTTCAAGCAGGAGCAACTCCTGTTCAAACCGTTCCCGTTCTCCAACAACGAATTCCAGTCTTTCGACTTCAGCCTTGGATCGCGCTTTGACCACATGGATTTGATTAAGTCGTTCGTATTCAATTAAATCGTCTTCCGCACTTCGGATTTCCTCCTCTAGCATCGCGAGATCATTTTTGCATATTGAGATGAGATTTGTGGCGGATCGAGTCTCTGCCGATTCGTCCAAAACTCGTGAGCATCCACAAGCCAGCAGGCAGAGGCAAAAGCCTATTTGAATTAATTTCATTTCATCCCCTTGCAGAACGTATTATTTCGGGCCAAAACTACCCGCCATCAGAGTGTCCGGCCTTACTTTCGGGTTTCCGACTGCCATGCTTTCCGATGAAGATCATGAGCGGAATCAAGACAGTCGCCCAGACCAGGGAGACTGCCAGAAATCCGAGCGCAATCATCCAAGGGGTCAAAGCCGCAATAAGGGTTTCCGCTATATCCCGCCGGATCAGCCACCAAACCACAGAAAAGACCATTGACGCGCCAAACAAGCGAATGAGCATCCGCTTCCACTTTGGCCATTCGGGTCCCTCTACCCCATGGGCTGGCATGACCATCCTTCAAATTCCTTTTGTGGATATCAAATTCACCAGACTATGGTGTCTGACGCCATCATTGGACGGGTTTATTTTATGGTTCAATGGGAATGGGCTTCGACATAGGACCGAAGAACGGCGTTGATCCGAGTTTGGTAACCTCGCCCCTGTTTTCGGAACCAGGCCACAACACTGGGATCTAAACGAATGGAAAGAGCGGATTTCTTCTCCGGCATCCGGATGACCATTTTTCGAAAAACAGACCGGTCAATGGGCGGGATATCGGAGAAGTCGATGTCCGTGTCCTTCATGCGGCGAAGCCGCTGCCAATCAGTTCCCGATTTCTTCTGTATAGATATTTTGTTCATGTCGACTTGCCTTACGGGCGGAGATGATTCGAATGATGTCGGGGGCTGGCTCGGCGAAGACAACCACCGCAAGGATATCGCCTAACCATCCGATCCCCACCCATCGATCCTCTCCGTATGATTTCCTCTGATCCAGAAAGGTCACCATGGATACGCAAAGATCACCGGAACATCGGCAAAATCGATGCCGTGTGTCTGCCGGTTGATCCGGTTCTTCCCTTCATCCCATGTGAACTTCATCAAGGATAATGTATATACAACTCGTATCTACGTCAATTAATTTTGCATATGGCCCCGGAACGTGGGGAGCAAGACGAATTTCGAAGAAATAGGAGAATGCCTCGTATCCCGTTTGCGCGAAAAGAAAGATAGGTCAGCCACGCGTACCGGTCCTGACCTGGAATGAACCGCGTTGAACCCGCGAAGTCGAAGGATCTCCGGGGTGATTTTTCCGAAAGCCAGCCCATAGGTCTGGCTCTACTTTCGGAATCCCCAGTCCAGCCACACTACACGTACGGCTGGTTCCCCTGTTTGTAGTAGCGCCGCAAGAGGCGCGTATTTCCGGATGCGGGGCGGCCGGGACGGCTCGTTCCCGAAAGCCAGCCCATAGGTCTGGCTCTTCTTCCGGATTCCCCACCAGCGTAACTAAGAGGTCGGCAATATTTAATTCGTAATATACCTAGTCATTCTGCGGTTCTGTATTCGTCAATCTGCGGTTCGCCTCAGTTGCCGGTTACGGGTCGATCCCCATCACCCACTCTTATCCCAAATCTCACGGGCCGTCGTATTCACGTTCTCTGGCTCCTCAACCCGAACGGTCACGGGGACGCGTCCCCAGTGGCGACTGGATCCCTCACCTTGTTGTTCCTTGCCGATATGAACCCGAAGAACAGGACTGGCTGTTCCTTCTGCCAGGCGCGTGAACACGGTTTGGAATCGATCAAAGGCCCCCGCCTCTGCCGAATCGCTCCCTGCAAAAATACACACCAGATAACCTTCATCCAACGCCGTCCGCGCACTCTGCACGGCCAGCACCTGGTGCCGGGGGCTGTCTCCCATCGAAATCGAAATGACCCCCATCCCCTGCAATATCAGCTTTGCCCCCATCCCACCGGTTACAAATGCGGGGTCCACCAGAAATCGAATGCGTCGCTGAGTCGTTGCCACCAATCGGGCCGCTTCAAAAGGCGATACCGGATTGCTCACCAGCAAGGCCCCGCCTTCCAAGGGCATCCGCTCGCCTCCTTCCACGCGGACCCGGCAATAGGATCGGGTCACGATCAAAACCATGAAACGAATGAAAAAATCGGGCAGGGTCCAAAACGCGACCAGGGTCAACCCAAAAGTTAATCCACCCATCAAGACAAACCCTTCGCCGGCCGTCAGATTCAAGACAGAATTCAGTTTCACCAGGATCGCGGCGAGAATCACCCCAACCCACCCCAGGAAGCCGGCTGCCGCCAGGATTTCGCCCATGCGCTCGCGGGGTGCGCGGAATTGAATGAAGGCATCAACGGGAATAATGAACAACCCTGCGCCAATGCCGGCAACGAATACCCAGGCCGCGATCTGCCAGGGAACCGCTGGCACGAAACGCAACGCGGTCACGCTCATCGCCAATAGAAGGGCGCCGATAGGCACTATTCCAAACTCGATATTTCGTCCGGAAAGCCGGCCGGCCAGCAAAGCGCCCAGGGCGATCCCGACGGCCGCGAAGAAAAAGAGGTAACCGCTCTTTTCCTGAGTCCACTGGAGATGTTGCATGCCGTATGGGATCATGTTGAGCTGTAAATAGGCGCCCAACAGCATGAAATACCCCGAGGCCAGCACCGCCAGCAATAGAAACCGATCCTTGCGAATGGACCAGATCGTCGCGGCCAGATCCTTCAAAAACCAGATCGGGAATCGCCGGGTACTCTCCCCGCGCGGAGTCGGCCCCATCCTCGTCGAACAAAGCCATCCGAGCACGGCGATCCCCACGCAGATCCATTGCGCATGCCGATAATCGAGGCCCATCAGGTTGGCGCTCCAGGGCGCCAGGGCGGTCCCCAGGATGATCGCCACGTAGGTGAACATCACCAACAGTCCATTGGCCCGCGACAATTGATCCCGGGGCACCAATTCCGGAATGACCCCATATTTGGAGGGGCTGAACAATGAACTGTGCGCCGACATCAGGAACAGCGCCGCATACAAAACATCCGGCCGTCGCAGATAAAAGCCGGTTAGGGCCACGACCATCACCACCATTTCCAAGACCTTCGCCGTCACGATGATCGTCCGCTTACGGTACCGATCGGCCAGCCACCCGGCCCAGGGGGTGAAGATCAGGAACGGCAGGGCAAAAAAGGCGCCCGCCTTGAAAACCACGTCATTGGCCGATTGCCCCCCTAAAACGCTTATCAGAAAGAATATGACGAATAACTTGAAGACATTGTCATTCAGCGCGCCCAAAAATTGGGTGGCATTCAACCAATGAAATGACGCAGAAAATCCAACTGGTTTTTCCGTTCGCATCCGTACCTGCCTTTTTACCTTGATGGGTCCCCTGTGATCATCAGGTTCTCGGACCCGCTATTGGATGGGTTCAAAGGGCGGGAATCGCGAACTGGGAATGACCTTAAACTGATCAACGCTGGTGCGAACAATAAACAAAGCGGCATAATCCGGCCGCTGTTCAATCCACTCCAATCCCCGCTCGGGGCCCATCACGAACAGCGTCGTAGCCAAGCCGTCGGCAAGCAGCCCGCAGGGAGCGATCACCGTAACACTGGCCAGTTGATGACGGATGGGACGGCCTGACACAGGATCCAAAATATGCGAATAGACCTGTCCCTCTGCATCTTTGAAATAATTATACATATCGCCCGAGGTTGAAAGCGCCCTGCCGGAAAGAGAAACCACGGCGCTCAAATCCGTTCCTCGGGGAGAATCGTAGAGGGGCCTGGCCACCCCCACCCGCCACGGCTTGCCTTCCGCATTGCACCCAAATGCCATAATCTCCCCGCAAACCGAAACGAACACGTTCGGATAACCCCGTTGGCAAAGAACCCGCGCGGCTTCATCTGCCCCATATCCCTTGGCCACCGCGCTCAGATTCAATTTAAGGAGGGGAATATCCTTTTGGAGTTCATCGAGAGAGGTGACCGTTAAATGGCGGGCACCGCTCTGGCTGAGGCAATCCTGAATTTCTTTTTCAGAGGGGGGGCTGAACTTACGGCCGTCCGGACCGAAACCCCAGAGATTGATCAGTCCAGCCAACGTCGGGTCAAAGACACCTCCGGAATCACGGTGCAGCACGAGCGAATGACGAACCACTTTGGCGAATTCGACCGATACTTTGAAGGGCGCCAGAGACGTGCTGTTGTTAAAACGGGAAAGTTCGCTATCCGGACGATAGTGCGACATTTCCCGGTTAATCTCGTCAAACCTTTTTTCAACCACCGCCCGTAATTCTGACGCGAGGGCGTCATCCTGGGCTACTCCGGCTATTTTCACCAGGTAAGTGGTTCCCATGGTGCGGCCCTCCCAAGTCAAGAGCGAAGGCGCACTGGGCAGCTCTTCCCCCATGGCGACTGATAGAAGTCCCACAGAAAAAGCGCATAAGATCCATCGAAAACAATACACGATCGGACATCCTTTCCGCCCTCTTCAAGGAACACTGATCATATAGAAGGCGCTGGCGGTGGAAACCGTATCGGTATAACAGTTGATGGGGGCAGAGTCAACAATCCCTGACTGCAACGGGGTGAATCCGGCGGTCAGGTCGGTGGACTTATGCAGGGTATAGGTTTTTCCCGACACGCTGTACCAGCGGATGACGAATTGACCACTCCCGGCCCCGGGCAACGAATTGACCACGCTGATCGCAAAGCGGGAAGACGGGTCAGTGGGTTGTGTGCCAGCCAGGTATTCCTCCAAATTAGACAAACCGTCCTGGTCAAAATCGTCGTCGGCCCGAACATCCCAAACCGTGTATAAGGAATCATTGGGGTTGGCATCCGCGATCTGTTGGTCGGTCGCGTCAGGAATCCCGTTCAGGTTAATGTCATTGGGACTGGCGTTAATAATGCCCAAGCCGGCTTCGTCTTCTGCTGTTAGAACAACTCCTCCCTGAGCGCGGACCCGCAGTCCCTGCGTCAGATTCGGCAGACTTAGGCTGGTGACCGGGGTAAGTGGGTCGGAGACATTGACAACCTCCCCCTGATTTCGAGCATCCACCAGATACGTGTAAGGACCGGACGAGGCGATGCCGAATCCGGGGCCCGAAAATGATTGAACCAAGGTGGGCCCCGCAGGATTGGTAATGCTCAACGTCCGGATGGTGGCCTTTCCGTCACCCACATAGGCAAAGTTACCATTGACGCTGACCGTGACAACGGGATCCGGCGCGGTGGAGAACGTGCCAATCGTACCCAGGTTGGCGTTATTCAGGATGCGAAGTCCGGAGCCTCCGCACGCGGCAAAAATATGGTCGGCATTGGCGGCCAAGTCGAATACATAACCCGGGAAGGTGTTGGTCGCCAATTGAACCGGACTCGCCGGATTGGAAACATCCAGCAGATTAATCCGTCGCCCGTCGGTCATGGCCAGGCGAGATCCCGAAAGCGCCAGTCGGCGAATGGTCACCAATCCGGCGCCGACATCGGCGCCGACCAGGCTGGGAGATGCGGGATTGGCCACATTGTAAATTTTTAATCCGCCCAGCGCCTCGGCCACATAAGCCAGCGACCCCGCGACGATCAGGCATCTGGGATTGGTCGAAGCAGGCACCGTGGTCATCCAGTCCGGTGCGGATAGGTTGGTCAGACTGTGAACCTGAAGCCCCGCCTCATCCGCAGCCACCCATAAAGTTGGCCCCGACATCTCGGCATCCACGGCGCGAATGCCGGTCCGGTAAAGGGCCAGGGGCTGGGGAGACATCGGCGAAGAGATGTCCAATGAACGACACCCGGCAAATCCGGCGGCCACATAGAGCGTATCGCCTGCCACAGCGACATCGTAGGCTTCATCCCCCACCGCGGTGGTCGATTGAAGCGCCAAGGTCGTCGCATTCAGGGTCAGCAGACCGGCCGCACCGGCTGCGACATAGAGGGCCGAATCCGAACCGGAGACCGCCAACCCGCGGCCGGACGCCGACAACAGGGTATTGGTCACCATGGCCGGCGTGGCGGGCGCGGAAATATCGACACGATACAGACCGGCGTTACCATCAGCGATCAGCGCGGCACCGGGAACGGCCGTCAGCGCCAGGCCGGCGGTGATCTGGCTCAAGGCACCGGTGATCGTCATCGCGGCGGGGTTGGCGGCATGGAGGTTCTGTAATCCGACCTGACCATCGAGCACCAACAGGCGCGGCACGGTAATGGCAAGCGCCTGGGCGGGACCGGTGGTCTGATAAGCACCGGCCAGTATCGGCGCGGAAGGACTGCTCACATTGAGAACCCGGACTCCGCGGAAACCATCGGCCACGTAAAGCAAATGGCCATCGAGGGCGACTCGGCGCGCAAAACCGGAGGTATCAAAAGTGGCGCGGTGAAGCGGCAGGGTGGGTGTTGAAACGTCCACGATCTGCACGCCCGCCACCCCGGCGGCCGCATACACCCAGTTGTTCGAGACGACGAGATCCTCGAGGATACCCGGCAGACGAATCGCACCCACGCGAATCGGCACGGCAGGGACCAGCGCGTCCCAGATTTCAAGGGACGCTCCGCACCCGAGATAAACATATCGTCCCGAAACGGCCACGGAAGAACAACGGCCACCCAGGGAGCCGGCAACCCCCACCGATCGGGCGGTGAAACTCGACGCGTCTACGGTGACCGGTGCGGTCGCAATGCCGGCCAGATTCGTGATACCATTGATCACCGTAACGGCTTGAAGCGTCCGCGCACCTATCGCCGCTCCGAAAGTGGGCCAGGCCAGCCAAATCCGTGTCGTTTCACCCGGAACCAGAACATCGACCGTCTGGGAGGCCAACACCTCCCCGGTGGTGGCATCCCTGAGTAGGACCAGACAGGTGGTTGCTGTATTTCCACTGTTGGTCAGATTAACAAAAACTCCCAGCGCGTCGCCTGATTGCACCGTGCCGTCCGGTTCCACTGCGGTTACGGCCACGGACGGAATGAGCGGTATGGTTGGGTTCACGGTGGTTAGTTCCAACGCGAATCCGGCCGTAGAATTGGTGACCGCCGCCAGATGCAGTTCTGCAGTCATCAGGTTGCGCCCGCGGACCAGCGAGGACGTCGGCACCGTAAATCCAATATAGTTGGTCGCATCGGCGCCTGACACCGTATTGCTGGCCAATGTGCCGTAGTTCACGGCGCCCGCAGGCATATTCTGGCGGGTCAGTTCAGTTCCGTTGAGATAGACGACCACACCATGTGTCCCCAGAACGCGCCCCGTGGCTGTGAAGGGGGTGAAATCCAAAGTGAACTCGCGGCGAAAATAGGTGGTCACATAACGGTTACTGGAACTACCGCCATAATCCAGAGTGGTCGCAATGCTGGGAAGCGCATAACCCAGCGGGGCGGCACCGAATCCCCAGAATCCATCGTAGTAGTCGGACGTTTTCCAAGGGGCGGCGGAAATGTTGAGCCCTTTATCCAAAAACTTCCAGAGGGACGTTTTGGCGACGAGCATATTCGTGGTCAGCCCGGCGGCCACGGCCACTTGAATCTGGCTCGTGTTATTCGCGGTATTCGTCTCGCCAACGACCCCGGTCAGGCTCGCCTGAAGAGTGTGGTAACCCAGAGCGAATCCGGCATTCGTGGCGGTGTTCCAGCCAAAAACAAGGTTCGTACTCTTGCCGGCGCCCAGATTGGTAACGGAACGGGTGCCGATAACAATCGGGGTGGCGGTGATGTCCCGCAAGGTATTGGTAAAGGTTTCGGAAACATCGCCCCGATTGGTGATGACGACCAGGACATTGGTGATCACACCCGGAGGCACCATGGGGGTGATACCCATGGAGTTTACGGCCAGATCGTGAAGGGCCACCCGAAGGATAAGGTCAACGGTCAGAACGTTGTCCGACACATGGGTCTCCGTCAAGAGCGGCCCGGCCAGCGCACTGATCTGATAGACCCCGGCGGTCAGGCCTGCAGTGTTCAATAATAGAATCACATTCGTGCCGGCGCCACCGGCCAGGTTGGCAACCTGTTGCGTGACCACTTGAGGCGCGAGACTCGTCCATTGAACGATGAGCTGCGGCGCGGCACCCGTGTTGCCGTCGTAGGACCAGGCCCGCCGCGCACCTGACCCGGTGATTTTGAACACCAAGGCGTTGCTGACAGCCCAACCCGGACGGCTTACAATCTCTTGCACCACCGTTTTCAGGTCAGGTGTCCGCGCGTTCAAGCCGGTTTCGCCATCCACCCAATTCGCCGGCGACCAAGCCACTGTGGAGGTGGTGCCCGCGCGCAACGATATATTGGATGCCGTCGCTGAAAAGATGGCGGCGTTGTCCGCCGCCTGCCCCTTGATGGTCAGCGCAATGGGATTGCCGTTGATATTCTGCCCCGCCCGACCGGTAAACTGGAGCGTGGCGGAAGAAATGGACGCGTTGGGCGGTATCCCCACATTTACAAAGCGCACGCCCACCTCCTGGTTGGTGGTATCCACCACCAGTTCAAGGTCCGTACTGTTTGTATTAACCGAGTGGGTCGACACATTCTCTTCCGCATCGTTGCCACCCGCTGACACCCGCCAGGTGTTCGAAAAACTGGCCGTCGCGAAGGGGGGATTGGTCAACGAAACCAGGAAGGGCCCCGTGGCGTCGGCCATGCTATTCGTGATCGAGACGGTGAGGGGGACCCAGGCATTTAAAATGCCGATCGATGGAGAAAGGTCGGTGACCGCGATATCGCCCGCCGTTGCGGAGGACAGGAAAATGGCGCGAGTCAGTGTGTTATTCGTGATAACGGTTTCGTTCACCAGCGTGGAAGCAATCGCCCGGACCGAATACTCTCCCACCGGCAACCCGACGGAACTCCAATTGAAGGTCAGGTTTGTCACACTCTTGCCGGCCAGTGACGTCACCGCCTGCAGGCCAATCGACGTCCCGGAAGTGACGTTGCTGACGGCTACGTTGAAAGTCGCGGGATTTAGCGTCAAATTACTGATCGTCACCTGGAGCACCAGATTGGAATCAACAAACCCGAAACTGGGCGACAGGGCTGTCACGCCGACATCGGCGGCTGGGATATAGGCCAGCGACATGGAGGCAAACTGCCCGGCGGCATCGCTGACGTTCGGGTAATTGGTCGACAGGGCGGTGACCCCTTTGACGAACACACACCCATTCGACAGATAGGGGCCCTGCCCATTACTACTGGTGTACTCGGCCCGAACATAGTAGGTTCCATCCGCCACGACCACTCCGTTGGTGTTGCGGCAGTCCCACGTCACCGCATGGGTCTGAGGTTGGGACGTGAGGGTGGCTGAAGTGTAGCCATCCACATTATAGGTGCCGCAACCGGCGTTCCATTGATAGAGATAATTGACCCGGGTACCCGCATGGCGGCAGAGGGTTCGGATGAAATTCCCGTTGCTGTCAACCACCCACACGGCCGCGACGTTGTTGGGATCGTAACTCCCATTGTAGTTTTGAGTGGTCAGGGAAAATGTCACCTGACCGTCCGTATTAGCCGCAGGGGATCGATAAGGAGTTCCCAGCAGGCCGACCGCCAACAGAAATAGAATAACGACGCGTATGTTTTTCATAGACCTACCCGGTTAAGTGAGGACGTTTTCGCTTTTCCAAGCCGTGACAATTTCCCTGCTCAGTTGAATGACCTGGGGCAGGACTGCTGCCACCACCGGCGTCAGTTCCATGCCGTACGCCATCGAGGCCGGTTCGACCCCCAAAATCAGAAATTCGGGCCACTCGGCATCCGGGCGAAACAGGTGGCGGCTGCCGAAAAGATGGACGGCATGCGCCGTATTTCCGCCCGGAGGGGATAACAATTCGCCTTCGGTGAAACGGCGAATGGTTCCTGGCGCGCCGCCCCAACGCACAGCATCAATCAGGAGAACGCGCGTGGCCGCCTCCAGAAAGGACAGTGCTGATAAGGCATCCGTGCCGGCATCAACCACCGGCACACCGGCCGGCGGATCCTGGGCCAACGACCGGGCCGCATGCACCCCCACCCCATCGTCGGACATCAGCCAGTTTCCGATTCCCATAATGATGATTTGATCGTTCATGTTTTCCGGTTACCGATGGTGCGCATCACGCGCGTGCATCACATGCGTGGCGCAATCGAGACAGGGATCCACGGAGTGAATCACGCGCAAAGCCTCCACCGGATGGCTCACATTGGCCACCGGCGTGCCGAACAGCGCCTGCTCAAGCGGCCCCGGCTGGTTGGCTCCATCGCGCGGAGAAATGGTCCAACAGGTCGGAGTGATGACTTGATACCGGGCAATTTTTCCGCCGGAACCGATGTTGAGCCAGTGACCCAGCGCGCCCCGGGGGGCTTCGGTCAAGCCCATGCCCGTAACGTTCTGGGGAGCCGTCCAGTCGTGGGTAACCGTCGCATCGCCTGCGAGCAGTTCGCCCAACCACACCTTCATGGCCAGGGCAATTTTGAGCGCTTCGTAGGACCGGGCCCGGATTCGATCCATCACGGAAATGCCGTTGGTATAGTCGCCAGTGACCCACATGCGCGCCAGGGGCCCGCACTCGTGGGGGATTCCTGCATAACGGGGCGCCTTCAGCCAGGAGTAAGCGTCGGATTTGGGGTATTCCGCATTGCTCTCACCGATGGCCGGGTTGAGACCGTTGTCACTATTCCGATACCAGGAGTGGGTCACATCCTCCGTGATCGACGCCGCGTTCATCGGTTGCACCGCGCCCGAACCATTCAAAATTCTCCCGGTGCTGAAGAGTTTGTTGGTGGCAGTGTTGTCCTGGTCGAAAGCCCCATAGGACAGCAGATTCCCATAGCCCCGGCCGATCAAAAAATAGTCGCTATAGAGCGAACACAACCGCTCGACATCCGGCACATACCGGGAATTGATGAAATCTAGAATTTCGTTCAACCCCGAGCCAAACAGATCCATATTGGGCTGTGAGGGAACCGCCGTAAATCCACCGGCAATGAAGGCGGGCGTGTGCGGCAGTTTGCCGGCGAAGATCGCCCCGATCTCATGGCACCGCCGGCGCAGAGTAATGGCCTCCAGATAGTGCGCCGTAAACAGATCCGTTGTGGCTTTATCCACCCGCCGGTCCATCTCAAAGCCCGGCGTCCATGGGGGCATCCCGAGCCCTTGGATGTAATCCGGCAGGGACAACAGGTAGAAATGCAGAATATGCGACTCCAGGAAACAGGCCCCATGGACTAGATTGCGCAAAATGCGGGCAGGTCCGGGAACGGCCATCCCGGAAGCGTTCTCCAACGCCAGCACAGCCGCCTGGGCGTGGGAGGTCGGGCAGACACCACAAATTCGCGACGTGATGATCGCGGCATCGCGTGGGTCGCGTCCTTCGAGCACTTTTTCAAAGCCCCGAAACAGAGTACCGATGGTTTTCACACCGGTCACTTGCTGAACGCCCCCGACGGTATCGACCTCAATATCGACTTTGAGATGGCCCTCAATACGGGTCACGGGATCAATGGCGGCGACGATGATAGGCATGGCTCACGCTCGTTCGTTGGGGATGTTGAGTTGGGGTTTCATGGATCTGGATGAGGTACACATTACGGCACATAAGGCGTGTAAAAAGACTGGGGCCCGGGAAAGTTTTTTTCGACACAGCCGTGACAGTTCCCGTTCACTCCGATACACCAGTTATTGCGCCAACGCTGGTTGGGCGGATTATTGGGATCCGTGGCTTTGATGTTCCACGCGCCATCACACCGTGATTTGGTGTGCGGACCGCGGCATCCCAGTTGGATGGTGCATCGACCATCGCAGTTGGTGAAGCTGGTCGCCTCCGCCGGCGCGCCTGGATTCACCAGGTTGTTGCGGGGACATTTGTCATGAATCAACGCGGGAGCCGCCGCACCCGAGAGGCGGGTGGAATAAAGCGCCGTGGGACGTCCATCCGCATCGAGATTGACGGGAGTGCCAGTCAGTAATTGCACAATGGCCCAAGCGACCCAATCCGGGTTGGCCGGGCATCCCGATATGTTGATGGTCTGTCGGCCAGTCAACTCGTGGACACTTTTGACACCGGTGGGATTACTGCCTGATGCAGGAATTCCGCCAAACGAGGCACACGTTCCCGCACATACAATTGCCAAGGCTCGCGCCGACATCTCCTGAACCGCCTGCATGTAGGTGGTCTCCTGCCCATTTAGACTGTATACCACACACGGTCCTCCATGAAAGGCGGTAGGCACGCCCCCTTCCAAGACGAGTACATAATTACCTTTCTCGTAAACCCGCTTCAATTCGGAAACGGCAGCGTCACCCGCCGGCGTCATTAACGTGGTATGAAACACAAGATTCACCGCGCCGGTCAACACATCCGCCACGGTCGTCGGAAAAGCATCAGATATCCGGTTAAGAAAGGAAACAGAATCCCCGGTGCAGGAACTTCCGTGAAGCCAAATCACCGAGGGCGCCGACGGATTTGCCAAAGCCTCACTGAGTAACCCCAATTTGGACGAGGTTAAGGCCATCGCGGCTGCCGACAACCCGCAATAGCGCAAAAAGTCGCGACGCGTTAATGTTTGCATTGAGTCCCCATTATCAAGTTAATTTCATTTTTAAGCATTATTTATTCCATGTCCCGGCGCATCAGCCTATTCTGAACAAACTTTAAGGAACAATATCGAAATATACCACTTATAGGCATGGATTCAGTAGAGATTAAAATTCCTAGATCAAAAAATTCTCAATTATGACAAAAAGAGCTCGGAGGATCACCTGATTTGCGTGCTAGAATCCACAAAAAGCATGGTGAGACACTCTGAGAAAAAAATTAAACCGGGAAATTTCATGGAACGATGGTGTGGGTTGACTCGCCATGCCAGAAATCGCTAGGATGTTATCTTTTCAAAAGGGCAAAAATATGAACATATCTATTTCGGCATTTTTCATCAGCGTCTGGTTGAAATTCTTCTTTCTCTTCACTCCATTTTTTGCGTTGTCCATGTTTCTCAGCATGACCCGCGGCGACACGGAAGCCCAGCGCCGGAAGCTGGCCCTGCAAATCGGCGGAGCGGTCGGCGTCCTCTGCCTGGCGCTTTTTTTCTTCGGTCGCGTGCTTTTCTCCCTGTTTGGGATCACCGTCGATGCCTTCCGGGTCGGCGCCGGCGCCCTGCTCTTCCTCTCCGCGGTCAGCCTCGTCCGGGCGGCCCCCGATGCCGAGCCGGACCGGACCGATGAGGATATTGCCGTTGTTCCCCTGGCCATGCCCATCATTGTCGGACCCGCCACCATCGGCACCCTGCTGGTACTGGGCGCTGAAATCACCGAACCCGCCCGCAAGGGTCTCGGTTGTCTCGCCCTGCTCCTGGCCGTCGTTTGCGTGGTCCTCATCCTGTTTGCCGCGTCCTTCATCGAACGGGCGATCGGAAAAAAAGGGCTCAATATCCTCAGTAAAATCACCGGCCTGGTGCTCGCCGCGCTCGCCGCCCAGATGATCCTGACCGGCGTCCGCCAGTTTTTACAATGACGCGCCTTTTTCAACGGATCGGGCGCGAAATCAATTACTACCGCGCCCTGCTCACGCATCCCCGCACCCCGCGGATTTCGCGCTGGCTTCTCGCCGCCGCCATCGCCTATTTTGTATCGCCCATCGACCTGATCCCCGACGCCATTCCGATTCTCGGCCAGTTGGATGACCTTGTAATTGTTCCCACCCTCATCTATGCCGCGCTGGCCTTCATTCCCGCCGACGTCAAGGCAGAATGCCGCCTGGCCACGGAACAAAAGAACTAGGGTATTTAACGGAAAGTACCCCAAAAAAATGACAGGACGTCCCCTCCTCCGGAAAATATTCTTTGCCCGATACCGATGCGAAAGGCGCTATTTGATTGATTTTCAACCCCGACTTCGGTATCAATGAAACATTCATCGCAAATCGACAATTCTAAAGAATGGAAACGTGGGAATATGGCGATCCCCCGTAAATTTAAAACCGAAGAATGCCTGCGCGATCTGACGTTGGCTTTGGCCGGCCCCACGCGGAGCCTGAATGCCTACGACCTTTTGTTCGCCCTGCTCACACCCCGGGAACGCGAAGAAATCGCCCTCCGCTGGCAACTGGTCCAATTGCTCGCCGAGGGGCTCTCTCAACGCGCCATTGCCGGCCAACTCGGGATCAGCCTTTGCAAAATCACCCGGGGTGCCCGTGAGCTCAAATCGGGCCCCCCCGGATTCCGGCAGGCGGTTTTTGCCGCCCTTCGGCGCCACCATCCTTCCAAAAACAGGTAACCCCATGCTCGATCCCGTCTCCAAAAAAATCGATTTCCCCGCCGGCGAACGCGAGATCCTCGCCTTCTGGGAAGTGGACAAGATTTTCGAACAATCCCTGAAACAACGGGCGGGCGCCCCTGAATTTATTTTTTATGATGGTCCGCCCTTCGCCACCGGCCTGCCCCACTACGGACATCTGCTCGCCGGAACCCTTAAAGATATCGTCCCGCGATACCAAACCATGCGCGGCCATTTTGTCGACCGCCGCTTCGGCTGGGACTGTCATGGTCTGCCGGTCGAGTATGAGGTCGAGCAGGACCTCAAGATCAGCGGCAAACGCGATATCGAAAAACTCGGCATCGATGTTTTCAACGAACGCTGCCGCAGCATCGTCCTGCGCTATACCCGCGAATGGCGTGAAGTGGTCACCCGCATGGGCCGCTGGGTCGATTTCGACCGCGACTACAAAACCATGGACCCCGATTTCATGGAATCCATTTGGTGGGTCTTTAAAACGCTGTGGGATAAAAATTTGATCTACGAAGGCAATAAGATCCTCCCTTATTGTCCCCGCTGCTCCACGCCCCTCTCCAATTTCGAAACCAACCAGGGCTACCTCGACGTCCAGGATCCCGCCATCACCATCCGGTTTGCGATCCAAGGTCAGCCCCGCACCTGGATCCTCGCCTGGACCACCACCCCCTGGACGCTCCCCTCCAACATGGCCCTCGCGGTCGGCCCGGAGATCGACTATGTCCGCATCCGCGATGGAGAGGACACCTACCTGATCGCCCAGTCGCGGCTCCCGGTTTATTACAAGAAACCCGAGCAATACACCGTCCTCGAAACCCTGCCCGGCCGCGCACTCGAAGGCCTGACCTACGAGCCGCTCTTCCCCTATTTCGCCCACGAACGCGCCAATGGCGCGTTCCGCGTGATTGCCGCAGACTTCGTTTCAACGGAAGACGGCACCGGCATCGTTCACATCGCCCCCGGCTTCGGCGAGGATGATGCCCGCGTTGCGCACATCCGCAAAATTCCTTCCGTTTGCCCCATCGATGAGGAAGGTCGCTTCACTGACGCCGTCCCGGATTATGTCGGACGCGAAGTCAAAGAAACCGACCCGGACATTATTCGCCGCCTCAAGCAGGAAGGACGTCTGGTTCATCAATCCACGATCCTGCACAGTTACCCCCATTGCTGGCGGTGCGACAAACCCCTGATCTACCGCGCCATCTCCACTTGGTTCGTCCGCGTGGAATCGTTCCGCGACCGGATCAGCGAACTCAATAAGGATTTGCATTGGGTCCCCGACCATCTCCGCGACGGCCGTTTCGGCAAATGGCTTGAACAAGCCCGCGACTGGGCCATCTCGCGCAACCGCTATTGGGGCACCCCCCTGCCCATCTGGCGCAGTGAAGACGGCTCCGAAATCGTCTGCATCGGATCCCGGGCCGAACTCGAAAAGCGCTCCGGGAAGCCCATCAGCGACCTGCACAAACACTTCGTCGACCCCGTCACCATCCCCTCCGCCACCGGGAAAGGCGTCCTGACGCGCGTCCCCGAAGTCCTCGACTGCTGGTTTGAAAGCGGCGCCATGCCTTACGCCCAGGCCCATTACCCCTTCGAAAACCGCGCCCATTTCGAATCGCATTTCCCCGCCGATTTCATCGCCGAAGGACTCGACCAGACCCGCGGTTGGTTCTATACCCTCATGGTCCTCTCCACCGCCCTCTTCGATCGCCCGGCCTTCCGCAATGTCGTCGTCAATGGACTCGTCCTCGCCGCCGACGGTCGCAAGATGAGCAAGCGGCTGAAAAATTATCCCGACCCCAAGTACATGCTGGAAACCTATGGAGCCGACGCTCTCCGGCTCTACCTGATGAATTCACCCGTGGTCCGCGCCGAGGATTTGCGCTTCTCCGAGGATGGCGTCCAGCAAAGCATGCGTCACCTCCTGATCCCGCTCTGGAATGCCTATTCCTTCTTCGTCACCTACGCCCGGATCGACCACTGGACCCCCGCGCAGATTCCGATCCAAGCCAGCCCTAATCAGCTCGACCGTTGGATTCTCAGCTCCCTCGAAACCCTGGCCGCCGAAGTCGTCGCGGCCATGGATAGCTATGATCTCCAGCGCGCCGTCCGGCCGTTCGTCAGGTTCATCGAAGACCTGACCAACTGGTATATCCGGCGAAGCCGCCGGCGCTTCTGGAAGTCGCAAAACGACGACGACAAACTGCACGCCTTCGCCACGCTCTACCAGACGTTGCTGGAACTCACCCGCATCGCGGCCCCGTTCCTTCCCTTTATCAGCGAAATCATCTACCGCAACCTGCGGACGGAAAACCTGCCCTCGTCGGTCCATTTGTGCGATTTCCCCACCGGCGACGCCACGCGGCGGGATCTCGCGCTCGAAGACCAGATGCGCGACATCATGACCCTCGTCGAGTTGGGCCGTACCCTTCGGTCAGAACACAACCTCAAGGTCCGCCAACCGCTCGCCGCCATGCATATCGTCGTGCGTGACCCCGCACGACGGGCCCGGGTCGCCGCCCTGCAGGACATCATCCTGGATGAACTCAACGTCAAGCAAGCCCTCCTGACCGGCCAGGCGTCCGGCCTCGCTCATTTCCGGGCCAAGGCTAATTTCAGCCGACTCGGTCCCAAATTGGGACCCCAAGTCAAAAAAGCCGCCGCCCTGATCGCCGGTCTGCCCGCCGAATCGCTCGAGTTGCTGGCCTCCGGTCAATCCGTCCCCCTCGTCTGCGGAGATCAAACCATTGAGCTCCAGCCGGCGGATGTCCTCATCGATTACACGCCCCAAACCGGCCTCGTCGTCGCATCCCAAGGCGACCTGCTCGTCGGCCTCACCACCCAACTCAATCCCGAACTCATCCGGGAAGGACTGGCGCGGGAATTCGTCAACAAAGTCCAGAACATGCGCAAATCCGCCGACTTTGAAGTCACCCAGCGGATCCGTATCCAGTTCTCCGGCGACGCCGAAATCGCCGCCGCCGTAGCGGAATACGCCGCCTATGTCGCCACCGAAACCCTGGCGCTCGAATGTTCTGCCGCCCCTGCCCCGCTGGAAGGCGCCACCGAGTGGGACCTGAACGACCATCTCTGCGCCATCCTGATCAATCCTGTCGCCGGAGACCGCTAAGTTCGATTATTTCCGGGACCCGCCCGCCCCGGAAATAAAGGATACCATGACCGGTAAAGAACGAGTTTTGAAAGCCCTGCGGTTCGAGGAAACCGACCGACCGCCGCATTTTGAAATCATGTTCGAACTCGAGTACGAGGCCTTCGGCCTCCGTTTCCCGGATCGCAATTCCTGGGCCGGTTGCACCCCGGCACAAAAGGAGCGAAAAATTGCAGAGTGCATGGAAATCTATGCCCGGATCATCGAAAAATACCACTGGGATGCGCTGGCCGTCTATTGGCCCTGGTCCGATCCCGACGGGGTCCGGGCGGCAAACCGGACCTTTGGCGACGAGATTCTGATCGGCAGCATTGTCGGCGGGAGCACCCTGTCCATCGAAGGAACGTCTGACTGGGATCAGTTCGCCGTGGATTTGATCGAGCATCCGGAACGCATCCATGCGCTCGCCCGGGAACGGACCGAACAGGCGATCATCCAATTCGATCCACTCATCGACGCCGGAGCCGAGTTTATTCATATCGTCAACGATGTGGCCTTCAACAGCGGCCCTTTTATCTCGCCGGCCCAATTCCATGAGTTTGTAACCCCTTATTTGGCCCGGCAAGTCGCCCACATTCGCAAGCGGGGGGCGATCCCGTTTGTGCATTCGGACGGCAATATCATGCCGATTCTCGACGACTACCTGTCGCTCGGGGCCGCCTGTTTCCAATCGGTCGACCCCATGGCCGGAATGGATATCGCCGAAGTCAAACGGTGCTGTCACGGAAAAATGGCCTTGATGGGCAACGTGCAATGCAACCTGATGCAGGAGGGCCCCCGCGAAGCCATCCGCCAGTCAGCCCTCTATTGCCTGACCCATGCCTCGCCGGGCGGGGGCTATATTTTCAGCACGTCCAACACCATCTTTCCCGGCATGCCACTCGAAAACTACGAATACATGCTTTCGGTCTTCAAGGAATTCCAATCTCTCAATTAAAGGTCGCCATGTACGCGGATCTCATTAAACCCAAAGCTTATCCCGATCTGCTCCAGAAACCGGATTACGATCCCTGCCACCTCATCCCCACCCCCTTCCCCCCCCATCCGCGGGTCCTGGCCACCGCCGCTCAATTGGATCGGACCATCCGGAGCATTGGAAAGGGCGGGCTTCCCCGCCGCATGTTCGACGCCCTGGCGAAAGCCTGTCCAACCCAGGTTCCTCCGCTTCCCCAAAACAGCGCCGAACATTCCACCTTCTGGGCCCACCGCGCCCTCGCCACCGCCCTCTATCACCGTCTCGGGGGACCCCGCGCCCAACGCACGCTCGCCATCGCCGCGCTCCGGCGTTGCGTCGCCGCCTTCTCCCAAATCAAGGACGGGTTTTTCAGCGAACCCGAAATGCTGCGGTGGGCCGCATCCGCCTTCGATTTGCTCATGGAAAAAGGATTGCCCGCCCCGATCGAAGCTGAAATCCGGGAAGGGTTTTACTCGGTGGCCGCCCTCCTGAAACGCTGTACGCACAGCACGTGCAACAACCACAACAACTTCAATATCTCGAGCCGCCTGGCGATGGCCTCCGCCCTCGGGGATACCCGGTGGTTCCACGACGCCCTCTATGGTCTCGATGAAGCCGGGCAATGGCGCTACGGCCTGATCCATGCCCTCCGGCACGATATCCTGGATGACGGCATGCAGTGGGAGGGAACCCACGGCTATCACATGCTCGTCCTCACGGCCATCGCCGAGTGCGCCACCCTCCTTGAAAATGTGGGGATCGATATCTGGCACCGTTCGTTCCCCTCCGCGTATCAGGACGACGGCTTTGATCAGCACCGGGGTTGGGGCCGGCCCGGTAATCAAAAAAATCTCCAGGCCGCCTTTGATGCCTTCTTTTTCCAGGCCTTTCCCAATGGCAGTTACACGCTCCTCCACGACGAGGTGCTCGGCAATATCCACGGTGCCTGGGTCTGGTGGCCCCTCTTCAAGAAGGCCTTTGAAGTCTACCGCGACCCGAAATACGCCTGGCTGCTCAACCGCATGGAAACTCACTATCCGGACAACTCCCCCGATCCCCGCCCCCGCTGGCTCGCCCTCAGCCGATCCCTCTTCGATTTTGTCCGGCTTGATTTCAGCCCCCTCCCCAAAGGACACTTTTCCTTCAGCGACCCGGCCCACTGGAGTGCCGAAGGCCGCCACGAGCAGGGATGCTCCCTCTTCCCGGTCCACGGCTCCGCCCTCCTCCGGGCTCAGCCCGACTCGGAACAATCGCCGGCCGCCTACCTTTATTGGGGCCCCCATTGGGCGGGCCATCGCGGACCCGCCGCCCTCCACCTGGAGATCCAGGCCGATGGACAGCGCCTCACCACCGCCCCCCATCTCCCCAAAAACGCCTACGATATTCCCAACTACCTGACGTGGAACCGGACCACCATCGCCCATAACACCGTGACCGTCGACGGAAAGCCGATGTTCCCTTTCGATTTCGAAACCCAGTCCATCTGGGAAACCGACACCTGGCGCGACCATACCTCCGACAGCGAATTGATCTCCTTTCAGCCGGAAAAAACTTTTAAAGCGATCCGGGTCGCCAACCGCCAGGTCTATCCCGGGGTGGTTCTGGACCGCTCCGTGCTCATGACCCGGAATTACCTGATCGATCTCTTCCGGGTTTCATCTGATGAGCCACACCAGTACGATTGGGCACAGCATATCTTGGGAACCTGGGCGCACCCCGCCTCCGGAAAACCCTGCACGCTCGGGGACCAACGCGGCTATCGCCATTTCATCCGGGCCCAAACCCTCTCCTTTACCCCCGGCTGGCAAGCCCTCGAGTGGACTCGACTGGGAAGATCCCATAGGCTCCACCTATTCCTGCCGTCCACGCATCAGTGGATCAGCGCCCACACCCCCGTGCCTGACGATTTGACTCCGATCGGCGAAGGGGAAAAACCCCAGCCGCGGACAACCCTGATTCACCGGGCCCGGGAGAAGTCCACCTTCTTTCTAGCCGTCTGGAATTTCACCCCCCGTCGCCCGCTCCAACTCAAGACACCCCGGATCAGTCCCGCCGGACTCCAGTTGGATCTGGCCGGAACCCGGGGTGACGACACCCGTTGGTTTTTCCCCCTTGTTGGGCCGATGGTCCGAATTGCGCCGCACCCCCTACCCCGGAATAAAACATGAGCCCCTCCAAAGCCAAACCGGTCCGCCCCGAGGACATCGCCGATGCCATCTCCATCGCCCTGCTCATCGAGGAAAAGGCCGGCCAGATCTACCATGAACTCGCCTTGAAAAACGACCCCGGCCCCTGGCGCGAGTTCTGGCAATCGCTGGCCGTCGACGAGGCCTATCATTACCACTTATGGAAAGAAGTCCACCAGAAGGCCATTCAGGGCACCCTGCGCCATTTCATTGAGGATGCCGCGGCCCTTTCCGCCGACCTCCAGAAAGTCGCCCAAACCGCCGACGATCTGATCCACAAAAAAGAGTTGCCGTCCGACCCCGGCAATGGACTGCTGATGGCGTCAGGCTTGGAAATGCTCATGGTCAATCCGGCCCTCGCTTTCCTGCTCAGCGAAGTTTCCCCCCGCAAGGATGGAGTGACAGCCGAGGATCTCTATTCGCACCATCTCCATAAATTTTCCGACGCCTTCGGCCATCTCGCCACCACCCACCCCGAATTCCGCCTCATTGCCAAAATGATCGACTCCAACTGGCACAACAACCGGTATATCGCCCGGCAGTTGGACCAGATCCGGATCTTGCGCGGCTTGATTCCCATCTGTTCCGGCTGCAAAAAAATCCGGAATGACGAAGGTTTCTGGGAGCAGGTCGAATCCTATTTCGACACTGCATTGAAAGCCCAGTTCACCCATTCCCTGTGCCCGGATTGCATCGCCCGGCTTTATCCGGATTACAAACCATTTCCCGATTCGGAAACTTAAGCCTCTTTACGCATACCCTCAAAACCCCAAATCCAAGGGACCGATATGAAAACCACCCGATCCAAAACAAAAACCAAACGCCAGTACGCCATCGTCGGCCTGGGCGGACGATCGTTCATGTTCACCCATGCCCTGCTGAAGGACTACAAAGACCGGGCCTGCCTCGCCGCCCTCTGCGACATCAACCAGACCCGTATGAATTTCTGGAACCAGAAATTCGCCACGGACCTCAAGGTGCCCCAGCCCATTCCCACCTACCGGCCCGATCAATTTGACGCCATGATCCGCAAACACAAGATCGACACCGTCATCGTCACTTCGATGGACCGCACCCATCATCGGTACATCATCCGCGCCATGGAGCTGGGATGCGATGTGATCACCGAAAAGCCGATGACCATCGATGCCCCCCGCTGTCAGGCCATCCTGGACGCCCAGAAGGCCACCGGCCGGGAAATCCGGGTGTCCTTCAATTATCGTTATGCTCCGCACAATCTCAAACTTCGCGAATTGATTAGTCAGGGCGTTATCGGCCGGGTTCTCTCGATCCATTTCGAATGGCTCCTCGACACCCATCACGGCGCCGACTATTTCCGACGCTGGCACCGGGACAAAAACAACTCCGGGGGACTCATGGTCCACAAAGCCACCCACCATTTCGACCTCGTCAACTGGTGGATTCAATCCCTCCCGGAAACGGTCTTCGCCTTCGGCAAGCTGGGTTTCTACGGGCGGGAAAATGCCGAGGAACGCGGACAACTCAAGTTCTACGACCGGTGCCATGAAAATCCCCTGGCCCAAAACGATCCGTGGGCCATCCAGATGGATAAAAGCGAGTACCTGAAAGGGCTCTATCTCAATGCCGAACACGAGGATGGCTATCTCCGCGACCAAAGCGTTTTTGGCCACAACATCAGCATCGAAGACGATATGGCCGTCTTGGTCCGTTATCACTCCCAGGCCCTGATGACCTATCACCTGACCACCTATTCCCCCTGGGAAGGGTATCGGATCGCCTTTAACGGAACCGAAGGCCGGCTGGAATTCAACCTGGAAGAAAAAAGCTATGTCAGCGGGTCGGACCAGGATTTCAACCTGCCCGACCGGCGGGATACCGAGTCCATTGAAATGGACAATAAACCCGTCTGTCTCCTTCGTCGGCAGTGGTGCAAGCCGGTTAAAGTGGCCATTCCCCAGGGCCAGGGGGGACATGGGGGCGGCGACGAACGCCTGTGCGCCGATCTCTTCGGCGATCCCCAGCCGGATCCCTTCGGGTTACGCGCCAACCAGATTGACGGCGCCCGATCCATTCTCACCGGGGTTGCCGCCAATCAATCCTTCCGGACCGGCCTGCCGGTGCGGATCGACGATCTGGTGAAATTCTGATTGGAGATTCGCCGGTTTTAGGCTATATTCGTATCTCTTTTCCGGGGTGAAGAGTCTTTCGGGAATCGATGTGAAATATCATTTAAAAATCGACCGGGAACGATGCAAAGGCTGTGAACTTTGCCTCGCCGTTTGCCCCAAAAAGGTCCTGGGGTTCTCAGAGGCCCTCAACTCGCGCGGCTCTCATTGGGCTGTGGTCATCTCCCCAGAGGCCTGTATTGGCTGTCTGCAATGCGCCGATATCTGCCCCGAGGCCGCCATCGAAATCGAGCAGGAAACAGAATAGATGGTCGAACGTACACTCATGACCGGCAATGATGCCATCGGCGAAGGCGCCATTCGGGCGGGTTGTGATGCCTATTATGGCTATCCCATCACCCCCCAGAATGAATTAACCGCCTACATGGCCACTCATATGCCCCGCCTGAACCGGGTGTTCATCCAGGCCGAAAGCGAAATCGCCGCCATCAATATGGTCTTTGGCTCGGTCGTCGCCGGGAAACGCGCCATGACCAGTTCCTCCTCTCCGGGCATCAGTCTCAAGCAGGAGGGGATCTCAAACCTGGCCGCCGCCGAATTGCCCGCCGTCATCGTCAACGTCATGCGCGGCGGTCCTGGAATCGGCAATATCGCCCCCTCTCAAGGCGATTATTTCCAGGCCGTCAAAGGCGGCGGGCATGGCGATTACCGCCTCCCTGTCCTCGCGCCCAGTTCGGTGCAGGAATCCCACGACCTGACCATCGAAGCCTTTGCCCTGGCCGACCGCTACCGGACACCGGTCATGATCCTGACCGACGGACGGATCGGACAGATGATGGAACCCCTTCGTCTGCACTCACGCCCCATCCCTCCCCCCCCGCCCAAACCTTGGGCGCTGACCGGGGCCAAGGGGCGTAAATCCATTTTCATCCGGTCCTTGATGCTCAACGACGGCGATCTGGAAAAACACAACATCCATCTTCAGGCTAAATTCAAAAAAATAGCTGCGGCCGAAGTCCGTTTTCAGGAAACCGCGATTGAGGATTGCGACCTCCTGCTGGTCGCCTATGGAACCAGCGCCCGGGTTGCCAAAAGCGCCTTGGAAGAGGCCCGCCGCAACGGATTGCGGGTCGGCCTGTTGCGACCGATCACGCTCTGGCCCTTCCCTTCCCAACGAATTGCCATGCGCAGTAGCCGCTGCCGCGCCGTGTTGTGTGTTGAAATGAGCGCCGGACAGATGGTCGACGATGTCCGGCTGGCCGTCAACGGTCGAACGCCGGTCCTGTTCGAAGGCCGCATGGGCGGCGCGGTTCCGGAAGCCCGCGATGTTTTCCGGGCCATTCAAAAGGCCTTAGCCCCGTCGAGGAAGAAACGCACCCCATGAGCGAATCCAGCGAATCCTCCAACCGCAAATGGCTCTACCGCAAGCCCCGGGCCCTGTCCGATACCCCCATGCATTACTGCCCGGGGTGCGGACATGCCATCGTCCATAAATTGCTCGCCGAAGTCATCGACCAGCTCGACATTCAGGAAGAAACGGTCGGGGTCGCCCCGGTCGGCTGTGCCGTCCTCGCCTATTTTTACATCCGGTGCGATATCAGTGAAGCGGCCCATGGTCGTGCCGGCGCCGTCGCCACCGGCATCAAACGCGTTCTGCCCGGGCGGATCGTTTTCGCCTACCAGGGGGACGGCGACCTCGCCGCTATCGGCATGGGCGAGACCATTCATGCCGCCAATCGCGGCGAAAACATCACCGTCATCTTCGTCAATAATGCCGTTTACGGCATGACCGGCGGACAAATGGCCCCCACCACCTTGTCAGGCCAAAAAACCGTCACCTGCCCCCAGGGCCGCGACCCTGAAACCATGGGGCCGCCCATCCGGATGTGCGAACTGATCAATACCCTCGATCGACCCTATTATATCGCCCGGGTCGCTCTCGATGGCCCCGCCGGTGTCCGCCGGGCCCGCAAAGCCCTCACCACGGCATTCAAGGCCCAAATTGAGGGTCGGGGCTACAGCTTTGTCGAAATTCTTTCGCCCTGCCCCATCTATCAGCGGTGTAAACCCGTTGAAGCCCTCAAATTCGTACGGGAACGCATGGCGGCGGAGTTCCCCGTGCGCGTCTTCCGGGCCGACGGAAAATCAACATGAAATCGCGTGCCACCAAATCCGTTTCCGGTCGGTCGCCGTCGCGACCCAAGGAGTTTTTTGAACGAATCCTCATCGCCGGAGCCGGGGGTCAGGGGATCATCGTTCTGGGCAAGCTGATCGCCGTATCCGCCCTCAAAACCGTCCCCCATATCACCTGTTTTCCCAATTATGGCGCGGAAGTCCGGGGCGGTGCCTCCAACAGCCAGGTTATTCTTTCGTCTCGTGAAATCGGCGCCCCGATCGCGGACCGATTCGAATCCCTGATCCTGATGGACCAGGAAAGCGCGGATAACTATCTGGGAAGTCTGGCGGCGGGCGGATTGACCCTCGTCAACAAATCCCGATGCCGCGTCAAATCCTCCGATTCGATCCTCGCCCTCGATGCTTCGGCTGAAGCCGAAAAAATGGGCGACGCGCGGGTGGCTAATTTGATCATGTTGGGCGCCTGGATCGCCCGCAAGCCGGTTTTGGAAGTGGATCAGGTTGAAGACGGCATCCGCCGGATGTTTGGCGGGAAGGCTCTCACCTTGGTGGAACTGAATCTCCGGGCACTCCGCCGGGGTCTCGAACTCGGAGAATGTTGAAGAAAGGTCCTATGAACATCGAACGCGCCATTCAAACTTTGATTAAGAACAACCTGCTCCACGCCTCGGATGAAATCCTCAACGCCGGTCGCAATGGGTCCCTGATCGAGGGATCTGTTTACGCCGATTCCCTCTTCCGTTGTGGACCCGGCCTGATCGGCCTCGCCCGTACCGAGCAGGGCAAGAAACTGATCGTGCTTTCGGCTGAAGCGCAGGCTCTCCGGGATTTCACGGGCGTCTCCTCGACGGTCGGATCGGTCCACTGCCGCATCTGCCCGCTCACCCCCGAAAATGCCGCCGCCTTGCGCGCCGCCCTCCCGTGGACCGCCCCCGTATCCCTCGCCGACCGGCCCACCACCTTCGGGTGTGGTGACCGTCTGGGTCGCGCCACCCCCGGCCATCTTCGCGCCGCCCGCCAGTTCAAAGTGGCCCCCGTCCTCGCCCAGCAATCCATCCGGGAATTGACCCTGATGCACCGCACCTTCCGCGGCGTCGTCGACGATGTCACCTTCCAGGTGCTCCAAGCCGGATACACGTCGGGCTACGGAGCGGATGCCGACCATCTCAAAACCCTCGACCATATCCGCACCGCCATCGAAGTCGGCATGACCATGATTACGCTCGATCTGTCCGAAGTCATGCGGCCGGATGTGGCCCGGATGGATCCCCGCCAGGTCGCCGAGGAATTCGCCAAACTGCCTGCGGATATTCAGGACATCACCACCCGCGATTATGCCGGTAAAAGTCTCGACCTGCAAAGTGCCGCCGGCAAAACGGCCATCGCTTTTTCAGCCGAAGAGGCGCGCCTCTGCGCCGTCATGTACACCCCGGCGCTCGATTTTGCCCGGGAGGTCTACACCCTCCTGAAAACCAAGCGGGGCGAAGGCCGGTTCGACCTCGAAATGAGCATCGATGAAACCACCACTCCCACCCTTCCCGCGCATCACCTGTTCATTATCCGCGAACTGATTCGGCGCGGGGTCAAGGTCGTGAGTCTCGCGCCCCGGTTCATCGGCGAATTTCAAAAAGGGATCGATTACGTCGGCGATCTCGCCGAATTCACCCGCCAGTTCACCGTTCACACCATCATCGCGCAAACCCACGGAAATTATAAAATCTCCGTCCATTCGGGTTCCGATAAATTCTCCATCTTCCCCATCGTCGGGCGGATCACCGGGGGGCGCTTTCACGAAAAGACCGCCGGCACCAGTTGGCTCGAGGCGGTCCGGCTCGTTGCCGCCCAGGCCCCCCGGCTGTACCGCAAAATGCACAAGATGGCCCTCGAACGCCTGCCCGACGCCCTGAAGCTCTACCACATCACTCCCGATCTCGCCCAGATCCCCGATCCTAACTTGATGAAGGATTCAGAACTGGCAGGGCTCATGAATCAGGATGCGGCGCGGCAGGTGTTGCATGTCACCTATGGATTCCTCCTCGACGACCCCGCTATCCGTGAGGAATTCTTCCAAGTCCTCGACCAGTTTGAAGAGGAACACTACCGGATGATCGAGCGGCATTTTGTCCGGCACATGGAAGGCCTCGGGATCCCCCGCCGCTAAGAAGCTGTGAAATAATTAATGGACGACACAGCCCTTCGACGAGCAGTGCAGGAGGGCGTTGCGCTGTCAACGCCGCTTTGGGAGCCGGCGGCAACGGCGTGCCGCCCTCCACTGGTGAAAAACAGGCCTATTTATCAGGTTTTTTGAGGGTCGGTCGGCGGCGCCCCTGAGCGAAGTCGAAGGGTCCCGACCGTCAGGATTTAATTCTTTCACACCTGCAAAGGGTCGGTTGCACGTATCAGCAGCGGTAGGGCGACGTCTCCGACGGAGCCGTCTCCTTCCCGCTCATACTCTCCGGCTCGCTCTACCCCTCGACCGGGCTCGGGACAGGAGATCGCACCCTACCGCAAGGTCACCCACCGGCAATAGCCGCCACCTTTTCCTGGGCGGCAATCAAGCGGTCTTCCCAATCGCCATCCTTTGATTCGGGAATGCGATTTTCCCGCTGCATCGCCTCATAAACCCGGGCAATCCCCTCGGCCAACGACAGGCGCGGCCGGAATTCCGGCACATCCCGCATCAATCGCGCCGGACTGTAGTAACAGTTGTACGAAAAGATATCCCGGCAAATCTCAACCTGGGGGACCTTGGCTGCCAATAGCGTCTGCAGGGGAACTCCGATCATCTCCACCTCCCGCCCGATAACCGTCATCGCCGTCCGGTGATAATCGGCCCAGGTTCCGAACTCAGGCTTCATCATATTGTACGTCTGCCCCACACACCGGTCGCGGCCCAGGGCAAAAACAAAAGCCGGGGCCGCATCCTCCACGTAAATCCATTGGTGCAGGGCCCGCCCGTCGCCGCAGATCGCAATCGGCTTCCCGCGCCGAACCCGGTCCACCCAACTCCCGTCCCAGGCGATTTGGCGCAACAACGTCCAACTCGAGCCAAAGGTGGTCGAGGGCTTGATCACGGTTACTGGAAAATCCTCACGATAATGAGCCTCCAGCAAAACCCGGTCGGCGGCCACCTTGTTACGCCCGTAATCGCTGATGGGACGCAGAGGATGATCCTCGCTGACCGGCATCCAGTCATAGTCCACGCCATAGGTGCAAACGGTGGAACAGTGGACCAGGTGCTTCACTCCCCGAAACGCCCGGACCGCACTGCGCGCATCCTCGGCGTTGAAGCAAATCATGTCGATCGCGGCATCGAAATGGCCCGCCTGAATCGCCGCCTCAAAAACCGGACGATCCTGCCGGTCGCCCACTAACGACTTGACCCCAGGCGGCAATCCAGGCGTTTTGCCCCGGTTGAAAACCGTTACCTCATGCCCCACCTCGACCAACAGCCGCACGATGCTCGTGCTGATATTCCCCGTCCCGCCAACGACAACGACTTTCATGTATCTTTCTCCCTGGATCGGTCAAGGCCGGTCGATCTTTGTCACCTCTCGATACCTCAATTCAGTGTATCGAATCATTTTCAGGGAGCAACTGCTTTTCCAACTCATTTCGAACTGGATCAGGGTAGGTTGTAAAGTCAAATGCCGCAGGTCGTGTTTTTTGTTCATGGTTATTCCCGCAGAACACATACTGGTTGAGTCCGCCAGATAGCCCGATAGGGTCATTGATCAACCACCGCCCCATCACCGGGTCATACCAGCGTGCCCTGAAATAATACAAGCCTGTCCGATATGAATATTCCCTTCCCTGCCACAGGAACCGGTTCCCATAAGCCGATTCCGAAAGGTGGTTCCCGTTGCCATCATAAATCCCAACCACCTTGCCCCAAGCGTCGAACCGGTAACTTTCGATGATATTTCCAACCTCATCAGCCAACGCATGGACGCTCCCCAGTTGGTCGGTCAGGTAATAGTAGATCTTGGCAGTCCCGCTCGTGTAGACCGTCATCGTCAATAAATGGTCAATCCCAGCCCCGTGCCCGTAGACCCGCAAAACTCCGCCCGTTGCATCAGTGTCGGCTAGAATATTTAACCCATCGTAAACATGGAAATTGGTTACGCCGCCTGAAACCGTAATGACCCTTCTCCCCAAGGCATCGTAGCCGTTCGATAAGGGGCAGGGAAAATCTCTTAGGGGGGATTTGGTGTAGACCATGGGAAGGTAATCCCCTGAACATTTGTGCGTATATGGACAAGTTTCTTGTCGTTATCAAAGACAAGCAAGACATACTCGTCCTTTTTCTCATTGACCAAATTCCGTTGATTCTTCTTCATGTAATAGGTAGCCATGACGCCACGCACAGGGTCATCATATTTTTTACCCTGAATGATGGCTTCGTCTAACGGATTGCCAATGATTCTCCGAATGGCTTCATATGAGTCGCCCGCCTTGAGCGTCTTGACCGTTTCAATGAAGTTCGTCTTCTGGTCGGCAGTCATTTCGTATGGAAAGTTAATAGCCACTGTATTATTCATCGCACTCGGTTGATTTGTCTGCCCACAAGAACAGCCTGCCAACAGGGTCAACACTGCAATATGAAGGCAACGATTCATGAAACGCCTCATTTCGTCTGTAAGTCGGATAGATGTCGATTGACGGCATTAGCAAAGCTCTCAACATCGGAAGGAGTCCAAACGATGTTATGAGCCTTGAACATGTCTCGCCACCGAACATCTGCACCCCCTGCTTTCAAGGCTTCTGCCGCAGTTGTTGAACAGTTCTGCGAAAGCGTCTTCCACTTATTACCACCCTGAAAATCGTTCCACCATTTTTCAATAGCAGCTTCATCCAGCCCCGTTATTTTGATTTCTTTGTCGGGGCATTTTTCTTCGTATTCTTTGTCCTTCGCAAAAGTCTGATTAGCATAAGCCGGAACTTCGTAAACGCTACCAGAATAACTACTTCTCTGTCTACCTGTGGATTGTGGCCACCAACTGATATAAGTTCCGTTGTCTAGCGTGATTGAAGCATGTCCCCAAGCCCCACCACCACTGCCACCTTCATAGTTCCAAATATGGACGGTCAATAGTCCGAGGGGATCAATGTAGTTCACCGGATTATTCCCGCAGAACACATACTGGTTCAAGCCCCCGGATATGCCGATGGGGTCATTGCTCAACCACCGCCCCATCACCGGGTCATACCAGCGTGCCCTGAAATAATACAAGCCCGTCCGATATGAATATTCTCGGCCCTGCCACAAGAACCGGTTCCCATACGCGGATTCGGCCAGATGATTCCCATTTGCATCGTAAATCCCTGTCGCCTTGCCCCAAACGTCGAACCGATAACTTTCAACTACGTTCCCAACCTCATCAGCCAACGTATTTACGCTCCCCAACTGGTCGGTCAGGTAATAGTAGGTCTTGGCTGTTCCGCTGGTGTAAACCGTCATCGTCAGCAAGTGGTCAATCCCAGCCCCATGCCCGTAAACCCGCAAGACCCCGCCTGTCGCATCCGTGTCGGCTAGAACATGTAACCCATCATAAACATGGTAATTGGTCACTCCCCCGGAAACAGTAATGACCCTTCTCCCCAAGGCATCGTAGCCATATTGTTCGGAACTGGCTCCATTGGTCAGAACTTCCTTGATGCGATATTGCCCGTCCCACTTGATGCCCCGGTTGTTGGAATACTGGACGCCCGAATATTTGATATTAGTCACGCAGCCCGCCGAATCAATGGAATACAGGCTGTTGGTCACGATGGACAGGAAGACCGTTCCCGTCGCATAGCCCATGTTCCCCGCCACGTCCCGGATCGCACAAACAACCTTTTGCGTTCCAAGACTGACCGGCAACATATAGACGCTGAAATTGGTTCCATCCACGTCGGGGGTCACCGCCACGTCATTGGAAACATAGAGGCTTCCGTAGCGGTTGTTGGTTCCAATGGTCTCGGAACTGACCCCGTAAACGTCAATGCTCCCCACCAAGTCCGTCGTCGTGACCTTCCACGAGGTCAGCCAGTCCCCCGAGCCTTGGGAATAATCAACCGAGACTCCGCTTGAATTCTTGTTCGTCCTGTTCCCCGCTAAATCATAAGCGAATCGCTCATCCGACAGCAATTCCCCGGCGGCGTTCCATTGCTTCGCTGTCGCCAGTTGATCCAGCCCGTCGTATTGGTATTGGCTGACTTCCCCGTTTTCCTTTTCCACGTCGGTTACGAACCCCAAGTCGTTCCGGGTATAAGCCCATGACCGGATCACATCCCCGCTCGCATTCCGCCAAGAAATCCCGGACACTTGATCCATCGAATTATAGGAATATTCCGCCGACAGCCCAGCCGCATTGGAAATACCCGCCAATAATCCGTTCAATCCGTTATATGAGAGGAAGACTTCACCGGTTGGCACCTTGACATATTTCAGTTGCTCGCCGGCCGAGTAACCCCTCGTGATCCCTATCCCGTTCCAGACGGTCGAAGTCGCCTGTCCCAGCCCATCCACAGCATAGGACACCAGCCCCTTGAGAACCGCATTGCTGACCGAAAGCACCTGATGGGCGTCGTTGTAAGTTATTGCAAGGGTTCCTGTCGGGTTCGAGGCGGTCTTTAGGAGGCCATTCTTAAAATAGCCAAAAGTCACGTTCTCGTCGGGATACTTGACGGCTCCCACCCATCCATCCCCCGTATAGGTATTGCTGACCGTTGTTCCATCAAACCGCTTGATTGCATCGACCCGGTCTCCCGTGACATAACTGATTTCCATCGTCTGGGAATTAACATTGCTGACACGCACAGGACGGCTCTGGTTGTCCAACTGGTAACTTTCGACCACCCGGTTCAAGGGATCGGTGATCTTGAGGGCGTTGAACTGCTTATCGTAATCCATCCGGGTTGTAACGGCCTGGCTTCCCAAATAGCGGGTCACAGAGGCAAGCTTTTTGGTCGAGAGGTAGGAATACTGGGTCTTTCTGCCAACCCGATCCACCCAACTCGTGACCTGTCCGATGGAGTCCCGATAATAATAGTCGCTGAACACATCGGGCCAGGTCACGGAATTCACGAAGCCCCTCGAATCGGTGTTGAACTTGGTCGTTCGGGGCACCATCAGTCCGTTGGTGTCATAGGAATCAGACGGCAACCGAATCTCGTCCAAGTAACCCAAACTAGTCCAGGTCATTTCGATGGTCGGGTTTTCAGGGAAGACGATGGATGTCGCATTGCCGGAATTATCGTAAAACATCTGGAGGGCATGATTATTGGCGTTGTTGACAGAACTCAACAGCCCATTGGTCGTGTAAACAAAAACCGTGGCGTTGCTGACCCCGCTTGAAACCTGGACGGATTCCCGCGCCACCAAGCCGTTCGTATAGACCCAGGAGACCTCATGTCCTTCGGGGTCGGTCAGGTTACGGGGGAGTTCATTGTTGGTATCCCAAGCAATATTCCAGAAGTTTGCGGGTGCGGTTCCCAATCCCAGCCCAAAATTCGTCAAGCGATTCTGCCCGTCATAATTCATCGTCGTAACGGAGAATTGCTTGACCCCTGAACCGGAATACTCTTTGGTTTCAACCAGTGTTTTATTGCCTCGCTCATCAAACTCATTTCGGGTTGAAGACGCATGTTCCTGCAGGACGGCCGCCGAATAGATTCCATATTGGGACTCCAGATTGCGAAACACGGCATTCGACCAGCAGGCTTCGAGTTCGTTGGTTTGATTCGAGGAAAACAGCAAGGTCAGAACATTGGTTCCGTTTTCCACCGATTCAATCGGTTGCCCACTGAAATTAAATATCGGACCGCTGATTTGCTCGGTCTTTCTGAATATCGGATTTAAATCGTAGGCATAAGTTAAATTGGTGTCCCCTCGGCTTTCAGTCATAAAGCTCCGGTAACTGCCATTCGACGATAAGGCAACCGTTGTTTCATACCAATGGTTCGTTCCCACCCACGACCGCTGCCCCACCTGCCCCACATGTTCCCATCCCCGAATGTCGCCTATGGCGTTAATTCGCTGGGTGATGACTTGAAACGTTGGTTCATAATAATATTTGAGCGGATAGGTCTTCCCGTCGGCGTACGTGACAACCCCCGTGAGGAGCCCCGCCCCGTCATAATAATACCGGCAATAAAAGTTGGTGCTGGGACTGGTTATTTTTGACAGATGATTGCTTTCGTATTGCAAGACCAACGACTTTCCGATGGAATGGGTAACTTGAATTGGCAGAGCATTGCTGAACGTCAGGGTAATCGAATTGCTCCACCCGTCGCTCAAACGGGACAACCATCCATTGGCATTGAAATTGGCCGTCATTCCTCCCGGAAAGGTCACCATCCAAGCCCCATCTCCCCCTTGTGCCGCTTTCCAGTTTAATCCGCTTTCAATGGCTTGGGCTGTGGCTCCGCTATTGGTCGGGGTTGAAAGAGCCTTCCAATGGGAAACTACGCCCTGCCGAAGAACTAGCCAATGATTACTGACGCCACTAAATACGGTATTTGTGTCTGTTATTTGCCAGTCATAATTGTGCGTCCAGCGATTCCCTAAAAAGTTGGTTTTATCGGACAAACTGCCATAAGTCCGGGCGAACATTAGCGGCAAACCGGGAGTCGGGAGGGAAAGGTCGGTTTCCTTAATGGACACATTCCCGTTGTACAAATTGATGGGGTCTCCGCCCTTGTCATCCACCGCCAACGTTTCAACGGAATTTGTCGTCCCATGTTCAGCTTCTTCCTTTACCAAAATGATCACAGGCGGAGCCCATTCGTAGCCGTAATTATAAGTATTCACAATCAGCGGAAAAGGGGCCATATACCAACCCGGCCAAAACCAACATCGAAGTTGGGTTACTTGACCCAATGCCAATGGATAGGTATTTGTGTTTTTTGTGGTTATCGCAAATCCCTTTCCGGCAATTAAATCGTATCGCCATCGTAATTGAAAAGAAGCCTTTTTATAACCGTTACTCTCCCCGAAATTACGCAAGTCAATTGTGTAATTTGCTCTAACCCGAAAAACAGCAGTTCCAAACCGCCAGTAATTCGGCGGCCAGGCTTCGTAGCCATATTCTTGTTTGGTAAACGACTTGCTTCCGCCTTGACCACTGCGATTATACTCATCCAAAGGCGAGAAAAATATTTCGTTCGTTGAGGCTTCCGCTTCTGCTTGCGCAATGCCCCGATCATAATCGTCACCGTTTCCTACCGTTTCCCAACCTTCTGCGGAAACAATAGCCCCATATTCTGCGGGAATGCCGGGCGCCGTATAAATATTGGTTGAGATGCTCCCTCCAAACCCCGTCATCCCGACCAGCATCCCCGCCAAAATCCCCTGAATGGTTTTGGTTGTTTTGTTCATCAGGGCACCCACAAATCAAAGTAGTTGGTGGAAGGAACGATCAGGGTAAGCACAGGGCGGGTCGTGTCATTGTTGTTGGGATCGGTCTTGTCGGTCATGACCTCCGTATAATCCCCAATCCCATCCCCGTCCGTGTCGTTGGTCGAGGTGGACGTATGGAAGAGATAGATTTCACGGGCGTTGGCCAGCCCATCCGAATCCGAATCAATGTCGGCATTCCCCGCAACATAGAACCGCCTATAGAGACTGGTCGGCAGGCTGGTATTGGTCCAACTCACCGAAGTCCCTGAAACGGAAATATCGGTCGCCAACAGGTTCCAAAAGTTGTTGGTTCCCGCCAGTTGCTCGTGTTCCGGCGCATCCCCCGAGTCAAAATTGAATATCTCCAAACGGTTCGTGAAGACGTCGGGGTAGCCAATCCTCAACACCACGTTATTGCTGACGGCGGTAGCCGCAATAATCATCAGGTTCGTCGGGGGATTATCCTCATACCAAAGGCTGTCCATTTCAAAGCCCCCTCGGAAAGATTGAACGAGACTTTCCGCAAGAACATTTTCGGCGTTTTCTGCCTCCACTTCATCCAGCAGTTCCTTGTCCGCCTTCTCCATCAGGGTCACGGCGATCCGGATACGGGCTGGGTCGTCGGCTCCCAGTGGGTAATTGATTCCCGGTTCCGAACCTGAAGGAACGTAGGAACTCGGGGCGGGAACCTTCCAAATCAACTCCCCAATGGAATTGTAGATCAGCCGATCCCGTGTTTCCGGGTCCTCCGCCAAGGTCACGGTGTAATAGGCCACATCTCCGTTCTTAACGCCTGTCAGATTTTCCAGAAAACCCGAATCAAAGGTCTTCCCATCGAAGGTGAAGATTGTCCCCCGCATGTCCTGCACGTAGGTCTCGTCTGCGGGCGGGGCGATCATCAGGTAAACGTCCCGGTTATCCAGATAAGTTCCGATTAAATCATCCGGGCTGGATATCTCCTGGGCGTGGAGAATGCCGATTAGTCCGCCAAAAACACAGATGGCATTAATTATCGCAAGAGTCCTTCGTTTCATGGCACCCCCCATAGATTCGGATTTACACACATTGAGATTGGATTATCAACATATTTCGGTATAGTCCCCCGCATGTCACTCTCATGGAACGAAGTCCGGGATCGCGCCATCAAATTCTCCCGGCAATGGGCCGGCGAAACCAGCGAACGCGCTGAGGCCAAAACCTTCTGGGATCAGTTTTTCGACGTCTTCGGCATCCAGCGCCGCACGGTCGCCTCCTTCGAGGAACCCGTCCGCAATCTCAAGGGCCAATACGGCTATATCGATCTCTTCTGGAGCGGCCAGTTGCTGGTCGAGCACAAATCCCTCGGTCAAGATCTCGGCAAGGCCGGTTCCCAGGCCTTTCGCTATATCCAGGACCTCGCCCGCGATGGGCGGACCAACGAAATCCCCCGCTATGTCATTCTCTCCGATTTTGCCCGGATCGTTCTGCATGACCTCGAACCGGATGATTCCAAAGATTTGCCGCTCTTCGACCAGTGGCGCGTCCGCACCATCGACATTCCCCTCGCCGATCTCCACAAGCACGTCCGTGAATTCGCCTTCATAAAAGGCGAAAAGCCGGTCCGGCTCGACCCGGAAGATCCCGCGAATATCAAAGCCGTCGAGATGATGGGCAACCTGCACGACACGCTGAAAGCGGGCGGCTATTCCGGGCATGAGTTGGAACGGTTCCTGGTCCGGGTCCTCTTCTGCCTCTTCGCCGACGACACCGGCATCTTCGACCAACCGCACATCTTTCAAAGCTACATCCGCAGGCGCACGAATGAGGATGGCACCGATCTGGGCCTGCATCTCGCCCAGATTTTCGAGGTGCTCGATACCCCACCCCAGAAACGCCAGAAAAATCTCGATGAGGATCTGGCCTTGTTTCCCTATGTCAACGGCGGACTCTTCCAGGAGCGACTGCCCTTCGCCCAGTTCAACCGCGATATGCGCAACGCCCTGCTCGCCTGTTCCACTTTCAACTGGAGCAAAATCTCACCCGCCGTTTTCGGCTCGCTCTTCCAGTCGGTCATGGAACCCAAGGAACGACGCCAATCCGGCGGCCACTACACCAGTGAGCGCGATATCTTGAAGGTGATCCGGTCGTTGTTCCTCGACGATCTCAAGGCGGAGTTCGACCAGATCAAAACCGACAAATCCAGCCGACGCAAGACGCGCCTGGACGAATTCCATAAAAAGTTGGCCAAACTCTGCTTCCTGGACCCCGCCTGCGGTTGCGGCAATTTTCTAGTCATCACCTATCGCGAACTGCGCCTGCTCGAAATCGAGGTCTTGAAAGCCATCCACGGCGGCCAGCAGGTCACCGATATCCAACACCTTTCCCGACTCGATGTGGACCAGATGTATGGGATCGAACTCAGCGAGTGGCCGGTCCGAATCGCCGAAGTGGCGCTCTGGCTGTTGGATCACCAGATGAACCAGATTCTCAGCGAGGCCTTTGGACAGTATTTCGTCCGCCTGCCGCTCCGCGCCTCGCCGCAGATCGTTTGCGGTAACGCCCTGCGCCTGGACTGGAAAGAGGTTCTGCCCCCGACGAAGTGCAGCTTTATCCTCGGGAACCCGCCGTTTGTGGGAGCAAAATTACTTAACGATGCACAACGGGCCGACCTGGAAGTTGTGGCGAGCGAGGTGGATAATCATGGGCTCCTCGACTATGTAACCGGTTGGTATTTCAAGGCCGCCACTTACATCCAGGGCACGAACATCGTGGTGGGGTTTGTCTCCACCAATTCCATCACTCAGGGGGAACAAGTGGGCATCCTTTGGAGCACACTCTTCCAACGATATGGTTTAAAGATCCTATTTGGCCATCGAACATTTTCATGGGAAAGCGAAGCCCGTGGGAAAGCCCATGTACACGTCGTTATTATTGGTTTTGCTAATTTGGATAGGATGACCAAGACGATTTACGACTACGAGGCAGGGAAAGATCAATCGACAGTCATTACCGTTAGGAATATCAGCCCGTATTTGATTGAGGGGCCTGATAGAACAATCACTAACCGATCCGATCCGCTTTGTAACGTACCCGAAATCGGCATTGGGAATAAGCCGATTGACGACGGCAATTATCTCTTTACCTTCGAGGAAAAGAAAGCGTTCCTAATGCTTCAACCGGAATCCGCGTCGTTGTTCCGAGCGTTTTGGGGGGCAGAGGACTTTATTGATGGAAAATGCCGCTGGTGTTTATGGCTTGGCGATTGCTCCCCAAGTGAACTTCGGAAAATGCCGGAAGTCATGAATCGCGTTGAGGCGGTGAAATTATTCCGTTCCTCACGTAAAAGCGCACCGACCCAAAAACTCGCATCAACACCGACTCGATTCCATGTTGAAAACAAGCCAAATGATCCATATCTACTTATTCCGCGACATAGTTCAGAAAAAAGAGCTTATATACCCATAGGATATATTGAACCTCCCGACCTTGCAGGGGATAGTTGTCTTCTCATTCCAAAAGCTTCGATATACCACCTCGGAGTCCTCTCTTCTGCGTTACACATGGCTTGGGTTCGGCAGGTATGCGGACGTTTGGAATCTCGTTACCGTTATTCCGCCAAACTCGTCTACAACAACTTCCCCTGGCCACAGGCGGTGACGGAGAAGCAAAAAGCGGCAGTGGAGACGGCGGCACAGAATGTTTTGGATGCCCGGAAGGAATTCCCGGACGCGACGCTGGCCGATCTGTACGATCCCGTGGCCATGCCGCCCAAATTGGTCAAAGCGCATGCCGAACTCGACCGCGCCGTGGACCGCTGTTACCGGGCCGAACCCTTCCCCAGCGACCGCCATCGGGTTGAATATCTTTTTGCCCTCTACGAGCAACTCACCGCGCCGCTGACTATGGCCAAAAAACCGAAACGGCCTCGTAACTCGAAAACATAATAGATCAGCCGGGCGTATCGCTTTTGTGAAACAATCAAGGCCGATGAACCCGCAACGGTCACGACCCGGCGCACCCCTCCATTCCTCGTGCAAACTCACCTGGTTTTTCTGTTCGATCAGAGAGGTCGGACCTGTTACCTGAGAAGATACAAGTCTTGTATTATCCCTCTTTGTTTTGACATAATACGGCTTCGTTTTTCAGACGGAATCAATTTGTCAGATCGCTTGTCAAATGAACATTAATAGACAACCGCTCCCCCGACCCATCCCCTCCTCTCCGTCAAAAACCCGCTGGAGACTGGGGCCGCTGGCGCTCGTTGTGGGGCTTGTATTGCTAACCGTGCCTTCGGTCTTTGCCGCTTTTTTTGAGTCGTTCGAAACCAGCACCTTCCCTCCACCGGGCTGGTCAAAAACCAATACGGCAGGCGGATCCGGTTGGTATCGTCTTCAGGCCGGAATCAGTCCTTTGCCGGGATGGATCGTCGGAACCAGTGCCGTCCCCTCGACGGCTGGCGCCGGGAATTATAACGCTTATTGCACCTGGAACACCGGGGGAGAGGCTGCGGATGGCTTCCATAATTCCCAATATCTCATCACGCCCGGGATGAATGGGCTGACGGCCACCTCGACCCTCAGTTTCTGGTTACGCGGTTCCTTCACCAATTTCGCGGATAGCGTGCATATCCTGATTTCAACAAACCGGCCGGTCGCGTCGGACTTCATTTACACCAATCTCGTCCTGGATTTCCCCCGCACCGGAGCGCTTCCCCAATTCCCTCCTTTTACCAATATCATCGCCCAGATCGGGACCAATATCCCTTCCGGCACCCGGATCTATATCGCCTTCCACGAATGGGCGCTAGACAATACCCGGGATGGCAGAGCGATTGAACTGGATGTGATTTCCAGCGATTTGACGCCGGATTCCGAAGTCCGCGCACTCCCTTCCTCGCTCTCTTTTACCACGTATCCCGGGGATCCGGTCGCGAGTCAGGTCCTCACCTTCACCAATATCGGCGCGGCTGGATTCACCTATTCCAACACCTTTCCCTTGGGCGGTGGCTCCAACGAATGGATCTCGATCTCCCCCACTTCCACCGGTTTTGTCAACCGCCTGCAAAGTCTTTCCATTACGGTCGCGGTCCATTCCGTCTCTCTCCCCTTGGGCACCTATTCCGTCACCAATCGACTCACCGTCCCTTACGCCACCAATAGCCCCATCGATATCCCCATCTCGGTCTCCGTCGTTAAACGTCCCCAGCTTATCACCTTCCCCAATCCTGGCGCACAATGGACCACCAACCGGCTCGCCCTGACGGCCACGGCTGAATCGGCACTCCCGGTCCTCTTTTCCGTCACCTCCGGCCCGGGTTCCATCGCGGATGGATCCAATTTGACTTTTTCAGCATCCGGCACCGTCCAAATTGTTGCGTCTCAACCTGGAAATGGCTATTGGGCCGCCGTCGAAGCCACCCAGAGTTTCACCGTCATCAAAACCGACTCCGTCATCACATTCGCACCGATCCCAGACCAGATCACCACCAATCCCTGTCAATTGTCTGCTTCCGCCACCAGCGGGGAACCGGTCTCGTTCTCCGTGCTGGAGGGGCCCGCCTCGCTTCATTTTGGATCGATTCTTTTGTTCCATTCGTCTGGGGTGGTCCGGGTGGTCGCCTCCGAACCCGGCAACGACAAATGGAATGCAGCGCCGAAAGTCACCAACACCCTTTCCGTCAACAAGGCCCAGGCCGGCATTTCTCTATCCGGACTCCTCCAAACATATAACGGATTGCCCCATCCTATAACCGCTACGACCGATCCGGAAGGCTTGCTCGTTACAATCGATTACGACGGATCCGCCACCCCCCCCATCAATGCCGGCGCCTACCGGGTCTCCGGAGAGGTCAATTTCACCCTTTATAGGGGCCTGGCCGTCGATACCCTCGTGGTGGCCCGGGCCGCTTCCACCCTCGACTTCCCTTCCATCCCGAATCAACCCTCCACCAACCAACTGACGCTCCAAGCCACCGCTTCCAGCGGATTGCCCGTAACCTTCACGATCGCGGAGGGCCCGGCATCCCTCGCCGGACAAACTCATCTGTCATTCCTCGGCGGAGGCCGGGTCAGTATTGTCGCGTCTCAATCCGGCAATATCAATTGGGCTCCGGCCTCACCCGTCACCAACACGTTCAATGTCTCGCAGGATTCCGCCGACGTGATCCTGTCTCATCTCGACCACGTTTACGATGGCACCGCAAAACCCGCCATCGCCCAAACCGTTCCGACCGGTTTGCCCGTCACTATTTTCTATGACGGCCTTCTCGTAGAACCCACCTCGGCGGGCGCGTATTCCGTCTCGGGAGTCGTGGATGATCTCCAATATCAAGGATCCGCCACCGGTACCTTGAGGATCAGTAAAGCCCAACAAACGCTTTCCTTCCCGCCCCTTTCAGCCCAGCACCCCACCAATGTGGTTCCCCTGCACGCCGTCGCCTCCAGCCATCTGCCGATCGATTTCCTGGTATCTGGCGGACCCGGCCAGATTCTGGATGGATCCAATCTCAGCTTTACGGCTGAGGGTGTGGTCGTGGTGACTGCCCGCCAACCCGGCGACGGCAATTGGAACCCGGCCCCCGACGGGGTGCAAACCGTTCGGGTCTCACGGCTGACCACTCCAGGCGATTACAACGGCGATGGCACCACGGATCTCACCGTCTACAATCCCGGCACGTTTGACTGGTACAGCCTCACCCCGAACGGCACCACCCTCGTCTGCTGGGCCGTTCAGTGGGGCGCGACCCATTTCATGTGCGTCCCCGGAGACTTCACCGGAAGTGGCCGGAATGATTTAACCGTTTTCAGTCCGGCCAACGGAGTCTGGTATCTCCGCATGCTGAACGCCCCCTACACCGCCTGGCAAACCCAGTGGGGCGGACCGGGAATGGTCCCCGTCTGGGGTGATTATGATGGCGATGCTCTTTATGACTATTGCGTGTATGCCACGGGTCCGGGAAATTGGTATGCGTGCAGTTCGACGGGAACCGTTCTGGTTTTCGGCGCCAATTGGGGTGGACCCAACCTCAAGCCGGTGCCCGGCGATTATAACGGCGACGGGATTTTTGATCTCGCGGTCTATGACACATTGTCCGGTAACTGGTATATCCGAACCCTCGAGGGCCAGATCCTCGCCTGGGCACAAAACTGGGGCGCGCCCGGCATGATCCCCATCCCGGGCGATTACAACGGCGATGGCCGCTACGATTTAGCCGTCTTCGACTCGGCCTCCGGCAAATGGTATATTTCAACGCTATCGGGAACACTCCTGGCTTGGGACGTGTCATTTGGATGGGAAGGCGCTGTCCCCGTTCCAGGCGATTACGATTACGACGGCAGTTCCGATCTGGCCGTTTATAATCCGGCCAACGGCGACTGGTATATTTTCTCACTCCGTAAAAATACCGTCCTGGCCTGGAAACGCGCCTGGGGTTCCACCAACCTGGTGCCCGCCATCAAATAATTTAATGAGGAATATCATGTCCGCGTCCATCCGCCCCTCCCACCGTCTCGCGGTTTCAAAAACTGCCTGGATGAATCTTCGCCACCTGCCGAAGCTGCCGCTGATCCGGCGGGCGGTGCAATCCCTCGACCGAACGTGCGCGGAATGGGTTAAAGACCGCACCATCCAAACTGACGAAACGGGGCACAACTGGCACCTCAGTCGGGCACGCACCCTTCAAACCCGTGTCGTCAGCCTGTTGGTCCAATACGGCCGCACCGGAAATCGCCTCTTCCGCCAAGTCGCGCTCGATTATATTCGCGATATGGCCGGATGGGAATATTGGTCCTGGATCACCTGGCGTGACAAAAACAAAGACTTCAACGCCATCTTCGACCTCTCTTATGGCGAAAACTCCATGACCCTGGCGCTGGCCTATGACTGGCTTGCCGACGAACTGGAGGAATCCGAGCGCGAACTGATTATTCAAACCGCCCGTCAGCGATCCTTAATCCCGTATTTGACACGCAACGGCGAACCCGGCCAGGAGATGTGGTATTTCCGCAAAGCCGACTGTAATTGGAACACGGTTTGCAATGGCGGGGTCGGACTCCTGGCCCTGGCTCTCGGTGATGCGTGCCCGGAAAGCGCCCGGGTCCTCGAGCGGGTCGAGGAAGGCATCCGTCCCTATTTTGAATTCCTCGGCGACGATGGAGCCTGGCCCGAAGGGATCGGCTATTGGGGTTATGGCCACCGCTACGGATTCTGGTATCTGCTCAGCCGCGAAGCGGCTGACCATAAGCCGCATCCACTCCTCCAGCGGGAAGGAAGCCGCGCCACGCTGCTATTCCCTTTCCTCTTTTCCCCTCACGGCATCGGCGCCGGGTTCGGCGATGCCAACGTCTTCTTCCCCCTTCCCTTTATTTACGCCGCCGCCACACGCTATCAACAACCGGACATTATAGCCGAACTGGACCGGCGTCTCCTCTTACTGACCCAAGACGACACGGAAAAGCTCAATGCGTCCGGCCCCTGGCCGGGGGTCGCCGAGCTCCTTCTTTTCCACCCCGGTCGGCCCGCGACCCGCCGATCCGCCTGCCCCTGGCCGCGAGCCCCTCTGATGAAAGGCCTTGAATGGTCCTGCCTGGCCGATCGCTGGCCCCAACCGCATCTCTATGCCTCCATCCGGGGCGGCTCCACCGATGCTCCACACACCCATCAGGATCTCACCGATCTCCGGGTCGTGGTCAACGGAGAACCCTTGATCACCAATCTCGGCATGGCTTATCTCGACTCCACTTTCGGCAAACGCCGATTCGAACTGTATGAAAATTCGGCCGCCTCGAAAAACATCATGCTGGTCAACGGAATCGGAATCCCTCATCCCGCCGCGGTCAGAACCCAGCGGATCAGCGGGCCGCGGTGGGAAGGATTTAGCCTCGATGCAACCGCTGTTCAAAATCCCGGAACTCCTCTGAAGTTGTCGGGAAGAATCGTGTTGATGCTCGCCCGCGGAAAAGCCCTGCTGGTGATCGACCGCCTCTCCGCTGAGCATGCCGCCTCCGTCGAGACCCGGTTTCACACCTTCGGCCGCGTCAAATGGCAGCGGCAGTCCGCGCTTATCACCGAAAAATCCGCTCGCCTCCACCTGGCCTTTGCAGCCTCCACGCCTTGCCGGCTGGTAAAAGGTCTTGGATTGCCCACGCGTCCGACTCCGCTGGTCGACACCCTTCTGCGCTGGATGAGCGAGGGGCTTGTTCTTGACGCCACCCTGGCCACTCTGTTAACCCCCAACGGCGTGGGCCAGCTTCAATTCGATGAGGCCACGAAATGTCTTAAAGCCAGCGGGCCGGGCTTTGCCATAAAATTACACCTGGCATCCGATCGGCTGGAAGTGGAGTGACAGTCACGCGATACGCACGGCTGATCCCTCTCTCCCAGGCCAGCCCGTAGTACAGCCGGGCGTATCGCACGGCTGATTTCTCTCTCCCAAGCCAGCCCGTAGTACAGCCGGGCGTATCGCACGGCTGATTTCTCTCCCAAGCCAGCCCGTAGTACAGCCGGGCGTATCGCACGGCTAATTTCTCTCCCACGCCAGCCCATAGTACAGCCGGGCGTATCGCACGGCTGATCCTTCTCTCCCAAGCCAGCCCGTAGTACAGCCGGGCGTATCGTACGGCTAATTTCTCTCCCAAGCCAGCCCGTAGTACAGCCGGGCGTATCGCACGGCTAATTTCTCTCTCCCAAGCCAGCCCGTAGTACA
>CAIJXV010000021.1 GCA_903824675.1 uncultured bacterium
ACATCTTGTCCACATGCACGCCGTCAGCGCCAATTTTGGCCAGTGCCTCGAACTGGTCGGTGATGATCTTCCGGAACTGCGGGAAACCGAGGTCCGCCTTGGTCATCAACCGCGGATATCCCATCCGGCCCCAAAGCGAACCGTAACCCCAGCCCACATTCCAGGTGAGGTCGCCGTTTTCCTTCCACTCGCGATACTTTTGCAGCTCGTCCTGATACCAACGGGTGTCGAGCGTCATCTGCTGATAGTTGACGAAGAAGTACACCTTGACCCCCATTTTGTGACAGGCACGGATGCCCTCCTCGAGGTCCTTCCAGGTGCCCAGGCGCGGATCGGGCTTGTAGTAGGGAAGCCCGTTGTCATGGCCGCAGGTCTCCCAACCGCTGATCTGAACGGCGTTGATGCCGTAATCCTTGGCCGCTTTCGCCCAGCGGGGGATGTCTTTGAAGGTGTAGTTGATGGTTCCTTCCGGAAGCATGAACATCGTGAACACAAAGAATGACTCCTTGCGAATCCAATCCTTCCCGGGGTTGGCCAAACCGAAGGTGCGTGTGAAGAAATCCCGATAAACTTGCCCCGCCTCACGCCAACCGCCATCTACGATCTTCAGCACCACGGGCGATCCGTCGAATGAATCGCCCGACGGCGTGAAAGGAAGGTGCCGCACCGAGGCGAACACATCCTTCACTTTCCCCGTGCCTTGTTCCTCGAACCAGAATTCTTTGGCGCGGGCGATTTCATCGTGGGAGGCAAAATAGAGCGATTTTCCTGCGGACATGCTCTCGATACAAGTAAAGGACATACTTAGCTCTCCGTCCCCCTGCCCGGGATAGTTGAAAGTCGATTTCCGAAAGGGTAGTTTGACTGGCTTGACTGGATTCGATGAAAATTTTTTGCAAAGCGGCGCCCAGAGCATGCCATCGGCCGGTTTGCCGGGCGAACCGAACTTCGCCAACCCGCCAATAACCGGATACGAAGCCGAACGAATCTTGCCCGCCGTGCGGTTGTCCAGATGCAGCCTGAACTCAAGAGCGTTGCCGGAGGTCTGCACCTCCATCCTTACGGCGACCTCGTGTGCAGCGCCGTCGGTGTCTTTCATCGGACCGTTCCACTTCAGTGTAATCCCACCAGACCTGCGGGTGACTTCCGTCAGGTATTGCTCCCTGCCCAGTATTGTCACCGTCTTGTTCCACGGCAAGCCAAGTTCCAGACGGAAGTTCCCTGCCAATTCCGGCGATGATGACAACCCGATGCCACTTTGCTTGTCGAGGATGCGGCTGATCCGGCCGAATACCGAATCAATTTCGACCGTTACTTGGTCGTTTTCCAGCAAAACGGGTGTTTCGTTTGCCCTATTAACGGCCTGTGCTTTAATGATATTAAAAGCAACCAATAGTAATGTGACAATAATCAATATGAAATTGAATGTTCTTCTCATTTTTTCTTTGTTTCTATGTATTTTATTATCGATTCTAAAACAATACCTGATTCAAAAGGCCTTAGATTGTGGGGGTTTGGTACAGCATTCGGTCCGTAAAATTCATTAAC
>CAIJXV010000022.1 GCA_903824675.1 uncultured bacterium
GGGTTGATATGGTTCGATACGCCAACAAAGTCTTTTTCACTGCAACAGGCTTTGGAAATTAAAGCACTAGTGAAGGAGCTGCAACCTAATTGCCTTGTGAGTGCCCGGATTGGTCATGGACTGGGCGATTACGATGTGCTGGGTGATAATGAAATGCCGGACAAGGTGCGGCCACGGATTTCCGAAGCGTGCATTACGCTGAATGATACCTGGGGGTATAAAGCCCATGATCAGAATTGGAAGTCGGCTGAGGTAGTACGCAAAATGCTTACTAAAGCCAATGGAAAAAACACAAACGTGCTGCTCAACATTGGCCCGCAACCCTATGGTCGTTTCCCGGCTCCGGCAATTGCCGTGTTGAAAGAACTTGCAAAAGACAGAAAGCCTGCCAGCCGCAGGCAGGGAGGAAAAAATGAAGGCCAAAACTGAAGTACATGGGAGAGGTACGTTCTCAAAGCACGAAAATCAGCTAAAAAAGAGCCTGCTCTTACCATGGGCAAAGAAAAACAGAAGGTACAAACTGCGGAGTTAAACTAATTTGGCCGCAATTGACCTGCTTTTGCCTACAAGCCGGATTATTTCCGGTTCAAAAAATTCAAATTAGATTTTTAATTATAAAAATATTATTAAACCATAAAAATAGATATATGAAAGCAGCAGTATTAACCGAATACAATAAAATAGAGTGGCTGGAAATGGATATGCCGAAGTGTAAACCTGGCGAATTGCTGATAAAGGTGAACTACGGTTGTATTTGTGGGAGCGACCAGCATATACACAAAGGGGAGTTTCATCCCCGGACTTCAATACCCATGATCATGGGGCATGAATTCGGTGGAGAGATTGTCGAAGTTGGGGAGGGCGTGGCAGGTTGGAAAATTGGCGACAAAGTTGCCCCCGATCCCATTTATTGGTGCGGACACTGTCCGGCCTGTTTAAAAGGCCATTACCCTGCATGCACAAGTCTTAAACTTATCGGCATCGATTCCAACGGAGGTTTTACCCAATATATTTCATTGCCTCCCTCCATGTGTTACAAAGTACCGGCCCATATTTCCGATGAGCATGTTGCCCTGATCGAGGTGCTTAGTATTGGCTGTCATGCCAAGAACCGGGCAGGTGTTAAAAAGGACGACACTGTCGTGATCTGGGGCTCAGGTAAGGTTGGCCTGTGCGTCCTGGAAGCGGTACGGACCGTAACCGATAGTAAAATATTTATGGTGGATATCCTCGAGGAAAGGTTAAGCTTAGGTCCCAGGTACTACGAAAATATTGTCACCATAAACGCCCTGAAGGAGAATCCTGTGGAACGCATCAAAAAGGAAACAAATGGCAAAGGCGTTGATGTAGCTTTTGAAGCTGTAGGCCATGCACATGAGTTCGAGGGCGGGATAAATCCCGTTCGTGGATGCATCCAAAGTATAGTTGGAGGTGGAACTGTTTGCGTGCTTGGACTGGGCAACGATCCGGCCCCGGTTGTTTTTAAGGAACTGATCTGGAAAGAAGCCAAAATAGTATCGTCGCGCGTAAGCCACGGAGAATTTGCCGAAGTTATCGAACATTTGCAGTACAACAGGCTAAAACCCGATATGCTTATCTCCCGCAAAATGCATGGTTCCGAAGCCCAGAAGGCCTTTCATATCCTGGAAGAAGCCCCGGCCCATAATGTTAAGATATTGTTGGATTTCAGGGATAGCAACCAGGCATAACGCAAACCTCTACAGCTTCTGAATTGAACAATGAACAAGGAAACGGGCAGCATGAATACGACCTCACATTCCGCAGTTGGTCGGATCGGACCCTACCGCGCCATCCACCTGAGCAAGATCCTCGACCCGGCAACGGAAAAACGCCGGAGTGCGTTCCGCCGCTACGAGGCGCCGGTGCCGGGCGTGACCGACTACCATTCCGATTCGGTTTTTGTTGAGATTGGTTTTTTAGAAAACCGTTAAATAAATTAGTTTCAAATCATGACATCGAAAAAAGTAGTTTATAGAGGTGGCCTTTTCGGAAAACCAATCGATGTCACCATATAAAAAAAACATGTAGATGGAAAATAAATTCAACAAAGAAACTGCCGGGATCTCCCGCAGGAAATTCCTGGCCAGTGGCGCACTTGCAGCTACCGGTCTGGGCTTGTCGGCCATACCGGTTAAAGATGTTGTGACCAGTGTCATCGAACATGAGACAGGCATCACGGTGCCGGGGCGCGAGGTGAAGGTACTGGCCGATGCCGACGTCGTGGTGGTCGGCGCCGGCGCGGAGTGGAAGACCGATGCCTCGGCCAACTGGAACAACAACGCCAACTGGCAGAATCCGGCGACCTTCCCAAATGCGGCCGGCGCCAAGGCGGCTGTGACCAAGCTCAATATCACGGCGGATCGGACGATCACGCTGGGGCAGGACATCACACTGGGCACGCTGGAAATCGCCGACCCGGACGGTAGCCACGCGTACACAATCGCTTCCAACGGTCATGCCTTGACGTTCGACGTGACGTCCGGCGACGCGCTCATCTGGCAACGGGCGGTTTCCGGCCCGACCCTGTTCCATGTCCCGATCACCTTGAACGACAACCTCATCATCAGGAACGGGACCATGGCGAAGAACATGGAATTCTTCAAGCCGATCACCGGTGCGGGGAAGACCGTGACCGTGAAAGGCGCGGCCGATTACGATGACACTACCGGCACGATACGGTTCCATTCCGGCGCAATCAATGACTTCGCGAAGTTGGTCGTCGACGGCGGCATCGTGTGGACGCACAGCACGGACGACCGGAACCTGGGCGCCGTGCCCGCGTCTTTTGAGGCCGGCGCCGTGATGCTTATCAACGGCGTGATCAGCAGGGGCGTCGACAGCACATTAACTATTCATGCCAATCGTGGCATTACGATACAAGCTACGTTATATGCCCCCTTTGGCGGCGGCTTCAATGCACCGGGCGCCGGCCGGCATATCACGGTGGATTCCGTGATCACCGGCGCGGGACGACTGTTGATCTTCGGGGCCGGCGGCGGGACCGTGACCCTCAACAAGGCCAATTCCTTCACCGGCGGCACCCTCGTCCACCCCGGCGCGATCCTGAAACTGATGCGGACCGATTCCCTGCCGGGCACGGGTCCGCTGGCCCTGTTGTCCTACGGCAGCAACGGCCCGAACTACGGGAAAGTGAATCTGGCGTTCACGGGCACGCAAACGATCGGCGCGCTTTACTTCGACGGGGTCGAGCAGGCTGCCGGAACCTGGGGTTCCAGTTCCAGCCGCGCGACCAACAAGAACGACAACTGGTTCACCGGCAGCGGTGTCCTGAATGTGGCTGCCGTGGCCACCCCGACCGTCAGCCCCGACGGTAACCAGCACAGCGGCAGCAGCGTGGCGGTGACTGTCAGTTGCGCAACCCCAGGCGCCACCATCCGCTACACGACCGATGGCAGCGAACCGACGACTTCAAGTCCGACGGTGGCCGACGGCGGCACGCTCAACCTGACGCTGCCGGTCAATCTCAAAGTGAAGGCCTGGAAATCCGGGTCTGTCGTGAGCACGACCAAGACCGCGATCTACATGGAACGGCTCGCGGCGGCGGCGAACCGGAAGTACCTGCTCATCGACGAACAGTACGTGCAGAGCACCGATGGCATGCAGAAGGTGTATCACCAGCCGGTGAAACATGGTCCGCCGGTGCTCGTGGCTGACAAAGCGTGGGAGCAGACGGTGGACACCACGACCGGAGGGCTGTATGTGTGGACCCCGCCGGTTTGGGATCCGACGACGAACCGCTGGCGGCTTTGGTACAATGGCGGGCGCGAATACCTGCCTTTGTATGCCGAGTCGGTTGACGGCCTGAACTGGACCAAGGCCTCGCTCAATCTATCGACCTGGAATGGCTCGAAAAACAACAACATCATCAACCTCCTCCCGTCTCAGGGCGGTTACAGCGCCATCGGCAACGGCAAAACCGCCTCCGATGCCGCGGCCAACGGTGTGATCGTCAGCCGGGATTCGCTTACGACGGATGCCTCCCGGCGCTACAAGGGTGTGGCCATCACCGGTTGGGCAGATGGGAATAGCCAATTGGGGATGTTTGTCTCCCCCGATGGCTTAAACTGGAATCGGCTGGGCACCACGCAGATTGCCACCGGCGATCAGTATCGCTTCGGGTTTGACGAGTGCACCGGCACCTTCCACGTGACCACCAAGCTCAAGTTCGGGCAATTCCCTGCGGAGCCCAAACCCCAGGACGACCGCGACGGTGGGCGAACCCACATGCTTTTCACCAGTTTGGACTTCCAGAATTGGTTCGGCCCCAAGGTGAGCCTGTATAACGACCAGATCGACGTCGTGAAAGGCAAGGCCTATATGGATGGGGTCAGGGCGACCGCCGACCGCCGCCAGCCGTTTTATGACCACGCGGATTTTGCCGATTACTACAACATGCCCTTGTTCGAATACGAGGGAATGTATCTCGGCCTGCCCACCAGGAACATCAGAACGGCTTCGTTTGAATTTGAGGTGAGTGAATGGGGCCCTGGCAATAATCAGGACAGCCTGCAGTTCCCCACGCTCGTCTCCAGCCGGGACTTGCTGACATGGAACCGGCACACCCGCGAGCCTTTCATGGACCTCTCGCCCCTGTCGGCGAACCGCGGAGACGAAGGCATGCTCCAGATGGTCGCGCCGGTGCGCAATGGCGACGAGTTGTGGTTCTACTACTACGGCACGCGTTTCAGCCACGCGGGGTGGTGGGAGTTGCCGGATGAGGTCTATCAGGCGGCCGGCGTGACCAAGGGCAATGTGAGGGCCAGCACGTTCAGCTCGATCTACGTGGCCAAACTGCGCCTCGACGGCTTCGCCTCGCTGCGCGCCGGTGCCACGGCGGGCGAAGTGGTGACCACGTCGCTCCCTGTGAGCGGCAAGTCGCTCTATGTGAACGCCGCCGCCCAAGCCGGCACGCTCAAGGCCGAACTGCTCGACGCCGCCACGGGTGAGGTCATCCCCGGGTATTCCCTGGCGAAATCGGTCGCGATCAAGACGGACTCGGTGCGCGCCAGACTGCAATGGAAGGGCGTGACCGACCTCTCCGCGCTCGCGGGCAGGTCCGTCAAGATCCGGTTCTCCGTGCGGAATGCGGACCTTTATAGCTTCTGGTTTGGCCAATGAACTTAGGAAACTACAAACAACAACAAGGAGAAAGTATGAGCTATCAACAACAACAAGGAGAAAGTATGAACTATCAACAACAACAAGGAGAAAGTATGAAGATGAGACATTCCCCCCGGCGATCCACGCGTTTGTGGACGCTTGTAGCGGCAATCGTGCTCACCCTGGAGGTTCCGAGCATGTGTGAAGCAGGCGAAACGACGCGGCGGCTGTTCCTCGACGATTACTACATCCAGAGCATGACCGGCCTGAGCCGGGTCTATCACCAGCCGGTCAAGGATTCCGCGCCGGTCATTGTGCCGGACAAACCCTGGGAGACGACTGGCTTTATCCGGCCGGTCGGATGGTATCCCTACGGCAACCACACGCAGGTATGGTCGCCGCCGGTATGGAACCCGGAGCTGTCCAAGTGGCAGCTCTGGTATCAAGGCGGCAAGGAGGGTCTGCCGCTCTACGCCGAATCCACCGATGGCGTGACCTGGGTCAAGCCGAACCTCGGGCTGTACGAATGGGGTGGCAACAAGAACAACAATATCACGATGCTGCCGACCGCGCCCTATTCGCAGACAAACCCGAAACGCTACGGTAAAAACCGAATTGTGGCGCTCCGGGATGAGTTTGAAACGAATCCCAACCGCCGCTACAAAGGTTTGCTTGAGGAAGAAGGCGGAAATGGCCTGATGCGGCTGATTTCTCCGGACGGCAAGACCTGGACTCGCGAGGGCAGCGACCTGATTACGGCAGGAGACGAATACCGTCTCGGCCAGGATCCGGTCACCGGCCAATTCTGGGCTATCATCAAATTGGGCACGTGGCAGGTTCCGGACTACAATTATCCGGCGGATTTTCATCCTCCCGCCTACCGGGTCGCCTGGCTGCGGACCAGCTCGGATTTCGTCACCTGGACGCCGCTGCAACTGATCGGTTACGGCAGCACCTCCGATCAGACCCAGGCGGCGGCGCAGATCGCCGCCTACAAGGCGAACCCGGCGATCCGCAAGCTCCTCTACGACCAGCCCACCACCCTGACTACGAACCGGCCAGCCGGGCAGAGCGGCGCCTATACGGCGGACGTGTAC
>CAIJXV010000023.1 GCA_903824675.1 uncultured bacterium
CAATGTCCAACTCTCCAGTCATCTCGCCGGTGCGCACGGCGACGAGGTGGTGCGCATGGCCGACACCATGATCGAGGAATTTCGCCGCTGGCAGGACGGCGAGCCCCTGCGTTACTCCGTGAGCCTAGACATGCTCGACCGTATGGCGTGAGAGTATTGCAGAATGTGACCTTGAGCCTTGAATGAAGGGATTCTGGGGGGCCAGGTGTGAGTACGGATGTCTGATTTGAGTCATTTATGAAAACATTGGGAAAACTGCTAAGTTCTGCGGAAAAGACGGAAGTAATGCGGGCATTGATGCGGCAGCCCGCTCCGGCTGGGTTGCGCGAACTGTCTCGAATCGCAGGGGTCCATCCGTATTCGGCGGTACAGGTCTTTGAGACGCTGGTTCCTGCCGGCCTGGTCTTGCGGAAGAAGATGCCGTTCCGCGACCTTTATATGCTGAACCGCAGCCATAAGGATGCCGCGGTACTGACAGCGGTTTTTGACGCTGCGGATCAAGGATTCATCCGGGCTCGCAACCGGTTGTTACATAAGCGGGCCAGGACAATTCTTCCTTTCATCAAAGAAGCGCGGCGGATGCAGGATTCCGTAACGGAGACTCGCCATGTCGCTTGAAAAACTGTTCCAGGCGGCCGTCCTTGAACTGCGTAAAAAACCTGTGCTTTTTGCCGTGGCGGGCGGTTTTGCGGCTGATTTGTACCGGGGCGAGCCCCGTCTGACCATGGACATAGACTTGGTTATCCTGCCTGAAACACAGGGGGAGGAAACAGCGATAGCCGTCATTGAGGCGATTGGACTCAAGGCCGGTATTGTGAGTAAGGCGGATCTTGCCGGAGGCCGGCTTGCTGCCCTTCGTCGGCAAAATACCGAGACCTGGATGATCGAGGGGCGCCCGGCAGGGAGGACCTCGGGAGAAGGGGTTAAAATCCTGTTTCCGGCCCGTTCGAAAAAACCATGAATGGTCGTCTGGAAATCAAAGTGTGGCCCATGGATTTGTCGGCTAGGCCCAAAACTTAAGCGATATCGATACGAGAATAATGGAGGGACATATGAATAGTCGCGAACGGTTAGCTAAAGCGCTTGATCATGAACAACCTGACCGGGTGCCCGTGGATATCGGGTCAACCGCCGTTACCGGTATACACGTCTCCGCCCTGACACGTCTGCGTGACGCCGTGCTGGGGCCCGGGCGCGGTCCCATGAAAGTGATTGAACCCTATCAGATGCTGGGCGAGGTAGATCCCGAACTGCGCGCGGCTCTGGGCATTGATGTCGTCGGGCTGATGACCCGCAAGACCCTGTTTGGGTTCGAGAACCGCGACTGGAAACCCTTCACCTTGTTTGACGGAACGAAGGTGCTGGTACCTGGTCAGTTCAATGTTACGGTCGATACAAACGGCGATTATCTTTTATATCCTGAGGGGGATCTCTCGGTTCCGCCCAGTGGCCGTATGCCTAAGGGTGCCCATTTCTTCGATTCGATTATCCGCCAGCCGCCCATCGATGAGGAGCGGCTCAATCCGGTGGACAACACGGAGGAATTCGGCCTTTTGAGCGAAGAGGACCTTGCTTGGTATCGTGCCCGGGCGGCGGAATTCGACCGGAATCCGGAGTTAGCAGTGGCCATGACCATGCCGGG
>CAIJXV010000024.1 GCA_903824675.1 uncultured bacterium
AAGAGTAAAACCGCATAACTCATTCCGCCCCAAAAAGTAATATCGCTTAGCTTGACGCGTATGCCGGCGCGGGGGAGGGTGGGGTGAGGGGGATCTTTTGGGTGATTCCAGCGAATGAGGCGTAACACTCCAAAGCATAGAATGGGGTCTGACCAGAAGACCTTCTCACTCCAAAGTGACCCATCTTTAATTTGATGGTTCCCCCTCACCCCCGCCCTCCCCCGCGCCCGGGGGAGGGAGGAGCGGTTATAAATAAATGATGCGCAGCAGGGACCCTCACACGGCCTTTGATGAAGAATGAAGAGAACGACCCCGACGCAGAAAAATGCACAGCATCCTGGGAAAAGCACATGAACTACGAAATGCGCGAAATATACGAAACTAATCGTCAGCTAAGCGCCCTCTTGCACAAATTCGAAGACTGTTCCCGGATGGGTGAACAGCAGGATGCAGCGGATGCGGGGGGCGGGGAAGCGGATCAGGAAGGCGAGGGCTTGGCGATAGGTTTCCATTTGACGAACGTAGTGGCCGGCGGTGGCGGCTGTTTCAGGGGCGGTGATCCGGTTGGTTTTGAAATCCAGAATCAGGGCGTCTTCAATTTCCCCCTGCGCATTGCGAACGATGACCACCCGGTCGAATTTTCCACTGACCCATTTTCCGTCGAGCACGACATCGAATCCCTTTTCCCGCCAGAGTTCGCTGGACGCCCCGGATTTCGGACGGTCGAGATATTTGCGGATGTCCGGGTGGGCCAGACTGTCCTGGAATTGGCGGATGACATCCCGGCACACTGCGGCCGGATAGATATCCGGTCCCGGCCAGGCTTGGACGATTTGAGAGAGATTCGCCATATCGGCCCACTCCAGTTGGGCCATCAATTCATGGAGCGCCGATCCGAATAGCAGAACATCCCGATTAATGGGGTCAAAGAGCCAGACCGCTTTTCGGAGGGTTTCCTCCTGTCGCGAGGGTTCCTGCCGTTCGAGACGCGGGTGGGCGGGTTGCGACGGCGCAGAAACAGGCGCCGGTGGTTCCACCGCAGGAGCCGGGGGGGGGGATGGGGGGCTGGATCGGGTGCCGGGTGAACCAATCGGCAGATCCGCTTTCGTATCGGACGCGCGGAGCGTTGGCATCGGGTTTCGTCTGCCGTGAAGCATCCAATAAGGTGGACGTCAACAAGGCCGCCGGCGTGAAACTTTTGCCGGGCGGCTCAAGGATCATATAGAGCCCTGATTTGGCGCGGGTCATGGCGACATAGAGGACGCAGAGTTGTTCGAAGGCCACGGCTTCATCGGCTTCCTGCAGGACATTATTCAGGACTGGATCCCGGCGGGTCACCTCTTTATGGGGCGCGAGGAGCGTCCATTCGGGGAGGAGCGAGAGCGCGTCGCGGTGAATCAGGGCCGGTTGGCTCCGGGCCTGGCGCATGGACTGTTTGCCGCTGAGATCCGGAAGGATGACCAAATCAAATTCCAACCCTTTGGATTTATGGATGGTCATGAGGCGCAGGGAGCCGGCGCTTTCGGCCTCATCGACCTCCTGGTTCTCGATCAGTTGGATAAAGGCGTCGATGTCGCGCCGACCGGTGAGGTCGTAATCGCCGGCCAGATCGGTCAGTTGATCGAGCCGGATGCGGGTGAATGGATCGAGTTCGATTTTTCCGGCGAGGCGGTCGGCCCATTCGCGGAACCATTCGCGGAAACCCACCGCGGCGAGGCGGTCGAGAATCTCAGCGGGGGCGGGCACGGAATTGCGCAGCGGGCTCATGGCGACATGCTGGCGGGCCAGGGTGTCGCCGGGGTGGGCGGCCCCGCGCAATAGATCGACCAACAGGGAGGATGCGGGATTGTCGAGCAAGGGGGATTTGCCCTCAATGGTCAGAGGCATCTCGGGTAGTTCGCGGCGTAGCGTTTGGGCGAGTTTGAGGCCGGTTGTGCCCTGGCGGACCAGGATACCGACCGTCAAACCCCGGCGTAGGGGTTCGACCTCACGGAGCAATCGAACAACGGCCTGATGAATTTTGGGAGAGGCGTCCTCGTCGGAATCCGGATCGGCCGGCGCCACTTCCCACAGGGCCGCATACCCCGGGGAATCGGGCCGGGCGGATTGATGATCCTGCCATTCCTTATTCCAGCGTTCGCAAACGGCGGGCGGAAAGCCGGGCAGGGACTCATCCTCTCCGGCCTGTTCCGGCAGATGGGCGAAGACCTGGTTGACGGTTTCGATGACGGCCGGGGCGCAGCGGAAGGATTTGGCGCGATGTTGCACGGCGATGTGTCCGCGGTAGCGATCGAGGATGGCCTGGAAAAGTGCGGAATTGCCGCCCCGCCAGCCGTAGATGGCCTGCTTGACATCGCCGACGAAGAAGAAGAGGCGGTTCCGCTCCGTATCGCTGATCACCTCATCGACGAGGTTTTCGAGGATTTTCCATTGGATATCACTGGTGTCTTGGAATTCATCCAGCAGCCAGTGATCCAAACCGCCATCGAGGCGGTAATCGATATAGAGACGGGTCTCGGGGGTGGCTGAATTCTCAGTCAAACCGGCCTGGGAGACGAGGAACTGGGCATCTTCAAACGTCATTCGCCCCGTTTGCCGGAGGGCCGCCTGGTAGCGGGTTTCGAAGGCGCTGAGGAGACGATGCAGCCCTTGGGTTCTCAGAAGGCATTTTTCAAATTCGACTTTGAGCAGATGATCCAGCAGAACGCGGAATGCGCGAGCCCAGGGTTCCGGAATGCAATAGGCTTTTCGGGAATATTCGACAAAAACATCGCCGGTGACGGAAGGGGAGATTTGATCGAACAGTTTTGTCGCGAAAGCGCCGGAGAGGGGATTCGGGTTGTCCCAGGGCGAGTCCGGACCATAACTGCAGATGAAATCAACAACTTGCAGGAGGTTTTTACGGGCGGTGGCATGGAGCGGGATCGAAGGGAGTGCGGCGCGGAGGAGGCGACCGGTTTCTTCCACCGATTCAGGGGAGACCGAATTCCAGGCGGGTTGGCGACCCCAGATCGCAGATGGATCGCCCCATGCCGCCGGAGCGGGATTCAAGCGATAAACGGTCTGAAATTTTCCGAGATAGCCGACCAGTTTGGATTCGTAGGATTTTTGTTCCTCGCCAAAGAAGAGCAGGTTGAGCGCCTGTCGGATCTGGCTTCGGGCTTGCGGTGTGTCGATGGCGGAGCGGGTGAGATCGGCATAGACCTGACGGACGGGATCTTCGGAAGGATCTGCGAGGGTAAACTGGGGCCCCAATCCGAGTTCGAGCGGGAAGGCGCGGACGATGCCGATAATGAAGCTGTCGAGCGTGCCGATATGGAGGCGGGGCATCCGGGCGATCAGGAGCCGGAGCAGATCGAGAAAATCGGCGCGGGTGAGGGACGGGTTGAGGGCGAGGCGTTCGGTCCCGAGGCGGGCGCCCTCCTCTGAGGCGGCATATTCGGCAAGATAGCGGAGAATACTTTCAAAGATTTCGCCGGCGGCCTTGCGGGAAAAGGTTAAGGCGCAAATGCGTTCCGGGCGGCGATCCCGAGCCAGGAGGCGCAGAAACATGTGGGCGAGTTCGAAGGTTTTGCCGGAACCGGCGGAGGCGCGAATGGAGGTGTGCCGCAGTGGGGCGGTCATGTCGGGGATCCCTCCCGGCAGAAGCGCTCGAACGCCTCCCAATCGAAGGCGTTTTCTGGGGCGTCAAAAGTGAGCTGATCAAGGATATCGTTGCGACTGGAGAGGTCGGCGGCCGGAGCGAAAACGCGGTGTTTGATGTTGGCGGCGATTTTTTCGGCGCTGGCGAGCGCGGAGCCGAGCAGTTTTTCGTCGCATTCCGGCCAGGGAGAAATCGCGGTTTCAGATTGGGCCAACGGGAGCACGAAGTAGGCGGGGAGAATGGTGGCATCGGGCGGAATCCCCAGGGATTCCGGACGGCCGACATCGGCGCGCAGCAGGTGGACATAGAGGGGTAACTGGAGGTTGGTCCAGACGGTGAGTCGTTGGGTGGTGGGATCCGTCTCTGCGATCGAATAATCCGGTACGCAGTCGGGTGCTCCCCGTCGTTTTTTGAGGTGGGCTTCGGCGGGGGAGGTGAAATGATCGGTGGTTTTGTAGTCAATGACGCACCAGCGCCCATCTTCATGGCGGTCGATCCGGTCGATCCGGCCCTTGACGGTCAGGCCCGACAGGGACATTGAAAAATCCTTTTCGACGGCGACGATTTGCCAGCCTTGTTGTCGCCATTCAGCCTGGCGCCGGGCGGCGGCTTGGAGGCGGGCGACGGCGGAATCGACGGCCAGTTCAACCGACAGGACCGGATGATGGCCATAGAGACTCCGGGCGATTTCGCGGGCAGTCGTTTCCAGGTATTCCGCGATGAGCAGGGGATCGATGGCCTCGCGGATTTCAGGATGGCGGCCGAATCGTTTGAAAGATTCATGGATGAGCTGGCCGAAATCCAGGGAATCGAGTTCGGTTTTGCGATCATCGCGGCGTTCCATGCGGAGGATGGACTCCAGATAAAACCGGAAGGGGCACCGCAGGTAGGCTGAGAACGCGGTAACCGAAATCGAGTCGGGCATTCGGGCGAGGCGGGCGGCAGAGGGATCGAGCCGGAATCCGCGGGAAGGGATGGGGCGACCGGTAGCGGCCGGGGGGCGGGAGAAAAGGAGTTTGACCCGATCGACCAGCCGCTCGGGCGCGCATTGAAACAGCAGGCGGGAAGGCAGCAGGGGATCGCCGTCCGGTCCGGTACGACCGGCGATCAATTCGATGCGGCCTGACCGGCGGCGGGACTCGATCAGGTAGGTGAGCCAGAAAGCATCGCGGGCAAAGCGGGTGGCATCACAGCGGAGGCCGAGCGTTTGACGAAGGGAATCGGGGAGGAACGGGTCGGCGAACCGGGATTCGGGAATAAGGCCTTCATTCAAGCCGGTGATGATGAGCGTTGGGGCATCGTTCCACGGTAATTCGAGCCAGCCCTCGAGTTCGAGATCGGGTGAACCGGCCCGGTGAGGCAGGGACGCCGTGGCGAGCCGGTCCAGTAGAATGGCCAGTGAAAGGGGGGGCGCGATGGAATGGCTGACGATTTCCGTTTCCCGCAGGAGGGCATCGAGGGCTTCGGCGGCGGCGGCGAATTCGTCATCCTCGGGATTGCCGTAGACAATGGTTTTCGAGCGGTAGAGATTTTGGAGGAACTTCCGCAATGCGGGCAGAGGATCCGATTCCAATGCCGGGAGCAGGTTGAGGAGCAGAAGGATCGCCGGCTTCAGGGCGGAGGGGCCGGGGGAGGGAGGAGATTCGACATAGGCCTCGCGGGCTTCGTTCCAGGCGGGGTTGTGACGCTCGGCGAGCAAACGGATATCTTCAAGGGTTGCGGGAAGATGCCGATTTTGAAATTCATCCCAAGTCTTGAGGATCGTTTCAGGCGGACTCTGGGTTTCTTCGGCGAGCCAGGCGAGCACCTCAGGGTGGCGCAGGAGCAGGGAGAAAGGAAGGACCTGCCGGGTTTGCGCGACCTCGCCCAGCGCCTGGACGGCGGCTCCGATGCGGTGATAGAGGAGGGGCCGATCGGATGGATCGGCCGCCTGGATCTGGATTTCCTTCAGCAGGGTTTCCAGTCGGGGGATCAAGGATGGGTCGGGGACTCCGAGGGCGATATCCTGGGACGAAGGCTGAGAGGGGAGAGATGCGATCAGGTGGATGACGGCCTGGGCTTGATCGGCAGGGGTGCCGGCGATGTGGAGTGCCTGTTCAGGAAGCGGCAGAGCCCGGGTTGACCAGAATCCGTCGGGATTGGGAAGGGCAGGATCCCCAGGGATGATCGGCCGGCCCCAGTCATCGAATAAACCGCGGGTTTCGGGTGGAGCGGGAATGAGAATTTCAATGGCGCAGTGTTCACTCCAACGTTGGAGCAGAGCGATGAGGGCGGGGGGCGGATCGGGCAGGCCGGCGAGGACGACGCGGCGGAGATCCTCGGGCGGGGGCGCAGAGGCGATCCATTCGCATTGGGCGACGAGTGGATCCTCGAAGCCCTGTTGTCGCAGGAGCTCGAGATACTCGTTTTCAAGGGCTGCCAAATCCCGCCAGCGGTCGATTTCGCCGGCCAATCGGTCGGGAAACTGGGAAAGGACCTGGATGATGCTGAGGCGGCCTTCGGCGAGTTGTTGACGGAGAGATTCAAATTGCCGGGCGATGGCGGCGATCCAGGCCGGGTCATGGGCGACGGGATCGCGGGGGAAGAGATTGGGGAAGCGGCGGAGTTTGGTAGGGGTAAGAAGAGCGGTCCAGGCGGCGAGGACGACGGAGGGATTGGCGATTCGAAGGGGGATCGGCTGGGGGGTGAGGAGAGGGGTGGGCGTCAGGATCTGGGCGTCAAGCAGGCCCTGGCCGCGATCGTTACAAATTTGGGTCAATTTCTCGCGAAGCCTGCGGGCGGCCGCACGGGAGGCGACGATGACGAGGGTGCCCTGAAGAGAGGCGGGCCGGGAATCGGGGCTGGGCGGCAGGAGCCAATCGGCGGTGGATTGGAGCAGGGACCGATTCCATCCTTGGAAATGCAGTGTAACAGGCATGGGTTTCTTTTAGCCCATCGGTTGGCCATTGCGCAACAGAAAAAAGCCCATCGTCAGACGGTCTGTCCACCATTGAGAGAAGAAAAGATGGGCGGCCATCGGCCGCCCCCACAACGGGAGAGGGGAGTTGGGAGGGAGAGCTCAATCTGCTTTATTTTCGTTATGGCGGATTCCCGAAAATAAGCTGCTTGCCCGTTGGGTGAAGGGCGGATAAGATTTACAGCGGATTGTGGTTTGAGCCCTATTGTTGATCCAAAGGGATGAGGATTTTATGAAATATCCGCGAATTTATCTGGCGGTTGACAACTGTTTTGCGTCCAAACGCTGGACCACGCCGGAGGCGTGGGCCCAGGTGATCCGGGACGTGATGGGGTTGACGTGTGTTGAAGCCAGTGCCGACAACGAGATCGATCCGTTGTATTCCCCGGCCGCGGTTCGGCGAAGCTGGGTGGCGCAGGTCAAGCGGGTTCAGGCGCGGATGGGGGTTCGGGTCGTCAATCTTTATTCGGGACATGGCACCTATGCCACCTTGGGTTTGGGACACACCGATAAACGAGTGCGGGATCACATCCTTAAAAATTGGGTTAAACCCATGGCGCAAACGGCGGGGCGGGTGGGGGCTGGAATGGGTTTTTTTGCGCACGCTTTTCCACAGTCGGTTCTGGAGGATCGAGAGGCCTATGAACAGGCTTTGGACGATTTGACCGACCGGCTGGCCCAGGCCGCGGTTTATGGGGTGGAGGCCGGAGCGAAGGTGATGGCGGTGGAACAGATGTATTCTCCCCATCAGCCGCCGTGGACGGTCGCGGGGGCCCGGCGTTTGCTGGCCGAAGCCCTGCGTCGGCGGGGCGCTCCGTTGTATGTGACTTTGGATGTGGGGCATCAATATGGTCAAAGCCGGTTTTTACCGCCCACCCGGGAGCTTTTGGTCCGGTGGTTGGAGAAGCGGAAAGAAAGCGCATTGGAGCGTTCGCCCTGGGTGGGGACCACCCATGCGCAAGAGGTGTTGATCGGCGCCGTGGGGACCTGTGGGGACGAGCGGAAACAAGCGGTAGACGCCGTGTTGGAGGAAGTTGCGAAAAATCCCCATCTATTTGCGGCGGTCCCGGATGGCGATCCCTATGAGTGGTTGTCCCAGTTGAGTTGCTATTCCCCGATTGTTCATTTACAGCAGACCGACAATACCGCTTCCGCTCACAAGGCGTTTACGGCAGAACATAACGCCACCGGGATTATCGAGCCGCTGAAGGTGTTACGTGCGATTCAGGTGGCTTATGATCGACCGGTCGACGCCTCAATGCCGCCCCGGGTCGAAGAGATTTATTTGACCCTCGAGATGTTCAGCGGGACGGCGGATAAAGCCGCGGATATTTTAGAGCGAATGCGGGTTAGTGCCGACTATTGGCGCAAGACCATTCCGAGCGATGGACAGACCTTGGACGAGGTTTTGCGGGTCTAGAGATAATGCTCCTCAATTCCGTGACAGGCGGAGGCGATGGGAATGGAGTTCGGGCTTGATTTGGGCTTCAATCAAGTTAGAATTTGTAATGTGAGGTACAGCCATGAAACGACTTTTAAAAACCACCTGTTTTTTTCGGATGTTGCTCGGGTTAGTTCTCGGCGGGTTGGGCGTGTTATCGGTTACCGCCCAAACCGAGCTTTTAATCAGTCCCGGATTTGAGAGTGGATTAAGCGGCTGGAGTAGTTCCGGCGGAGGAGCCTTAATCTCGCTTTCCTCGACCTCCCCGCATAGTGGGTTGTTCAGTTGTCAGACAACCTTGCGAACGGCCACGTGGCAGGGGCCCCGTCAAAATCTACCCTTCATGGTGACGGGCGTAACGTATCAAATCAGCGGATGGGTCCGGCTGGTTGGAGCGGGACCCCAGCCCGTGCGGCTCACCATTAAAAAGACGGATGCGGCGGGGACGGTGTATTATAGCGTGGGTTCGGTTTCTGCCGGCAACGATCGATGGTACCAGATCTCCGGGACCTATCCGCACACGGTTAGCGGGACCCTGACGATTCTGTATCTTTACTTGGAAGGGCCGGCGATCGGAGTTGATTTTATAGCCGATGATGTTTCCGTGCAGGCAAAGGCGGCACCCGTTCAAACGTTCGATCCCACCGCGACCGTGAATGTGACCCTCGACAAGCAGGAGATGAAAGGGTTTGGCGCGGCGGGGGCTTACTACCTGAACTGGTTATGTGCCCACCCGAAGAAAAGCCAGATTTTCCAAGCGATTTTCGGCGATTTGGGCCTCGATATCTTACGGGTTCGAAATACCTATGGGCTGGGGACCGATTTTAATACCGAGATAACGTCGCTCAAAGAGGTGTTGGGGGCCGCACAGACCTCATTGGGACATCCCCTGCGCCTGATGAACTCCAGCTGGTCCCC
>CAIJXV010000025.1 GCA_903824675.1 uncultured bacterium
GACCCACCCGGCCGGGTGGGTCAGGAGGTACCTGGACTTGCCCGGAGTCTCTCGACTTGCGAGTCCCGGTTTTTCCCTGTATCGTGGAAAGTGCGGGTGGATTGTCTGCAGGAGTATAGACTGTAGGGGGAAGGACCATAACTTATGAAAACCTCAATCGCCGGCCTCTTGCTCGTCGGCCTGCTCATGGGTTCCGCCTTGGCCGACCAGCTTTTCCCAAAATCCAACTGGCAGGATCAACCCAACCCGCTCGCCAGCCCCTATGCCGTGCCCGGTGGCGAAATGGTCATCTATGCAGGCCCCGCCCCCAAAAGTTTCAATTACTACCTCGACAACAACTCGTTTTCGGCTGAACTCTTTGGCGCCCTTTACGAAACGCTGCTGGGCATGAATCCCCTTACGCTCGAATTTGAACCCGCCCTGGCTGAACGCTGGTCCATCAGCGACGACCAACGGACCTTCACTTTCTGGCTCAATCCCCAGGCCCGCTGGAGCGATGGCCAACCCGTTACCGCCCAGGATGTTCGCTGGACATTTGACGCCCTCCTGAATCCCACCAACCTCACCGGCCCTAATAAAGGCCCGCTGGAGATTTTCGACCCCCCCGAAGTCATCAATGACCGACAGATCGTCTTCCGGGCCAAACAAGTCCACTGGCGAAATCTGAATTCCGCCGGCGGGTTCCAAATCCTTCCCCGGCATATTTATGCCACTCAGGATTTCAATAAAATCAATTTCACCTTCCCGGTCGTCTCCGGACTCTATCGCCTCGGCCCCCATGTCGAGGGCGTTTCCGTGGTTCTTGAGCGTCGCACCAACTGGTGGAATCGTGCCGCCCTCTCGACTCGGGGCGTTGGCAATTTCGACCGCTTGCGCTTTAAATTTTTCGCCGAACAGGAAAATGCCTTTGAAGCCTTCAAAAAAGGAGAGATTGATCTCTTCCCTGTTTATATGGCACGAATCTGGGTTAATGAAACCAGCGGGGATAAATTTGACCGGAATTGGATCCTTAAACAAAAAATAAAAAATTACAACCCGATTGGCCTCCAAGGTTTTGTGATGAACCTGCGCCGGGCGCCTTTCGATGATGTCCGTATCCGTGAAGCCTTGGCGCTCCTGCTCGATCGCCCCAAAATGAATCGGACGTTAATGTATGACCAGTATTTCCTGCATCGTTCGTATTTCGAGGATCTCTATTCGGCCGAACACCCCTGTCCGATGGAACCCGTGCCGTTCGATAAAAACCGGGCCCGTAAATTGCTCGCCGATGCCGGCTGGAAAGCTAATCCCAACACCGGCGGGCTCGAAAAGGACGGCCATCCCTTCCGGTTTCATTTTCTTTCCCGCGAAGGATCGACCGATAAATTTCTGGCCATCTATGCCGAAGATTTGCGCGACGTAGGCATTGAACTGAAAATCGACACCAAAGACGCCGCCGCCTGGACCCGCGACATGGAAGAATTCAATTTCGACATGACCTGGGTCGCCTGGGGCTCCTCCCTTTTCAAAGATCCCGAACCGATGTGGTCCACCAAGGAGGCCGCGCGCAGTGGCAACAATATGGCCGGGTTCAGCGACCCGGACATCGACGCCTTGATCGAACGACAGAAATCCCTGTTCGATCCCGTCGCGCGTCATGCCATCTGCCGGGAGATCGACCGCCGTGTTTTCGCGCAACATCCTTATGCCCTGTTGTGGAATATCGACTACACCCGTCTGCTCTATTGGAACAAGTTTGGCACGCCTCCCACCCTCCTGGCCAAGTACGGCGATGAGCGCTCCGCCTATTGGTATTGGTGGTATGATGAAGATTCGGCCGCTGCCCTGCGGGACGCCCAACCCTCCGGCAAATCACTGCCCGCCGTGAAACCCACGGTTGCTTTTGACGACGTCTTCAAGCCGTAACATCCATGGAACGCTCTGCTTATTTTATCCGCCGTCTGCTGTTGATCGTGCCCACCTTTTTAGGCATCACGATCCTTTGTTTTGCCATCGCCCAAGTCGTTCCGGGGGGCCCCGTAGAACAGGCACTCCTCCAAATCCGCGGCATCGGATCAGGCGAAACCCGACCCGGCACCGGGGCCCTTGCCACCATTTCACTCGAACAGCGCAAGGCACTCCAAATCCGCTTCCGCTTTGATCAACCCCTGCCCATCCGCTATTGGCGCTGGCTGGTTGACGACCGCATGGGCATGCGCATGGAATCCTATCGCTTTCCCAATAAAACCGCATGGGAGCTTATTCGCCAGCGATTTCCAGTCTCTCTCATTTTTGGCCTGACCGGCTTCTTTCTAAGCTACCTCATTTGTATCCCGCTGGGCATCGCCAAAGCCCTGCGGCAGGGCGGCGTTTTTGACGCTTTATCCAGTCTGCTGGTTTTCATCGGTTATGCCCTTCCCGCTTTCGCGTTCGGAATGCTCCTTAAGTTGCTTTTTTGCGGCACCCAGGAAGCCTTCTGGGATCTTCTCCCCCTGGCCGGCTTTCATTCCGATGGTTATGCCAACCTTTCTTTGCTCGGAAAATTTATGGATGTCACCCGCCACATGGCCCTCCCGGTTCTCTGCTACGTGATCGGAAATTTCGCCGTGCTCACGCTCCTGATGAAAAACGCTTTACTCGAACAAATCAGCCGCGACTATGTCCGTACCGTCCTCGCCAAAGGAGGCACCTTCTCTCGGGCCGTCTGGGGCCATGCTTTTCGGAACGCCTTGATCCCGATCGCCACAGGAATTGGCGGCATTCTCACGGTTATGTTCTCGGGCTCGGTTATCATTGAGCAGGTCTTTGAAATTCCCGGCATGGGTCGTCTCAGCCTCGAGGCCATCGTCGGCCGCGATTATGCGGTTTTCATGGGCATCGTCGCCTTGACCTCGCTTCTGACATTGCTGGGCAACGTCCTCTCTGACCTCTGCTATGTGCTGATCGATCCCCGACTTGATTTCCAGGCGAAAAACTCGTGATCTTTTTTCGTTTCCAACTCAATCCGATCGCCCGCAAGCGGTGGGCGCGCTTTCGGGGCCTGCGCCGTGCCTGGTTCTCCGCCATCGCCCTGGTCGCTCTTTTTCTTATCAGCCTCTGCGCGGAATTGATCTGTAATCGCGATCCCCTTGCCGTGCGCTATAACGAACATTGGTATTTCCCCGTTTTGAACTTCCAGCCAGAAGACCGCTTCACCGGCAACGGTCGTCTAACCCGTCCGGATTATAAGCGCATCGCCGCCGATCCCGCCTTCCGGGCCAACTCTCACAATCGCATGTTTTTTGCGCCGATTCCGTATGGTCCCAACGAAATCATTCGACCTGAATCCATTCCCGTTCCCCCGGGGATCAGCCTCCTCTTCACCCCCCAAGGCCAATCGGGCTCCATCCAAATCGACAGTGCCGGCATCATCCGGCGCAACCTCGGTGCCAACGCTTTTTTTCCGTCGACCGGCAATCAGCTCGAAGGGCAGTCATTAGCTGATCATTGGATTATCCCTGCGTCTTTTCAGGACGCTATCAAAACCCGTTTACGGAATGAGGCCGCGCCTTCGCTGGCCGTCGTTCTGACCCATGCCCGAAGCACCTTCCAGGCACACGCGAGCCTGGCCTCATTCCAACCTCGCAATTCCCCTCCCATCGGAATTCGCATAACCTTCGAAGAAATCATCCCTGCCGCCGCAGCTCAAGAAGTCCGGCTGGACGACGCCGTGAATCCCCTTCCCCCCATCCCCGCTCTCTGGCTCGCGTGTTCTGCTCAAACTCGCGCCCTTCTACTCGATGGGGCGCGCAAAGGCCTGTCCGAAACCCCGGATCCAATCGATGTCGAAATCGGCACCCGGCCCTGCCGTGTTACGTTCCGCAAGCCCGAAATCCGCTGGCCTTATCCCCCCGTCGCCAACCATTGGCTGGGCATCGACAATGCCGGGCGTGATGTCCTGGCCCGCCTGCTTTATGGTCTCCGGATTTCCCTTTCCTTCGGGCTTATTCTCGTGGGCATCGCCATGGGCATCGGGATTTTAGTCGGCGCCATCCAAGGCTATTACGGCGGACGGATCGATTTGGCTGGCCAGCGCTTCATTGAAATCTGGAGCGCTCTCCCGTTCCTCTATATCATGATTTTACTCGGAGCCGTCTATGGGCGGGGGTTTCTTCTGCTCCTCGTATGTTATGGGCTGTTTAATTGGATTGGAATATCCTATTACTTGCGCGCTGAATTTCTCCGGCTCCGTCACCAACCCTTTGTGGATGCTGCCCGCGTCATGGGGCTGAAGGACCGCGTCATCATGTTTCGCCATATCCTGCCCAATGCCCTGGTCCCGGTGATCACGTTCTTTCCTTTTTCCCTCGTCGGTGCCATCGGCTCACTCGCGGCGCTGGATTATCTTGGATTTGGGCTTCCCCCGCCCACCCCCAGCTGGGGAGAAATGCTCCAGCAAGCCCAGCAATTCCGCTGGGCGTGGTGGTTGATCCTGTATCCCTCTCTCGCCTTGTTCATCGTCATGTTGCTCGGAATTTTCATCGGGGAAGGGGTCCGCCAGGCTTATGACCCCCATCGACCCTCCCATTGGGAATAATGGCCCTTCCGAATTTAGCGTGGGATTGATCATTGAGGACAATACATGATTGACGGTGGAATGGGATCGACGAAGCAGGTCGACGAAGTGTAACCGAGTAAGTGTGGGACGAAGTGTTGGGAGATAAGGACTATGTGTCATGGCACAACTATTTGGTCACGAGAAACTCACAGTTTACCATAAAAGCATGGAATTTGCGGCGAGCCGAAGCGAATTGCTTGATGGATTACCTCGGCGAGTTGCCGCCTGCGATCACCTTGCTCGCGGAGCGGAGAGCATTATCGTAAACATTGCTCACGCTAGTAGTTCGTGGTCTCCGAAGGAACGGCTCGTCTACTTGGGACACGCCAACGGGTCAGCGCTTGAGTGCGCCGCCTGTTTGGATGTGTTTGCCGCGAAGAAACTGGTGGCAAACCAGGATGTCTTTCCCGGCAAACGTTTGTTGGCCGAGATTGTCAGCATTCTCATGGCCATGCGGAAAACAACGGCCAACAGGGTGTGCGAAGTTCATGCCCTGTATCACACGGAGAAGGGTAGATTATTTAGTCATGAGGATCTGGACGTGTATCAGACAGCGCTCCGACTCACGGGTTGGGTCGAAAGCCTGCTCACCGTGTTCTCGTGCAGTGCGGATCTTCTTTCCAAACTCGATGTATCAACGACGGCGATTGTTCTCAATCTAGCAGAGGGCAATGGTCGCTTCAGTAGAGCCGATCAGGCGAAGTTTCTCTCCATCGCATACAAAGCGACAGTCCAGTCGGCATCACTCGTAGATCTGGCAACGGCCAAGGTTTCTGCGAAACCTTCCCAGATAGAAGACGGCCGTGAAATGTTAAGATGTATAGCGGCAATGCTCACATCCCTCTCAAAGGTCGCTTCCCATGACACTTAGGCGAACACTTAATCCCACCCTTTGTCGATTACGCTTCATCGACTCGCTTAGTCGATGGTTGAAGCGCACAGGTCCACCCAAGACCATTCAGAATTCACACGAAAAAAACGTAAGATCAAAATAACCCCATGCCCCACACCCATCCTCAACCGCTACTGACTGTTCGCGACCTGCGGGTCGGATTCACCGTTGATGAAGGTTATCTGCGTGCCGTCGATGGCGTTTCGCTCGACGTTGCTGAAGGTGAAACCCTCGGCTTGGTCGGCGAATCGGGCTGTGGCAAATCGGTCACAGCATTAAGCCTGCTCCGCCTGATTCCTCAGCCACCGGGCCAAATCGAAAGCGGTTCGGTCCATTTCCGCGGTCGCGATTTACTCACTTTATCAGCGGCGGAACTCCGCTCTGTTCGCGGCCGGGAGATCAGCCTGATTTTCCAGGAACCCCAACAGGCTTTTTCTCCCCTCCACCGCATCGGCGATCAGCTCGTCGAAGCCCTCCAATTCCACCAACCCATCTCTCGACCCGACGCTCTGTGTTTGTCCCGTGAATGGCTGACCCGGGTCGGCCTCGGCGATTCCGATGAACGCCTCCGGTCCTATCCGCATCAGTTATCGGGGGGAATGCTCCAACGGATCATGATCGTCATGGCCTTGTTTCTCAATCCCGCACTCGTGATCGCCGATGAACCCACCACCGCACTCGATGTCACCATTCAGGCCCAAATTTTCAGCCTCATGAAAACTCTCAAGGAAGACCGAACTGCCTTGATGCTGATCACTCACGATCTGGGCGCCGTCTGGGAAATGTGTGACCGTGTCGCTGTCATGTATGCCTCCCGCATTGTTGAAACCGGACAGGTCGCCGACCTGTTCGCTCGGCCGGCGCATCCTTATACCCGGGCGTTGATGCAATCGATTCCCTCACTCGACAATCCCGAAGAACGTCTCGAAGTCATCCCCGGCCACGTCCCTTCCCCACTCGCATATCCCGTCGGCTGCCGTTTTCGCGATCGGTGCCCCCACGCTTTTGATCGCTGCAGGAAAGACTACCCGCCCGATTATTCCAAACCCGACGGCGGAATCGTCGCCTGTTTTCTCGCCGATTCCATTCATGCGCCTTCCGGTGCGGAAGGTCTCTCATGAATTCCCAACCGTTGCTTGAAATCAAGGATCTTCAGGTCTGGTTCCCCGTCCGGCGCGGAGTATTCAGTCGGACCTCCGGCTGGATTCGCGCCGTGGATGGTGTCACGCTTGACCTTTATGCCGGTGAAACGTTGGGCCTGGTGGGCGAGTCGGGCTGCGGCAAAACAACCTTGGGACGCGCAATCGTGGGTTTAGAAAAAGTCCAGGGTGGCGACATCCGTTTTCAAGGACAGTCGTGGATGGATCTTCCGGCGGCCGAACTCCGTCGTCAGCGCCCCCATTTGCAGATGATTTTCCAAAACCCCCATCACTCCCTCAATCCCCGGCTGACGGTTCAGGAAATCATTACCGAAGGATTGTGCGCTCATCGTCGAATTTCCGCCACAGAGCGGGAAACAGAGGCCTTGCGTTTGTTGGCGGATGTCGGAATGAATGCCGATGCATTGTACCGCTTTCCGCACGAGTTTTCCGGTGGCCAACGCCAACGGATCAGCATTGCGCGAGCCCTCGCCGTGCATCCGGAATTAGTGGTCTGCGACGAGGCGGTCAGTGCCCTGGACGTCTCGATTCGCGCTCAGATTCTCAACCTCTTGCTCGATCTCCGGACTCGGCACGGACTGGCGTATCTTTTCATTTCGCACGACTTGAGTGTAGTCCGATACATCGCCCATCGGGTGGCGGTGATGTATCTGGGAAAAATCGTGGAGATCGGCGTCGCATCCGAGGTATTGAAACAGCCCCGGCACCCCTATACCCGTTTATTACGCCAGTCCATTCTAGAGCCCGGCCGACCGCGCAAAACTGGAATCGTCCAGCTCGGTGAAGTACCCTCTCCCAGCCAACCACCCAACGGCTGCCTTTTTCATCCCCGTTGTCCTTATGCCATCGCCCAATGCCGAATCGAGCCTCCGCAACTTCTTCCCGCCCCCGGCACGCCTGCCCATCGTACCGCCTGCCATCGACAGAACGAATGGGAAGAGAAGGGCGAAAGCCGAAGCATTCCGCTGACCTGACTCAGCTTGCCTTTCAAGGCCTTTTCTGGCATATTCTTCGAATGAAAATCTCATGGTTTTCTTGTTGTCTGTTGCTGTTGTGGGCACTCACGGCCCACGCACAAGAGAATAGCGGCGCGATACTCGATACTAATTTTTATGTGGCTGGCGTGACTGATTGGAAGGGGAATCTCACCGTCCAAGTTCTTCCCGCAGTGGCGTTCGACGATCTCAAGAAAGCGGTTGCCCTGGATAACCGCGCGTTGAATTATGCCTATCAAAACATGAGGTCGGATTGGAGGACCAAATACGGCACTCCCACACCCACCGACCCCAAACCCAAGGTCCCTCCCTTCCCGTTGAAACGTCCGACTCCAAGAATTTTTCATTTCTACGCAAAACTACCGACCTCCGAGGCCGCGGAACAAAAAAAAACGGATCTTGAGGAACGCGAAACGGCCCGTCAAAAACGGACCGAATCCGCGAAAGAAAAAGCTTTGGCGCTATTGCCGGAAAAGCAGCAAGACGCCATAGAAGAAAAAGCCAGTTCCGAAACCGAGTTATTGGAGAAGCTGGTAGCCGAAATCAAAGATGTCAAATGGAGCCTTGAGACGGGCAACGATCCGGTGCGCAAGCAAGACCGGACGCAAGCCAACGGAACAAAAACCAACCATAAATTGATTACGGTCCATCAAGGACCCCGATTGGGTGATATCGGGGGTGATATGGTAAAAGACTCCGACCTGGTCGAGGACGGGCCGCTCAAGAAACCCTCAAAGTGACTTCCTCCAATGGACATAAATGATTTCCGCCAACGGGCGATCCACGGCAAACTGACTATGACCCACTTGGAAAACATATGACGGAAACCGCTGGATGAGTTCGATTTTCGCCCCCGGCAGAATCCCCATCGCCATCATTTTTTGCACTTCCCGATTGTCGCGCGTGGCCAGATAGGCCACGGCGCCTTGATCCCCCGGCTTTCCGTCGCACAAAGGAGCCACCTCCCGAATACTGTCGGCTCGCGCCCGGCGACAACACTCTCCCTCCGGGATCACCCGCCCGTGCGGACACGTCCGGGGATGTCCCAACAAGCCACAAATCCGCTCATCCAGCCCATGTTGGAGAAGGTGCTCAAAGCGGCAGGCCGCATCGTTTAAGCGATCGGGTTTCGCCACCAGCACATCCTGTAATAAACACTCGGCGAGACGATGCCGGCGCATCACGGCGCGACCGATATCGAACCCCGCCGGTGTCAGGCGGTGGGATTCTGTTCCGGCTTCCACCCAGCCTTCCCGCCGGGCTTGCACCAGAAGTTCTGGAGGCGCAAAATCGGCATGGAATTCCGCCTGTTCGGCCTGTACGGCGTAAAGATGCTGCAACAGCTCTTCAATCTCGGGGGACACGGTCTCATTCATGTCGAATCGGAGGCGTGGGATCAGATATCGGAACCACACGCACCTTTCTCCTTTTTGTTTTTTAAAGATCGTCGAAACAACCATTTCACAAAGGCCGGCTCGGTCGGCATTTCATAACCGCAGTGTGGACAGCGCACATTTCGACACCCACCGAATATGGCACAGGATTTACAGGCTTTCCGCCCCTCGGACTCGTCGAAAGCATGTCCGCAAAAGGAACAGTTCATAACGTGATCCCCGTCAGTCGGAGTAAGGCTTCGGCCAACCAGCCGCATCCGACCGCCAAACCGAGCGTCAGTCCGCCAATGGCGCCTGCGGTCCGCCAGCCACGCTCTTTACCCATGATCAGGAACTGCGCCACACACGGGAGAAACAACGTCAGGGCAATCGCCGCCACCGTTAATTGATTACCATTCAAAATCCCGGCCGATTGAAGGTCATAGAGACCGGCAGCACCATAGTCACGCCGGAAAAATCCAAACAGAAAAATACGCGCCGTCTCCGGCGGCAGGTCCATCAACCTCACCACCGGTTGCAGACCTCGGATCAAAAAGTCGAAGATGCCGGTGAGTTGCCCCAGCCAGATTAAAACGCTGGCCAGAATAAAGAGCGGGAGTACTTCCTTGAAATACCAGGTCATCCGGCTCATGGTCTTGACCAGAATATTAGCCGGTCTCGGCAGGCGCAAGGGCGGCAATTCCATGTAAAAACTAGGGCCTTGCCCCGGGATCAATCGCGAGGCCAGGAAACCCGAGGTTAAAAAAACAACCGCCACGAAACCCAACCACACACCCATGGCCCCGGGATGTCCCGCCATCACCCCCATGATAACCCCCATCTGTGCCGAACAGGGAATCGCCAAGGCCAATAAAAAGGTCGCAATCACCCGTTCCCGCCGCGTCTCAAGAGTCCGGGTCACCATCGTAGCCATGGTACCGCATCCGAATCCCAACACAATCGGAATGACCGCCCGCCCGTTCAGTCCAATACGTTTGAACACCCGATCGATCAACATGGCCAGTCGAGGTAGATAGCCACTGTCTTCAAGAATCGAAAAGGCGATAAAAAAAGTGCCGACGATGGGAAAGATGATCGCCAGTGCATAACGTAACCCTAGAGGAATAATTCCGTATTCGCCGATGAACAACTCCCGAAAAACCGGCCAGGGAATCAACGCCTGAACTAAACGGTCGGCCCAGGGTGATACATGGGCCGTAAATGCCGTTTGGATTGCATCCACCAGGTAACCAGCACCAAAGACACCCACAAACTGATACAGTCCAAAATAGAGCACGAGGATCAGGATGGGAACCCCATACAGGGGTTGCATCAACCACCGGCTCAATCGTTCCCGAAAAGGTCGTGCGCTCGCGGGTGGACACCGGACCGTCTCGGTCAGGAGTGCGGATACCTGACTTTTCAACGCGTAACTGGCATAATAATAAGCTGAATGGTCCAGCCGTCGCTGAACTTCAGCAACCACAGAAAGGACCGCCGCGATTTGCTCCAAGGAACGACCGGGCAACAGGGAGTCGAAACCGGCCTTATCCGACTGCAACAACAATACCGCCACCGTCCGCGGAGCCAGGTGGCCTGTCGTACCGATTTGCGCAGTCACCGCTTCCACCCCTTGTTCCAGTAGAGGACCATAATCAATCCTGAACCCGGTGGCCGGCATGACCCGGGGAATCTCCGCCACCAGCTCCCGTATTCCCGCTCGCGTCGTCGCTGTCGTGGGAATCACGGAAAGTCCCAATCGTTCCTGGAGATGAGCGATATCAATTATCATACCCAAGTCACGGGCTTCGTCGGTCATATTCAAAACCAGGATCAGCGGCAGACCCGCCTCGGCCAGTTGCAGGGTCAGGGGTAACATCCGTTCCAGGTTTTTAGAGTCCACCACATGGATCACCGCACGGACCTTTTCCCCAAACAGGTAATCATAGGTGACTTTTTCTTCAGCCGTGATGGGATTAAAGGAGTAGATGCCGGGGGTATCGATCACTTCAAATACACCCTTCGCGGTGTGTAACAGGCCCGAGGTCACTTCAACGGTGGTTCCGGGATAATTCGAAACCGTCACATACTGGCCGGTCAGTCGGTTGAACAAAAGGCTTTTGCCGACATTCGGACTGCCGACAATCAGCACCTTTCCGGCCGCATCAATAGGAGGCGAAACGGTCTGACCTTCCGTAACACCCAACAGGTGGAGTACTCGATCTATCCATTTCATCGGGATTCTCCCCGCCGCACGGACCTTTGCCTGGGTGGGGTCTTCCGGAAACCAGCGCAAGTCCGACAACGTCCATAAATTTCCAGCCGATGGTGATCGGCAACAAAACCCTTTTGTTCACACAGCCGATCCTGAAGGCGTTCAATCGCCGGATCAACCACTTCTTCCAGCCGGCCACACTGGGAACAAATCAGATGATCATGATGTCCGTGTCCAAACAGGTGTTCATATCTCACCGCACCGTCTTCGATCCGCAGTTCCCGGCATAGTCCCGATTCGGTCAGCAACTTCATGGTGCGATAGACCGTCGCTACGCCCACGCGAGGATTTCGACGGCGTGCCAACCGCAGGATTTCATCGGCGGTCAAATGCCGATCCTCATCCAGAAAGGTGCACAGGATGTCGCGTCGGGGTCGGCTATGCCGCAGCCCTCGTTGGGCCGTGAACCGGTCGAACACCTCTATTTCTCTGGCTGTAACGCCTGCTTTTGTTGCCATGACGGCCTCTTATGATATTGATAATCTTTATCAATATTCACATAACCCACTCGTTCTGTCAATCGTTTTCAGATTCTTCATTGCCAAGGTTGGCCATTTCCCATAATGAACCTGACAGATCGTTCGTCATGTGTCATACTGAATTGAATCTCCATTCCCGATGTTGGCGATGATTTATGAACGTTCCATCCGACCTTCCCAGCCCGTTGGCAAAAACCTTGAGTCTTTCGCACGATTCCCTCAAAGCCATTTTTGCCACCGACATCCTTCTGGATGGATCATTTGGCAAAGAATGGTTGGTCATTGACGATACCGGCCTCCAAGTCTATGCCTTATCCCCCTCCGGGGAACCCGTCATTCGGTTTCAAGCCCCGTGGTTGGCCATTAAAGCCCCTCAAACCGAGAGCCTGGTCGGAGGCGGGGCCCTCCTTCTCACCCTCGACGGACACACCCGTGAGATTCTACGCCACAGCAATGCCTGCCAAAAAGAATTCTCAAGGGTTTCCAAATACCTCACGGAATATGTCGCGTATCTCAAGGACAAAGCCGAGGGAAAAAGCCCCGAAATTCCAGTGCTGGCGGCCGACCGCGGCGTCCGACTTCGTTGCCCTCACTGCAATCTACTCTTACCGGAAGGGACTCAGGTCTGCCCGGCCTGTTTGCACAAAGGCAAAGTAATTCTACGTTTGGCGGGGTATTTGCGTCCTTATTGGGTCGAAGCCCTCTGGATTATCCTGCTTATGTTTGCGGGTTTGATTCTGAACCTGATTCCCCCTTACTTGACCCGCCCCTTGGTGGATCAGGTTTTGGTTCCCCAAAACTCCGCTTCAACCCCGCATCAACGTTTGGTTTTGCTGGGCTGGCTGGTGTTTGGGTTGCTGGTGGCTCAGATTCTGGGAACCGGGGCGACCATTTTCAGATCCCGGATTCTGGTGAGACTGGGGGCCTTGCTTTCTCATGACCTGCGACTCAAGCTCTATTCTCACCTGCAATTCATGTCCATCCGCTTTTTTGAAAAACGGCCGGTAGGCGCCATGTTGAGCCGGGTGGTTCAGGACACGGATTCTCTGGAGGAGGTGCTGGTGGAAGGGTTGCAGATCTTCGTGGGACAGCTCCTCACCCTGATCGGAATCGGCGTGATCCTGCTGATGATGAATTGGAAACTCGCCCTGCTCATCCTGATCCCTGTTCCGATCTGCCTTTGGATCTCAAATTTATGCATGCCACGACTCATTGGGTTGTGGCGCCGATCCTGGCATTTCAGGTCCCGACTTTCCACCTCCGTCACAGAGTCTCTTTCCGGTTCCCGAGTCGTTAAAGCATTTGCCCGTGAAGAGGCCGAAATCAAACGCTTTTCGGGCCACAGTATCGACGTGCAGGAATCCAACCGCATCGCCCATCAAAGCATCCAAACCTTTTTCCCGATGCTCTGGCTGCTGATGAGTGCCGGCAGCCTGTTGGTCTGGTATGTAGGCGGGCGGAGTATAATCGGAGGGGACATGACCCTGGGGGTCATGATGACTTTTCTGGCTTACCTAGGCATGTTTTACGGCCCCCTTAATTACTTGACTCGCCTGGCCGACTATCTGGCCCGTTCTCTGGCAGCAGCCGAACGCGTTTTTGAAATTTTGGACAGCGATCCGGACGTCAAGGAAGACCCGGGCGCAGTCGCCCTCCGTCCGATGGAGGGGCGCGTCGAATTTGTCAATGTGACCTTCGGATACGAATCGCACCGCCCCGTGTTGAAAAACATATCTCTTTCCGTTGCGCCCGGTGAAATGATCGGCCTCGTCGGACAAAGCGGTGCCGGGAAAAGCACGACCATGAATCTGATTTGTCGGTTTTACGATGTCAATGAGGGTGAAATACGGATCGACGGAATCGATTTGCGCCGGATCAAACAGACGGACCTCCGTTCCCAGATCGGAGTGGTGCTCCAAGACACTTTTTTATTCAATGGGACCATTGCCGAAAATATTGCATTTGCCCGACCGGACGCGTCTCGGGAGGATATTTTGGCCGCAGCCAAGGCCGCCAACGCCCATGATTTCATCGTCTCCAAGCCCGACGGATATGACACCTTGGTCGGGGAACGCGGACAATCCCTTTCCGGGGGTGAGCGCCAACGGGTAGCGATCGCGCGCGCCATTCTTCATAATCCCCGCATTCTCATTCTGGACGAAGCCACCGCTTCGGTGGATACCGATACCGAAAAACAAATCCAGGAAGCCATCGCCCGCCTGATCAAAGGCCGGACCACATTTGCCATCGCCCATCGCTTGAGTACCCTGCGCAATGCCAACAGGTTGGTTGTCCTCAAAAATGGCGCCTTGCTCGAAGTGGGGACTCATGCGGAATTACTGGCGAAGGAAGGTGAGTTCCACCGACTGGTCAATTTGCAAAAGGAAACGTCGTCTATCATGGCGGTGGGTAAATAATGAATACTTCACCTGCAGCGCCCACGATAGTGCGAACCGATCCGATCAGTCCGTCCATTCCCCCCTCTCCCGAAACCACGATGATCCGCTATTTTGACCCCTCCCATCTTTCCTTTTTCATGGCCGGTGCCACTTTGCGGCTGACGGTTGCCGACGAATACTCCTGCCTGCAAGTGTCGGTTCACCGGATGTTCCCCCTGACCCATCCCGACCAGTATTTCAGCATCCGGGACGGAGCCGGCAACGAGCTGGGTGTTTTGCGTTCACTGAACGCATTGGATCCGAATGGACGGGAGTGCGTTCTTCTCGCCTTGACCCGCCGTTACATGGCGGCGGAAGTGCGTAAAATTATCCGGGCTCGAGAACGATTTGGCATCGTCGAGTGGGAGGTGGAGACCCATCGCGGAGTGTGCCGCTTCTCCACTCGCGATCTTCGCGACAATATTCGCCGCCTATCCGATCGTCATTTTGTCATTCCCGACGTCGAAGGAAACCGGTATGACATTCCCGACTTGGCTGCTCTTGACACTCAAAGTCAAGCCTGGCTTCTTCAGCATCTCTGAGTTTGCATCAGCGATTCAGCAATAAAATCGAAATATAGATATACATTACACTCGCCAGCGTCGACACGGTCCCCCAACCCAGTACATCTCGCCGCCAAAGAATCAAAGGGGGGTGTCCAGCTGGCAATCTCTCCTGGACGAGCACAGGAATGGCATGCACAATGGCCAATAGAAAAAACAAAGGAAAAACAAAAGCGCGGCTGAGAAAATAGGCCCCGGCAGCGAACCCCCCCATGGAGGCGATCGCCAAGCCGGCGGCACGTCGTAAATAGGCGGCATCCCCCTTGGTCTCGCTCCCCAGAAATATTCTAACGCTCCAGCATCCAAAAACCCCAGACTGGATCAAGCTGAACCAAAACCAATAGCCGAAGATGCCAATTTCGGTATAACAGGATACGAAGGCATTGTGGGCGGCGCGATCCCCAGCCACCTGCCAAAACATGCCGTATCCGAGTCCGAACACGGGATTCGATTTGAATGCGCGATTGGCCTGCCCCCAGAACGCAATCCGGTCCCGAGCGGATTCATCCATTGCAATCAGTCCTCCGGTCCCGCATAAAACCAGAAACACGATCAATCCCAAGGGAATTAATACGATCATTGCCCGAGCTGGCAGCATCATCAAGACCATCAATCCACAGGCCGTTAGCAGGGCAATCTGTCCGCCTCGTGAATGGGTCGTCAGGACTGCGTAAAACAGAAACCCGGCGAACAGCGCACATACGCCCAAAGGGGCCGCGCTCAGACGGCGCGGTATGGCAAACACCAGTGGAATCGCGGCGGCCAATATCTGAGCCAAGTCGTTGGGATCCCCAAAAATCCCAAAAAAGAGACTACGCGAATACCATCCTTTTTCGGGTGTAAACATCATAATCGGGGTCTGCCCGGCAAAGCCGACTCCATTTCGTTGCTGGAGCACGGCATGCACCGCCATGATGCAACACAAGCAGACAATCATCCCCAGTACGATTCGCAGACGGCTGGGGGTATCTATGGCGACCAGCAACAACACCAGAAAAAAACAAATCTTGAAGGTATCTGGAAAGGTGTCCAGTAATCCTTGAAAATAGGTGTGGGGGACATGTGAAGCCAAGGTCGCAACCCAGAGGCCAAGCACCAAGGGAACCGCTACCGAACGAGGGAACCGAACTCGTTTTGACTGCCCCTCGAGCAAAAGACTCAAGAGGGCAACAAACGTTATGACATCCAATAAAGGCCACCCAAAGAGCCCGGGAATCAGCCACTCTTGCGGCCGCAAGAAGACCAGAATCATAAACGTCAAGGTCAGAGCAAAAGTCATGGGGCTTGTCGTTCCAAACCCAAGACCATGATCCGCAAGGTGCGCAGGATGATTCGTAAATCCAGGGTCAGCGAGAGATTCATGATATAGTAGAGATCGTACTCCAGTTTGCGCCGTGAGTCCTCCACCGAGGCGCCGTAGGGATGGCGAATTTGCGCCCATCCCGTAATTCCCGGCAGAACGTTTTCACGTTCGCGGTAAAAAGAAATGATCTTCTCCAATTCAGCCACAATCTGCGGTTGTTCCGGACGCGGCCCCACCAAGCACATGTCACCCCGAACCACATTGATCAATTGGGGCAGCTCATCCAGCCGGTATCGCCGCAGAATCCGACCCAGCCGGGTTACGCGGGGATCGTTTACCGGAGACCAGACCGCCTTCTCCCGGTCAGCGCCTGGCCGCATGGTACGGAATTTAAACATGGAAAACTCACGCCCAAAATGGCCCACCCGGCGCTGGCGAAAAAACACCGGCGCGGAGAAATGGTCGAGCTTGATCACCAAGGCAATCGCCAAGCCCAAGGGCAGTAACAAGATCAATGCCATGCTCGCGATGATGGACCCCATAATCCGCTTCAGCCGCATCGTTTCCACGGGAGCCAAGCTGGACCCGGCATGCGTCAACCATTGCTCATCAATCATCTTCAAGGGAATCCGGCCAACATAGATTTCAGCCACCGTCAACGGATCCAGCACGTGGATTCCCTCGAATCGCAACCGCCGCAGATAGGGATACAACGCCGGCTCCTCGGGCAGATAATCCGGACTAATGATCAGGGTCCGTACCTGAAGTCGATGCAGACATTCGGCTAGTTTCTGAGGAGACACCGTCAGCCGGGATACCCCATTCCACTGCTCCTCCGGTCCTTCACCCCCGACCGGGCACAGGTGAAGGCCGGCCACTAAAGTATGCATCGGTCGGATCGAGGGGGCGGTCATCATCGCCGCCAACTCAACCGCAGCGGGCCCCGTCCCTAAGGTGGCCACCCGGGAGGCGAAACGGGGACGGATTAAAACATACCGGTAAAGAAGTCCATTGACTCCAAGCCATAAGATGGAATAGATCCCAATCGCCAGCCCCAAAACTCCGCGACCCACCACCATTTCAAGCCAGGTATAGGAGGTGATACTGACGATTAACAACGCCATCAATACGGCAAACAACCAATTAATCACCTGGTTGAACGACGACACCTTGAGCTGGAGGCCGTAACTACCGGACACATAATGCGCCAGACAAATGCTGGCGACATAAAAAATCCAGCTTTGGACCCGATGGAATAGATATTCGCTCAAGTACTCAGGCCCTAAACGAATCAAAATGGCGGCCACAATTCCAATGGTCAAGCACACCAAGTCAAGTACCAACAGGGCTGATACAGACCCCATCAACTGACGGCGTCTTTTATTCATCCGCGCTACTCCAGGGGTAGGAGATGGGTTCGCACCCAATGCTGGAACCGATGCATCCAAGTCTTCATCCCTCTTCGGGAGGGATGGTTTGACTTCTTATCCTTTTCATCATAGAGGTAATAATCATACCCATAGGCATAGGCGTAGCTGTAATAGGCGTAATTGGGGTACTGATAACTGTAATAGAGACTGCTGATTCGGTTCATCTCAATACTGTTGATGATCAACCCCAAAATATTGACATCCCCCAGCATATCGATCGAATAGCGAATCATCGGCTTCGTGGTGCGATTGGAATGGGCCACATAGATCACCGTACAAAACGGGATCCCCGCCATCACAACGGTATCGGTGACCCGCAATACCGGGGCCGAGTCCATGACCACATAATCGTATCCCTCCATCACCTCGCTCAATCGGTGGGCCAGATCGGACATGTGCAGAAGTTCCGAGGTATTTCGGTCAACCGTGCCCGCCGGAGCAAACCAGAGATTTTCAAAATTCGTAGGCCTCACCACTTCACGAAAAGGGCGGTCCTGCCGCAAACAATCAATGGCACCGGGACTCCGCTCCATTTCGAACGATTTGTGCAAGACACCCCGACGCAAGTCCATATCCATCAGGAGCACCCGTTTGCCGGCCTTGGCCATCATGATCGCGAGGTTCAGCACCGTCAGGGTCTTGCCCTCTTTTGAATCGGCGCTGGTCACCAGCACCACTTTCCGTCCGCTTTTTTCCAGTGCGGCCATCACGTTCGTTCGCAGAGCACGGTAGGCTTCCGATGCACCGGACCGGTGTTCATCACCCACAATCGGACGAACCCGCCCGCTCATCTCTTTGCTGGCCATCCAGAATGGAATACCACCCAGGAACGGAACGCCAACGGTCGATTCGACATCGACAATCGACTGCACCTTGTTATCAAAAGTATGAATCAGCAGAGCCAGCCCTAATCCTGAACCCAATCCGGCAACCAGAGCGCCTATCAAGATTTTAAAGGGATCCGGCCAGACCGGCTTACGTTCGGTACGCACAGGCCGGGTCACGGAAAAATGTTCACCCTTGATCTCTTCTTCAACCCGCAGATCGTTCAGTTTGCCGAAAAGTTGGGCGTGCATTGCTTCCAGCCGGGTAACCGCCAACTGCAAGTGCCTGAAATCCGCCCCTTTACGACTGGCCAGCAAATAGGAATTCTTCCAGCGACGCTGAGCTTCTTCCAAGGCATCCAGTTGGGCATTCAGCGCCTGGTAACGTTCCTGAGCACCCTTGTATTCCAAATCGGCATAAAACTCCAATTGTCCTTGAAGCGTCCGAATATCGGCTTCCAAGGCCCGGATTTGGGGATGATCGGCCTGAAGTTTATTGGATAAGTCCGCACGCTCCTTTTCCAGACGCGCCAACTTGACCCGCAACTCCTGCCACCCCCGCGCGTTGCGATCCCCTCCCGGCGCGGCGGCACCGGACGTAGCCGCTTCTCCTTCTTCAGCGATCACCGTATCCGCTGCCGTTCCGTCCGGCAAGGGCGTGGATCCCGGCGCGGCCGTGGAGCTATCCGAATTGGCCGGCCGCAGGCGCGGCGCCCGGATTCGGCCTGTATCCGCAGTCAAGTCCTTGATATTAGAAATCAGGCCGGCACTCGCCCCCTTAAGTTTCGGGAACTGGACTTCCAACATCCAGGATTCGGTGCTTAACTGTTGCTGACGGGCCAACAATTCCTGCAAGTAGCCCAATTCAAGTTGACCCTTGGTCTGAACATATTCCATCTGGTTCAAGCGCTGGAACTCAATCACCTCATCCTCAGCCAGACGGATCCGTTCATCCAGACGGGCTAGTTGCTCTTCCAAAATGCGAGAAGCGGTACGGGACGTGTACTGCTTGAGCGCCTCCCGTTCCGCCTGGAACGACTGGATCAACTCTTCCAAATAGGCCCGCGCATAGCCCGGATGCCGGCTGGAAATATTTAGATCGAGTGCGATCCCACCGGTGTTGAGTATACGACGGACCTGAACCGGCGCCTTGAGTGCTTCTGCATCGCCCAACCGCTCCGCCCAAGCCGGGGTCAGTCGCTGAATCACGCGCTCATTCAAACTCTCGCTGGACATCAGGTCGATATGTGTCTGGCCCTCTTCCCATAAATAGGACTGCCCGGCAATTCGCGTGTTGGGGTCGCGAAAAATCATGATCGCCGCGCTGGTCATGTACCGCTTGGGCACTAAATTCAAATACGCCACGGCGGCCAATAGGCAATAAAGAAAACAGATGACGATCAATTTCCATCGAAAAACCAGTATCCCCAAATAAAGTCGGGGATCGATCTGGGTGGTTTCCGTTCGATTAAATTCGGTGGTCATGGATGGATCGTCACCCGTTCGCGGGTCGTCCTTCCCTAAAAGAAATTGATCCGTCGGGCGGAGACAATGATCCGATCGTTATGCTGCAATACCACGTCTTGCGTCGGATCTCCATCCCGCATCAGTCGTTCAGCGTTGGCCAGAATTTCGGTTTCGCGTCCGTCCTTATCCCGCCGGACTATGCGAATGGCATCCGCCTTGGCAAATCGGGGCAATCCGCCAATCTTGAACAGAAGATAGAGCAGGGTGCAGGGTTCATTATCAGCGAAACTCACCACCCCTTGGCGAGACACTTCACCCAGTAACATAATTTTCTTTTCACCCAACCCCGTCACGCCCCCCCCCCGCCGTCGGCGTCGCCTGTTGGGCAAACACATACACCAAATCGTTGTTCGACAGGGAAAGCGTCGGAATGGTCGGCCGCCCATCATCCGACAACAAAGGATAGACCTCTCCCTGGGCGATCGGGCCAAACGGGGACAACAACCCATTGCGAATGATCTTGACCCGGGGGAGCGCCGCTTCCGGACGCAAGCCGCCCGCACGCCGTAAAGCGTCATTCAAGCTGATCCCCGATCCCGGACCGATCTTCAACAGACCGGGCGTCATTACCAACCCGCTCACCCCAATGCGGTCATACGACGCCTTGGCAATCCGGACACTGACCGAGGCCTTGCGCAAATACCGGCTCTCCAAAATGTGCCGCAACTTGGCCTCGGCCATCTCCACCGTCATATCGTTCATTAAAACCAAGCCGACAAAACCAAAATCGATCGCCGAATATTCATTGACCAGATATTTTCCATTCAGACTGGGATCCTCTTCGACCGTCACCCACAATACGGTATCCGGCTGAATGGTGACATCGCGGGCGACAGAGGGAAAATCAGTGGCCGGCTTGAGCGCGGAATCCGGAACCGACTGGTCCGGTAAATCCGCCAAGTCCTCTGTCCGAACAAATGGAGCGATCGACACCGCGGGCAGATCCAACGGAGTCAGATTGGACTCAGCGACGACCTCGGTTTCGGTAGGACTGGGCGTCGTGCGACTGAATGCCGGTTCGGCTCCAGACCGCCCTATGGCCGTCTCTTGGGGAATGGAGGAGACGCTGGTCGGCGGCCGCGAGGTAGCAACCGGAGTCGTGCCGGAGGCGGGTGTCACCACCCGAACGCTTTGAAGATCACCGAGGTTCTCTTCGAGTACCTGATCCATATAGGAACGCTCGGCCTGGGGACCCATGCACCCGACGGCCAGTCCCCATAAGACCAAGGCACCCCAACATTTCAAGAACCCCCAGCCTGAATGGAGCAAATCTTTTTTCATATATTTCATATGACACCGCAACCGGAGGTCTGATAATAGATCGTCCAGCCCAATTTTAATCTGCCACAAAGAGACAGCATAATATCGTTCCGAGCCCTGCCAAGTCAATGCCGCATTTTATCCAACAAATCCCGTGCGCGAGTCTCGTCAGCGCTTGACCGCCGGGGATCGGCGCGAACGGTTTCGACCAGGCGACGGGCTTCCCGCGCGCGACCGGCCGTCCACTCGATTTCAGCCGCATTCAGATACATTTCATGCCAGGCATAATCTCCTCGTTGCACCAATTGAAGCGCGCGGCGCATCGCTTCCGTCGCCTGGGCTATTCGGCCGGATCGCAGATGAACCATGGCCAGCGTATCGAGCTGTTCAAACGATTCGGTCTCCTTCGCCAAGTCTTCCGCCAGATCCTCGGCACGCGCCAGCGTTTGAGGGCTTTGGGCCAGATAATAAACCAAGTTATTCAAAATCGCCGGATCCCGGGGATACAGCATCCTCGCCCGTTCAAGCAGGGCCATCGCATTCGACAGTTTCCCTTCGCTACGGGCCGCCTCGGCCGCCAACAACCACGTCCGCACCTGTATGTTATCCCCCGCCTGGCTGTTTTTCAGAATCGGGGTCAACAAACCCAACGCCTTGCCCAATTCACCCCGCTGAAAATACACATCCCCCAACCGGCCAGCCCATTGCCGATCCTTGGGATAACGAGCGAACAAGGCCTCCAACGCCTGAACCAAATCGGAATCCATTTGGTGCGTCCGGCTTTTTAAATCGACGATGATTTTCTGGAAAACCCAGGGCTCCACCGAAAGATTGGCGGCCTCCTGCGCACACGTCAAGGCCCAGCTCAGGTTGGTCTGGGATAAGGCGCAGCGGATCCCAAGGGTGTAGGCTGGCAAGTGTCCGTTTCCATTCTGAATCGCTCCTTCCGCAGCCCGCCCGGCCACGCCCGGCCAACCCCGACGGAGAAAGAAATCGCCCCCCCGAACCAAGGTGGCCGGTGAATAACGCTTCGTCGTCAGGGCCGATTCCATCTCGGCGCGCCCCCAAGTTTCGTCCCGCCCGGCCTTCGTTTCCACCACCAGATGCGCCAACCAAATCTCGGGATCGAGAGGGCATTCCGTAAAAGCAGACTGAACCACGGCTCGTTTGTCTTCGGCCAGTGCCACCCAGACCCGTTGGAAAATCGGGGAGGTAGGATATTTTTCAACCGCCCGGTGGGCGGCGTCCCGCGCAAGCGCCAAATCACCTTTTCGTGCACTTAATATCGCCAGGGTATATAAGGCAAAAGCCTGCTCGGCCTCATCCCGTCCAAGGGCGGCCCACCGGTCAACCTTGGCCGTCGCCCCTCGCCCCCGATCGCGGAACCATTCCCGGCGTAATTTGACCCAGCTGGACAAAAAAGGACTTTCGATCGTAGGAATCGGTTTTGCGGATGCTTCCCGTTCAAAATCGGCATCCCCCAGGGGCTCACCCATCCAGGACATGGCCGCTTCCGCCGGCAAGGATATCAGCGGCTGGGAATGATCGGGATATCGTTCCGGATCCCCGCCGACAACGAGCTTCCGGGCGGTCACGATCCGTCCACTCCGATACAACAAATCCGCCAGCATTTCAGCCGACACATCCGAAGGAAGGGGATTCAGTCCCAGCGTCCAAAGCGACTCCTCCGGAAAACCTTGCGAACTCCAGACGTCCGCCAGAGCCATCCGGGCCGAATTGGATTCCGGATACCGGCTACGCGCCTCGTGAAGGATGGGCAGGGCTAATGCCCCCATATCCAAGCGCATGAGGATATTCGCCCACTGAATGCGCCCGACCAGAGATTCTTCGTCCACCGAATCCACCATCATCTGGCGCATCCTTTCATACGCCGCAGGCCAGTTTCCAACCCGCGCCAACAAACTCGCCCGTTCCATTTCCAAGTCATGCCGATCGGCGGGAAAACTGGCGATCAGTCGATCATACCAAGCCAGAGCTTCTGTCGGACGACCCAATTGACCGAGAACCCTCGGCATCATCCGTTGAAACCGGCGGTCCAGCGGACCGATTCGTTCCCGGCGCTGTAATTCTTGTAAGGATTGCTCCGCCAATTGCCGTTGCACGGATTCGAGATCCGGTTTCAGCAACTCGTCAACCATCGGCACCATATCCCAAAGGGTTTGCCAAGGAGAAATCCGACGCGTTAAACGCACCCAGGGACGCAAATCCACCGTGGTATCAGCCTGAGCATCGGGCAAACCCCAGGCATGTCGACGAAACGTGAACCAATTCTGAGCGTTGCGGGCCGGAATGAAGGTCAAGGCCGGATCGCGGGGATCACGGGCTGCAAGCTGTCGGTAGGCCAACCAGGCCCAATCGGGCCGGTATGCCAAAAAACAACTTTCGGCATAACGAGCCAGATCCTCATTGCTCAACTGCCCCAAATTAGCCTTCAAGGCGAATTCGAATTTCTTTTCCCATTCGCTCTGCGGCCGGACGATGGCCAAGGCCAGCAGGGGATCGAGAAAGCGAAAATCTCCCGGCCAGACGGACAGAACTCGATTCATCACCCCGGCGGCCCGATCCATCCGGTTCATACGCAGATGGGCGGTCAACGCCAGAAATGCCTGTTGAGGCCGTTGATACGGCACCTCCGGGTCGGCATCGGAAATCACGGCCCATTGTTCGTGCGCGGCCAGATAGGGAAAGAGGGCTCGAATCCGGTCGGCCAGTCGCGACCAGCGGGCCGCAATTTTTAAATGTCGGTTCACTTCGGCCGGTTTATTTTTAAGGGCTGCAAACTCGGCTCGGATCATGGCCACGGCGGGCCAACTTTGGGTTTCGGCAGGCAAATCATCCAATATTTTCACAGCCCCTTCAGTGTCGCCCTGCGCCAGCCGGGCCCGGGCTTCCATGACCAGGTGGTCCAACGTGCGCTCGGCGGGCGATAGCCGCCGGAGTTCGTCCAACAACTCGGCGTATTGTCGACGAACGAACAGGAGCCGTATCCGGGCCATTCGCAAATCCCGGTTCCCGGGATCGATTTCCAATCCAGCCTGCACCGCCCGCATCGCCGTGTTGGGATCAGTCAGGGCAACCTGTTCGGCGACCTGGAGGATTTTATCGGCCCGGTAATGTGGGCGCATCCGCCAGAGGCCCCCCCCGATCAATGCAACCCCCAGAATAACCAGAGTCACCATCACAGTATGGCGGATTAACCTCTGCCAGAAGGGCGGAAACCGGTGTAGCTTGTCTTCTGGCTCGCCGATGAAATCGCCGGCGTCCATCAGTTCCGCGCGCCGGCGAATACCGCGGCGCCAGGCCTGCCAAAGCGCGGCTTCCACGGCCACCAGCCCCACCGCGACCAATAGAAAAATTCCCGACGTATCATGCATGATCTGGGGCGACCAGTCTGCGGGTTTGTCGTTGCCAAAGGCCACCAAGAGGGCAATGCGCAGAATGTTCAATAACAGCACCTGGAGAAGCCCCAACACCGTCGCGCCCAAGGTCTCCCAAACATTCATCCGGCGCAACAACGTCAAGCCCAATCCGCAGAATAAAACCGTGATGGCCGCTTTCATGCCACTGCAAGCAGCCGGCACTTCAAACAGTCGCAGGCCACTCCGCAACCCCAATCCATCTCCCCATGCGGCCACCCCCACCCCATGCAGCACCCATTCGGCACCGATGACCGATGCCCGTTGCATTCCTAACTCCATGGGTCCAAAAACAACACCCGGCAGGGGATGCATCCAGTAGAGAATCACCGCCGCCCAGAACAGATCCCGATGGGTTCGGCCCGGCAGCGCCCAAACCAGCGTTCCGGTCAAAAGCAAAAGCAGACCCAACCATTCGAATTGGTGGATGGTAAAAATCAACCCGAGCGAAATGAGCAGGGTTCCTGCACCGGCCAGACCCAATCCAACCCACCGGGGAAACGCGACCGGCGACAATTCCCCGGCTGGTTTGGGACGAAACAGGAGCAACACGGCAAAACCCAGCCCCAGCAAAAACCGGAGCATCCCATTGGGATCGGCGAACAGCCGTGTAAAATTCAAGGCCAACCATAACCCGAACAACCCCGCAGCGCCCAGGATGACCACCCATCCTTCCCGCGTCAGGCGACTGGGAGCATTTGTTGCCATAGCGCCTTCCCCTGATGATTAAAAAGTATACGTCCAGGTCAGCGTGAGTGAAATCGTGTCCCGCTCGAACTCAAGCTGGGGCGCATCACTGACCCGCGACACCCGTTGAACATATCCGGAAATCGTGGTGCGTTTTGTCCACAAATAGGACGTGCCTGCCACCAAGGTCAAGGTATCGTAATCGTTGCTCAGCGTCAGATCGCCATCGAGTGGCGCGCCCGTATCCAAAGCATCGTTCATCCGCTGGTCATAAGCAGCTGAAAAATGGAGCGCCCATAAGGCATTAAGCTGCTGGGTTAAGGTTAATTGCGTCAGCCAATCCTGATGGGCATTGACCGTTGTCAACTCGGGCGTGACATCGCGCAAAGCGGTCGTGAGGCCTATGTCGGTCTGGTTGACCGCCCCGTAGATCGAATAGCGAAACTCGTCGACTTGGTCCACCCCCGCTTCGTAACCGCTGGTCAACAGCCGGCTGAATCCAAAGGAATGCCAGAGTTTTTTTGCGAGTTGGGTTCGCAGGTTGACCCGTCCCACCACGGCATCGGCCGTGCCATCTTCCTCGTAAGCACCGGCGTCGCTGAGTTCGACCTGGGAATACCCCAGCGCCGCGCTAAAGGTGCTGAACGGAGTGAGTTGCCCCACCATAAACCCCTCGGTATCGACCTGGAACTGGGATCCCCGTTGATTCTCAGGATAATCGCGGGACACCACTCCGGCACGGGCGCCAATCAGCCACTCCGTTTCAAACCGCTGCTCATAAACCACCTGCCCTCGCTGAATGACACTTTGCTGATTGCCGATGGTGTTGGTTCCCTGAGGCAAGGTATCCGTACGGTCCACCGACAAGGCCACATTCTTGTCGCGAGCGGCCAACCAATCCACATCCACCCCAACCGTATTTTGGAACGTCTCTGATTTTTCGCCGCTTTGGTAGTCCCGGTATCCGCGTGAATCGAGATAATCCACCCCATAGGATGGCCGGGTGTAGATTCGCGCCTTGACGTAAGGGGTCAACGCCATTTCCGACCCGATATCCGCAGAGAACCCCTGCCCGCTGTCACTGGAATAGATCGAATAGGCATCCTTTGAATACCCGCCGAACCACCCCTCGCGCATCAGGCGAAAGGTGAAATCGCCAAACCGGGTGGCAAGCCCTTCGTCGGCCAATTCCAGCGCCCATTCGTCATCTTGAGTATCCAGGGGATAGTAAACAAATCGAAGTTGGAAGGCGACGTCGAGGTCCGCATCGGGATTCAATAGAACATAATTCCGGGAATACAGCGTCGCCGTCAGGGGAAAATCGGACCCGTCTTTCTTGATTTCCCCCCGCTCTCCATCATACAAGTAGTCAACCCCGTCTCCTGAGGTGGTAACATAGCGGTAGCCGATCCCCTGCGTAAATCGCAATTCGGAATAGAAAGGCCCCATGCGGAAGGACGCTTCAGGAGGAATAGCCAATTCCCGATAGGACTCGTAGCGCAAGGATTGCGCTTCGGCTGAAAATGAAAACCACAACCCGATTAGTCCAGCCCAGCCGGCAAACTGCTGCTTCCACCTAACATGGGATATATGCATTTTCACCTACAAGTTGGAAATTCGCAAAACTCTAATCCATTCGTCTTGAAAAGGCAATTTGTCAATTTAGGAATTATGCCTCAGGGAAACCACCCGATCACGGGGCCGTCGTTCCCGGGCGATTTCCGAGAAGCTCCTGTAAAAGGCGTTTCAATTCTCCGATACGATAGGGCTTGGTAATGACACCGACAAATCCATAATCAGCGAACCGGGCCATGACCGGACTTGTCGAATAGCCGCTGGAGACCACTGCGCGAAGGGCCGGATCGATGGCTTGCAGGCGGTGCACCAGGTCCTGCCCGCCCATGCCACCCGGCAGCGTGAGATCCAAAATCGCGAGATCATAGGGGTGCCCGGCGTGCATGGCCTCAGAGAAAATGCGGAGGGCCGTCTCCGCATCCTCGGCAGTACTGACCTCACAACCAAAACTCCGAAGCATACGCGCCCCCACCAGGAGAATCGATTCCTCGTCGTCGACGATCAGAATTCGCGCCCCGATCTGCACCGCCGCCCGCATCTCCGGATGTTCCGCCGCAACGGTGTGCGAGGAGGGAAGCGCCGGGAGGAAAACGGAGAAGGTGGTCCCCTGCCCCACCGTGGAGGCCACGGTGATATGGCCATCATGTTTTTTAATGATGGAAAACGTGGTCGTCAATCCCAGGCCGCTCCCTTTCTGCTTGGTGGTGAAATATGGATCAAAAATGTGATTCATATGTTTTTCCGGAATGCCGATGCCGGTATCGACCACATCGATCCGGACATAGGGACCCGCGGGAAGCGGCGGCACGTTTCCTTTGGCCAACAGGACATTGCCCGCCACAATTCGGATATTCCCGCCGGCGGGCATGGCCTGTTGGGCATTAATCACCAGGTTCTGGATCACCTGGCTGAACTGGCTGGAATCAACTTCCGCCATCCAGAGATCACTCGCCAGGTGAAAGGTGCAACCGACCGGCGAACCTCGAAGCGCAAAAGTGGCCGATTCGCGGATGATCACCGCTATGGACCGCACTTCCTTGACCGGCGCCCCCCCTTTGGCGAAGGTGAGCAGTTGATGGGTGAGATCTTTGGCCCGCAAACTCGCTTTTTCCATTTCCTCGAGAAGATGGGCGTCTTCCCGTTGAAGGTTGGTACATTGTGCGCGCAGAAGGGAAATATTACCCAGCAGCGCAGTCAAAATATTGTTGAAATCATGGGCGATTCCGCCGGCGAGTAATCCGATCGATTCTAATTTTTCGATCCGAATATACTCGGCCTCTTCCCGGCGCTTGTCTGTGACATCCCGAAAGACGAGAACCGTTCCGATGGTCCGACTTTCCCGGTCGTGGATGGGTGCCCCGCTATCTTCAATGGCACGTTCCACCCCGTCCCGCGAAATTAACACCGTATGATTGGCCAGGCCGATCACCAGGCCGGTTTGTAACACCTTGGCCACCGGATCCTCGCAGGGCTCCCGGGTGATTTCATTGATAATATTGAATATATCGCGGATCGAGTGGCCCATCGCCTCGGCCTGGGTCCACCCCGTCAATTGTTCGGCTACGTGGTTCAGAATGACCACCTGGCCTTCCTGATTAGTGGCAATCACCCCGTCACCGATACTGCGCAAAGTTACCGCCAGGCGCTCTTTTTCAGCCGCCAGGGCCGCTTCGTCTTTCTGGTGACTGGTAATATCTTTGACAATGGCTTCGACCAGATTTCGCCCGGTGACAGGATCCTTGACAATGAAAGAATCGTGCAGGACCCACCGGTCCTCGCCCTTGAGGGTTTTGAAATGATACAGAAAATTATGAATCTCACCTTTCTCCGTCAGCGCCTTTCGAACCGTCCCCTCTTTTTCGGTATACACCATGAGGTCGCCCAAGCACCTGCCAATCAGGCTCTCCGGTGACCCTTCAAGGTCGAGAATACGCAGGAGCCCCTGATTGGCCAGCAGAATCGACCCGTCGTCGAAAGCATAGCGATACACGCCGTCACCGGTAAAACTCAAGAGCCGGGCAATCAGGTCATTCATACGCTAAATCTTTCGGATGATTTAATTGATCACCGTCTTAAATATGTCATTTTGCGTGAATTTTCGAACAACGTCAACATACCGTTGATAGACGGCCGCATAACGCTTCGTCTGGCGACGGTCCGGTTTAAAGGTCTCCCCTATCCGCACCATCTGATCGGCCGCGGCCTGTAGGGTGGGAAAAGCTCCCACCCCATAGGCCCCGAGCATGGCCGCGCCCAGCAGGGTGGCCTCCGGATCGGACAGCGAGCGAACCGTCCGACCATACAGGTCCGCCTGAATCTGATCCCAGATTGACAGGGACGAACATCCACCGGTTAGCCGGATCTCCCGGATCGGCACCCGCAGGGCCGTAAAGACATCCAGAATCTGTCGGCTTTCAAGGACGACCCCTTCCATCACTGCCCGGACCAGGCAGGCCGCCTCGTGTTGTGGTCGAAGCCCCAGGAACGTACCCGTCGCCTCCGCGATCCAGTGCGGGGCCGAAGCCCCTGCAAGATAGGGCAGGAAAAGGACGCCTCGCGACCCGGCGGGCACCGCAGCCACATGGGCCAACGCCGTTTTGGATAACCTTTCGGATCCCAACAGCGTACGGGTGGCCCATCGCAGACTGTCACCCGCCGCGTTCTGCAGTCCTTCCAAATTCCAACACCCCGGAACCACGTGGGCACAGCAGGTAATCCGCCGCTGGGGATCGAAAACTGCCCGATCCGAATGGCAGAAACTGACCCCCGCCGTACCCATGGTGACCGAGCAGAGACCCGAACGCACGACCCCCGCCCCGGCTCCGGCGCACTGTTGATCGCCCCCGCCCATAATCAGCGGCGTTCCGGCGCGCAGACCGGTCAGCCGAGCTGCTGCCGGCGAGAGACCGCCGACGGACTGTCCGGATGGAACCAGGGATGACAGGCGGGTTCCGGCAATGCCGGCGAGGCGAAGAATATCGGGACTCCACCGGAGGCGGCGGATATCCAACAGACCGGTCAACGATGCATTGGAATAATCGACCAAATAATCGGGGCAACCCAAGGCCCTCAACAGGTAATCCTGGACCAATACGAAACGGCTGGCCCGGCGATACTCCTGGGGCGCATCTTTTTTGAGGTGCAAGAGCTTGGCCAGGGTAAAGACCGCATGAATCGGCAAGCCCGTGATCTGATAGTAATCGGCCTCGGACATCTGTTGACGCAGACGCGCAAGGGCAGGGGCGCCGGTCATGTCCTGCCAACTGATCGCCGGCTGCAAAGGTTCACCGTGACGATCCAAGGCCAGTACGGTGGCCCGTTGATTGGCGATGCAGATCGCCGCCACCCGCCCCGGCGACACGCGATGATCGGCCAATGCACGGCGCAAGGAACGAAAAACCGCGTGGAGGATTTCACCCATGTCCTGGGTGACAGGGCCATCGGTGTGAAATTGACAATGGATCGGTGTCGTCGCCAGGCTGACCCGTCTTCCCCATCCGTCAAAAAGGCCAGCTTTAACTGTCGACGTGCCGCAGTCAACACTCATGTAGAGCGTTTTGGGCATAGCGTATCCTTATTAGTGATAGCAAACAATAGCCCGAGCGGCGTGTCAATGACTTTATTGGGAAAATGGCTCTGGCTCGGGTATCTGCCGTCGGAAGAACCTCCGTTAAAGCGCTCGCCTTTTAGCCTTGTGGCGGTTAATTTTAATCCCGATGAATGGAGATCACCCCCCAACTGTTGTCGTTATTGGCGGTGGACCCGCCGGAATGATGGCGGCCATTGCCGCGGCCGAATCTGGAGCGTCGGTCATGCTGTTCGAGCGTCAGAAACAGCTCGGCCGAAAACTGGCCGCCTCCGGCGGCGGCCGCTGCAATCTCACCAATACCCTCGAACCGGCGGCCCTGACCCGCCGGTTCGGTCCCCGCGGCCGATTCATGATCCCGGCCTTGCAACGGTTCAGCCGCAATGATCTGCTCCGACGGATGCAAGAATGGGGCGTTCCCTGTGCGGCGGAAGACGGATTCCATTATTTCCCGGTCTCCCAATGCGCCGAAGACATCCTTAAAGCACTGGAATACAGACTGCGAAAGTTGAAAGTCCAAATCCGCCTGGAATGCCGGGTCGAAGCGCTCGATTTGAAGGATGGGAAAATACACGGTCTTCGGACAGACTCCGGCTCCGTACGCACCCCCGCGGTGGTGGTGGCCGCAGGGGGAGTCGCCTGGCCCGCGCTCGGCGGCTGTTCCCTGGGCTACACACTGGCCCAACAGGCCGGACACGATATCGTGGAGCCGACGCCGGCCTTGGTCGGATTGACCACCTTGGAAAAATGGCCGCACCAATGTGCCGGAGTGACCCTCCCTGAAGCGACGGCCTGGATGGATCTTCCGGGATTCCGTAAATCAATCACCCGGGGAATCCTCCTCTTCACCCATGACGGCGTGTCGGGCCCCCTGATTCTGGATCTTTCCGGACAGGTCACCACCCAGCTTCGGCAACAGCCTTCGGTCCCCCTCAAGGTGTGCTTGCAGCCCGACCTTTCGCGCGAGACCTGGCGAAACCAGATTGAAGAATGGCGCATAGCCCGGGGGAAAAAAACGGTCAGAAATTTGGTGGGTGAAATCTTCCCCCACTCGCTCGCTTTTGCCCTCTGCGACGCCTGCGGCCTTGATCCGGACGTCCCGGCCTCGCGCATGACCGCACCGACCCGCGACCGGCTCATCGACTGGCTGACCGCAGTGCCCTTGACCATTATCGGGTCAGCCGGCCTGAAACAGGCCATGGTCACTCGCGGCGGGGTGGCGCTGAAAGAAATTGATCCCGCCACCCTGCAAAGCCGACGGGTTCAGGGTCTTTTTTTCGCGGGCGAAATCTTGGATCTGGATGGACCCTGTGGCGGCTATAATCTGCAATGGGCCTTCTCAAGCGGTGGGTTGGCCGGCTATTCCGCAGCCGTTGAAGGAGCACGCAAATGAAATTCTTGCCGGAAAATATCTCCCTCTTGTATGAAGATCGCTCCCTTGTGGTGGTCGACAAACCCGCTGGACTGCTGACCATCGCCACGGAATCCGAAAAACGCCGTACGGTCTATGCCGTGCTGTTCGATCAACTCCGACGACGACGTCCCCCCGAACGGCTGTTCATTGTGCATCGTTTGGATCGCGAAGCGTCCGGCCTGCTGGTCTTTGCTAAAACAGAATCGGCCAAACTCCACTTACAGGATCAATTCAAGGATCACTCTGCGCACCGGACCTATCGGGCGGTCACCGAGGGGCGCATGACAGAGGATACCCGCACTCTTCGCTCTTACCTGGCCGAAAACGCTGCGTTTAGATGCTATTCCACTCGGGATCAGGCCAAGGGGAAACTGGCCATAACGCATGTCCGGGTGATCCAGCGAACGGCCTCCAAAACTCATGTGGAGGTTGAGTTGGAAACCGGCCGTAAACATCAGATCAGGGTCCACCTGGCGGAGTTGGGCCATCCCATCGTCGGCGATCCATTTTATGGCAACAAAAAAAGCCCCATCCGGCGACTGGCCCTGCACGGAATAAAATTGTGTTTCAAGCACCCGGTGACTGAAAAAAATATGGAGTTCGAATCCCCACCCCCCGCGAACTTCTCGCGCCTTCTGTAACCTTGAAAATCAGACTTGTTGTCATCTGGACCCCGTGTTATCTTCCTCCGCCAATGCGCGGCCAGTGGTCTGGCCGTCCGATCTTGGGATTATTCGGCCTATTTTATGGATGTCATTGCCCTCATGAAAATCGCACCCGAAGGATTGCCTTTCATCCTCATCACCGCACTGATCTCCCTGCTCGCCATCGGGCTTTGCGGTTTTATGTTCTATTTCTTCCGCGATCCCGAACGCCAAACCCCGCATCGGCCTGACGCGTTCATCTGCCCCGCCGACGGGCGCATTCTCCTCATTCGCCGGGTCGAATCCCCCTCACCCCTGGGGAAACCCTGTCTCCAGATCAGTATCTTCATGTCCCCTTTCAACATCCATGTCAACCGCGCCCCTTGCGACGGAACCGTCAGCGCCGTTACCCATCATGACGGACAGTATTTCGCCGCTTACAAGGACGAAGCCTCGGTCCTCAACGAAAACACTGAAATGACCCTCCTCACCGCCCAGGGACCCATCTTTGTCCGGCAGGTTGCCGGCTTCCTCGCCCGCCGGACCGTGTGCCGCGTTCACCCGGGCGAGACCCTCAAGCAAGGCCAACGGTTCGGGATCATCCGATTCGGATCGCGGGTCGATCTCTATCTCCCCGAACAGGCCGTGCCCTCCGTCAAACCCGGCGATGTCGTCCGCGCCGGGGAAACCATCGTTGCGGTCCTGCCCGCAGCCTCGTGATTGGAGCCTTCCGCTATGTCGATGAAAAAAGGCATTTATATCCTGCCGAACAGCATCACTTTGTGCGGAATGACGTGCGGCATTTACGCCATTCTCCAGGTCGTTAAATATCCCGACGACCCCCGCCATTTGGAAATGGCGGCGTGGGCCATTCTCCTGGCGAACATCTTCGACGCGCTCGATGGCTGGATCGCCCGTCTCACCAATAGCGCCAGCCGGTTTGGTGTCCAATTGGATTCTTTATCAGATCTTCTCACCTTCTGTGCAGCCTCTTCCATTCTGCTTTACAGTTGGGAGCTGAATACCCTGGGCCGGTATGGATGGGCCGCGTCCCTGTTTTTTGTGCTCTGCGGAGCCATGCGGCTCGCGCGTTTCAATGTCCAGGCGGAATCGATCGAAAGCCGTAATTTTACCGGCATGCCCACTCCCGCCGCCTCCACAATCCTCACGTCCGGGGTCCTCCTTTGCCTCAACTACTGGGAGGCTCCATTAACCCCGCCCCGGTGGATCGCCTATTTAGCCTTGGGCTTAACCTTTCTCATCGCCTTTCTCATGGTCAGTACCGTCCGCTATCGCTCGGCGAAAGAAATTTTGATGCGCCAACGCAAACCCTTCTGGTGGCTGGTCCTCTTTGCCGGCCTCATTTACCTGCTCGCCATTCATCCCGGCCCCGTCCTGTTTCTCGGATCCATCATCTACCTCCTCTCTGGGCTGATTGAACATGTTTATCGAAAACTGGCCAAGCCCCTCTCTCGGCCAGCGGCCCCGCATCTCCCTCCGTTGCAGAAATAGGCGCGGAGGGTTATGTGACGGATCCCTTGATAGCGTGTTTGATTCCCCAACCGCGAATCATTCATCGTCAGCCCGGCACCGACCCCGTCGTCCCCTCTCTCACCTTAACCGTCCAGGCGCCCTCGCTCTTTGAACAATCCGCCACAGAAGCGGCCGCCGACTTCATCCTGAAACCCTGGATGGATCGGCAACAGCCCGCCCGGCGCCTGATCCTGACACTCGATCCTTCGCTCACGATCGCCCCCCGGGGCACCGGCCCCGCCATCGCCGATCAGGCCTATGCCCTCGCGCTCGGACGAGACATCCGCATAGCTGCCCGCTCGACGGCGGGTCTCCGCCATGGCCTGCAAACCCTCCGACAACTCCTCGAAAGCGCAACGGATGCCACCCTCTCCCATCTGCCAAGGTTGTCCATCTCCGACTGGCCCCGCCTCGCCACCCGCGGAATTCACCTCGACCTCGCCCGGGAAATGGAATACCGGCCCGCTCATCTCCGTAAAGTCGTTGAACACCTCGCCTACCTGAAATTCAACACGCTTCATCTCTATCTGGAAAATAAATTCGTTTTCCCGTCCGCCCCTGAATTGGCCCCGCCCGGCGTCCTGACTCCCGATCAGGCGCGCGACCTCTGCCGGTTTGCCGCCCGGCTGGGTGTGCAGATCATTCCCCAAATAGCGACGCTCGGCCACATGGAACATCTCCTCCAGGGGCGCTTTGCAGAACTCCGCGAAAATCCCGCGTCGTCCTTCAATCTCTGCCCCTCACACCCCAACGCCCGCCCCTTCCTCTCCGCACTCATCACCGATATCCATGCCGCGTTTAAAGCCCCCTTCATCCATGTCGGTTATGATGAAGCCCATTCCGGTGTCTGTCCCCGCTGTCAACAAAAAGGAACCCCACCGGAAATCTTGGCCGACCACCTCAACTGGCTCAATGCCCAGATTCGCAGTCAGGGCGCCCGGACCTTGATCTATGGCGATCAGTTTCTGTCCACGGCTGATTTTCCCCGCTCCGATGCCATCAATGGATCATCTCCTGAATCCGCCCGACAGGCCCTCGCCCGGGTTGATCGCAACATCATTATTACGGACTGGCACTACACCGCCCCCTATGGCGGCACCGTCCGGCACCTCGTTAACGAGGGCTTTGAAGTTCATATCGCTCCCGCCACCAATATCTATTGGCACGATTCGATCCCTCTCCATCGCGGCCATCACTGGATCGTGCCCACCATCGATAACGCCGTTGCGGAAGGCGCAAGCGGCGTAATGCACACCAATTGGGAATATTATCGCGGCCAGTTTTTCGATAATTTCTGGTATTTTCAAGGTCTCTCCGCCGAGCGCGGCTGGACCGATACGCTCCATGATTACGCCACCTGGGGCCGCCGGTTTGCCCGCCGATTCTGGGGCTTGGCGGAAGATCGATATTCGGAATTGGCCGGTCTCGCCGAATCCCTGCCCACCGGGCGGCGTCGTTTTTTCGTCGATTCCCACGTGCTGGCAGTCGAAATTCCTTCCGCGCTGAATCCCCTCTATCCGGAATGGCGTCAAATTCGCTTCGATCACACCGAAACCGGCGAGGAACTCATTCGTCAAGCTCGGCAGGTGAAGCGGGAAGCCCGCCGAAACGGTGATTCTCTCCGCATCCTCGACATGCCCGGCCAGATCGCGCGCTACCTCGGAGTGCGCGCGGTCGCCCGGGAAGCCCTGATCACCTGTGCCCAGCGGGGCGACCGATCGGGCGCACTCCATCAACTCGCCCAGATGCGCCAGGCGGCATGCCAGATTCTCAATCGTCTAGAATTCGGTTTCCGCGTCTACGGGGGCGCGGTTCAGGACCGGTCTCGAATCCAAACGCATATTGCAGACCTTGATCGGCTGGTCCGGTTTGTCCGCCGTCTCCCGGCCACCAGCTTGCGCAAGTTGAATGTCGAAACCCTGATCACCGCGTTAAAGAAGAACTGAAGGAGATCAAATCAGGGTCGTTCCCCCCCTCGTTCCGCTTCGACTTTCCGTACTATATCTTCCGCCCCGCCTTCTCCCGGCCGGGTGGGTCAGGAGGTACCTGCCTTGCCCGAAAGGCCGGGATCTGGAATTCGTTCTGCGCGCGGGGTGACACGAGTGCGGCGACTTGGCGCCGCTTTTCTCAGGGCCGACTCGGCGGCCCGACGCACCCACGCCTAGGTTCTCAGGGGGCGCATGGAAATTCCGTGGGTGAAACAGCGTTCGGTCGGGCTTGCTCCTCGTCCCGGTAACTTTCTTTGATTTCGCACCCGGTACGAAGGTGTAAAAAAATCGACGGACGGCGTGGCAGCCGTCCCTCCCGTGTAAAAACCGGCGGATATTCTTAGGAATTGGGAGGGTCGGGTGCCACCCC
>CAIJXV010000026.1 GCA_903824675.1 uncultured bacterium
CCGCCTGCACATCATCCATTTTAAGCATCCTTCCGGCCTCCTTGCCCCTTGGGCTTTTGTTAGCCCAAAAGTCTACAGAGGCCCCTTGAAGGTGGCTCACTTTTAATGCGTGCCTGGCTCAGTTCTTAATGCGTGTTTACGAAGGACTTAACGGACAGAAAGGACCCGCCTTCGTCGGACTACGGAGTGGCATGCTGGGATGTGCTGACGAATGAGATGAAGAGGTATGAATATCAGATCGGGCCGTCTGGTGGCATCACCTACAGCGCCCCCTCCGGGTATCACGATGACTGTGTGATGGCCCTGGCGCTGGCGAATCACCGGCGATGGGAGACGGAGAGTTGCGGGAGGATGTTAAGGGTGGCGGGGAACGGGAGGCGGCAAGGGTTATGGGTACGGAAGCGAGAGCGGGTGCTGGCTGGATAGTGTGTTACGGTTGTTGCTGTACGGCGACAGGATTGTTTCGAAAGCACTGCATGTGACCTCGGTAGTCTTTCTCCACCATCAGGTGCGAATGCTGCTCACACCATAGGTCGAACCACTCGAAATCGTTCATGTCGTCGTCACGCATGTCATTTTTCTGGCTGTACGGTCACTTTCTCGGGCGGCGGCTTCCGCCGTACCGAGCAAAGTGTGATTCGGCTCATCCATTTCCCCAGTCGTAGCTAATCTTGTTCACGAATGCCTGCAAACGGACATGTTCAAGCTGTCGCAACTGACGAATTGGTCACACACTTAGCACGACTTTGCCAACGTCGGTAATCTCGCCGGCGGCTACCTTCACCCTCTCAACGCATCCTATGTTCTGATCGTCGTCGCACCGGTTAAAATAGCTGAGACCAGATCGTCCAACGCTCAGGTAATACGGTTGCTGGTCCGTCACCGGGACATTGAGAATTTCAAACATGCCGTCTTTGCCACTTTCTTCTTCCGCGAAGTTGGAGTCGCCATCTCCGCTCGGTAGCAAGACTCGTACTGTGCGTCCCCTTTGACCCTTGCCATCGCTATCAGCCAGCCACCCTTTAATGGTTCCGGAGGGGCTGTATTTCGCCCGCAGTTTTAGGTAGGCCCTTCCGGCTTTAGCGCGATATTCGCGGTCATCCCTGCCATAGTATTCGAGCTTCTCAAGAGTCCTCTTCAAGGGTTCCACTGCACTCTCGTCACCTATACCTCCAAGAACATCTGCAATCTCGGCTATTTTGCTCCAATGATGACATTCAAAGGCGCCAGAGAGTTCAGACAATAGGGGCGCGATGATGCCGGGATCACCCAACTGTTTGAGTGCAGCAAATGCGAAAGACCTAAGGTTCACCCTTCCCAAATTCAGAGGCGCATTCAAAATGCCGTGAAGGGGGCCGACTGCGCTGGGGTTCCCTATCTTTCCGAGGGCAATCACCGCCTGCTCCACGGCATCGAGGAGGCCGAGTGCGGGGCGCTTTGCTGCTTCCCCTTCGACCCGAAGTACTTGGCAAAGCGATTCGACAGCGCCTTCATCCTTGATTTCGCCGAGTGCAATGGCCGCCTCCGCTCGTACTTGTGAATCTTTGTTGTTGAGTGCTTTGCACAGTTGTCCCACAGCTCCTCGTTCCCGCATCTTGCTAAGAATGACAATGGCTAAGTGTACAACACTAGACTCTTCGGAATCGAGAAATGCGATCAGAACCTCGCGATGATGTAATGCGAGGCTTGTCATTTCATCTGTGCAATGCTGCCACTCTTTCTTTATCTTGTCGCATGAGTTGACGTCTCGGAATAGCGCCTGGATGGCCACGGCGGTATCAATGCGCAATAGCGATCTGGCCGCGTCGCGTGTTTGCGGATACCAGGTTGTCTCATACGGTTGGCGTTCATTCGCATAAACCTGCCCACCACCCTCACCTCCATACACAGTTGTTTGCCCCTTGTCGTCTCTGATAATTGCGGACAAGAGATCGACAACAGGATTACCAAGCATCACCAATTGCTCGAAATCCTCAGGGGAGAGATCATGGCCGAGACTGTGTTTGTGAAACAAGTTGTCGATCGGGACGGGGCTGGGATGAGGTACGACCAGCGGTTTGTTGCACAACGGGCAGGGGACGGTAAGCCCCGCCATTGTCTCCTCGGCTTCAAGATGCTGGTTACAGTGAGTACAGTTGAACTTGATATCGCTCATGCCGTCTCCTTCATACATCGTATTATGCGTCACGCATATCAAAGTCCGGGATCGCCCCGGAGATGTAAAGCGTCAAACGCATCGTTGATATTACCTGTGTTACGACGGCGGCTTGACGGATATCACGACTTCGGTACCGGCGTGATATGCGTCAACAACACGAAATCAGCCCGCCCCTTGTCAAAAACCGCCTCCCGTCCAGCGCAGACGGTTGCTTGTCTGAACACGCATACGCCCTCCCTATCTGGTTGTCAAGATGCAAAAGCTTATTTTGCGGCCGATTGCCTCTGTTTTGGCCTCTTCCACTTCGTACCAGTTGATTCCTGTCCATTTATTGGAGGGTATGAGGTCGTGGCAATTCAAATCTACAGTCAAAAGTCGAATGCTTGGCGGGATGCTTACAACCCGTTGCGGGGGATGAGTCTCCCGAAGGTGATTTCGTTACTAGATGCTGGGGAACGGGGGCAATACGCCGATCTCCAGTGGTTTTATCACTACATGGAGCGGTCCGATGCGATGGTGTTTTCGGTCATGCAGCGGCGCCGGGCCGCGTTGCTGTCGTGTGACTGGGATATAAAGCAGGTTTCAGGCGACAGGGTTCAGGGTTCAGGAAAGGTTGACCAGGCACTTGCGGATGAACAAGCGGCGATGCTCCGCGAGGCTTATGACCGGATCGAGAACCTTCGGGATGCTGTAGCGTTTCTGTTCTCTGGGTTTTTTCGGGGGTTTGCGCACCTGGAAAAGCATTACTCGGAATCTGGGTTGATCCAGCGGTTGGAGCCGGTTGAACAATGGTTCTGGGTGCGGGATGGAATGTATGGGGCATGGGAATACAACCAGAACGCGGTGAGCGGACGGTATCGCGGATTGCCAATTGAACCGGAAAACTTCGTCATTCTGGACACGGTTGCGCTCAATCGGTTGCTTTCGGTTCTGTATATGGGGCGTACTTTGACTCTGAAAGACTGGGATTCGTTCTTGGAGGTGTATGGGATTCCGTCGGTCTTCCTGGTTGGGCCGCCAAATACGCCGGAGGCGAAGGAAGAGGAATACCAGAGGATTGCGGAGCAGTTAATTGCGGATGGGCGTGGGTATCTGCCTAATGGGAGCGACATCAAGTACGTCAACGGCGGCGGGAACCGTCCGCCGTTCAGGGAGCGTATTGAGTATTTGGACCGGCAAATCACTTTGGTGGCGACCGGTGGGCTCTTGACCATGCTGACGCAAGCCGGGTCCGGGACGCTTGCCGGCGATGCGCATACGGAGACCTTTATGCAGATTGCGCGGGGCGATGCGCTGACCGTGAGCGAGGTCTTGCAGGAGCATGTGGATGGGCCGCTTTTGGCCGAATTCTTTCCCGGGGAACCGGTACTGGCGTATTTTGAGTTTGCGCCTGGGGTTTCGGATCAGTCGAGTCGCGTTGTGGACGATGCGCTCAAGCTGGCGCAGGCTGGGTATGCGGTAGATCCGGGGGAGTTGAGTGAGAAGACCGGGTATCGGGTGGAGCGATCTGCCGCCACCAAGGCTACGGCGATCAGAGATACTTCGCAACAAATGCGGCGGGCGTGAGGATCTCGATGCCTTGATAGTTGGAGACTCGTAGCAGTGCTTTGTCCCCAGTCGTGATGATGGTGGTTCTGCTGGCCAACGCACAAGCCAAGAATTTGTCGTCATCCGGGTCGGTGCAAACCTGTTCCGGGAGTTGCGAAGCTTGAATCATCGACGCCTTCACCGCCACAAGATCGATCCATGTAGCGAAGTCGATGTCAGGATATTTTATAGCAAGTCGTTCGGCGGTCGCTTGGTATTCCGCAAGTATTTCGGCGGACAACACGAGTTCAACCTCGCCGCGGCGCCATGCGTCTAGGATTTCGTAAGGATGGCCGGCAAAGAATATCCCGGACAGGAACACATTGGTGTCCACAACCACCCTCATTTCCGGCCTCTGACTTGCGCAATCGCCTCCGCAATGTCTGATCGTTTGAGGCCAGCTATCCGTGCCTGTTCGCGGGCTTTTCGGATGAGCAGATTAAAGTCGGTCATGTCCGGGGGTTTAATGGTCTTGAGGATCACACAGTCACCCTGGCCCACGACCACGAACTGCATGCCGGACTGCAGGCCGAGAGCATCACGGACCGCATTGGGAATAACGACCTGTCCCTTTGAGGACATTCTTGTTGTAGCCAGTGAATTCACAGTGTGCCCCTTTCGCTTTGTCTTACCAGTAAGAATATATCCTTATTGCAGCGTCGGACACAAGTATCTTTTTCGAGCGTCCAGTTGATTCCTGTGCATCTATTAGAGACAGGGACGAAGGACCAAAAGGACGCCAGGGACGGATGGGACCTGCGGAGGAATATGAGCGCATTGCTATTGAA
>CAIJXV010000027.1 GCA_903824675.1 uncultured bacterium
GCTCTATTCTAAGCAATCTTATCGGCATCATGGATATGACATGCCAAATCTTCGGTAACATTGATTCTGGCGCAGCCGACTATTCCCCCTCCCTATAGGCAGATTTCCTTCGGTAACATTTAATGTGGCGCAATTCGTTGAGAGCATTGGATGCGGGCTTATTCTTGACTCACGGGGGGTCTTGCCCTATTTTGAACCCTTGTCTTTTTCCCCTATTAAGAGGCCCCGATAGCTCAGGTGGACAGAGCGGCGGTTTCCTAAACCGCAGGTCGCAGGTTCGAGCCCTGCTCGGGGCGCCATTGAAGGACGTGGCGATGTTTCATCATCCAATCAGTTTAAGTCCCGATCCTCTATATGGGCGGGGTGCGGGCGGGGTAACCCAGACCTTGTATCCATGGAAAGTGGTCCGCTGTTCGAAGCCCCGGCGGGAATGGGCGGATTGGTCCGGCCGACTGAATCTTTATGATGATCCCGGCTCCATAATCCTATCACCCGGTCCCGATGGAACCGTGGATCTCGTGTTGGATTTTGGAACTGAATTAGAAGCCGAACTGGAAATCGTTTGGAAGGGCGTTGCCGGACCGGTTTATGTGAGTTTTGGCGAAAGCCTACCGGAGGCTGAAACCTGGGGTGTTCCGACTACGAATCCCATTCAGACGGTGGAATGGTGTCCGGATTCAGCCGATCCCGCACGCCGTCGTTTTTCGGCCCGTGGATTTCGGTTTGTCCGGATCCAGGCGCATGATCTTCGGCAGCCGGTCCGGCTGGTTCGTATCGCGGCCCAGGCTTGGTTTGCTTTCAAGGAACGGTCGGGCGATTTGCACTGCGACGATGCGCGATTTCAGCGGGCCTGGCAAACCTCGGTCTACACGGCGCGGCTGTGTACCCGGTCCGATACCTATTGGGACGGCATCAAGCGGGACCGGGTCGGTTGGTTTGGGGATGCACGGGTGATCCAGGAAACCACGGATGCCGTTTTTTCCGATCCCCGTCCGGCGTTGGGGATGTTGAACCAGTTGCCGACCGATAAATGGGTGACGGGGATTCCGGGGTTCTCCCTGGATGCCATCGCGATGTTCCGGCAGGTTCTCCTGTTTCATGGTCTGAAAATTTCCGATCGGGGTCGGATTTGGAATCGGATCAAGGACCTGTTTGTCTGGATTGAAAAAACACAACTCAATCGGGAGGGATTCATCACCCGGGATCCCAAGGCCCAGTTTTTTGGCGACATCGCTTTTGTCGATTGGAGCCGAATGCCGATCGGGGGGCGCTTCGAGGAGTTATCCTGGCTACAATGCAAACTCCTGGATGCCTGGCGGCGGGCGGCGGAGATTGCCGGATGGTTGGGCGACACTCAAGCATGCGCGCATTACGGGCGTCGGGCTGAGCGACTCGCCGGGGGAATTCGCCGGCGGTTTTGGAATTCGCGAACCGGACTCACCCATACGTTGAATCAAACCATTCGGGCCTGGCGTCATTTACGGGTGCTGGAGAGCGTGGGCGGGGTGGACTATCGTCGCGATTGGTCGAGAGAAAACGGGCTGGGTCCCAGCGGTCCCTCGCGCCATTCCATGACGTGGGCGGTGTGGTCGGGATTAGCCGATTCACCGGCCGATCGACGATTGGCATTGAAAGTTTTCAATTCCAGCCGGCTTCCGCCTTTGGTGACCGCCTATTTTCTTTATCAGGAACAATGTGCCCGGGCGGAATGCGGGGAACCGGCGGAAGCGCTTCAGACCCTGCGGGATTTTGTCGGGCGACAAATTGAAGAAAACGATTCCGCCACTGTTTGGGAATGGTATCAACCGGCCCTGACGGATCTCCGGAAATACTGTCTGGGCGATTGGCCAAAAAGTCTGTGCCATGGTTGGTCCTCCGGATTGGTGCCGATGACCCTGCGCTATGTCGTGGGGTTGCGGCCCAGCACGCCGGGGTTTGGACGGGTGAAATTCGGACCGAGGGGAGGGGGGCCATCCGCCTTCCGGCTTCAGCACTCCACTCCCCGCGGGATGCTTACCGCTTCACGTGACGGGGCGAAGGAACCGGTGGTGGTTCGCTGTCCGGTCGGAGTGAAATGGGACGGAGTTCCGCCGGCCGGACTGCGTCTCGAGACCTTTCGCGATTAAATGAGAGGGGCACCGCCCCCGCGTTCCGGCTTCCCGATTACATCTCAGGGCGCCCAGATCCACCAGACGAAGAGGGTTGCCGCCGGGACGGCGACGAGAGTGAAGGGGATGCCGATTCGCATAAACTCGCCAAATCGGACGACGTGGCCTTGTTTTTTAAGCAGGCCGAGGGTGACGATATTAGCTGAGGCACCGATGGGGGTGATGTTGCCCCCCAGACAAGCTCCGATCAGCAGTCCGAAATAGAGGAGGGGCCCGGGCGCGTTCAGGTCTTGGGCGATGACCTGGCAGACCGGGATCATGGCCAGGAGGAAGGGGACATTGTCGACAAAAGCGGAGACGACCACCGACAGGACGATGATGAAGATATAGGCGACCAGCAGATTGGATCCGAGATGCTGGGTGATAAATCGGGCCACCTGATTGAGCAGGCCGGATTCAGAGAGGGCCCCCACGACCACGAAGACGCCGATTAAAAAAAAAGTGGTATCCCAGTCGAGGGATCGAATCAGGGTTTGGGTCGAGCCCCAGCGGGGTTTGAGGAGCAGGCGGTGCCAGAGCAGTCCGAAGCCAGCAAGAATCAGGGTGAAGGTTCCAGCCAGCCATTTAAAGCCGGGGTCGAACAGGGAGGTCAGCGAAAGACCCACCACCAGGATCAGCAGGAAAACCGTGGGGGTCCATGACTTCACTTTTTCCACACGAATCAAGGCAATGGGGGACTTGAGTCGGCGGAAGAGGAACGCCATGTAGGCCAGGGTAGCCAGGGCACCGACCTGAACGGCAAAGAAAATACCGGCTTTACCATGGTAGACGAAGAAATCGTTAAAGGTCAGTTTAAGATACCCGGCCAGGATCATACTGGGCGGGTCACCGATCAGGGTTGCGGTCCCCTGGAGATTGGCGCAGGCCGAAATGCAGATCAGCAGGGGAACCGGATTAATTTTGAGTTTTTCGGCAAGACTGAGGGCGATGGGGGCGACGAGCAGGACGACGGCCACATTTTCGACAAAAATGGAGAGAAAGCCCGAGAGCAGGCAAACAGCGAGAATGGCCCCGCGCATGGTGCGGGTGTGCCGGACCAGCACTTCGGCCAGTACTGCGGGCATTCGGGACTGGAGAAATAATTCAGCCAGGATCAAAGTGCCGAAAAAAAGTCCGATGACATTCCACGAGATGAGTTCGAAAAGCGCCTCCCGCCAGGGCAGGCTTCCGGACAGGATCAGCACGGCGGCACCGGAGCAGGCGACCACTGACCGTGAACGGGGAAAAACCACAAACAGAATGTAGCAGGCGATGAAAACGGATAAAGCGATCAGGACCTGTGGCATGGGACACACCATAAAGGAAGGGCGGGGGGGCGTCAATCAAAACCGGACATCGCTTGCGGTGGGACTGGGAAAACGATAACCTGCCACGATGCATTTAGAAAGGATCCCGAACATGATTCGAATGGCGATTGTTGGAACCGGGGGGATGGCCCAAGGCCACACCCGACGATTTCAAGAACTGGCGGGATGTCGATTGATGGCTTGTTGTGATATCCAGCCGGGACGGGCGGCGGAATTCGCCCGAGCCCACAATATTGCCGCGGCCTACACGGACTTCAACGAGATGCTGGCGACCGAGGCCCTGGACGCGGTCTCGATTGTCGCTTCCGACCGGGCGCATGCGCCCATCGCCTTGGCTGCGATTCGGCGGGGTTTGCATGTGATGTGTGAGAAACCCCTGGCCGATTCGTTGGTGAATGCCCGGCGCATGGCCCAGGCGGCCCGGAAAAAAGGGGTATTGACGGCGGTTAATTTTTCCTACCGCAATCCGGCGGCGACACAGAAAGCGGCGCAGATGGTCCGCAGTGGCCGATTGGGTCGGATCCTGCATGTGGAAGGTTCATATTTGCAATGCTGGTTGGCCACCCCGATTTGGGGGGATTGGCACACGACGCCGGCCTTTTTATGGCGGATGAGCGGACGGCATGGGAGTTTGGGAACGCTGGGCGATATCGGTGTGCATTTGTATGACCTGGCCCATTTCGTGGTGGGGCCTTTTGCCGCGCTGTCCTGCGAATTGCAACAATTCGATAAAGGGGTTAAACGCATCGGGGACTATGTGTTCGATGTGAACGATAGCCTGGTGACCACGGTGCGTTTTGCGGGTGGCGCCCTGGGTGTTTTACATGCGACCCGCTGGGCGGTTGGCCAGGCGAACACCGTGAGTTTGCGGGTCTATGGGGATCGCGGCGCGATCGATCTCAATCTGGATCGTCCGCCGGAGAGCCAGTTGCGGATTTGTCAGGGGGCGCAAGCCGTTGCCCGCACGCTGTGGAAAGATGTGGTGTGCCCCCCGGTTCCCGATATGTATGCCCGGTTTATTCAATCCATCCGGCGGAAACAACAGGGGCAGACCAGTTTTGACGAAGGCGCGATGATCCAATCGTATCTGCAAGGCAGTCTGGACTCGGCCCAGCGGGGCGGTTGGGTGAAAATCAAGGCGAATTGAGCGGGTCTTCAGGGAGCGGGTGATGAATATGAATCTGAATTTCGCGTTCACCGGTTGGGATTGGCTGTTGCTGGTGGCCGTGTCGCTGATGGGGACGACACTGGCCTACCTTCACCATCCCAAATGGAAGGCGCTGATTTTATCCCTGCCGATTCCCTTCACCTTGGCGTCCTTGTCGCTGGGACGGAATGTGGATACGACGAACATGCTGGGCTTGCTGTTTCTGGTGATCTATACCAATGGCGTCCGTTGGCTTTACCTGCGTTTGAAACTGCCGATCCTGGCCGCTATCCTATTATCAGGCGGCGCCTATGCTGTGCTGGCGACGTCCCTGGCGCCGTTTATCCCGCGGACGGAATCCGTGTTTTGGATCGCGACGGTCGGCGTGTTTCTGTCGGCTCTCGGGTTATTGAGGTTGATGCCGCATCGGGATGAACCCGGGCATCGGACGCCGCTGCCGGTCTGGATCAAATTCCCATTGATTGCCGGGGTCGTCCTGTTGTTGGTTATCGCCAAGAACATGCTGCAAGGGTTTATGACGATGTTCCCGATGGTGGGGTTGGTGGCGGCGTATGAAGCCCGGCACAGCCTCTGGACCATCTGCCGGGCGATTCCCCAATTCACGCTATGGATGGCTCCGACCCTGGCCGTCATCCATGTGCTCCAGCCGCATCTGGGCCTGGGGCTGGCGTTGGTGATCGGCTGGGTTGTTTATCTCGCCCTCCTCATTCCGTTTACCGCCCGGCACTGGCAGCGGATTGAGATGCCGAAGGAGTGATGCGGACTCATGCCCCTGGACTCGCAAATCGGAAATACGAAAGAGATTCGGCCCCTGGTCATCGCCGCCCCGGTCCGCGATGTGGTTGGCAACCTGACCGAACTCCGCAGTGGTGTTGACCTGGATGGGAAGAGACAGGATATCTGGTTCCGATCCGATCTGCCGCCGGGCGCGGTGGCGGATGGCGTCGAGCCCTTTTTATCGGTTTGTCTGCTCCCTGCCATGCGGGTGGGGCGACCGTTGCGGATAGACGCGCCGGTTTCACCCGTCTTCATGGACCATCAACGCCGCATTCAACAGCATTTCAAGTTTTGGGATCCAGCTCTCCAGATCGTCGAAATTCAGGCCCCGCTACGGAAGTTGGAGGAGGTTCCGCACGGACGACAGGTGGCCACCTTTTTCTCGGGTGGCGTGGACTCGTTCTATACGACACTGACGCACCGATCCCAAATTGACGATCTCATTTTTGTTCAGGGATTCGATATCTCGCTGGAGAATTCACAGCTTTTTAAGACGGCCTATGAGCGTTTTTTGCGGGTGGCCGGCACGCTGGAGAAAACCCTCGTGCGGGTGGAAACCAATCTTCGGACCTTCACCGATGCGCTGGCCGACTGGGCGATTTACCAGCATGGGCCGGCCTTAGGGGCTGTGGCCCAATGGCTGGCTCCACATTATCGGCAGGTCTTCATTCCCGGCGAAAACTTTCCCGATGAACCTGCCGCCTGGCTCCGGGGATCCCAACCGCTCACGGACCCTCTTTTTTCAACGGAACGGGTGGCGGTCGTGCATGACGGCTATCAGCCGACGCGAACGCGGAAGATCGAAGCCATTATCGGCGAGCCCTGTGTGCGGGAGTCCCTGCGCGTATGTTGGGAAAATCCCGGAGGGGCTTACAATTGCGGGCATTGTTCAAAGTGTTTACGCAATATGGCGGCGATCCGCGCCTGTGGCTGGCTGGACCAGTGTGTCACCTTTCCTCCGGAGTTGGATCTGGAGGCGCTCGCCCGGTTGCCCCTCCATCTGGGCGAATGGCGCACCCTGATTAAAGAGGTGTTGGAACGGGTAGCGCGGGACCGGAAAGATCCGGCCTTAGCCCAAGCTCTTCGCCGTTGCCTGGCACAGCATCGGCGGCGACTCTGGCAGGCGAGGTGGGCTTGGGGTCTGGATCGCCTTCGTCGGTATTGGCGGGTTTGATACGTCCCGTCGGAGGGGGCCTTGCCGAAGACCTATAAACGGTAGCCCAGGCGGTCCAACTCGGACCCATTGGCCGCCCAGTTGGGGCTGACCCGGACATGCAGTCGGAGGCGGACGGGTTTTTCGTAAATGGCGGAGAGTTCGGCCGCGGCTTCTTTTTGGACTTTTTTCAACAAGCCGCCATTGCGTCCGAGGACGATGCCTTTTTGCGAAGCTTTATTGACCAGCAGTTCGCCCGTGATATTCCATCCGGCTTCGGATTCCTCGATCGCCTCGATAAAAACGGCAATGGCATGGGGCAATTCCGCCAGCAGGATTCCAAAATATTTTTCCCGGATGATATCGGCGATGAACAGTTTGCGGGGATAATCGGTCAGCATCTCTTCCGGGAAGAGCAGGGGAGCCTCGGGGATGCGGGCGAAGAGCCCGTCCAAGAGGGCCGGAAGGCCCTCGGCGGTGGCGGCGGAAACTTCAAACCAGGCCGGGGTCCCGCTGGAGGGGGCCTTCGACTCCTCTGCCAGACGCAACCACAGATCGCGGTAGGCGGGGACATGGGTTCTGCCCCGATCGATTTTGTTTAATACGAGGACGGCTCGGGTTCCGGTGTGGAGCAGATTGCGCATCCAGCCTTCGTCTTCCAGCCGCGGGGCGGTTGAAGCGTCCATCACGAGCAGAATGAAATCAGATCCCTCGGCGGCCTGCCGAGCCTGCCGGTTCATCAGTCGTCCCAAATCGTAGGTGGCCTTGTGCGTTCCCGGGGTATCGATGAAGACTAACTGCCCGCGGGGTTCAGTTAGAATCCCCCGGATCGGGCGTCGGGTGGTTTGTGCGATCGGACTGACGATACTGATTTTTTCGCCCAGAATGGCGTTCAGCAGGGTCGATTTGCCGACATTAGCCCGGCCGACGACCGCGAGAATGCCGGCCCGGGGAGGGAGCGAGATGTTGTTTTCGTTTGACATGAGCTGTTAATGTTATCGCACTTGCCCTCCACATACACGTTTATTCTGGTGGAAAAATGGGCCGGGGACGGACCGATTCCCTTCCCTTCAACGGCGCTTGTCAAGGGACGTCGCGCTGTGCCATGATTCCGCCTGGAGGACGGCTGGAAATAAACATGAAAATCATCGACTGCGATTATTTGGTTCTCGGGAGCGGAATTGCCGGATTGATGTCGGCCTTGCATTTAAGCCGGAGCGGGCGGGTGCTGGTGGTCACCAAGAAAGATTCTGCTGAGAGCAATACCAATTATGCCCAGGGCGGCATTGCCTGCGTGATGACCTCGGAGGATAGTTTCGAACAGCATGTTCGGGATACCCTGGCGGCTGGAGCGGGGCTGTGTGATGAACACGTCGTTCGGACCATCGTCAGCGGGGGGCCGGAGCGGATTGCCGAGTTGCAGGAGTTGGGGTTGGCGTTTGCCGAACTGGAAGGCGCAGGATTTGATCTGGGGCGCGAAGGCGGGCACTCCCAGCGCCGGGTGTTACATGCCGGCGACATCACCGGCCGGGCGATCGAATCCGTTCTGTTGGGCCGTGCCGCCGCCGATCCGAATATCACGATTCTGGAACATTGCATGGTGATCGATCTGGTCACGACCGGCTGGCTGGGGATGTCCGGCCCGAACCGGTGCGTGGGGACTTATGTGTTGGATAAACGGGCCAACTCGATTTTTGCCGTGCGGGCGCCGGTGACGGTTTTGGCAACAGGTGGAGGCGGCAAGGTTTATCTGTACACCAGTAATCCCGATATCGCCACCGGGGATGGAGTCGCGATGGCCTGGCGGGCGGGATTGCCGATCAAAAATATGGAATTCATCCAATTTCATCCCACCTGCCTCTTTCATCCCGCCGCGAAGTCGTTCCTGGTCAGCGAGGCGGTGCGGGGAGAGGGCGCGCAGTTGACGGATGCTGCGGGAGTCACCTTTATGGATCGGTATGACGCCCAAGGTTCGTTGGCTCCGCGCGACATCGTCGCCCGGGCGATTGATGCGGAAATGAAGAAAACCGGAGCCCCGTGCGTATTTCTCGATATTCGCCATAAAAGCGTCCGGTTTCTCAAAAGCCGGTTCCCTAATATTTATGCCACCTGCCTGTCGTTCGGGATCGACATGGCCCGCGACCTGGTGCCGGTGGTGCCGGCCGCCCATTATTTCTGTGGCGGGGTTGAGGCCGGAACGGACGCGGTTACCGCGCTGGAAGGTCTGTTTGCCCTCGGGGAGGTATCCTGCACCGGGTTGCATGGGGCCAACCGGTTGGCCAGTAATTCCCTGCTGGAGGCCGTGGTCACCTCCCACCTGATGTCCGAGCGGCTCAAGCGGGAGGGTTCGCCGGCCCCGGTCAACTCGATCCGGATTCCACCCTGGGAAACCGGAGCCGCCGTGCCCAGCGATGAGGCGGTTGTTGTCGAACACAATTGGAACGAAGTGCGAACCTGCATGTGGGATTACGTCGGTATCGTCCGATCCGATAAACGTCTCGAGCGCGCCTTGCGACGAACCGATACCCTGCGCCACGAGATCCGGGACTATTATTTGCGTTATCTGGTAACGGCGGACATTCTGGAGTTGCGCAATATCGCCGACGTCGCCGAGTTGATCGTGCGCTCCGCCCAGTTACGGCATGAGAGCCGCGGACTGCATTACACGCTTGATTATCCGGAACTCCTGCCGGAGTTGCGCGAAACGCTGATACAAGACGCGCCGGGCAGTCATTTCAAGTCTTGACGTCACCGGCAATTCAAACGCGGTGACGGGCGGGGTTATGGGGCGAAAGCGGACGACTTCACCGGTCTCGGACCGCCTGCACACTTCATTCGATCACGTCTGTCGGCGGACGCGTTTTCGTTCGAACTCCTTGAGGAGCCGTTTCCGCAGACGAATAAATTTGGGAGTGACTTCCACGAGTTCATCGTCGGCAATGTATTCGATGGCTTGTTCCAGGCTCAGCCGGACCGACGGGGCGATCACCAGGTTCCGGTCTGAACCGGCCGCCCGCATGTTGGTCATTTCCTTGGCTTTCTGAATATTGACGACCAGGTCGCTATCCAGACAGTGTTCCCCGACAATCATGCCTTCGTAGCATTCTTCGCCCGGGTCCACAAAAAGGAATCCGCGGGCCTGCAAGCCGTCACAGGCAAACGCCACCGCTTTCCCGTTGGCCATGCTGATCATGGAGCCTTTGTTCCGCTGATTGATTTCACCCGCAAACGGGCCGTAATGGTCGAAACAGTGCGAGATGATCGCCTCGCCGGCGGAAACCGTGAGCAACTTGCTGCGCAACCCGATCGTGCCCCGTGTGGGAATATGAAATTCCTGCAGGGTGCGGGGACCGTGTTGATCGATCCGGACCAACGTTCCGCGTCGCATGCCAACCAGTTCGATGATTTTTCCGGCAAACTTCTCGGGGACATCCACCGTTAGGACTTCGAACGGCTCTTCTTTTTGGCCGTTGTTATCTTTTAAAATCACTTGCGGCTTGGAAACCGTCATCTCGAAGCCTTCGCGGCGCATATTTTCCATCAGGATGGAAAGATGCAGTACTCCGCGTCCGCTGATATTGAAGGCTTCGCCGCCGGCCTCTTCCACCCGCAAGGCGACGTCGCGTTCGGCTTCCAATAACAGTCGTTCCCGAAGGTGCCGGCTGGTGACGTATTTGCCGTCCCGGCCAAAGAAGGGGGAATCATTAATCCGGAAGATCATGGAAATCGTGGGTTCATCCATGTGGATGGGGGGGAGCGCATCTGGATGTTCAAGGTCCGCCAGCGTGTCGCCGATATCGATATCCGGGATGCCGACGATAGCGCACAGGTCTCCGCAATCGATGTTTTCGACCGAATTGCGGCCCAGACCGTCAAACGTGAAAAGTTGCTTGAGTTGGGCGGGCTTGACCGTGCCATCCCGCCGAATGTGACACATCGGTACTTTCAGGTCGAGGGTGCCCCTGAACACCCGGCCGATACCGGTTCGGCCGACATAGTCGGAATGCTGGATGGTGGTGACCTGCATTTGGACCGGGCCTTCCAGCATTTTCGGAGCGGGGATGTGTTCCAGGATCGCATCCATCAGCGGCACAATGGAATCTCGCGCGCCGTTCAGTGTCAGGGATGCCCAGCCATCGCGCCCGCTGGCGTAAAGGACGGTGAAATCGAGCTGTTTGTTGGTCGCATCGAGTTCAACGAACAGGTCGAAGATCAGGTCATACACGGCATCGGGCCGCGCGTCCTTCTTGTCGATCTTGTTGATAATGACAAGGCATTGCAGGCCGAGTTCAAGGGCTTTATGCAGAACAAAACGGGTCTGAGGCATCGGCCCATCCGCCGCGTCCACGAGCAGGAGCGCGCCGTCGGCCATCTTGAGGACGCGTTCAACCTGGCCGGAAAAATCGCTGTGGCCGGGGGTGTCGATGATATTGATCTTCGTGCCCTTGTACAGCACACTGACATTTTTTGAAAGAATAGTGATGCCGCGTTCCCGCTCCAGGTCATTGCTGTCGAGGAAACATTCATGGAAATCCTCGGCTTTTCGAAAAAGCAGGGCTTGTTTAAGGATCTGATCGACCAGGGTCGTTTTGCCATGGTCGACATGAGCGATGATAGCGATATTTCTTAGCTTGTGATTCTGCATTCGTTCTCCATTGAAGGGGATATAGTATGAGGCCATCGGGCTCAGATGTCGAGCCGCATGTCGGGGTGGTCGTGGAGTTTTTAAAAGCGGAATTCCTGGAGCGAGCAAAAGCGGACAGTTGGCCCTCGTCGCCGGGGCGTCCGGAGGGAGTTGGGGATCGCCGTAATACGGGCGAGAGGGACCTCGCCCGCCACCACCTTCCATTTTAATTTTGGACTGCGGCAGTTAACTGCCGCTTTGGGTTATGGCGCATTGCGAGGATACGGCGGGGGCTAACCGTCCGCAGATTAACCACGGAGTCACCGAGCCACTGAGTTGACAGGCAAGAAACCGAAGATGCGGGCTGTCTTTGCACGCAGCGTACCAAGTCTGCCCGCGCTGACTTAGGGATGGGGCAGGAGGTCACAGGCAAGATTCCATCCTGTGCTCTCGATCACTCTCAATATACACGCGGGGTGAATTGAACGGCTTCCGTTCAAAACAGCCCGCATCGGAAGGTGGGAGATTTTCTTTCTCCGTGCCCCCGTGCCTCGGTGGTGAAAATCCGACCTGCGGTTGCTCCTGACGGGAGATTAACCACGGATTTCACAGATATCGGTCTCGGCAGCGCACCCCGTGGCTGGTCTATTTGCGGCCGGTGGCCACATCGCGGAAGGGAGGATTCGCCGTGTTCAGGGCTTGGGTGCAGGCTTCAAAGTGAGTAGACGGCTATTCAACTCCGCTAGTTCTGCATTCAGATGGTTCCGTTCGGCCGTGATCTCGTTGCGCTTCCAATTTGCCAGGGAGGCGGCATAATCCTTGTCCAATTGATGGAAGCGCGCCTTGATTTCTGTCCGCCGTTGATCGATCCGTTGAATTCCCTCCTGCGCCTGCTGTTGCCGAAGGACCTGGTTTAAGTTCTGGTTGGCCCCGGCGATTTGCGCGGTGACATCGGTATAGGGGTAGCGTCGGGCGAAATCCTGCCAGGCGGCCAGTCGCACATCGGGCGGCTGCGCGGCAAAGGCCTTGTCATCAAGCCGTCTTTGCAATTCCGTTGCGCCTTCCCGGGTCAACCGATTTTGCTCGGCTTCGGCCCGGCTGCGCTGGTCCGCCTCGAGGCGTTCGCGGGCTTGACGGATCTGCCGGGCTTCGTCCGATGAGACCAGCGTGGACTTGACCACGATTCCGTCCGTGAAGTCCACCATGCCCCGGCTGTAATAGAAGGTGAGGATGCGGCCTTGTTGAAACTGGCCTTCCGGTTCCCCGAGTTTGGCGATGACGGCGTGAATGGATTCACCGATTTCGACCTCGGATTCGGGGGCGGCGATCAGGGAGAGTGCAGATCCCGCCGCCAGCAGAAAACCGGCCAGGCCAAGGGACAAAACGGTTGAGTATTTCATAGGGAAGATACTAACAAGTTGCCCAAGAGACCGGCAATCCAAATGAAAGAGGGCAAGTGCGGGACCTGCTGACCCATCCGGCCGGGGAAAATGGATATCCTCTAAACACAGGGCTGACCCCTTTTTTTTTCCGATTCCGATCTAGATAGTAATCCTGCCGCGCCCGCGTGGGAGGATTCTGCCCACCCACCGACAGAATGCTTTCACCACCGTTAAATCTCGGTGCCAAAGACCGATAGCGGTCGAAAGGCCATACCTTTTAACTCACCAAACAACCCTGCCTGCCATCTGATTTTGTCTTTTTCCGTCTGGAACAGTACGATTTAGGCGCTCTCGTCGTCAGGGGCCTCATTCTTCGCGCACCGGAATCGTTTTTCAACGTAAGGAAGTCTCGATTTTACCGCTTACGCCAAGATTTTCCCTTGTCTCGTTACTATTAACATGTCCCTGATCCCTTCACCTCATGGTGTCCCTGATCCCTTCACCTCATGGGGTTACTAAGTTCCATGTTTTACAAACTATAGCCCAAGGATGTCGATTTTGACAGCCATTTGATAACAAACATCGACGCCTGAAGATGGACAGGGTGCTGATGAGCCAAGGCGGAACCGCAGAGTCCGGGAGGAACAGCCCCGTATGGCAAACCGTCAAGACCCATCCTCGAGTGCAGCATTCAGATTGGCTAAGGGACACGTTAATAGTCAAAATCTCGGATTGACTCAAATAGGGAATGTGGGGTATAGGGAAAACGGGATATGGGATTGGGGTTCAAAGGGGAGGGGCTTATGCGGTTACCACGGATTAAGGCGGAAGGGCCGGGATTTTACCATTGCATCTCGCGGGTCATCGAGCGACGGTTTATCCTGCAAAATCGCGAAAAAGAGATCTTTTGCAGCCTGATGCGCAAGACCGAAGCCTTTTGTGGGGTCCGAATCCTCACCTACGCCCTCCTCAGTAACCATTTTCATATCCTGGTGTATGTTCCGGAACGCGAAGACTTGAGCGATGCGGAACTGACGAACCGCCTGCGGATATTTTACGGGGGCCCCTTGGTCGATCAATTCGCTCAGCAACTCCAGGAGGCCCGGGCTCAGGGCCAAGCCGACCGGGTCAAAAAACTTCGGGAAGCTTATCTGACCCGGATGTATGATCTCTCCGCCTTCATGAAACTGCTCAAACAGCGCTTTTCGATTTGGTATAACCACCAAACCCAACGCAAAGGCACTTTATGGGAGGAGCGCTTCAAGAGCCTCTTGATCGAGGGCTCGGCGACAGCCTTGTTGGGAACAGCGGCCTATATTGATCTCAATCCCGTGCGCGCCGGATTGGTGCGGGATCCCAAGGATTATCGGCATGGCGGATATGGGGAAGCGATGGGTGGACAGGCCTTGGCGCGCCGCCGGTTATGTGAATTGATCGCTGTCACCGGCGGGGGCGGGACCTGGCGGCAGGCGGCTGCCCAATACCGGTGTGTGCTGTTCGATGTGAATCGCAAAGACCCCAAAAGACCGGGCCAGGGATTTGATCCGGAGCGGGTTCAGCAGGTATTGGATGGCAAGGGACGGCTGACACTCGGCGAGATTTTGCGATGCCGGGTTCGGTATTTTTCTGACGGGGTGGTCATGGGCAGTCAAATCTTTGTGGAATCGGTATTTCAACGATATCAATCCTATTTTGGTATCAAGCGCAAGGATGGGGCTCGACCGATGGGCTTTGGGGAGTGGGATGGATTATGCACCATCCGGGCCTTACGGTTGAAGGTTGTCAGCCCACCGGTTCCGGTGAAGGGATAGAACCGATTTCGATCTAGATAGTAATCCTGCCGCGCCCGCATGGGAGGA
>CAIJXV010000028.1 GCA_903824675.1 uncultured bacterium
CGGGACATTTCGGGGGTGCGGTCGGGCTGTTGGTGCATGCGGGGGACTTTATGTCCGCCACGTCATCGAGTCAAGCGGGTGATGAGGTCGGCAAAATCCGGATACAGGCGTGCCAGGGCATCGCGCCGGCCCACTTCGAAGTCGGCAAAGTCGAATCCCGGCGCCACCGTGCATCCGAGGAGGGCAAAGCGGCCTCCCGGCTTGAGGCGTGCGCCCTGCCAGACGCCTGCGGGGACCACGAGCTGCGGCAGGGCGCCCCGGGAGAGGTCATGGCCGAGGGAGGCGGTCTGACCGCTTCCGGAGGGCGGAAGAAGGAGCATCTCGACAGGGTCACCGAGGTAGAAATGGAACACCTCATCCGATTTCAGGCGATGCATGGCGGAAAAGGAGTCGTCGGTCAGGAGGTAGTAGATGGCGGTGGAGAGGGCGCGTGCCCCGTTGTATCGCGGAGGGAGTGCGGCGGCGGCGAGCGCTTCCGAGGCCCGATAGGTTTCGGCATAGTAACCACCCTCGGGGTGTGTTTTGAGTTTCAGAAGGCGGATCAGTTCATCGGGATTCATGGCGACACACTCCCTGTGCAGCGAAACCTGCGAGCCCTATCGTTGTTTTTCTGGGTGAGGCGCTTCGCCGATACCCAGGAAGGACTGGTTCGGCTTGATTTTATCTGGAACTCAGGAGTTCAGGAATATAAAGTTTGGTTCCCGTTTTTTATGTTTTCTTGAGTTCCAAATCAAACCGTATTTCTCATTTTCATTATTTGATCGTTCATGCCCGTATTTTGTGCTGAGAAGCTAATTTTTCAATGTTTTTTCTTTAACCATACGGTGATTTAGGAAGCCTGATTTCTTCACGCAACCCGCAATAACAATAAAAAATGTGATATGGTAGCATGATTCAGGTCAAATGACGGTGTAAACAAGGGCGGAAGGAGTCGATTAACAGGCTTGAACAAACGCTTTCCTTATTTTTTTCACACAATAAGTTAATTTTTCAGGCAGTGGATAGGGCTAATGTGTATTTTGATAAATCTTAGATTAATGGTGCTTATTACAGATTTCAGGTGCATTTTTTATTAGACCATAGTATTATGCCAACCCTCAGGGCCAGATTTTGATTGATCGGGTCAAGGCATCCGTCTTCAAAGCGAGCAAGGACAGTTTGGGCTTGAGCGGTTATTGTTTTCGTCCAACAGAGATAGAGGGGGCTAAAAAGATGACAAATAACAGAATCTTCAAGGCGAATGCATTCCCTTTGTGTGTGCTGGTGGCGGCTGTATGGTTCGCTTCCCTTAGCGCGTTTGCCACGGACCCCAAGGACACCGTAACCATCAACAAGGAGTGGTACGATTCCGCGGGGGCGAAGCTGGCCTCTCCGCCTAATCTATCCGCAACCGTGACGATCCAGGCGGACAGCACTTACGCCTGGCTGAAAATCATCTATCCGGCGAACAACACGTCGAATGCCATCAGGACCTCTGCGGTTCTGGCGCCTGACGGCGCGGGCGCCTCCTGGCCGGAGGAGGTCAGCGCCGTCTTCAACAACGCCCGCAGCGTGACGGCGAACTCCACGAAGGATCTTTCCAATGTGGTGTTGCTTTTTGCGGATGGAGCCCGGCAGAAGTTTGACAGCCTGACGGGTTATTCCCGGACGTTTTCAGGCACGGGCGGCAATGCCGGAAAAACCATCGTCGGCATTTGGATCAAATCGGGGAGCAACAAGAGCGGGGACGGCGACGGGTACGGTTCGTTCATGAGCAAAGGGCTGATGATCTCGGAACATGATAAATACACGGTGGCCGAAACGGGTCTGCCGGCCGGCTGGACGACCGAGGGGTTGGGCAAGTTTGAATCCCAGGGAAACAACGATTCTCATACGGTGAAGAACCGGATGAATCTTATTCCCAACCCGGCCGTTACGTTAGTCAAGACGGCGGGGACGGCGGCGGATGGAGAGATTTTGGCGATTGCCGGTCCGGGGTCGGTGATTTACAAGTATGAGGTCC
>CAIJXV010000029.1 GCA_903824675.1 uncultured bacterium
CCCACGCAAACCAACTGAATTAAGCACTTACGCATAACCGTCTCCTTTACATTTCCGCCCCGTCACGGGGCAATTCGTTCCTTACGCCACTCCACCGGAACCACCGGATTCCAGTGCGACTTCGTTCCCGACGCATTCATCTCCAACCCAAACCCGTCATACCGCACGAAACTCCAAACGAGCGCCTTGTTCGTCCGGGACATCCAAGGCTGCCAGTCGACCGCACCCTCGTGCGACGGACAAACCATGACGAACTCGACCTCAGAATTCGTCGGGTTCACAAGTTGATTCCCGATCGCCGTTGCCCGCGTGGATCTATGCCACTGCCGCACGTCCTCGGAATGGTCATCGGTGAAGTACACCCACACATTCGTATCGTCAGCTTCGGCATTCGTTCCCGAACTCTTGATGTAGTAGGCCAGGTTCGTGAAGTTGTTCGTGCTCGCCTTCAACTCGAAATCGGTCCAGTTCCCGCCCAGTTCAAGCCGTATGACCGGAAACGTGCCTTCTTCAACGGCCACGACAACGCCCGTACTTCCGCCTGACGATCCGCCGCCGCCATCTGGCGCCGACGGCTGCCCGTCAAGAATCCAGCCGCCCAGGCAGGGCATCGCCCAAACCAACCCCAACAGAATGGGAATGAATCTCGCTCGCACTCAATCCCCCTTCCGAATCACCTGGACGATTCCATTCGTCAAACTGCTCCGGATGACCAATGCCTCATTCAGCGTGAAGGGATATTCCGCATCAGGCACCCAGACGACCGTCGTCACGTTGCTGAACAAGCAGTTCGCCAGCATGAAGCTTTGATCTTGGCTCACTCGCCAGACTTCCGCCGTCCCAGTTCCGGCCGAATTGAACTTCAGCATCACGGAAACCGGTACCCAACTGCTGTTGGCCTGAGTGTTCGTCAGGCCAACCGAACCACCAGCCAGGGAATAGGTCGCGGTCCATCCGCCGGCCCAGGCCGCGCTCGTTGCCATCGCCATCCAAAGAACCAAAATCATCCTCTTCATGATCAAACTCCTTATGGTTGCATGATGTCGGCATCCAGGACGTTGGTCACCGCGCCGACCACAAACACCAACTGATTGCCGATAACTTTCAGCGTGCCGCCTCCCAAAATGATGCCGCTGTCCGCCTCGATTTCACCGGTCGTTGTGGCGCGCGGAACCAGGTAAACACTCATGGTGTCCAACCCGAATTGACCGCTCACGGTTGTGCCGTAACTGCACCCGAAGACGTTTGTGTCCGCCGCCGTCACCGTAAACTCCTGCGAATTCACGGCGTGTCCACCGCTAAAATCCCATTGGTGTCCCCCAAAAAACACACTGCTGACGGTGGTCAAAGTCTGGAATAACCGAAACCGCACGACATACGTTCGCCCGACAACAACTGGGGCCATTCCGGTGGCATAGGCCGTTCCGGTCTGCAGATCGCGGGCAAGAGCCCCGTTTGTATAAGTCATGCCGGTCAAGCTCCACATTTCGGCGGACGAAGGATCGCTCAACGCGTACCCACCACTGGCAACCGGCAGATACCCAGTCAGATTTGTCAGGCCGGCCCCATTCCCAAAGAAGGCATTCCCGGTCACGCAATTTAAACTCGGACTCGATCCCGCCAGCACCGCGTGAAACGCCGGGGATTCAAAGGCTCCGATATCCGTCCGCCCCCCGTTCACGCGGGGATTCCCATCCAGATCAATCGCACCTGCCGCCAGGGTCAGGTTCGTTCCGCCGTTGACGCAGGGCGAAGTGGCCGCCAGATGAAAGTCATTGCTGGAAAGGAAACTGGGATCCGATGCCATGTTCCCAACCCCGGAAACGACCGGCGAGATGCACGAGAAGGTCACCAGCGTATTGATTATCCCCAGTTTCTTGTAGTTCGGGTCGGTCGCGCCCGTGTTGCCATAGGAAATCGTGTTCCGTATCGTGGTCGTCATAGGGAGGCTATTATTGCCTTCATTCGACAGGAAGATGCCGCCTCCGCCCGTGCCGGTGGCCGTATTCCTGCTGATCGTCGTATCCTCGATAAGGCTGGTATTGATCGAAATCCCATAACCCTGCGCATAAATCCCGCCGCCCCAGTTGGCGGCATTCCCGTATATCAGACAGTTCCGAATCGTACCGGCGGCTAGGTGGATACCGCCGCCATTGTTGAAGGCGGTGTTGCTGTAGATCTGGCTATTCTCGATCAGGAACGACATCATATAGCCAAACACCCCGGCACCATTGCCGCCGGTCCCAGTCCCAGCGGCCGTGTTCCCATACACCCGGCAGTTCCGAACCGTCCCGGCGAAGATGTAAATGCCCGCGCCGTCTTCATTGAAGACCCATCCGCGGGTGATACTGAACCCGTCAAGGGTCGAGCGCTGGATGTAAAAGCACCGGTTCGTCCCGTTCCCATCCACCACGCACCGGGCCGGGCCGTTTTCGCTCTTCACCGTAATTCGGTTTGTCACCCAGACCGTGTTACTCAGGACGTAGACACCATCCCGGACGATGACCGTCCAGTTCGTCCCGCCAACCGCAGAAATGCCGGCGGCCAGCGTCAACTTTGCCTTCTCGGGTGTGCGCCCGTCGGCGCTGTCGCTCCCGTTCGTCGCGACCCAAATCGTTCGCTCACTGGATAGATAGTTCCCAGCATTCCCATTCACCGCTGCCAGGTTCGTCTCGACGTCCGTCACCCGGCCGCTCAAAACCGTCGCATCCGCCACAGCAAATCGGCTCAGGTCCGTGGGCAAATTCGTCAGCCCAGCACCATTGCCGAAGAACCCGCTCCCCATCCCCCAGAACGACCCGGCGGTGACGGACTTGTTCCCATGGGATGCGTTTCCGTCGCCCACCACAATCGACTGGCTATTGCTGACCGTTCCGGCCCCGATCAAAATCGCCGCGTTGCCCACGTCCGTGATCATCGCTTTCTGTCCGACGGAGAGATTCCCCAGGACAAGCGATCCCTTTCCCCGGTTCGTCACGGCCGCCAGGCTCCCAAACGACCCGAGAACGAATGCCCCGTCGCCGTCGATAGAAAGGTTGCCATCGTTCTTGCCCCGGAATTGAGACCCGGGTCCGCCGATATAAATGGCCCCGGTATTGTCGCCGGCAACCTGATAGGAATTCCCATTCGTCACAATCGTGCCGCTGTTGTTCCCGCTGATCGGCTGATAAGACGTGAATGTCTGGATGACAAAGCCCTGTTGAGAGGGATTCAGCCATCCGGCCTGACATCCCGATACCAGCCCCAATCCCATCAGGAAGGGCAAAAGACGTTTGATCAAAGAAGCCATCGTTCTCTTTCTGGTGGCCGGTACGACGGAGAGCCTTCGCCCTCCGTCGTATCCACCGGAATCCCCCCGTTCTGAACCATCCGCAACCAGATATTCGCCTGCACGTTCAAACCGTAAACCTCCGGCGCAAACTGAACGCCCATTTCCATGCCAATGCTGAAGATCACCGTGTGGAGCGCGTGTAGGAAGCCAGTGGAAGGAACCGTGTCGGGATTCTCATCCAACCGGTTGGCGGGATTCGCCTCCACGGCCGTGCGGAAAGTCCGCAAAACCTCGGCGATGATTTCGTTCAACCGGTTTGCCTTGGCCGGATTAGCATCAACCCAGGACGCATAAAGCGTTGCCAAGTCGGTCGGGAACGCATTCCGTACCACATCGGCCGACAATTCAGTCCAGGCACCCATCTTCTCACCTCGCTCCCGATCCCCTCCAAGGTGGGGCGCGGCGTCCCTGCCGCGCCGTCTTAAGCGGCGCTGATGTTCAGCCGCACACAGGCAGCCGAGTTCGTGACCTTCACATCTTCGGACCAATCGAACTTCGCGACCTCGACGCGGCCGTCATCGCGCATGTAGGACCCCGGAACCATGAACCGGTTCATCAACCGGAACGTCTTCATGAAGCTGGGATCGCGCCGGGAAGGGGCATCCTTCCGCGCGAAAATCAGGATCGTGTTGTCCAGAAGGAAACTGATGCTCTCCGCTTTCCCTTCGGGATTCGCGTCATAAATCATGTACGACGTGCGGACATCGGGAGACCCGATGAACATCTGGGTTGCCGATTGCTCCGTCGGCACTGCCAACCCCAGGTTGGCCTTGCCGCCGCCATTGCCGACCACAAAACGGCCCCGGACCTTCTCCTGGTTCTTGAAGATCTTCCAGGCAGTCGCCCCGAACAGGACCCCAACGCCCATGAGAGAACCGTACTTCGCGGCCTTAATCACCGACAGGATGGCGTCATCCACGTCCGCGATGGGATCGGCCGCCGCATTCCAGGTCTTGCCGGTCCCGGCACCCACAATCGCCAGCCCAGCATCGATTACGGCCTTCTCATGCGACAACGCCGCGACTTCGGCTACCGCCGTCGCGCCCTCGCGAAGCATATTCTCCAGACCTTCCGCCTCCAACTGCTCCAGGTTGTCCACCGGGTAGTCCAGGGCGTGCGGCTCGCAGTTGAAGGTCGAGTCCGTCGCTTCGAAGCGAAGCTCCGACGCGCGACCGCCCATCGTCCGCAGCGTATCCGGGATATGGAAGCGATTCTTCTCCGTGTAGGACTTGTACCGACCCACGCTCATCGCCACCTCGACCGTCGGCGCCAGGAAATCGGCCACCGGCATAATCGCACTCTGCGCCGCGCCCTGGGCAAACTCCCGCAGGGTCGGGGACGCACTGATATCACTCAATCTGCTCATTTATCATTCTCCCTTGCCCTACGTAGCTTTATGCGTAGTAGGGTTCTTGTCGTATTCCCGCTGACTACTGGCGACCGTTAGGTCACCACGATGTTCCCGATCATCGCCGGACGGGCCAGCACCAACTGCCCATCAACACCGGCTTCCTCCGCAATCGCCAGACCCCGATACGTGCCGCCCGCCGTCGGCAGGGCCCGCACCATCCCCGCATCGCTACCCGCGATAGCGGCCAGGACCAGAACATCACCCGGATTGCAGGCCCCTTTGAGTCTCAGCCGCACGTTGCGGCCAGCCTCAACCGGACGCACGGAAACCAGCGCCGCATCCGCGCCGCCCTCAATCACCGCATACAGGGAATAATCCGTGATGGCGGCCGGTAGTTTCACTTCCGGTACGCCGGTATCGTGGGTCATTTTGACCAGATACCCTTCCTTACCCGTCAGGCTCTCGCCCGCAAGAACCCGAATATCGCCAACTCTCGTATTGCTCTGACTCATTCTCAAATCCTCCTCTTAATCGTAATCCTGAGCGTTCCACTATCCTTCCAAAACTTCCTTCTCCGCCCGCCGAAACGCCACGCTAAACGGGATTTTCTCGCCCTTGGCGATCTCATGCGCCCGGTTGCGGATTTTCCCCGCTCGGCCATCGGCCGCACCGGCGCCTGCCGAACCCGTCGAAGCGCCCCCCTGACCCGGAATCACCGGCCGCGCCGTAGCCCGATTGTGCAACGGACGCCGAGTAGCACTCTGGATCCCCTCCTTGGAGGGATGGCCGGAGGCCGGGGTGGGTTCGTCTCTCCCTGCTTGTCGCAGCGAAGCGATGTCTGCGAGCGCAGTCAGCGCCAAATCCCGATTCTTCAGCAACTGTTCAGCCCAGAACGGCTTCGTCGCGTCACTGATAACGCCCTCGAACTCGGCCAGGTGCCGGTTGACGAGTTCATCCTCAGCGCCATTAAATTCCTTCTGCAAAGCGTCCCGTTCGCCCAGCGCCTGCTTGAGCGAGTTCTGCAGGTCCGCCACGACCGTCAGGCCGGGAAGCCCCAGCATCTTCTCCAGAATCACGTCCTCAGTCGCATCCCCCGGAATCCCCAAGTGGTTTGTCAACTTCTCGATCACTCTCTTCATCGTCTGACCATCCTTTCCATGACTAATGTGTGCCCCTCTATAAGATGCACACGAATCAACTGGACCCGAGTTTGCGAGGGGCACAAGCCCCTTCAAATTGGGATCATTTGTCACCGCAGCATTCAGCAAACGGACGGGCCGAACCCGTCTGGTTTCCTGCCCTGAGCCTGTCGAAGGGCCGAGATCAACGCATTCACTTCGCGCCCAAACCGGGGACAAGAACCGGTACCTTCCGCCCTTGACTGCTTCCTCACCAACATCCGACCAACGAATCTTTGCCCATAAACCCGTCGCGCGCCCCTCAAGTTCCATAATCCACCCCGCCGCTTCAGACCGTGCCCTGTCATCCAGGGAGAAATGGTCGAAGTCCACCAGGAGCCCGGCAAAGTTCGCTACCGCCGTGTCCGCCTTGAACCGTGCGGCCATCGCGGTACACGCTTCCACGTCAACCACCTGAATGACACCAGCAGACGCGTGTGGAAACTCACCCAACGGCGCGAGTTGATACCACCCGTCCGCCGGCATCTGAAAACCGTCTCGATTCAATAGCAATGCGCTCATATTCCTCCGCAGGTCCCATCCGTCCCTGGCGTCCTTTTGGTCCTTCGTCCCTGTCTCTAATAGATGCACAGGAATCAACTGGACGCTCGAAAAAGATACTTGTGTCCGACGCTGCAATAAG
>CAIJXV010000030.1 GCA_903824675.1 uncultured bacterium
CCCCAGCCGTGCGCCTCCACCGAATCGGCGGCGGTCACCGGGACGTCCAGGGCGATGTTCCGGCCGCCGGAAACCACCTCGATCGACCTCAGGCCAAAACAAAACTCAGCCGGATTGGAGGGACGGGCGAAAAGCCGGGTAGCGGTGAAGCGCACATGGCGCGCGGAACGCCCCTGCGCGGCGATCTCCAGCACGGTGATGCCCGGGTTCGGCACATCCGCCGCTGTCCGATCTTCGAGCACGATAGCATGGGCAAAGCCCGGATCATCGGCGATCTCGACCCGGTAGCGGAGCGGAAAACCGAACCCCGCCACCTGATCATGGTCGAGCGTGCGGAGCCGCACCGTCTCCAGCGGCCGGACCGCGCCGAGGTCGACCTGCACCCACTTGACGGTGTCCGCGCGCCCGGCAATCTCGGCATGGTAACCGCGCCCGGCAGTAACGGAGACGAACCGGCCGGGCGGAGCGGACGCCGGCCGATAATTCGGCCCTTTGGGCGGATTCAGGGGCACGTCCCGCGCCGCGATCCAACTGGCCGGCCAAGCCGTCCCGTCCGGCCCGGCAGACTGGATCGACGGCAAGGTTTTCGAATCTGCCGCCGGGGCAACAGCCGCCAGCGCCAGCAATGCCGACAAAACAATTCGTGACTTCATCATGGCTTATCCCGTCCATATGCTTATGCCGAGTTACGGTTCAAGGTTCAGGAGATGGTACATCAGCCGCTGTCTTCTGGATTCTGAATTCCCCTTTGTACGGCTATGCTTTTCAGACCTACAGCCTAATTCTGCTTTAGCAAGTTTGAAATCGTGCGTCTGGTGCCCCAACGGGGCTACATCTGCTAGCCCAGGGTTGCGCCCTCGGCGCTACCCTGGGAAGATGAACAAACCATGATTCAACCCTGAAAGGGTTGCATCAAAGGTGGTGATCTGGTCCCAGGCTGAGTTTGCAATTCAGACGCCATGATTCAACCCCTTCAGGGTTGGATTTCTATTCTTCCGAACCCCAGGGTAGCTCTGTTAGCGCAACCCTGGGCTAGCAGATGAAATCCCGTTGGGATTTTAAGCAATTGCGGATCGCCGAACTCCTTTGAGTTACCGATTTTCAAACTTCCCAAAGTAGAACTAACAGCCTACAGTCTAAACAACCTGAATAATAACGATGCCGATTCATTTTTTCGTCACAGGCTTCCCCGGGACTCCGACGACAAAAGGCGCCCCTCCCTTTTCCAAGGCGCCAATGTCGGGGGCGATCCCCGCAAAACCATCGGTCCACGGCGGCATGATGCTCCCCGCATCAACCAGCGGGGAGCCGGGGCCGATGGTGTAAAAAGCGGCTTGGAACGGCTTGTTGGTTTCCAAGGTAATCAAGGGGTCTCCGGCGATGCTGGGCCGATGGCGGAGTTCACGCCTCCAGCCCCGGCATCGGCTGGTGTCACGCCGGCATCGGCTCCCTTGCCGGCAGCCCGCACCGGACTTTTCGAGGACATGCGGAGCAGGCGGTCGCCATCCGCGGCCCGTTCGAGCTGCGGATCCGCGGTCATCGCCGCCTCGCCCGCCGGGGTCCAGTTCCAGAAGGCGTTGCCCCGCATCGTCAAGGTTCCGGGAGCCAATTCGGAACCATCCTTCAATTCCATCACTTTGGCCTGGCTGGGAGCGCCTTCCTTGACCAGCAGGTTGTCGGCGATGGTC
>CAIJXV010000031.1 GCA_903824675.1 uncultured bacterium
CGCATCCAAAACATCTCGACCAACGGGTTGCTTGTGCTGGATGAAATCCGGATCCACGACCCCTATTATTCCGGCGTGGTCCTCAACAACCTGACACTGACGCCGTCCTCCCCCACCGCCACCAATCCCGTCACGGCGTCCATGGACATCCAGCCGTTCTCGGGTGCATCCAACATTCTGGCCACCCTGTTTTATCGCCCCTTCGGTTCAACATCGTATTCCGCCATTGTCATGTCTAACTATTCCGGGCTGACGTACACGACGATCGCTCCCATCCCCGAAGGGATCGGCCCCAATAACCGAGCCGGCAATGTCGAATATTATATCCGCTGTTCTTTCACCGGCGACCAAAGCTCAGTGACCAGTCCCGTGGATTCTCCCATCAACGGCAGTAACAACCCGTCGTTCTACACCATTCAAACCGCCACCACGTTGGTTGAAAATCTAACCCTGACCCCCGACCCCCCCCTGACCCTGACCAATAATCGGGTGGAGGTGGATATCACCCCGCTCGCGGCTGGCTCGAACGTCACGGCCACCCTGCTGTATCGGTTTGGATCTTCAGGGTGGATCGGAATCACGATGACTTCGGTCGGCACGCACTATACCGGGGACATACCTTCTTTCAGCAATCCCGGAACCCCGCTTCAGTATTATGTGCAGATCAACTTTGTCGGCCCCGGCATCCCCCCACTCGTCAATTATTATCCGCCGGGCGGGGCCGCATCCCCGCGATCCACCCTTCTCCGGGCCGCGCCCCTGGCGACCGTGTATACCAACCTCGCCCTTTCCGGATCCTTCTCCACCAACCTTCTAGCGGTCTCTAATTATCTCTGGCAGGGCGTGTCCTCGGTCAGCAACCTATCCAATCCGTTCTTCCGGTTTGTCGGTTACAACGGAGGATCCAACGTCTGGGGTGATTCAAGCCCGACCGTCACCCAGATTCCCCTCTTTGGAACCGCGAGCAATCTGGACGGTAATTCGATCCAGATTTCGGGCGTCGTGACCGGGTATTATCGGTTCACTTTCGATGAAATCAGCCACAGCTATTCCGTGGTCAAATGCCAATACCTCAATTTCGACAGTTGGGCCGGCATCTCGGCGTCCTATAGCACCTATACCAATATCGATCAATGGGTCATCAGCAACAGCCGGGGAACTGCCACGGACGAACAAGATCGGGTTTTTCGCGGCAAGTCGGCCATCCTGCGGGATAGTGGGACCCAACCGTACATCCTGTCCCCCCTTCTGGTGGAGGGGGTCGGCGAAATCAGTTTCTGGTATCGCAATTGGAACACCAACGGCCTGACGGCAGGCGCCATTGTCATTGAAAAGGCCGCCACCTCCTCCGGGCCCTGGACCCGCATCGGGCAAATCACCAACATCCTTTCTTTGGATTATCTCTACTTCTACCTGCCGCATTCGGATCGGGATTCGCACTATGTCCGACTGGTCAGCAGTAACCAGCCGCCCGCGCTTTGTTTTGACGAAATCACCATCACAGAACCGCCGGCCGGGGTCATGTTCACCAACCTGATCGCATCGCCGGCCAGCCCTACGGCCACGAATCCGGTCACCGTCTCCGTGACCATCACCAACAAGGCCGGAGCCACGAATTTGAACGCCATCGTGTTTTACCGGCCGGCCGGCATCGTGCCCTATTCCCAAGTTCCCATGTCCCAAACCACGGGCAACCTGTTTGTCACCTCCACCCCCATTCCCCAGGGAGTCGGCCTCAACGGCGGAGCCGGTCTGGTCGAATATTACGTCCAATGCACGTTTGGCGGGTATTTCAGTTCAACCTTCAGCCCGACCAACTATCCGCTGACTCCCACCAATTACCGGATCATTTCGGCATCCGTGATCATGACGAATCTGACCCTGGTGCCGAGCCCGCCGCTCGTTAATTCCAATCTCGATCTCTGGCTGGATGTTTTCCCCCAAGCGGCCGCCGCCAATGTGTCCGTCACCGCCTATTACCGGTTCGCCAATTCCGGCGGCTTTCTCAGTCAGGTCATGTCCCACGAGGGATCCAATCGCTATAAAACCGCCGCCCCCCTGCTGCTGCAATCCAATCCCGGAACTCCCCTCCAATTCTATTTCACCGTGGACTTTACCGGCCCTGCAGCCATGACACCGACCAACTATCCCACGGCCGGCTCCGCAGCCCCCTTTTCTAACATCGTCTATCGGACGACCGCCCTGACCTCCACTTATAACCGGGTTGAAACCTCCGGATCCTTCACCGGATCATTCATTCGCATCGAGGATGGGTTGTGGCAGGGGGTGGTCACGGTCACCAATCTGACCAACCCGTCCATCCGGTTCGCCGGATTCACCACCTCCACCAGTTTCTGGGGCGATTCAGATCAGTCGGTTTCCAATCTCCCCGTCTATGGTTACACCGATTCGAATGGAACGCCGATTGTGCTCTCCGATGTTCAATCCGGACGACTCCTGTTGCGCTTTAATGAAACCAACCAAAATTACAGCATCCAACGGTGCGCGGCGTATGTCGATTTCGACGATTGGGCCACCCTCCCCGTCCAAACCTTCGGCGGACCCTATACCAATTCCGAGCTATGGGTTCTGACGGACAGCCGGACCACCACCAATTCGGACCCGGCGGATCTCGCCCACGCCTTGCGCGGCCGTTCAGCCGTGATGGAAAACAGCGGGGCTCAGACCCAATCCCTGGTATCCCCATATCTCCCCAATGGGATCGGCGACATCGTCTTCTGGTATCGCAACTGGGAAACCAACGGGTTGTCGCCGTCAACCCTTTACCTCGAAAAAGCCGTCACGTTGACCAGTGGGTGGGTTCGCGTTGCCGCCATCACCAATATTTTGTCCGTCGATTATATTCCCTTCCACACGGCCCTATCCGACCGCGCACATCATTATGTCCGACTGTTAAACGCCACGAATAATCCCAAGGCGTCGATCTGTCTGGATGAAATGGTCATCGCCGAACCGCCCGCCGGAGTGGCGTTCAGCAACGTGGTGTATTCGCCGGTTGATCCCGTGATCACCAATACCATCACCATTTCGGTCGATCTTTATCCCCTGACCGGCGCGGCCAATCTTTCGGCCATCGTGTGGTATCGGGCGGGCACGGATGGCGGATGGGACTCGACCCCGCTGACGTTCTCCTCCGGCAATACCTTCACCACCCTGACCCCCATCCCTCGAGGGGCGGCCGGTGTCATGCAATATTTCTTCGAGTGCTCCTATTCCGGTTTTTTGAGTGAACTCACCAGCCCGGCCTATTATCCCCTATATGGCAGCAACGGGGTCCTCCTGGTTTATACCAATCAGGATTCCTCGCGCGTTCAAACCTTCAATACCTGGCCCGATCAGACGGACTCGTTCGCTTATGTCGATACGAATTTTGACGGCTGGGTTGCCAGCCAGGCGTGTGTGCGCGTCGGCTACACCAATTCCCCCGTTTTCCCCAATGGCGACGCATCCTCCAAGGCCTGCTGGTTGAACCAGAACTACAATTCCTGGATTCAATCGCCCTTGTTATCCAATGGCATTGGAGGCCTCGTGTTCCTCCAGCAACCCCGGCTTTCCGCCATTTCCCGCGACAATATAGTCTCCGTGGAAAAATCGTACGATGGAGCGGCCTGGTGGCCGATCGCGCAAGTAACCAACGCCTATCCCACCACCGGGTGGACCACCTCGCATGTCGATGTGTTGGAATTGCAACCGGTTTATATCCGCTTCACCAAAGTCTCGGATGATGGCCAAACCGATCAAGCCATTGGATTGGACACCCTCCGGATCACTTATCACCCCGCCCAAACCGTGATCTCGAACGTGGTGGTCCATCCCAGTTATCCCGCCAGCAATGACGACATCAATGTCTCGTGCGACATCTATTCCATCAACCCCTATTCGCCGGCCTTGAATATTCAGGCCTTTCTCTATTATCGCCAGGGGACTTCAGGCGCTTATTCCAATGCCATTCCGATGGCCCGCAACGGCAATTCTTTCCGCACCGCGTACCCGCTCCCCAAGTTCCCCCGGAATGTCTGGGTTAATTATTTCATCTCCAATAGCTTTAAGGGTTACGCCTTTGTCTCCAATGCCATTTCCGAGGCCCGGAGTCCGATCTATTCTCCCGCCGGCGGATCCACCGCTCCGGCTGCCGTCTGGGTCCGTGAATTCCAGACGGACTTTGCGCAGCTCAACATGACCCTGAATGGCAGTCCCGTCACCATCCGCCCGTTCTCCGATAACATCTGGCAGGGCATTGTCAGCCTCCCCACCACCAATGTCTTCTCCTTCAGTTGGTCCGGCGACTCCCCGTATAACGGCACCAATATTCTCGGCACCACGTATGTCTGGGGCGACAATTATCAATGGAAAACCAATGTGCCGTTGTCCAGCATCGCGCGCCTGGGCGAGGCGCCCATTCAAGTCAATGGCTACCTGGACGGGCAATACCTGTTCCGTTTCAACGAGGACACCCGTGCCTATACCTTCCGGCGGTGTGCCTGGCAGGACTTCGACTCTTGGGGGACGACCACCAACTACGTCGCCTCTGCCAATGACAACACCCCGCCGGCAGTGCAAAATTTCAACACGATTTCCGGAACGGTTAGCCAGATCTCGTCCGATAGCTTCACCACCTGGACGGCCTTCAATACGTTCACCAATGAATCGTGGAGCACGGGAACCGCGTCCTATTGGGGAGTGTTTAGCGCCCGGATCATCAATGTCGGGGGCAACGTCGTTCAAACCACCAATATCCTCGGGGGGGGGCGCGCCTATGTGGTGCGGAGCATGCTCTATAATCCCCTCCGCGGCCTCGGGACCATCAGTTTCAGGTACCGAGCGGTCAGCGCCAGCAATACGGTGGGGATCACGCTCCGTCTCTGTCCCACCAATCTAAACTATCGATTCGATTCGAACTGGCTGACCAATATTTATTTCAGCGCCACTGCGCCCGTCACCACCAACGCGGTAACGAATTGGTATTACACGACAAATGAGTTCAGCGAGGTATCCTCCAACTCCATCATCACCACCAATCGGATCGCAGCTTGGACGAATGCCGCCGTGGTCCTCAATACCAACGCCAGTTATCATGTCATCATCGCTCAGCCGCTCTCCGACCCCTCCTCGCTCTATATCGACGATGTTCAAGCCACCGAGTGGTTTGCGGAAGATATCCAAACCAATGGATGGACCATGTCACAGGTGTGGATGGCCACCAACAACTCCCATCGCTTGGCCGGAGACACGAATTACGGGGCTTGCGCTGAATTTGACGCCACCCGGGCGACGAATACCATGTGGGCCCAAACCCCCACCCTTCCCGGTATCAGCTTTTTTGAGTTCTGGTATCGCGCCAAAAACACCAATAGCCCAGCCGCTTTCCGTCTTGATTTGTCGAATAACGTCCTGGCCGCATGGACTACCCTTCAAACCGTCACCAATAGTTCCACGAATTGGACTTTTGTCTCGCAAATAATACCCTATGGCAATTCCCAGGCGGCCAAGATACGGCTCAATAATGTCTCTCCGCAGGGGGGCATTCTCCTCGTTGACGATCTCAACGCCCTGGCCGTGTCCTCGGCCACCAACACCTGGCAGGCGAATAATGCCAAGATTGATGGCAGCGACGGCTCTCGACTGTATCTACTCAACTCGATGTTCCTGAACAGCAATAACACCGCCACGGCCGAGATGGGGTCGCCCGTCTATTCCAATCTGTCACCCTATCTCCGCACCGTGGAACTGCCCTCCGGCATCGGGGAAATCAATTTCCGCTATCGCAATTGGGCCACCAGTGGTTCTCCCACCCCCGCCTTCCTCGTGATCCAGAAATCCGTCTCGGGTAGCACTAACAACGCGGACTGGACGACCCTGGCGGTGCTCTCCAATATCGTTAATTATTCCGATTACAAAACCTATGTCCTGGGACTCTATGACGCCACCAGCCGTTACGTTCGCATCGTCAACCAGATCCCGGCCAGCCGGGTCTGTCTCGACGATGTCATGGTGGCGGCCACCCTGGCATCCGACTTTACCATGAGCAATTTGACCTTGAGCCCGCTGATCCCCATCAATTCAAATGCCACCCATGTTCTCGTCGACATCAATGAATTCTTCCTCGCGCCCTCCAATGTCCAGATCACCACCCACTACGCGCTGGATCCCGCCTACAATGGACCGCAGTGGAGCAACGAGATTCCCGCGACCATGTCCTGCATCGCCAGCAATACCACCAACTCCTGGTATCGTTACCGAACTGACATCCCGATTCCCGCCCAACCGGCCGATACCTACGTGAAATATTATGTCACCGCTACCTTTGACGGCTATTTTGGCAACCTAGCCAGTCCCAAGACGCACAAAAAATTCATCGAACCCACCTGGTATACCCCGGTCACCAATGGCACCAATATCCCCTACTATATCTCCTATATTTGCGATCCCGGCCGCGTTTGGATCAATGAATTCAACCTCATCGACTGGTCCTATTACCTGGAGGATGGCCAGGGATATCAATACCAATACATCGAATTGGTGGGGCCGGCGGGGATCGATTTGCAGAATTGGACCCTCGAAATCGTCGACATCGCCAACAATCTCATAGGGCGCTATGTGATCCCGGCGAATTCCATTCTGCCCAACAAATATCAGGGATATGGATTTTTCACCTTGGGCACTTCGCTCGTAACCGAACGAAACATGACTTTGACCAATCAACTCGAGGAGTCCGGAGGCTTTCGTTTATATCGGAGTATGGGGGCATTGGAATACGCGGTTGCCTATGGCACCTATGGTTCCGCTTTAACCCCGTATGGCTTTACGGATATGAATATCGTCGACGAGTACATATGGGATGGCCCCCTCGAGTTGATTGGATCTGAAAGTAATTTCGCGCAATTTAACTGGACGTCCGACATCAGCGGGAACTTTTCACCGGGCGGGGTCAATAACGGACAGGACATCCTGGGCGGCACCTCCCGGCTGATGCTTACGCCCTCGATCGCGACCAACGCGCATCGCGGACAGATCAGTCCCTCCGTGCCGGTCTATGTCACCAATAATGCCCAGACCAATTTCATTCTCACGGCTTCGAATTATTGGTATGTCGCGGACGTCCTGACCAATGGGGCTTCGATCGGCGGGATCACCGGTTTCTCCAACTCCTTCAATTTTGCCCTGACCCATATCACCAACCCGGCGACGATTAAAGGCGTCATTTTGCCGCGTCTGGCCCCCAGTAATACCCCTTATGAGTGGATGGCCTCTTACGGGTTCATCACCAATTTCAGCTCCGCCGAAACCAATGATCAAGATAACGATGGCCGGCTCACCTGGCAGGAATACCAGGAAGGAACCGATCCCACGAATTTCCGGTCAGCCCGGATTATCCTCGTCCCGATCGCCGGGGAACATACCGCCATCTCTCCCTCGACCAATCTTTGGGTCTATAAAGGGGGGACGACCAACTTCGTCATCACGGCCTCCAACCTCTGGATTGTGGCGGATATGAGGACCAATGGCGCGTCGATTACGTACGCGATTCCTGCCGTCAGCCAGTACACCTTCGTCTATTCCGGCATCGATGGCGATCGCACCACCACGGTTCAATCCGTCGCGGGTCCGGCCGTCGCCGACTATGGAACCCCCCATTGGTGGTTGGCCTCTTACGGATGGACCAATAATTACAATGCCGCTGAAACCAACGATGCCGATAATGATGGCCGACTCACCTGGCAGGAATATGTCGAGGCAACCAATCCCACCAATTATTATTCCGCGTATATCGAACTGAACATCAGCGTCGAGGGGAACGGCACCCTGTCGCCCTCCGAACCGTTGTGGATCACCAAGGGGTCCTCGACCAATTTCATCGTACAAGCCAACACGTATGCTTCGATTTGGGCCCTTCAAACCAATGGCGCCAATATCGGCGTTTCGCTCACGGGCCTGGATTATTACAATTTCAATTACACCAATATCCAGGCTGACCGCATCGGCACGGTGACGGCCATCTTCACCAATGCGATCACCACCCATGGCACACCCCATTCCTGGCTGGCCGGATTCGGCTTCTCCTATCCCTTCGAAACGGTCGACACCGCAGATGCCGATAATGATGGCCGGCTGACTTGGCAGGAATATGTCGACGCCACGGTGCCCACCAACTTCAATTCGGCCGTCATTGTCCTGGTCCCCCAGGTCGGCGCCCATGGACAAATCACGCCGAACACCAATATCTGGGCCTATAAAGGATCCGCCACCAACTTCCTCGTCACGGCGGACACCTATTTCAGGATCGCTGACATCAAAACCAATGACGCGTCCATCGGGGGATCCTTCGGCTCCAATTCCTATCTCTTCTCCTTCAATCCCATCTATGTCGATCGCACCGGCATTGTGCAAGGCGTCATCGCGACGAACCTGGCGGCCTTGAATACCCCCCTCTATTGGCTGGCGTCCTACGGCTGGACCACGAACTTCAACGCCGCCGAAACCAATGATGTGGATGATGACGGACGGCTGACCTGGCAGGAATACCAAGAGGGAACCATTCCGACCAACTTCCAATCTGCCATGATTGTTATCGCCCCCCAAGTCGACCCGTTCGGCCAGATCATGCCCAATACGAATTTCATGATCCTGAAAGGGTCCACCACGAATTTCACCATCACCACCTCTAATAACTTTTATTATGTGGCGGGGGTCCTGACCAATGGTTCGTCTGTTTCGGGGAGTTTTGGCGGCCAACTCTCCACCTTCGTCTACCCCAATATCCAGGCCTATCGAACCAGTATTGTTTACGGACTGATCCAGCCCTATCTGGCCACTCAGGGAACGCCCATCTGGTGGCTTTCCCAATATGGATTTAACTCCGATTTCGATCAGGCCGAAGACGATGACACGGATCTGGACGGTGTGCCGGCTGGAGATGAATACGTGGCCGGGACCATTCCGACCAACCGGGCATCTGTCTTCCAACTCATTAGACAAGGTCGGCTCGGGGGATCCAATTATATCCAATGGCTGGGCGGAACCGGGGGGCCCACCAATCCTTATGGGATTTTCTATTCGACCAATCTTCAGACCGGCACTTGGTTGCCGACGGGGAAAGTCAATCGAGTGAATGGAACCAACACGCTATGGTTGGTGGTCCCGACTAATCGGAATGCCTTCTTCTATCGGGTTACGGCCACCAATTAAGGGCCTGGCCGACCCTGAATCGGGGGCAGCAACCCTACCCATGGGGAACCCATCTGCAGGTCAAACGGGGATGCGAACCCCCGCCCTGTCGGCATCGGGTTGCGATCGGTAAAAATTCATCTCGCCCAGAAAGCCTGAACCGCCGGGTGGATTTCCTTTAAAACAGGGTCTGGGAGGGAATGGTCCATCGCCATGGAGGGCCATCCCCGGTCGGTGAAATTTAAGTCGAAGCCCGTTGATGATCAGAATTCATCGACAGGGATTTCTTGGGGCAGACCTCAACGCAGTAGCCACATAAAACACAACGGTAAGGATCCAAGGTCCAGGAATCGGGCTTCCGATTGACGACCAGCGCATTGGCCGGACATCGCTTGGCGCACAACGTGCAATAGACGCACTTGTCCGGATCATTTACCAAATGACCGCGACTCCCGGAAATGGGCGCCCGTTTTTCAAACGGATATCGCCGGGTCGGCGGCCGACCGAACAAATTCTCAAGAACATAACGTAGGGCATTCACAATCGGTTATCTCTCCGTACAACTGATGCAAGGGTCAATGGACAGGACAATCACCGGCACGTCGGCCAGCTCACAACCCGGCAACATCGCCAGCAAGGCGGCGGCATTGGCAAACGTTGGAGTCCGGACCCGCAACCGATCCAGATTCTTGGTCCCATTGGCCTTGAAATAATAAAGCACTTCGCCCCGGGGTTGCTCAACCCGGGTCACCGTTTCACCGTCCGGATTCCCCTTCACCGGCACTTGAAGCGGCCCCTCGGGCAACTTGCTGAAAACTTGCTTGATCAGATCGATGGATTGGTAGAGTTCCCGCATCCGAACCTGGGTCCGCGCATAGCAATCGCCGGCGGTTTCCACGATCGGTTCAAACTGCAGGTCGCCATACGCGGCATAACCGGTGGTCCGGTGATCATACCGAATTCCGGTGGCCCGGGCGATGGGCCCCACGCCCCCGCGTTCAAACGCCACCTCCCGACTGATGGCCCCGACCCCCACCAACCGTTGCTGAACGGTATAATCGTTCAAAATCGCGGGAACCAACTTATCCAACTGGTCCTTCAACTGGTCCATTTCCGACAGGACGTGCCGGACTTGATCGGGTGACAGATCCCGGCGGACCCCACCCACTGAACAGGTCCCGTACATCACGCGGCCACCGGAGGTAAATTCGGCCAGATCCTGAACCTTTTCGCGCGCCCGCCAGGCCCACATGAATAAATTCTCATACCCAAAGGAATCGGCCAGCAAACCGACCCAGAGAAGATGGCTATGGAGACGGTTTAATTCGCTCCAGAACACGCGCAAATATTTGGCCCGGGGCGAAACTTCCAATCCCATCAGTTTCTCGATCCCCTGGCAGTAATTCATGGAATGGATGAAACTGCAAATTCCGCAGATGCGCTCCAACAGGAAGGGATTCTGCTGGAAATCCTTTTGCTCGACGAGTTTCTCCAGACCGCGATGAATATAGCCGATGATCGGAATGGCGCTGACGACAATTTCATCCTCCAAAACCAACCGGAGCTGAATCGGCTCCGGCAGGACGGGGTGCTGGGGACCAAACGGAATTAATGTTTGTTGGGCCATACAATCTCTTTCCGTTCAGGAGGGGTCGTCGTTACACCCGGCATCGGGGTCTTCCGCATCGGAGCCGTTGGGGCGCCTTCCGAAAGCATAAACCGGCCCTCGTAATCGAGTGCTAAACCGGTAAACGACAGTCCGAACAAATCCTTGATCTCATTTTCCACCAGGGCGGCGGCAAAATAAATGGATGAAATACTGGGGACGGATTGGCCGTCCTCAATCCGCATCCGCAGGTTGCTCAGGGCATAATCCTTGTCAAAGTGATAAAGAATATCAAACGCCCCACCCACGTCGACGCAGGACATCGTCACGAACCGGTACCCCATGGGTTTACGCGCCGCCACCTGCTCGAGCAATTGGTCGGATGTCACCGGTACACAATTTTCAATTTCCATACTCATTTATGCCTTCTCCGAAGAAACCGGCGCCTCCGCCTCGGGCCTGACGGTGGGGACCATGCAAATCCGGGGTTTTTCCGCCAACGGCGTCGAAAGCCCTTTGGCTTTCGCATCCAATAACCCAATGGCCTTCGCAAATCCATCGATCATCGCCTCAGGCTTGGGGGGACAACCCACCACGAAAACATCCACGGGAATCACCTTGTCGATCCCGCCTAAAATATTGTAGCACCCGGCAAAAATGCCGCCACTGGAGGTACAGACGCCCAGCGCCACCACCACGTTCGGCTTCGGAACCTGATCGTAGATGTTTTTCAAAACCCGGGCGTTGCGGTGGTTCACCGACCCCGTCACCACCAGAATATCGGCATGCTTGGGATTGCCGACATTGATCACCCCAAACCGCTCGACATCATACAGGGGCGTCAGACAGGCCAGCAATTCGATATCACACCCATTACAACTATTACAATTGTAATGGCAAATCCAAGGAGAACGGGCGAGTGCTTTCATATTATTTATAAATCCAAATCAGGTTGCTTAAGGCCAGCACCAATGGAATGGACCACATGTACCGCACCATCCAATTCGTCGTCAAACGGGCGGTGAGATTATCCACCAGAATCATGGTTCCATATCCCGCCAGAGCCAATCCCAGACCGGCCCATAAATTGGTCGTCCAAAAACATGCCATGACGCCAAAAATAACAAAGACTTCATAGGCAAACGTCAACTCAATGATCCCCAGAAAGGGCCCTGAATATTCGATGGTAATGCCCTTTACGAGTTCCTGGTGGGCATGATGGGAAGTCGCCACATCAAAGGGCGATTTGTCCAGCTTGATCATCCCCGCCACCACGAACGCCACAAAGATCAACGGAAGGGTCAGCAACATCGGTTTGCCCAACAGGAAAACATCCCGGCCCATGAAACTGCCCTGATTGATATAAATACCAATCACCATGAGGATCATGATGGGCTCATACGCCACCATCTGCATGATCTTCCGATGACTGCCGATTCGGCTGTACGGCGACCGCACGCACATCCCGCCCAGGATTAGGCAAATCGTGGAAAAGGCATGCGCAAACAGAACCAATAACAAATCCTGTCCCAAGACCAGCAGAACCACGGTTACCATCATAAAGGCCAGATGTAGGTAGGCATAAAGGATCTGAACCCGGTTCAGGACCAGCGCTTCCTTGCTGAATAATTTCATCAGGTCATAATATGGCTGAAACAGGGGCGGACCAATTCGCCCTTGAAACCGGGCGCTCAGTTTACGTTCAATTCCCATCAGGAAAAGACCGATAATTGGCGCATAGACCAGCGCCAAAATAATAATCAACCATTGGGGCACATCAACCATGAAACAGCCTCGTTATAGAAGGTGAATTTTGCCAAACATCGCCAGAATGAGCAGAAACGCCACCATGTTCAACCACGGGACGATTTTGGCCTCATTGACCGATGATCGCATATACTGCGAGCTCGACCAAGCCGGCTCGAATCGATCCCGGAACGTCCGGAAACTATAAGACAACACATCCCCGTCGACCGACCAGTCCTTCATATCGACATTTTCCCCGGCCAAATACGGCAACCGAACCTGCTCCCGTCGGATTCGCAGGGAGCTGATTATCGCCAGGATCAGAAAGACGCCGGGAATGACGATAAACGGCCAGAAGGCAAATTCGGAATCCGCCCGGAATATCGACCATTCCGAAACACCCACCGGAATTCGTTGAAAAATTCCCGTGACCATGGGCCGCAAAATATCCCGATAGAGGATAATCGACCCGAAACCCAACACCAGCACGCCCACCGCCAGGATAAACAGGCTGGCGCGCATGAACGGCGAAAGGGGCTCCAGGGTATACCGGGGATGGAAGGAAACGGTTTGAATGCGGCCCAACCATTTGGCCCAAAACAACACCGAAAACGCACTGCCGACCACGATCAGGAACATGACCACCGGCATATTGATCGACGCTTCAATCGCCATCCACTTGCTCAACAGCATCCCAAAGGGCGGCAACAGCATTGACACCATGCCCAATAAGGCCACCACGGTGGTAAAGGGCATCTTGTACATGATCCCCCCCATGTCCTCGATGTCGCGACTGCCGATCGATTGCTCGATGGTCCCCACACACAGGAACAGCAGCCCCTTGGAGACCGCATGATAAATGAGAATCATGACGGCCGCCGCATAGGCTAGCGGGGAATCAATCCCGGCGCAGGCCACGATTAAACCCAGATTGGAAATGGTCGAATAAGCCAGCACTTTCTTGGCATTGCTTTGGACAATGGCCAGAAAAGACGCCGCCGCGAACGTAAAGGCCCCCGTCAAGGCCAGAACAACCATCAGGTCGGTGCCCCGGAACGCCGGCGCCAGCCGTAAAACCAGATAGGATCCCGCCTTGACCATCGTGGCGGAATGAAGCAAGGCCGAAACCGGTGTCGGCGCCACCATCGCCCCCAACAACCAGCTCTGGAAGGGAACTTGCGCGGATTTGGTCAATGCAGCCAAACACAAGAACGCCATCGGAATCACCAGTTGGGCCGCCTTTAATCCGGTCAGCGTGTCGGTTCCATGCGTGATGCACCAGAAGGACCCGACCGTCAGGGCCAATCCGCCGAACGTATTAATAAGCAAGGCCCGCTGCGCATTCGCCCGGGACTCGTCCGTTCCGTCATATCCAATCAGGAAGAAAGAGCACAACGTCGTGATTTCCCAGAACGAGGCCAGCCACTGGAGGCTGTTGGCCAGGACCAATCCGTTCATGGCACCCAAAAATGCCAGCATAATGAAGAAAAACCGGCGTTCACCGGCCGCTGTCGGCGGAGCATGATGAGCATGCTGTTCCATATAGCCGATGGCAAACAAAACGATGACCGGCCCAACCAGCGAAATCACCAGAACCAAAACCATCGACAGCGCATCCAGAATGAATACCGGCTCCAAAACTCCTCCGGTTCCCGTCCCGATAATATGGCCGGCCAAAGCAACCGCTAATTGGAGCGCCGCCAGGTATAGAATCGGCCGGGACCGAATCCGAATCGCCACGCCTAAAATAGCCAGAATGGTCGCTAATTCCAGCGCAAAGGACAATCCCGCCTCCCACGGTCCGGGCGAAAACGTGAACCGTCCGCCTTTGAGCGCCAAAAGACCGGCGATAATGGTAAAGAAGGAACCGAGGATGACAAAAGCATTCCGCATCTTGGCGGGCTTGCTGAGACCGGCCACAACGCCCCAGAGGACGGGGCCAGCCACTAATGCAGTAACGATGATTGCTTTATTCATAAAAAAACCGACACATTACACCACACCCGATCGACCAACGCAATTTTTTTAATTACGCTTAAAACCGTCCAACGCTCTTGCGCTTGCCACTTTCTTTGTTCTCAACGGTGATCCCATGCGTCCATAATGAAATGAACAACGGGTGAAGGATCCTCCAGACTATGGGGGTGATGGCCAATGCCAGGCTTGGTGATCACCAGCACGACCCCCCCGAGTTGGCGATACCGGATCGCCAGGCGGGCGGTGTTTTCCGGATAGGGAACGATGTCATCCGCATCCCCCACGACATGCACGATGGGAACCTGAGCCTTGGCCAGCGGTTCCAATCGCTCAATCGGCCCCTCCTGATAGTCCGTCATTTCGGCCTCTGTTTTCCCATAAGCAGCCAGGCATTTTTGCCAGTCTGCTTTTTCGCAGGGAGCCTGCCCCATGCCGCCCGGCCAACTTCGCACATCGCAAACCGGCGCGTCCCCGTAGATGCAGAGCACTTTTTCCGGATTCTGAATGGCCCAGTGATAGACCGGCAATCCGCCGCGGCTGAATCCCTCCAAAGCCACTTTTGCCGAAAGGTGAAGGGTTTCGGTGCAGAATTGATAAAATAGATCGAACCGTCGGCACGCTTCCCGATTCCCGAATAGATCGTCATTATCAATAAACCCCAAATGAAAGCCGCGCGCCAGAAGCGCCCGGTCAACATCCGGCCAGGCATCGAAGAAATACGAACGCCAGATCCAGGGCGAACCGGACAGGGGAATGGCCGGCTTGACCAGCATGGACTGAAAGCCTGAAACCTCAAACGTATGGCGCTCGAATCCATTCCAGCGATCAAGAGTTCCCGGAAAAGGCTGCAGTGACATGGAAAAACGTCCTTGTAAGGGTTAATGGCTTTCGATAGACCCCTACTTTATCACTTTTGTAAATTTTAACAATCCATCTGGCTGACCCAATCCTCGCCTAAGCCGAAACGATTCAGTTCAGGGGACGTACGGTTCCGAGGTGGCCCGACGCGCGTGTCCCGCCGTAGTGCCGGAACGAAGGCGGATCCCGGCTGCGAGTGGAGGGAGGAGAGAGCCGAGAGCGGAGAATATCCAAGATGAGACAAACCTGCCATTTTTCTCGCGGAGGCACGGAGGACAGAGGCCGAAAAGAAGGCCGCGCGGTATCCGGCTACGTTTCGTGGACGCACATCGCGGGACCCTCTTCCTTGGCGAACTCCGCGGCGTGAGAAATCTCCGCCTGGTTGCCAAAATGCCAACTCCCCGGAGAGAAGGCCGTGCGAGGGACCGCCCGGCCCACCCCGAAAATCGCGATCACCTTTTGTATTTATAGCTTCATCATCGCCACTGAATCGTTTCGGCTAAGAGCGCATCGCGCGGCTGCTCTCCCGCAAGCCAGCCCATAGGTCTGGCTTTACTGCCGGATGCACAGTACCGCCAGAGCCTCGCCCAGGGGAGAACTATCCATCTTGTATAGATTGACGTTTGGAGGGCAAGTCCCGCGTCTGCGGCCCGAACAGGTCAGGGACCGCCGCACCGCGGAGATTACGCGATAGGTTTGGTGGATTGTAAAGTTAAATGCCGCACAAGTTTTCCCTGATCTCCGACCGTTTTCAATCGATGTCGGCCCGCCCTCGGTGGCGGGCGTCTGGTGATGGAGGGGATTGGATCAGCGGACGCCGGGCGCAGAGGCCCGGCCTACAACAACATGAGATCCCTCGACTTCGCCTGCCCTGAGGGTGTCGAAGGGCTCGGGATGACAATGGGCAGGACGAGCTCTTCCAGCCTTCGTAGTCACGCCTTGGCGAGACGGAGTAGGCCCGAGCGAGCCGGAGCTGAATATAAAAGGGCTCACAGCACGCAGTTATAAAGCGGTATTTCATATTACAATTCTGCGTACGCGATAGGTTTTTGGAAACAGCTTGACGCCAATTAAAAGTTAGCCTATCTTATTTGTCATATTAAGCAGGAAATGGACGACCGGGTATGAAGCTGACATCCAAAAGTGAGTATGCCTTGCTGGCGTTGGTCTACCTCGCCCGCCAGGCGGGCAAACGCGCCATCCCGGTCCACACCATCGCCGCGGCACAAAAAATTCCGGAAAAGTTTCTCGAACAAATTCTGCTGGCCCTGAAACGCGCCCGCTTCCTCCGCAGTGTCAAGGGGCAGGGCGGCGGTTTCCTCCTCGCCCGGGACCCCGCCTCCATTTCCCTGGCGGACATCATCCGGCTATTCGATGGCGCCCTGGCCCCGACGGAATCGGTCAGCCGCTATTTTTACGAGTCCACCCCCATTGAGAAAGAAAAACGACTGCTCGCCGTCTTTCGCGATATTCGCGATCTGGTGGCCAAACGCATGGAGCAGACCAGTCTGGCCGACGTGGTGTAATTTTTTTGCGCGCAAATATGACTACAACAGTAGGATTAATCACCTATAAGGAGTTTGGAAAATGAAGCGGTTCAGTCTCGTTCGTCGCAGTCTTCTCGCAGGCTCTCTCGCCGTCGCCGGACTGGGTCTTTCCACGGCCTCAGCCGCCGATCCCACCCTCCAGGAACTCGACCAAAAAGTCCGGATCCTCGAACGCAAACTTGAAATTGAACAGGAAAATGCCGCCGCCCAAACCACGCCTTCGGTCTCGGCCGGTTCGGACGGCTTTGCCCTCGTCTCGGCCGACAAGGCATTCCAACTTAAACTGCGCGGGTACACCCAGGCGGATGCCCGGTTCTACACCGATGATCCGGAAGATAAAAGCATCGACACCTTCCTGGTGCGGCGGGCGCGCCTGATCGTCGATGGTCAATTCGGCAAATATTTCGAAATGCGAGTGGCCCCCGATTTCGGCAACGGCAAGACGGAATTACAGGACGGATACCTCGACTTCAAACCCGACCCCCTTTTCAATCTCCGCCTGGGTCGCACCAAGGTGCCCTTCGGCCTTGAACGGTTACAATCGTCATCCGAAACATTCCTTAATGAAACCGCCCTCTCCACCGCCCTGACCCCCAATTACGACGCCGGCATTCAGCTCTATGGGTCGGCGGGAAAAGGCGTTCTGGATTATGCGGCGGGGATTTACAACGGCGGGGCGGATGGTACCAGTGTGGATTCGGATTCCAATGATGCGAAGGATTGGGTCGGCCGTATCTTCCTAACCCCCTTCAAAAACAGTGGCCCCGATGCATTACGCGGCTTGAGTTTCGGAATCGCCGGCACCGTCGGCGATCACCAGGGATCGGATTCCTCACCCAACCTGCCGTCGTATCGCACGACCGGTCAGCAGAGTTTTTTCAGCTATAAAACCTCCACCAACAAGAGCAATACCGCGTTTGCCGATGGCGAGCAAACCCGCCTGTCGCCCCAGTTCTATTATACGGTCGGGTCCTTCGGCCTGTTGGGCGAATACATTCTTTCCGAACAGGAAGTCGCCAACGGGAAGTCGTCCGATTCCCTGGATAATACCGGCTGGCAGTTGACCGCGTCACAGGTGCTCACCGGCGAATCCCCCTCGCTGAAAGGCGTCAAGCCGCTCCGGCCCTACAACCCCTCCAAGGGCGATTGGGGGGCATTTGAACTCGTGGCCCGCTACAGCGCACTGAACATCGACGATAATACTTTCGATTCCGGCTTCGCCGACAGCAAAAAATCCGCCTCTGCGGCGGAAGCCGTCGGGGTCGGTGTCAACTGGCACCTCACCCGCAACGCCAAATTCGCGCTCCAATACGAGCAAACCGCCTTCACGGATGGCGCCTCCGACGGTGATCGTCCGGATGAACAGATCGTCATTGCCCGCGCCCAAGTCGGATTCTGATCCCGTAACCCTGAAAGGCCCCATGCATAATAAACTCTCCGTCTTCGCCCTCTCCCTCCTCGGCGCGGCTCTGCTGGCCGACGCCGCGCCCAAACCCGTCACGCTCTTAAACGTCTCGTACGATCCCACCCGGGAATTCTATCAGGCCTATAACGTCGCCTTTGCCCGCCACTGGAAGGAGAAAACCGGGGGAGAGGTTACCATCAACCAGTCCCATGGAGGCTCCGGCAAACAAGCCCGATCCGTGATCGACGGCCTGCAAGCCGATGTGGTGACCCTCGCGCTCGCCTACGACATCGATGCCATCGCTGAAAAATCGGGGCGGTTGCCGGCCGACTGGCAGAAAAAGTTACCCCACAACAGTTCCCCGTACGTCTCCACCCTGGCCTTTATCGTCCGCAAGGGAAATCCCAAGGGAATCCGGGACTGGGATGATCTGATTCGCCCCGGGGTATCGGTCATCACCCCCAATCCTAAAACCTCCGGTGTCGCCCGCTGGAATTATCTCGCGGCCTGGGGCTATGCTCTGAAAGCCAACGGCGGCGATCCCGCCAAAGCCCGGGACTTCGTTACGCGGCTCTTTAAAAATGTCCCGGTTTTGGATTCCGGCGCACGGGGTGCCACCACCACCTTCATTGAGCGCGGCATCGGGGATGTGCTGATCAACTGGGAAAATGAATTATTGCTGGTGACGAAAAAACTGAATCCGGGGGAATACGAATTGATCGTCCCCTCGGTCAGCATCCTGGCCGAACCAACGGTCGCCGTGGTTGAAAAGGTCGCCACCCGCCGGGGTACCCGGGACATCGCCCAGGCCTACCTGGAGTATCTCTATTCCCCGGAAGGCCAGGAACTGGCTGCCCGGAATTACTACCGTCCCACGCTCGAAGCGGTGGCAGAACGCTATGCCAATCAATTTCCCCAATTGACCCTATTCACCATCGACGAGGTTTTCGGGGGCTGGAAAAAAGCCCAAAATACCCACTTCGCGGATGGCGGTGAATTCGATAAGATTTACCAGAAGCAATAATCGTCGGGTGGGAATTCAGCGATTCAAAGCGATGATCCTTTTTAAAAAACGCAGTGTGCTGCCGGGTTTTGGCCCCGCGTTGGGCTTCACCTTGCTTTATTTGAGTCTGATCATTCTCATTCCGCTGGCGGCCGTATTTCTGAAAACCGCCAAACTGACGTGGCCGGAATTCTGGCAGACGGTCACGTCCGCCCGGGCACTCGCCTCTTACCGGCTCAGTTTCGGCACGGCGTTTCTGGCCGCGGTGATCAACACCGTCTTCGGTCTTTGTGTGGCCTGGGTACTGGTCCGGTATCGGTTCCCCGGCCGGAGGATCATCGATGCCTTGGTCGATCTCCCCTTCGCCCTCCCCACTTCCGTCGCCGGCATCGCGCTCACCGCCCTCTATTCCAACCAAGGCTGGATTGGGCGCTGGCTTGACCCCCTCGGACTGAAGATTGCCTTCACCCCCGCCGGGATCGTCGTCGCCCTGGTGTTCATCGGCCTGCCCTTTACGGTTCGGACGGTCCAGCCGGTCCTGGCGGACCTGGAGCCGGATGTGGAACAAGCCGCCGCTTCCCTCGGGGCCACGCGACTGCAGGTCATCACGCAGATTGTCCTGCCCATGCTGTGGCCGGCCATTTTGACGGGGTTCGCCCTCGCCTTTGCCCGGGCCGTCGGCGAATATGGATCGGTGATTTTCATCTCCGGCAACATGCCGATGAAAACTGAAATCACCCCGCTGTTGATCGTCACCAAGCTTGAGCAATACGATTATACCGGGGCGACGGCTATCGCCGTGGCCATGCTCGTCGTCTCGTTTATCCTGCTATTATCGATCAATCTCCTGCAATGGTGGAGCGGGCGCCGCACCAGCGGAGGCGTGACATGACCCCGTCCGAACCCGTCAGGGGTCGCGCGATCGCCGCACAGGCGGTCACGGAATCCCGGGCCGTCCGATTTCTCCTGATCGGCATCGCTCTCAGCTTTCTGGCGCTGTTCCTGCTCCTCCCCCTGGCCATCGTGTTTGCCACCGCCTTGCAGAAGGGGTGGATCGCCTACTGGGCGGCGATCAGCGATCCGATGGCGCGCTCCGCCATCCGGTTGACGCTCCTGGCAACCGCCATTGCCGTGCCTCTGAATCTGGTCTTCGGCCTGGCCGCGGCCTGGGCCATTGGTAAATTCCAATTCCGGGGCAAACAATTGCTCATCACCCTGATCGATCTGCCCTTTTCGATTTCCCCGGTGGTCTCGGGCCTGATCTACATGCTCGTGTTCGGTCTGCAGGGTTGGTTCGGTGCCTGGCTCGAAGAGCATGACATCCGGATTATTTTCGCGGTCCCGGGCATCGTCCTGGCCACCATTTTTGTCACGGTCCCCTTCGTCGCCCGTGAATTGATTCCGCTCATGCAAGCCCAGGGGGCCGAAGAGGAAGAGGCCGCCATCACCCTTGGAGCCAGTGGCTGGCGGACATTTTGGAGCATCACCCTCCCCAACGTCAAATGGGCTCTCCTCTATGGCGTCATCCTCTGTGCCGCCCGCGCCATGGGCGAATTTGGCGCTGTGTCGGTCGTCTCCGGGCATATTCGGGGATTGACCAATACGATGACCCTGCACGTGGAAATTCTTTATAACGAATACCAATCGGCCGCCGCCTTTGCCGTCGCGTCCCTGCTCGCCCTGCTGGCGCTGGTCACGCTCGCGGCCCGGGGCTCGGTCGAATGGCGGGCCCGGCAACAACTCCGTGCGGCCCTGCGCCGGAGCGAGGAGGAATCCCATGAACATTGAAGTCCGCCATCTCACCAAAAAATTCGGTTCGTTCACCGCCCTCAAGGACGTCAGCCTCGATGTCGCGCCGGGCGAATTGGTCGCCCTGCTCGGGCCCTCCGGCTGTGGTAAAACCACGCTCTTGCGAATCCTGTCCGGCCTCGAATTCCCGGACAGCGGGTCCATCCTTTTTGGAGGCGAAGACGCGGCGGCCCAAACAGTCGGCGACCGCCGGGTCGGCTTTGTCTTCCAGCATTATGCGCTGTTCCGCCATATGACCGTTTTTGAAAACGTGGCCTTCGGCCTGCGGGTCCGCCGCGAAAACCGGCCCTCCAACGAGGAGATTCGCCGGCGGGTGGAAGCCCTTCTGGCGCTGGTCAAACTCGATGGATTTGACGATCGTTATCCGGCCCAACTCTCCGGCGGCCAGCGCCAGCGGGTCGCTCTCGCGCGCGCCCTGGCCGTCGAACCCCGCGTTCTGTTGCTCGATGAACCCTTCGGAGCGCTCGACGCCAAGGTCCGCAAGGAACTCCGTCGCTGGCTCCGCCGGCTCCATGACGAAATCCGGTTGACCAGTATCTTTGTCACTCACGACGTGGAAGAAGCGCTGGAAGTTTCCGATCGGGTGGTCATCATCAATAATGGGCGCATCGAACAGATCGGCACACCCGACGAGGTGTATGACCATCCGGCCTCTCCGTTTGTCTATCGCTTCCTCGGCAACGTCAATCTGTTTCATGCCCGGATGGATCAGGGTCGGATCGCCATCGCCGGGGCCGGCGAATCGCCGGAAGGCACCGAGCATCCCCTCACCGCCTATGCCCGCCCGCATGAGGTTGAACTTTCACGGGACCCCGGTCCCGATCCCGCTTTGGAAGCGGACATCATCCATATCCAAACCGTGGGCCCCACCGTCCGGATTGAACTCCGCCGGTGCGATACCGGGGAAATCGTCGAAGCGGAATTGACCCGGGAACGGTACCGCACCATGGCCTGTAAAACCGGCGAACGCGTCCACATCCACCCCAACCGGGTCAGGATTTTCGAGGAGCCCAAGAATTAATTCGGCCGACGGAGAAATGGGAACCGCAAATTGCCGAATTTCGAACCGCAGAATATTGAAGTCAATCCCGCCCTGCCCTTCCATTAAACCTCGCAGGTCCTCTATCCTTCATCCAGTTTCCCTCCCTCCAGCCGTCGTTCCGGCTCCCCCCGCTGGATTCCCGCTTCCCTTTCCGCCGTCATCCCGAGCGCAGTCGAGGGATCGCATCTGCGCAGGGGACGACCAAAGAACGGCGCTCTTGCCTGCCCTTCGTACCCTTGGCGGAGGAGGGCGCGCCTTCTACAAACGCTGTTTCTCTCCCGTTCGTAGTAGCGCCGTGTGAGGCGCATTTTCCCGTAAGGCGAGTGTTGGCGCGTTGAGATGTCTCGACTTCGCCCGCCCTGAGCTGGGCCGAAGGGCTCGACATGACAGCGAGGGAAACGACATGACGGCGACGGTCCTAAATAATCAACATGCAATCGCCATAGCTGTAAAACCGGTATTTCTCGCGAATGGCCTCGGAATAGGCGGCCCGGATCAAGTCCCACCCGGCAAACGCGCTGACCAGCATCAGCAGGGTTGATTGGGGCACATGAAAATTGGTCAGGAGCACGTCAACACACCGGAAGGCATAGGGTGGATATAGGAACAAGGCGCTCCGCCCCTGTCCCGCCGTAATCCGGCCATCCGGCCCCGCCACACTTTCCAGGGTTCGCACGCTGGTCGTTCCCACCGCAACGATCCGCCCTCCGGCCGCCCGGGTCTGATTGACGGCTTCGGCCGTCTCGGCAGAAACGATATAGCGTTCGGGATCCATCCGATGTTCAGTCAGCTCTTCCACTTTGATCGGCTTGAAAGTCCCCACTCCCACATGCAGAGTGATTTCCGACACACCCACACCGGCGCCTTTCAGGCCCGCGAGCAATCCTTCCGTCAGATGCAGACCGGCCGTCGGCGCGGCCACGGCTCCGGGCACCCGGGCAAACACGGTTTGATAGCGCTCCCGATCCGCCTGATGCCGCTGACGCTGGGCAGTGTCCGGCGTATGGGTATCCTCGATCTCCCGGTGGATATAGGGCGGCAACGGTACGATGCCTTCTTCTTCCAGTATATTCAGCAGGGGTTCGCGGCTATTGAACTCGACACGCATGAAGCGGGAATCGTCGTTTGCGACCACGCGGGCGCGTAACCGGCCGCCGGCCATGAGCAATTCCGCGCCGGGCCGGGGTTTGCGCGCTACGCCGCATAACACATCCCAGGTATTGGGGGCGACCTCCTCCAACAGGAGAAGTTCCACCCGCCCGCCGGTCGCCACCTTATGACCAAAGAGCCGCGCCGGAATCACCCGGGTATTATTGAGCACCAGACGGTCCCCGGCGCGTAGAAAAGTCGGCAGATCAACAACCCGCCGATGCTCGATCCGCCCTGATTTCCGATCCACCACCATCAGGCGCGACTGCGCGCGATCCGGCAGGGGTTCCTGGGCGATCAATTCGGGAGGCAATTCAAAGTTGAAATCCGAGGTCTTCACTTGTTCCTAAATGATAGAGCGACGCCCTTTTTGCCTTTTTTCCCCATCCGGTGCAAGGATATCTTGAATCGAGTTGCGTCGAATCGGGGCCGGGTCGGGGGGATCACTTAATGCTTATCCGATAATCGTACAAATGCGTCGTCCAATCCAGCGGCTGATCCTCAACCTGCCGGGCAAAGGGTCGCCACATGCATTGCCGGATCTCGCCCGTCTCCCGATCTTCGCGCGCATGAAAGTTACTCAAAAACAACTGGGGGCTCTCATCCGGCGCCCGTCGATCGATGACCGCCAGAGTGTTCCGCATCAAACAGCCGCTCGAGGGGTCCACTTCGCCGATCATCATCGGGTACCGCGGCCCGTTCCCCTGGGGATTCGTCTCGCAAATATTCCCCAACCAGAACAGCCGCCCGGAGGAATGCGGCAGCAACTGCGAACAGGAACTCGGCGAAAAATAGGGACGGCCCGCTTCGTCGGTCCACGGCTGGGGCCGGGTCCATGTCCTCCCGGCATCGCTGGATAGCGCCATCCATTTATAGCCGGGGAGATGCGGTTTGGCATCGTTACTTCCCCGCATCACCATCAGGATCCGGCCATCGGGCAGGCGGGCGATGGTCGGTTCCACCATCCCGCGTGTCGTCCGTTCCGGATCGCCTTCCACCGGCTGAGAGATCGTCCATTCCAACTGATCACCCCGTCCCCAACGCCCTCGCAATACGGCCGCATAATGATAGGTATAACCGCCGCCGGGATTGTAGTAATTGCCGTCCGGGCCCACCGGAGTGATCTGGCAGGGGGCCAGAATCGTACCGTCGGGCAGACTGATCATTTCACAGGTCATATCGCCGAGCATCACTGAATTGCGGCCCCGCCAGACGCCCGGCAAGGGATGGTCTTCATTATATTCCGATCCGGAATGGATAATCAACCGGGGCGGGCCAAAGGTCCGCCCCTGGTCCTGCGAGACCGCGTAAAACAACTGCCACTGGCGCAACCCTTCCAGAGGATCATCCGACGGCAAAACCCCCTCTGTCCAGAGATGCACATACCATCCGCTGACCGGATCGGCCATGCCGCCCCGCAAATGCCGGCGCAACATTCCCCGGGGATGCGACTCGCCGGTCACGATGGCCACCGGGGCCGACCACGTCCGTCCATTATCGGATGAAAACCGACGATAGGCCCGATCCGCCGTATCACTCCGGGTTTGGCAACTGTGATAGGAAATCAAATTCAACCCGGTCGGTTGGGTGTAATGACAAGACCCTGAAACCGCCACCCCCGGACCGGGCGACGGCACCCAAATCTCGCGCGAAACCATTTTCAAACTCATTCGATCCTCCTGGACGTCAAACCCGGAAACCCGTTTATATCCAGGCAAAATTTGAACCCATTTCAAATCCTGCCTTCATGAATTTCATTCCCGGGTCACACTAGCGCGGAATAGAGGGTCGCGCAATCGATATTTACTCACCCTCATTGCACCGGGCGCATCTGCGATTCGGTGCACAGAAACCTCCTAAAGGGCGTTTACACCCACCGTTTTCAATCGATGTTGGCCCGCCCTTCTATGGCGGGCATCTGGAGAGGGAGGCGGCTGGATCCGCGGACGCCGGGCGCAGAGGCCCGGCCCACAACAACGGGGAATCGGGTTATGGGCGAAGCCCCCCCTGGGGCGGTTGGAAATAGGCGAATTTGAACCGAATCGCAGATGCGCCTCATCGCACCCCATTCCGCATGCAATTGACGGCGGCTGGATCCGGAGATCAATGGCGAATAGAATCTCCCGTTTCCTCATTCTTGACCATTTTGGCTGATTACGGCATACTTCTCAAATTATGAATGAACATCAAAAAGTCATCGACCGACTCAAACTTTATGGCCTGTATTTTCTTCAATATACCCAAACCAAACCGCGGACGGAAAAGCGAACCGCCCGGGCCTTATTTCTGGGCGAAACCAAAAAACAGATCGACTCCGGTTTGACGGAACTGCTGAACCGCGCCGATGGGACGGAAGTTTCCGTCACCGACCGCTATCTGGACATTGCCTTTCTGGCCTACCGCCCCGGAAGCGGCATACCGGACAGCGCCCCGTCCAACCGATATGATGTGTTCACGGTTTACTTCTGTAATCCTGACGGTTTGGAGGGACTGAGTGCAGACCATGTGATCATTCTCCCCCCCGATTACCGTACGAAACAATTCGTGGACCGCCCGAATGTACCGCATGTCGAACTGCTAAAAAAATTGCGACACATGGCCGAAGACACCGGATTGATCGACATCAACCTCGCGAAAATCAGCAAGAAAGCCACAGAACGGCTGACGACAACCAAAATTCGGGAACTGCACCACGGGTTCACCCGAATGATCGAAAAGGCAAAACCCGACTCCAACGTCTGATTTTGCAAAGAAGAGCAGGCGTCCCAATGGACGGACGCCAGGGCTACACCGGCCCCTCACTCCCGATGGCATAGGGGAGCGGCTCCACCCGTTGTTCTTCCAGCGCGTGTAAAACCGGCGTGAAAATATCCCAGGCGACGGCCAGTTCGTCCGACCGGATGAATAAACTCCGATCCCCTTTCAAGACATCCAGAAGCAAACATTCGTAGGCATCCGGGATCTGCACCGGAAACGCGGCTGCATATCGCAAATTTAAATCGGTCGGGGCCAATTCCATCCCCAGCCCCGGCACTTTGTTCATCAGGCGCAACACCAAGCCTTCATCCGGTTGAATTCGAATCACCAGTTCATTGGGTTCCAGGCAGGTCCCTTCGGGTCCGCAGAAAATATTTCGGGGGACCGCCCGAAACCGGACGCGGATTTCATTGGTTCGATGGGAAAGCCCCTTGCCCGCCGTCATCAAAAAAGGAACCCCTTCCCACCGTCGATTGTTAATTTTCAGCCGCACCGCCGCATACGTCGGGGTCCGGGAATCCGGCGGCACCTGGACTTCCTGCCGATAACCCGGCAAGACCTGGTCCTTTCGCTCGGTCGCCCGATATTGCCCGATCACCACGTCGTCAACCGTCAACGGCGGAATGCTCCGGAGCAGTCGCACTTTCTCGTCGCACACCGCACGGGCATCGTAATGGGTCGGCTCTTCCATCGCCATCAAGGCCAGAATCTGCAGTAGATGGTTTTGCATCACATCCCGAATGATCCCGTATCCATCAAAATATCCGCCCCGGGATCCGATCCCCTGTTCTTCTGACCAGGCTATCGAGACCCGCTCGATAAACATGCGATTCCAGACCGGCTCAAAAAACAGGTTGGCAAATCGCAGGACCATCAGGTTCTGGACAATTTCCTTGCCCAAATAATGATCGATCCGATACGTCTGGTCCTCCCGGAAGACCCGGCCCATTTCCTCCACCAAAACATCCGATGTCGCCCGATCCCGTCCAAACGGTTTCTCGATGACAACCCGGGACCACCCTTCCCCCCCGCCACATTCCACCAGCCCGGCATTGCCGATCGCCCGCGCAACGCCCAGGAAAACCGCCGGCGGCACGGCCAGGTAAAACATCCGATGGGCCCGAACCGACCCTTCCTCTGTTCGCAGGGCCCGATACAAATCCAGAAGGCTGTCGGCCGAATCGTATTGCCCCTCCTGGTAATAACACCGGCTCAGGAATTCGGCCATTCGATCCTCGCACCGGGAATGGGGCACATATCGACAGGTCAGATGCTCGCTCGCCATTTGTCGAAAAGCCTCGTGGGTCATCGCGGTCCGCGCAAATCCAAAAACCCGGAAGGGTCCCGGAATCAAGTTTTGACAATACAGCGCAAACAGGGCGGGAATAATTTTGCGGCGCGCCAGATCGCCTGAGGCGCCGATAATGACAATCGACAGGGTTTCCGGTTTTTCGTCAGCCATGTGAAACTCCGGTTCTTTTCCGGCATGCGCCGGTGCATTCCCGGGGTTTCTTTTTTCCATCCGTCGCGCCACTCCGGATCCAACCGCGGCAAATCGCGCACCGCGAGGGGGGACACCATTGACAGGCCCGGCAATCAGGGCAGGGATGCTGTTTCGCTGTTTTTTGGGGGCTCATCGCGCCGGGCTTCCCCGCAGGACCACATAGGTCGGCAATCCCAATACCGCATACTCATTCATCAGCGCACGCGTGGCAGGATCGGAGGGTTGTTCAGCCTGGATCTTCACTTTGATAAACCGATCCAGGGCGTCACGAACCGCCGGATCCTTGAACGTGGTCTTCTCCATCGCCAGGCAACTCTTGCACCAGGTCGCCCAAAAATCGATCAATACCGGCTTGCCTTCCGCCCGGGCCCGCTCAAACGCGTCCGGCAGAGAGGTCAGCCAGCCTTCACTCATCGACTGTTCCGCCGCTTCCCGCACAGCCGCCCGGGCCGACGCGGAACGGCTCCGGATCTGATCGATTCCCTGCCAACCGTAATATAATCCGGCGGCCAAAATTACCGCGGCAAATGCGCGCTTGATGTTTTCCATCCATGCGCCCGGTTTGGGCAAAAAGGCCAGACCGGCTCCGGCAAAGGGCCAGGGGGAAGCCATGCCGAGGCCCAAGAGAAACGGCAACAACAAGGCCAGCCCCCAACCCTGGGCATATAATGAGGCGGCCAAAACCAACACGGCAATCACGGCCGGCGCAACGCAGGCCCCCGCCAGCAAGGCCGAAACCACCCCCATGATCAAAGCCTGTCCATACGCCATCCATCCTCGATCGCCCCCTGACGCCACGGGCCCCGCTTTCTGAAATCGGGAAAGATCGAGATTGAACAAGCCTAACATCGCCGCCGCCAATCCGATGAAAATCACCGCAATTCCCAGATTGAAGCCGGGCAGGGCGTTCAGGGTTCCAAACCGTGCACCGGTCAGTAGTACCGCCAACCCCAGCGCGCCATACGCCCCCGCAATCCCCAACCCGTAAAATCCGCCGAGGAGAAACCCCCGACGCCGGTCGCCGCCCCGAAGCCCGGCGCCGATGATCGCCAGGTTGATCGGAATCATCGGTAACACGCAGGGCGTCAAATTCAACGCCAGCCCTCCCACCAGAATCAACAACAAGGTCACCCAAATTCCCCGCCGGGCAAACGGTTCTCCGTCGCCTTCCGGATCGCCGCTGGTCGATGATCGGGCTAAAAACTCCATGAATTGGGGCGCTCGAAGATAACCGGAAACCCGACCCCGAACGCGAAAATCAGCCGGACACGTCCCGGGGTTTCCCGGCGGCGTTAAATCCGTGCCCGTCGACGCGATTTCTCCGTCGGTCATTTCTGCGGCCCCGCCCATGGGGTCCAGCCGGAATCGACGGGTTTTCGGCAGAAAACAAAGTTGGTGATTGCACCCTTGATAATCGATCGTCAGAACCTGCTCTGCACCGGATCCACCCGACACTTGGTAGGCATCGGTAAAATCGTGGGGCAACACCTCGCGCTCCCCATCGCTGAAAGCGTCATGGATCCGGTCCCGAGGCGCCAATTGTTCCGGTTTCACGGCCGCCCCTTCCACTCGAACCCCCAGCGCATCCGCATACAAATAATGTTCCGCCGGAACCGTCCAAACCAGAACCAGTCGCCCCGTCCCCCCCGCCGCGGGAGTCCATTGAACGTCGGCGTGAAAGGGGTCGACGAACTGCGCGGCGGCCCACGTCAGCGTTGCTAGCCAGATGCATATTATAGTTTTCATAGGTGACAGGATGAAAACATAAAAACACCCGATAAACAATCGTAATTAAGCCTAAACCCGGGCTCCGAACGCAAGACAAATTCCGGGGAAATTAAAAAAAGCCTCATTATTTGGCCTATGAGCAGATTCAAGCATTCAAAAGATTGGATGGACAGGTGAAAACGGGGATTGATCGGATCCTCCCCCCGCCCTCCGGATCGGATTGTTTTCACGCAAAGGCGCAAAGGTCACAGAGGGGAGGCGCGAGGGGGAAAACCAAGCCGTGTGGTGAGCGCTCACGGGGCGTGATCGTGCACCTCGCGTCTGAGCCCGTTTAATGAGGCGCGGCGGTCCCGAACTAGCAGCCGCGCGAGGCACCCGCCGGCCTGGCGGCGGGCTCGTCGTGCGGCTATCAGGACCTTGGCGAACTCAGCGGCTTTGCGTGAGAACAATGGGAGTTCACACCGTTAGGGCGTAGCCGAAGAATTTCGCCTTACCCCCCCGGGCTTACCTCCTCAGCTCCCGATACTGAGGACCGTGACTGGGGTATCAATTGCGAAGGCCCATCGCATCGATATCTGACCCATACACATCGGTTCTTTGCCGGACGATACCAGCCTTTGCCATCCCCCGAATCGCGCCCGACTCCAATATCTTGAACAGGTACTCATCAACGGGACCCTGGGCATAGCCCCTTGGGGCATGGTCAGACAACACGCGTGCGGCGGCGTTGTTCAAATAGTAAAATTCGGTCCACGCACCGGCCATGAACAACTCGTGCCGGCCCTTTCTGACGTGTCGAATAATCTTTGAGAGACCATCCGCCTCCAGGTGGAGATCATCTTCGGTCACAATCATTTCAGCCATATTCTTGGAGAGCATATAGCTCCAGATGCTATAGTGACTCATCCAGCAACCTCGTTCGCCAATATTCCGATGGGGCTGGGTGAGATATTGATTTTCGCTAAGATAAGAGTCGACGTCAAAGTCGCGATAGGTATTCAGGAACCGTTCGACATCCCCTTTCTTATGCGCATTGTAACATTGGGGCTTTTCCGGCTCGTATCCAAAGAGGGACTTGATCTGTTCAATATTGTCGGACCGTTTATCTGACACCGACACGATACAATAGGGAATCTTTTTCCTTCCCAACGACCCGATCATTTTTTTCAGGCGGGTGAGATACGCGCCCATCGAACCCACTTGAGGAAACACTTTCATGGCTGGAAGTTGCCAGAACAGGGTTCAAAAAACAAGTGTGTTATTCGAAAAGACCTTGCCCTTTTTCCCCCTCCCCCCTTACTATCAAGGCATGTTTATCGATATTCATGCCCATGCCTATCGGGCCGGGTGCCCCCCGGCGGATGGGAATATTGTCTTTGCCACGCCGTCGGAAGTTTTGAAACGCTACGACGAGCTTGAAATCGAACGGGGCGTCGTGTTGCCGTTGATTGGGCCAGAGGTTTATTTACCACAATCCAACGAAGATATTCTGGACATGTGCGAGCGGTCCGGCGGACGGCTTATTCCTTTCTGTAATTTGGATCCGCGCGGCTTGACGAATTCACCCGCCGCCCCTTTCGACCTCTGGTTGAACCATTACCAAAAGCGGGGGTGCAAGGGGATTGGCGAAGTCATGCCGAATCTGCCGTTTGAAGACCCGCGCTGTCAGAATCTTTTCAAACAGGTCGAAGCCGTTGGATTTCCCCTGATCTTCGACATTGCCGACCGGATCGGCGGGACCTACGGCTTTTATGATGATCCCGGGTTGCCGCAACTCGAGCGGACGCTGAAACGGTTTCCCAAATTAAAGATTCTGGGGCACGGTCCGGCCTTTTGGGCGGAAATGGGAACCCTGGATACCCCGGCCGACCGGGGAACTTACCCGCTCTACCCGATCCGGGTGGAAGGCGTCGTACCCAAACTTTTCCGGCGATATCCGAATATGTACGGGGATTTATCCGCCGGGAGCGGCTATAACGCCTTTGCCCGGGATCCGGCGAATGCGGTCAAGTTTCTCAATGAATTCCAGGACCGGCTTTTGTTTGGAACGGATATCTGCTATGCCACCCAACCCTTGCCGATGGCGGAGTTTCTGAAAGACCTGCGCCGCCAGGAAAAGATTTCAGAGAGCGTCTTCCGTAAGATTGCCCGCGACAATGCCATCGCCTTATTGGGGTTATAATCCCCCGAAAAAAGGCAAAGGATTGGAAGGTAAGGCGAGCACGCCATCCTTTCCTTATCGTATGATCCGTACCATCCGGGGTAAAAGTATTCTTTTCCGCGGGTGTCGAATGAGACCGTCGTAACGCGGACCCCATTCTTACCGCTTCACCCGGGCATTCCCTTCCCAAATGCTCCACACCTGCTCTTCATCCGCGGGCTGTGCGTAGTCCGTCATCAACGTCGCCGCCAAGGCACCACTGGCCCAACCGAATTGCACCCACTTGGCCGGCTCCCAGCCCTTGAGAATTCCGTAGAGCATCCCCCCCACAAAACCGTCACCGCCCCCAATTCGATCCGCAACCCCGATTTCCCGCGGCTCGACCACGTGCCAATCGGATCCCGCGGACATGACCGCCCCCCAGAGATGGGTATTGGAACTCACCACCTCGCGCAAGGTGGTCGCGTAAACCGAAGCGTTCGGGTAAGCCGTCTTCACCCGCCCAATCATCCCCTTGAAGCCATCGATCTTGGCGGCCAAACCTTTTCCGCCGGCTTCCGGACCTTCCACCCCGAGACAGAGCTGGAAATCTTCCTCATTCCCCACCAGGATATCCGCCACGCTCGCGATTTCGGCAAAAATAGCCCGCAATTCCTTCTCCCGTTTCTTCCAGAAGGAGGCGCGATAATTGAGATCAAAGGCAATCTTCGTTCCGTGTTTTTTGGCGGCCCGGGCCAATTCCAGGCAGAACGTACTCGTCTCCGGCGACAAGGCGCCGACGAGGCCGGACAGATGCACAATCTGCGCACCCTCCTGACCGAATAGGCGATCGAGATCAAAATCCTTCACGTTCAGCGTCCGTCCCACTTCTCCGGCGCGATCATTCCAAACCCGGGGACCACGCGAACCACAGCCGCTGTCCGCAATATTGAATTGGTGCCGGTAGCCCCAAGGCCCCCCTTGCTCCACTTCGGCCCCCTCAAAATCCATGTGCCGACTGGCCAGATTGTCCTTGATGAGTTGGGCGATCGGACTGCCCTTGACAAAGGTGGTCAGAATCTTGACGGGCAACCCGAGATAGGAGGCCACACTGGCCACATTGGATTCCGCACTCGTCGCCTGCATCACATAGTGGGTGCTGCTATGAACCGGCTGGCCATTGACCGGGGTAATCCGAATGCCCATGCTCGTGGGGACCACCAGCGCATACTTACAACCTTTGCGTAATTCCAGTTTCATGTGATATCCTTTTTGGGGTCGTCCAAATTGAACGCCTTTTTTAACGCAAAGAACGCCCCGTGGAAAGCGCAAAGTGAGCCCCGAAAAAAGGCAGGGCGAGCTCTTCAGAGTATCGACCGGTGATGCACTCCCGCCTGACTTATTCCATGCACCTTATTTGGAACTCATCTGGAGTCGCGGGTGCCCTCACCCCGCTCTGCCCGTTTCGGTAATCTCCCCCATCCACCGCAGGCTGTCGGTCGCCCAGGAAAAAGGGGTATTCAAACCCAGTCCATGCCGACCCCGGGTATATACATGTAATTCGAACGGGACCTTTGCCCGTCGCAAGGCCGATGCAAACATCAGGCTGTTTTCAACCAGAACGCCGTCGTCCTCCATCGTATGCCAGATGAAACAAGGCGACGTATCCGCCTTGACTAATAATTCCGGGGACACCGCCGCCAGCCGGGCGGGCGTCAAATCCGCCCCCAGCAAATTCTGGAATGACCCCTGGTGGCTAAACTCTCCTTGGGCCGTGATGACCGGATAACACAGAATGCCAAAATCGGGACGGAGTCCAACGGAACCGGCGTATTGATCCCAAGCCGTCACCGTATGCGCCGTCAAATGCCCCCCGGCCGAAGACCCCATCACTCCGATCTTGTGCGGATCAACTCCCAACTCCGCAGCGGCGCTCCGGACCGTATGCACCGCAGCCAACGCATCTTCCAGCATGGCGGGATGCCGGAAGCCTTGGGTTCCCAAACGGTATTTGACCACAAAACAAGCCACGCCTTGCTGGACGAAATGTTCAGCGTATCCACGTCCCTCATGCTCCGCCAACATGCCATACCCGCCCCCGGGAAAAATGATCAACCCGATGGCCGGTGCCCCGCCCTGGGGGAGCCAGCATTCGATTTGCGGTGCCGGATTCGTCTGACCTGACGGAAGATGTCCCGTTATGGTTCGCATAGATTTTACCTCAAGTGCTCGGATGTGAATGGGCGTCCATTGTAAGCCCGGAAACAGGCACGGGTCAACGGAGTTTACAGGGTTTGAGGAATTCCAGCCGGACAAGGAACATCCCCGGAAAGATAGGTCTTGAGCTTTACCTCAAAATGTCATTCAATCCGGCCATGTTCGTCATTGATTGTCACTCTTTTTGGGGAAAACGGGTTGCGTCAGATCCCCGTTACACCCCTGACGCCCTGCGCGAAAACCTCACCCGCCACTCGGTGGCCGTCACATTCGCCTTCAGCCAGCGCGGACTCGATTATGACAGCCGCACCGCCAATCGCGAGGTGCTCGCCGTCCGCCAGGAAACCCCTTGGGTCCAGCCCATCGCCGTCCTCAACCCCCGCGACGCCCCCGGCTTTGAAGCCGAATTCGAATTCTGCCGCGACGCCGGCATCCACGCCTTCCGTTTTTTTCCCGGCTCGCAAAATTGGTCGGTTCAATCCACCCTCTTCCGCCGCCAGCTCAAGCTCATCAGCGGATCTCCTTCCGTCCTGATGTTCTCCTCCATCGATTCCTATACCGGTTGGGAAATCCCTTCCCAAATCGCCGCCGTAACTGCGGATCTCGGAGTGCCGGTTATTTTCGTCGACACCTTCTACGCCAATATGTTCGAAGTCCTCTCCACTTTGCGCGAGTTCCCCCATACCTATATCGAAACCAACAGTCTGGCCACTACCGACGCCCTTGATACGGTCGTCGGGGAAGTGGGACCCGCTCGCGTCCTCTATGGGTCCAGCGCCCCTCTCCGGCCCATGCAAAAGGCCCTCAACCAGATTCTCGATGCCCGCCTTCCCACCGCCGATAAAGCCGCGATTCTCGGCGGCAATGCGGCGCGCCTCTTTCATCTCGATCCCACCCTCTGGACCGGGCGGCCCACGCTGACGAACGATCAACCGGCGCGATTTGACGAGCCCGCCATCGACGTCCATTCCCATCTCGGGTACTGGCAACGCCCCCCTTACGAGGATTATACCCCCGACGGCATGCTGCGCCGGATGAAACAATTCAATATTCGTACCGGCATTGTCTCCGCCTACGAAAGCATGCGATATGATATCGCCGCCGGAAATCGTGCGATCGCCGCCGCCATCGAAGGGCATCCTGAGCTCAAGGGCTGTGTCGAACTCAACCCTCATCAGCTCGAGCTTTCCTGCGACGAAATGGACCGCTATTTCGCCCAACCGAATTTCGTCGGCGTTGAGATCGAACTCTCTCATATCCCGGCGCCAACCGCCGGACCCCAGGTCAAAAAACTGATCGAAGCCATCGCCCGCCGGGGCAAGCCCATCCTCTTCCTCCCCGCCGGCGGGGGTGATGCCCTGGCCGAGCGCGACCTGGCCCGGGCCCACCCCCACCTCGCCTTCATTCACGCGCATGGCTTTGATCCCGACTGGGCCCGCATCGTCGCCGACACCCCCAACATCCATGTTGAATTTTGCCTCAGCCGCCCCAGTCATCATCACCTGCGCGAATGCCTCGATATCCTCGGCCCGGAACGCATTCTTTTTGGCACCGATCAAACCCTTCTCAGTGTCGCCTCCCAGGTCGGCCTGTATCTCGACGCCGATCTTTCTCCCCGGGAGCGCCGCTTGATTTTGCACGATAACGCCTGCCGCCTTTACCACCTCTAACCCCGGATTCTCTCTCATGCCCGCAAAATCAAAACCCGCTCCGCGGTCTGCGCCTTGGACCGTCGGGTTCGCCCTTGCCGATATCACCCCTCCCCTGGGTACCCACCTTTTTGGATTCGGCGGCCGCGACCGCGGCCCGGGCTGTGAAGCCATTCATGATCCCCTCCAGGTCCGTGCGGTTTGGATCGCCGTCAAAAAAGAACCGGTCCTCATCCTGGCCTACGATGTGCTCTTTTTTGACCGTGCCGAGGCCGATCGCATCAAGGGTGCCGTCGGCCGGGCACTGGATCTGACCCCCCGCCAAATCCTGATCAATTGCTCCCATACCCATATCGGGCCGGTTACCGGAACCTGGGCCTATGCCAATTATGAGCCGCTCAAAAATCGGGTCTATCTCGACGACCTCGTCTCCGCCACGATTCAGGCCGCCCTCGCGGCCCGGGATACCGCCCGGCCAGCCCGCCTCCGTTTCGGCAAAACCCGCTCCATCCTGCCGGTCAGTCGCCGCTTCATTACGACCGAAGGCAAGGTCGAATGGCGACCGGCCCCCGCCATTCCCATTTACAATGCGCTACCCGTTGTGGCGTTTGACGATCCCCTGACGAATTCGCCGATCGCCTTGATCTTCACCGTGGCCTGCCACCCGTCCACCACCGGCGGGGTCCAGATCTCCGCCGATTATCCCGGGGTCGCCCGGGACACGATCGATCGCGCCATCGGCCGACCGGTCTCCGTTTTCCTCCAGGGGGTCGGGGGCGACACCAAACCCTGCGTGGTGGCCAATGGCCCCACCGACGACACTGGTCGAAGCTCATGGCGATCAGGTACTTGGGAGGATATCCGCCAGGCCGGGGAAATCGTCGCCGATGCGGTTCTCAAGATCCTCCCCCAATTGAAACCCATCCCGGATCCCCTCATTCAATCCGAGATCCGGGAGGCCACCCTTCCCCTGACATCCATCCCCACCCAGGCAGAACTCGAACGGCTCCGATCGTCGCCGGAACCCCTGCATGATCTGCGACGCCTCTGGGTGACCCGCCAATTGGAATTGCTCGCCGCCTATGGCACTCTCTCCCCGGTTGCCCCCATCTTGATCCAGTCCATCCGCCTGTCGAAATCGCTCCGGTTCGTCGCGCTGGAAGGCGAACCGGTTGCCGCCTGGGGTTGGGCCATTGAGAAGACGTTCCGATCCGCCGGGGTCGCCATTCCCCTCGGGTACAGCAATGGGCAGGGCCTTTATTTGCCGGTCGAATCCAACCTCGTCGAGGGCGGGTACGAGGTGGAAAGCGCCTATGAATACGGTTTTTCAGGGCAACAACTGGCCCCGGGGTTTTCTCAACCCCTCTTCGCCGCTTTGAAAAGCTTGAAATAACCGACCGCGAACCCAATGGAAGGACCGGCTATGGATTTCAAACAATGGAGCCGATCGATGTCGCTCGTCTCCCGCGGCGTCCGCAACCAGTTTGCCGTTGCCATCGTCCTCATGTCGCTGATTCCCCTCGCGCTCCTCGTCTTTCTGATCGTCGAGGTCATTCCCAATAACTCCCTGCCGACCGATGCGCTGAACCTGATCGCCCTCTGGGCCTTTGTCCTGGCCTTTTTGGGTTGGCGACTCCTGGTTAAATACCCCATCAACATCATCCGCTTACGCCGGTATCTCGATGCCCTGGCCAAAGGCGAGATCCCCCGCCAGATCAATATCGAAAAAGGGGAAAGCGATCTCTTCGCCATTGAACAAAACATGAACCGGATTATCCTGCAAACGGAAGAACGGATTCACACCCTCGAAAATCACATGCAGATTCTTCTGGAAACGGAACGCCAGCGCGTCCTCCTCGAAAGCCTCGGCGCCGCCTGCCATCACCTCGGCCAACCGACCACCGTTCTGGTCACCTCACTCCAGATCATGAAAAATCAAGACCTCTCCCCCGACCTGCGCGAAATGGTCGAGGCCTGTGCTCACTCATCCCACGAGATCATGGAAATCCTCCACAAACTCCAAGGCATCTCGGTCTACAAAACAGAACCCTATTTAACATCCGACACCACCCACGATCCCAGCAAGGACCGGATCCTCAAGATTTAGCCCGATTCCTCGCCCGGAATCCGGACGATATTCACTTCCGTTTTGCCCGGTTCCGATTGGAGATACACCTCCGCTTGATATTCGTGGATCTCCTGCAGATGCTGGACCATCAAATTCAACTTTTTCAGCGCCTGATCACACTCCGCCAACATCGCTTTCAGTTCATCCGGCCGATTCTCCGTCTCCAGTTGCTTCTCGACGATCCGCAGGAAAATCCCCAGCACCGTCAGCGGCTGACTGAAATGGTGGCAGACCGCCCCGAAACTTTCCATCATGACCCGTTGGCGCTCCGCCTGTAAAAGCTTTTCGCTCTGCTGGGCGAGGATGTTCTTCAGCTCCCGGGTCTTTTGGGCGTTTAAAAAAGCCCGGTGCAGGGTTTCCCGGGATAACTGCCCCTTGACCAGGTAATCCAGCGCCCCCTGTTTCATCGCATCCACCGCGATCTGCTCACTGCCCATTCCGGTCACCAAAATCACCGGCATATCGGGCCATTTCGCCACAATCTTCGGCAACCATTCCAATCCGGTCCCGCCGCTCATCAGGTAATCGAGAAATACGCAGTCCACCGGATGTGTTTCCAGAATTTTCATCGCCTGTTCACCGTCATTCGCCTGCAGAACACGGCAGGGACAATCCCGTCGTAAAACATGAAAAAGTCGGGCCATATTATCCCGACAGATCAGGTCGTCATCCACGATCAAAACCGTCGGTTCAGGCATTTCGCTCATTCGTATATTCCTCCCCCTCGCTGGACCGCATTCCACGAGTCCAAAGCTCCTGGCATCGTCGAACCCATTCGTTCCCTATAGAGGATCCGGCAAAAGCCCCGGTTATTTCCAGCCTTTGATTCAGCGGTAAATACAATCCTTCACCGCAGGCCTGCGGCATCTGCCCGGCCAGTTCATGTCCGCCCTGCACGGCGCTTAAGGTCGCATTTTCGCGAGAATCGGTCACGGGTTCATGGATGCCCCGAATGACACCCCGCAATTCCTTTGGAAATCCCCACAAGGCTAAAAAATAATCGCCCGCCAAAACGCCGAGCCCTCCCCGCCCATCCTGCGTCCCCCCGGCGGGCAAACCATCGGCGCCCATCAGATCGCCCAGATCATGAAGCAGTCCGGCCAGGTAGACTAATCCGGTCGTCGACCGGTCCAACTCCGCCCGTTCTGCAATCCCCCGGGCACACCGGGCGGTCATCAGACTATGCCGCGCCCAAGCCTCCAACTCCGGCGAGTCTGGAACCCCTTCGCAAAATATCGGCATTTCACCCAGGGATCGGAGTCGATCCACACCCACACGGGCAACGGCATCAGCCGGATCCGTTACGAGGGTCCGTCCGTGCCCGTAAACCGAATTACTCAATTGGACCACGCGCACGGTCATCGCCGGATCCGCTCCCATGATTTGCCCCAATTCGTCGGATGAAATCGACGGACGGTCCAAGGCCGCCCGGAGTTGTTCCATGCGCCCGGATGGGCTCGGCAGACGTTCAATCCGGCCAATCCGACGACACTCATCGTCGCGTCCCAGCCGTCGACGAGGTTCCAGGGTGCGCTCCACCGTCTCAATCAATTCCTCGGGCAGGCAGGGCTTGACCAAAAATTGATGCGTCGTCCTCACGGCGCGCAAAATCATTCCCGGATCGGAATGCCCCGTCAGAATCAGACGGACCACTTCCGGATGCCGTCGGCGGACTTCCTGCATCAGGGCCGCCCCATCGATCCCCGGCATCTGCATATCCGACACAATCACATCCGTCGGCCCTTCCGCCAGCCGGGACAACGCCTCCTCTCCCCCGGTCGCGAACACCATCGACCACCCCTTATTCTGACGGTGCAAAACACGTTCCAAGCCTTTTAAGACATGCGCTTCATCATCCACAAATAAGACTCGAACCGGATCCCTGAGCCGGGTCATACCCCACCCCCTTGGAGTGGCAGTCGCACGAAAAAGGTGGTTCCCTCGCCCTCCCGGCTTTCCACCGTCAGGGAGCCGCCGTGCTTTTTAACGATATTGTACGAAAGGGCCAGACCCTGCCCCGTTCCCTGCCCTGTCTTTTTCGTGGTGAAAAAAGGTTCAAAAATCCGCGATCGGATGGCTTCTGAAATACCCGTCCCATTGTCGATCACCTGGATCTCCACCTCGTCATTCATCCGCCGGGTAATGACCCGGATCCGGCCTTTTCCAACCAGTTGACCGGACTCACGCGCCAGCGCGACCGCATGAGCCGCATTCACGATCAGGTTCAATAATACCTGGTTGATTTCCCCGGGCGCACAGGTCACCAGCGGCAAATGGGCATCCAGGTCGGTCTCCACCTCCGCCACGTAGCGCCATTCGTTGCGCGCCACCGCAATCGTACTTTCCACGCCCCGGTTGAGATCGCTCGGAACCCGACCCACCGAATCCGGGTGCGAAAATTCCTTCATCGCCAGCACGATCTGCGAAACCCGCTGAATCCCTTCCAGCGATTGCTCAATGGCCTTGGGAATTTCCCGCGATAGATAATACCAATCGCAATCCGCTATGGCTTTTTTGACCGCCGCCGTGCAGTCGGCCGCCGTCAACCCCTTCTCCACCTGCTCGCTCACCGCCTCCAGCGTTTTTAACATCCCCATCAAATCCGCAAAGGCATCCTTCAAAAACCGGGTGTTGTCCCCGACATACTGGATGGGCGAATTAATCTCGTGCGCCACCCCCGCCGACAGACGTCCGATCGATTCCATCTTCTGGGCCTGGAGCAGTTGCGCCTGGAGCGCCTCCCGTTCCCGTTCAATCCGCCGCCGCTCCGTCAAATCACGCAACACGAACGACAACCCCACCCGTCGCAAGCGATCATCTTCAATGGCCGTCACCCCCATCTGCACCGGCCGTACTTCTCCGGACAACGTCCGCAATTCACTCTCCCCATGCCAGGGGAATCCTTCACAGATCCGGTCGACAATCGTCTTGAAAAGAGTCGGATCAACGAACAAGGGCGCCACGCCGGTCGGCGGGAGGGTTTCCCGGATGTGCCCCGATAACGAGGCAAACGCCAGGTTTAGATATAGCGGCCGCCCCTTTAAATCGGTCATTAAAATCGCTTCGGATACGTCATCGATCGCCGCTTGAATCCGCCGTAATTCCATCTCGGAACGGCGGCGCTCAGTCAGGTCCCGCGCAATCGACAAGACCAGCGGCTGGCCCTCCACCTCGACACGATGGGCGCTGATTTCAACCGGGATCCGGCGTCCATCCCGGGCGCGGTGAACCATCTCGTAGACCACCTGCCCATCCTTTTCCAGACGCCGCAGAATGGCCGGTAATTCCTGTTTCTTGTCCGGCACTTCAATCTCGGCCGGAGTCATCCGCAAAAGTTCTTCCCGGGTATACCCCCATCGTCGGCAGGCGACTTCATTCACTTCTTGAAAAAGCCCGGGCAACCCCTCGGGAGTCAGGGAATGCAAAAAAATGGCGTCATTGATCGAATCAAATAAGAACCGCCATGGCAGCTTGCTATTCGCAGGACCTGTCACCGTGTCCACAGCCACCCCCGGGGGTTAGATCACCGCCTGTACTCCGTCCTTACAGGTCGCATTATAATCCTGTGACTCAGCGCCGCAAGCCCATTTTTGCTGTTTTCAGGGCAAGTGCAGGTACCTCCTGACCCACCCGGCCGGGGGAAAATTTCGCGACTCAGATGCATGGGGAGCTGCGGGATGAAAATATTACGCGAGAAACTCCGAATTCAACTCGGCAAAAAAAAGATGGAACCAAGGGCAAAACCTGCTGGAATGGAGTTGCTTAATAACCACCAGAAGGGAGTTACACCTTGGTTCCGATTCCATACTACGACATGATCCGTTCTTCTGACCATACTTATTCGACGCGCCTGGCCATGGTTCTGCATGCCCAACGGCATGGCATTCGGGCCACCACCCGCGCCCTGCAGTGTTCCCGTAACACGGTGCGGACCTGGTTGCGTCGCTTCCAGGCGGGTGGCCGATCCGCTTTAAAAGTCCAGTCTAGTGCTCCCCACCATTGTCCGCACAAAACCCCGGAGGCGATAGAAAAACCGGTGATTTCTTGCCGGCGCCGAACCCCTTGTTTTGGGCCGCGACGCCTCAAGGATTTATGCCAGCTTAAACCGTCCTATGGCGCCATCGCACGCATTCTTCGGGCCCATGGCTTAGCCCAGCCCCGGCGCCGGAAGCGCCTGCGAAAAAACGATTTGCGGGCCATAAAAGCCCAATATGCCTGTGGTCAACGCCTGCAAGCGGATACCAAGCCGCTGTTTGATATCCCTCACTATTGGACCGCTATGACCACCCACAAGCTCCCGCGTCATGAATACACTCTGCGAGACGTCAAAAGTGGTGCGGTGTTCGTCGATTATGCGAATGAGCTCTCCGCCACCTATGCAGCGCTCTCGGTCAAGCGGGTCTTGCTTCACCTCCGCGATCAGGGCTTCCCCTTGGATCGCCTCACCGTGTCGACCGATAACGGCGCTGAATTTGGCGGCCAGGAAAAATCCGAACGCCTCTCGGGCTTCCCGGCGATCATTCGCTCCACGGGCGCATCCCATCGCTTCATTCCCCCGGCCACCCCCAATGCCCATGCCGATGTCGAAAGCTTTCACAGCTTCATCGAATCGGAATTCTTGGACCTGGAAA